>CANRCB010000011.1 GCA_947629015.1 uncultured Gemmiger sp.
GCGTCGGCCGGCTCCGCCGTGGGGGCGTCGGCCGGCTCCGCCGTGGGGGCGTCGGCCGGCTCCGCCGTGGGGGCGTCGGCCGGCTCCGCCGTGGGGGCGTCAGTGCTCTGCCCGGCGGGTGCTTCGGATGGAGCCGTATCGACGGCCTCCGCCTGCCCAAGCATATTTTCAGAAAGGGCTTCTTCCACCGGCGAGGTTTCGCCGGTGGAACTTATTGCAGGGGCCCCCTGCACGATTTCTTCGGCGCCGGCCGTGACCGCGCCCAAATTGCTGACCGTCAGCGCGAGCGCCAAAACGGCAGCCGCCATGCGTTTGCGCCATTGCATCTTGTATAACCTCCCTACGGTACAGAAGTGCACACTTACACTTTTATGCTCTGATTGTAGCACAAAAGCCGGCCAAAAACCAGCCGGAATTGCCCGCAGCTGGTAAATTCTACCTTTTGCATAAAGCGCCGCGCGCCGCATTGGCTGTTTTGCTTAAAAGCCCCTTGCCCTTTGCGGCGGTTTTCCGGGTATGGAAGCAGCCCCGGCGGCGGGCCGGGGCTGCCAGGCGGAAGGCGGCGGGTTCAGGCGGGGGGCACCAGCAGCAGCGCCCGGGCGAGACGCGCAAAGCAGAACCCGAAGGTGAGCTCCCCGACGCCCTCGGCGGCCGTGACGGGGTAGGTGCCCAGCTCCTCGTCCCCGCAGAGGATGCGCAGGCTGCCCACCGCCTGCCCCGGGCTGACGGGCGCGGGCAGGCTTTCGGGCAGGTCGAGCGCGGCGGTGAGCGCGCCGCTCTGCCCCTTGGGCGCCAGGTAGAGCGCCGGTGCCGTGTAGGCGAGCTTTACCTCCTGCGCGGTGCCGTGGCGCACCGGCAGGGCGGCCGGTGCGTTTTCGGGCGCGGGGGCGGCGATGTTCTCGTAGTTGGCAAAGCCGTAGTCCAGCAGGGCGGTGGCGGCTGAAAACCGCTCCTTGCCGGAATCGGCGCCCAGCACCACGGCGATGAGGCGCAGCCCGTCGCGCGCGGCGCTGGCCGAGATGCACACCCCCGCCTTGCTGGTGGTGCCGGTCTTTAACCCGGTGATGCCGTTGTAGCTTTTGAGCAGCTTGTTGGTGTTGACCAGCTGGGTGGCCCCGCCGCGCAGCGTGTCGGTCCAGATCATGCAGTAATCCTCGACCTCGGTGTGGTGCAAAAGCATCTCCCGGCTCATGACGGCGACATCGCGCGCGGTGGAAAGGTGGCCCTCGGTGTCAAGGCCGCAGGCATTCTCGAAATGGGTGTTCGTCATGCCAAGGGCGGCGGCGCGCTCGTTCATCAGCTGCACAAAGGCCGGCTCGCTCCCGCCGACGTATTCCGCCACCGCGACGGCGGCGTCGTTGGCGGAGGAGATGCAGATGGCCTTGAGCATATCGTTCAAGGTCAGCTGTTCGCCGGGCTCCAGCCAGATCTGGCTGCCGCCCATGTGGTAGGCGTGCTCCGACACCGGCACGATGTCCTCCAGCGATATCCGGCCGGCCTCCAGCGCCTCAAAGGTGAGCAGCAGCGTCATCACCTTGGTGATGGAGGCGATGGGGCGCCGTTCGTCGGCGTTTTTCTCGTACAGCACGGTGCCGGAATCCTCGTCGATGAGGATGGCGGCGCGGCAGGGCACATCGAAGGCGGCCGTGGTTGCCGGCACGATGGCCGCCGTGGGCACCGCCGGGTAGGGCGTCTCCCCCACCGGTGCGGCCGCGGGCAGCAGCAGGCGCAGCGCGGCCCCCGCCGCCAGCGCCATGCACACCGCCACCGCGGCAAATCGTTTTGTAAAGCTCCGTTCCATCCCGGCCACCCCCTGCGGCATCGCGCAAAATTTCAACCAATCCTATGCGGGGGCGGCGGGTTTTAGTATCGCTTGCAAGCGGGGCGGGTTTTGGCTATAATGGAGCCAGTTTTTTAAAAAAAGGGGGCTGCGCCGTGCGGGTGTGCTTTTATACCTTGGGCTGCAAGGTGAACCAGAACGAGAGCGGCGCCCTGGCCCGCCTGTTTGCCCAGAACGGGTATACGGTGGCGGAGCCGGGCGCCGAGGCGGATGTGTATATCGTGAACAGCTGCACCGTGACCGCCGAGGGCGCCGCCAAAAGCCGCCGCTGGCTGCGCCGCCAAAAGCGCGCGAACCCCGCCGCCGTGACGGTGCTCTGCGGGTGCTGGCCGCAGGCTTTCCCCGCCGAGGCGGCCGCCTTTGCCGAGGCGGACGTGGTGATGGGCGTGAAGGCCCGCCGCGCGCTGCTGGAAAACGTGGAGAAGGTCCTGTCCGGGGCCGAGGCGCGGGTGGTGGACATCCGCCCCCACGAAAAGGGTGAGCCGTTCGAGGATCTGCCGATGGACCGTTTTGCCGGGCACACCCGCGCCTTTGTGAAGGTGGAGGACGGGTGTGACCGCCGCTGCGCCTACTGCGTGATCCCCCGCGCGCGGGGGCCGGTGCGCAGCCGCAGCGAGGCGGGCATTCTGGAGGAGCTTGCCCGCCTGGCGGACGCCGGCTACCGGGAGGTGGTGCTGACGGCCATCAGCCTGCCCAGCTACGGGCGGGACACCGGCACCGGGCTGGCCGAGCTGGTGGAAAAGGCGGCCGTCGTGCCGGGCATCCGGCGCATCCGCCTGGGCAGCCTCGACCCCGACCTGCTCACCGACGCCGATATCGCCCGCCTGGCGGCGGTGCCGCAGCTGTGCGGGCAGTTCCACCTGAGCTTGCAGAGCGGCTGCGACAAAACGCTGCGCGCCATGCGCCGGCCCTACACCGCCGCGCTCTACGCAAAAAAAGCCGCCGCGCTGCGCGCGGCGTTCGGGGCGGAAAATGTGAGTTTGACGACCGACGTTATCGTCGGGTTCCCCGGCGAGACGGAGCAGGATTTTGCCGAGAGCCTTGCCTTTGTAACGGCGCAGCGGTTTTTAAAGGTGCACGTGTTCCCCTTCTCCCGCCGGGCGGGCACGCCGGCCTACAGCATGGCGGGCCAGGTGCCGGAGGAGGAAAAGTTGGCCCGCGCGCACCGCATGGGCGCCGCGTGCGAGGCGGTGCGCGCACAGCTGGCCGCCGGCATGGCGGGGCGCGTGGAGCCCGTTTTGCTGGAGACGCCGCTTTCCGCCACCGTGTTTACCGGCTACACCCCGCAATACCTGCCGGTGGCGGTGCAGGCGCCGGGGCATACGAGCGGCGACATCGTGCCCGCGCTTTTGGGCGCGTGGGACGGGCAGCGCTGCCGCGCCCGGCTGGCAGAGGAAAGCGCTATGCAGCAAGGAACGTGAGCGCGACGGACGCAAGGCACAGGGCGATAAACAGCACCATCCCGACGTTTGCGTACACCGTTTTGAGCCTTGCGCCCTTCGGCAATTCCTGCGGCGCCGGCCGGAAGCGGATGTCGCGGATGTGGAAGCAGAACAGCACCAGCCCCACCAGGCTGACGGCGACGAGCGCCAGCGCATACGCCACCAGGGGCAGCAGCTGCGGCAGGAGGGTCTGCAGCGCCGCGGCATCGCCCGCCTCGGTTTCGGAAACAGCCTCCAGGTCAATGCCGCCGAGCAGCGCCGGCGCCACCACGCCGCCCAGGAAGTTGATCCCCATGTGCAGCGCGGCGGAATAGCGCAGCCGCCCCGTCCTGAGATAGATATACCCGAACACCAGCCCCAGCACGAACGCGTAGAAGAACTGGGACAAATTGCCGTGGAAAAGGCCGAACAGCACCGCCGAGGTGACGACCGCCAGCTTTTCGCCGTAGACGCAGGTGCGGTCGATGATCTGCTTACGGAAGATGTATTCCTCAATGAGGGGGGCCAGGACCACCATGACGAGCACCCGCGGCAGCAGCGCCTCGTCCATCGCATAGGGGAGCAGGGGGTTCACGGAGGCAGCCCCCGTCACCGCCTGCAGCAGCATGAGCAGAAGGTTGCCGGCAAGGTTGCCCGCGTACATGGCAAAAACGCTGATGGTCCCCGCCGCCGCGAACTGCCCCGGCCGGAGGGCGTGTTCCTCCCGCGGGGCGGCGGGGGCGCGCCGCAGGACCAAAAGCCCCACCGGCACCGCCACAAGGTACATGGGGGCAAAGGTGCACAGCCAGAGCAGCCAGGAGGGGCCCCCCTGCGGGTAGAAATACCCCGCGGCGGCGCCGGCCGCCAGCTGCAACACGGTGCCCACCGCCATGATGGTGAACAGGCCCAGCCCCACGGCCGAGAACTGCCGCCTTGCAAGTTTGAGATCACCCATAAATACCGTTGTATCCTCCTTCCGGATTCCGCCATGCGGGTCGATAAACATCGGGGCAAGTCCAAAAAACAAAAAGCCCAGCCCAAAATTGAGCACGGCCGCCGCCAGCATGCCCGCCGCCGTATGCCCCAGCACGATGCCCAGCGCGGCGGCGGCGATATCCGGCACGAGCCCGAAATAGACGAACATGATCTGGACGACCTGCTTGAGCATCTGCCCCGCGGCCACCGGCACCGACAGCCCGATGAACGCCCCCACACAGGTGGCGTAAAAATCGACCGAGACGATGAGCGGCACCCACACCAGCGCGCCCAAAAAGTCAAACCCGGTAAGGGCGGCGCCGACAAGGATGGCGGGCAGCACGTCCAGCAGGCAGTTGAGCGTGCCCCCCATCAGCGACCAGAACAGCTTTGCCCAGGTGCTTTCGGGGATGAGGCGGAAGCAGTCCGTCTGGGTGTCCTGCTCGAGCGGGTTGCCGAGCGCGCGGAAAAAGGCCATTGCGGCAAGCGTGAGCGCCACCGGCAAAAGGCCCGCCCCCGGCGCGGCAAAGCGGCACAGCAGTGCCACGGCCACCGCCGCCACCAGGTACGTCTCCATCGTTTTGGTGAAAAAGCCGAGGTGCGCGAAGCGGAACCGGTTGTACAGGGCCTTGAAAAAGAAGACGTTGGCGCCCGCGCCGTGGCGCATCCCGTCCCGCCGCAGCGTTTCGCTGCGGTCTTTTTTGCGCTTTACGGCGATGCCGGTGGATCTTTCGGCCTGTGCCTTCTCCAAAAGCGCCGCCGTCTCCTCCGATTTGGCAAGGGCGTCCTCATAGAAATCCGCGCGGAGGTTCCAGATGCCGTATATGAGCGCCGCCCCCGCCAGCACGAGCGCCAAAAGGCAGAGCACCGCCCCGGGGGCGTTGCCCGCCAGCGCAAAGGCGCACAAACCTTTGAGCCAGCCCCACACGGGGATATACCGCGTGAGGGGGGCGTTGAAAAACCGCACGGCTGTGTTGAGCAGCCCCGTGCCGGTGTGGGCGGCAAAGGCGGCAAAGCCGCCGGCGGTGAGCAGCAAAAGCCCGTACAGGCAGGGCCGCAAAAGCCGCTTGACGGCGGGGTGCGTGGAGGCAAGCGTGTACAGCAGCACCTGCAAAAGCGTGCCGAACACAAGGGTAAGCCCCCACGCCGCCACCAGCGCCAGCGCCGCCCACAGGCTGAGCCCCGCGACAAGGACGAGGTTGGGCAGCTGGAGCAGCAGATACACGCTGCCCACCACCGCGATGCCCAGCTGCGTCGCCACGCGGAACAGCAAGACGGACTGCGGCTTCATCGGCGAGGCGAACAGCAGGTTGACATCCGCCGGCAAAAAGATGCGGCTGCCGTTTTTGTCCGCACTCATGGCGTAAAACACGAACATGGCCAGGACGACGCCGCCCACGGCCAGCTCGACCACGTCGTTGGGCGCGACCCCGGCGGCTTCCAGGAAGGAGGGGCCCTCCTCCACGACGGTGTCCGCCGGGCCGGGGCCGTCCGCCTGCGCGGCGGAATCGTCCAGAAAGGCCATGAACAGCCCCAGCGCCACCCCCATGCCCACACAAACGGCAAAAAAGATGAGCACCCACGTCTTGAACAGCTTTTTCAGCTGGTTTTTGAAGGTGTGCAGCGCGTAATAGGCAAACAGTCTCATGCCGTGTGCCCCTCCTGCGGGGCGCCGTCCTGCCCGCCGGCACCCTCCGTCACGTCAAAGAACAGCTGCTCAAGGGTGCGCCCGTCCTTTTCCAGCGCCTCACGGGTGACGTCGGCGCGGATGGCGCCGCGGTCCATGATGAGCGTTTTGTCCCACAGCATATCCACACTGTCGATGATGTGGGTGCTGACGAGCATCGTGCACCCGGCCGCCCGCATCTCTTCCAAAAGCAGCTTGAGCTCCTTGATGGCGTGCGGATCCAGGCCGATCATCGGCTCATCCAGCAAAAGCACCTTCGGCCCCGGCAACAGGCCAAGGCAGATGTTCAGCTTTTGCTGCATACCTTTGGAAAGTTCATCGCCGAATTTTTTCTGCTTGTCGGTAAGCTCGAACCGGCGGAACAGCTCCTCCTTTCGGGGCTGGTAACCGCTCAGGCGGTAGGCGCGCGCGATAAACTCCATATGCTCCGACACCGTCAGGTTGGGGTACAGCGACGGCATTTCCGGGATATAGCCCAGCAGCCGCCGCGCCTCGACAGTCTTGTTGGGGTACCCCCCGACGGTGATGTCGCCCTCATAGCGCAAAAAACCGATGACGGATTTCATCAGCGTGCTCTTGCCCGCCCCGTTGGGGCCAAGCAGCACCGTGACGGTGCCCGGCGCAAGGTGGAAGCTCACGTCCTTGCAGGCGACGGTCCTGCCGTATTTTTTGGTCAGATGCGATACGTTCAACATACCCTTGTACCTTTCCCCTGCCCCGCAGGGCATCCGCGGCCCTTGGGGGGCCGGTATGCGCTGCGGCGGGTCAAACCTCGCGGATGGTGGCGATGACGACGGGTGTGCGGGGCTTATCGTTCCAGTCCGTCGGGGCGGCGGCGATCTCGTCCACCACCTCTATGCCGCTGACCACATGCCCGAACGCCGCGTACTGGCCGTCCAGGTGCGGGGCGTCGGCGTGCATGATGAAAAACTGGCTGCCGGCGGAATCGGGGTCCATGGCGCGCGCCATGCTGATGACGCCGCGGGTGTGCTTGATGGGGTTGTCGACGCCGTTGGCGCGGAACTCCCCCTTGATATGCCAGCCGGGGCCGCCGGTGCCGGTGCCCTGCGGGCAGCCGCCCTGCACCATAAAGCCGGGGATGATGCGGTGGAAGGTCAGGCCGTCATAGAATTTCTGCCCCACCAGCTTGCGGAAATTGGCCACCGTGATGGGGGCGGCGCCCTCGTCAAGTTCAAGGTCGATGGTGTGGCCGTTTTGCATCGTGATACGGAACATGGCTGTTACTCTCCTTCATTGGGTTTTTCGCCGGGTCGCGGGGGCGCGGCCTCGGGCGGTTGGGCCTGCTCGGCCGGCTCGGCCCGTTCGGGCTCTTCTGGCGTTTCGGGCGGTTCAGGTGGTTCAGGTGGTTCAGGCGGTTCAGGCGGTTCAGGCGGTTCGGGATCCTTGGCCGCTTCTGCCGGCCCGTCCGCTTCCGGCTCTTCGGCCGGGGCGGGCGGCGCCGGAACCGATCCTTCCGGCGGCTCGGGCTCCTCGTCCACTCCTATCGGCTCGTCCGCTTCCGGTTCTTCGGCCGGCGGCGTGTCCCCGGCGGCCTCCCCGCGGGCGGCGGCGATCAGGGCAAGGCCCTCGTCCAAAAGCGCCTGCTGCTCCTCGGCGGAAAGCGCGGGCGCGGCGGGCGCCGGGGCCGGCTCCGGCGGCGCGGGCGTTTGGGGGACGGTTTCCGGCGGCACGGCGCTTTGCGGAGGCGGCGTTTCCGATGCCGCCCCTTCCGGCGCGGCTTCCTGCGGAAGGGCTTCCTCCGGCGCGGCGGCCTGCGAGGCGGCATCCTGCGGGGGCGCCGGCTCGGCGGGCGGGGCATACTGGGGGTCGCTTTGCGGGGTGGGGCGCCCCTCGATGTAGCTGACACTGCCCAGCAGCGCCTCGACCGCCTGCGCGGGCTGGCGCCGCGTCCAGAACAAAATGGCGGCGGCCATGTATTTTTCGCTCACGGCCTGCGCCTCTTTGAGCAGGGCAAAGGCATCGCCGGTGCGCGGCGCGCCGGTATAGGGGTCCGTCCATGTATCGGGCAGATCCTTTTTGAGTTTGCGCGGCGAGACGTGGCCGGTGATGCGCCCGCGGCCGCCGAACAGCGGCTCGATGAACCAGAAAAACGCCCGCCGCACGCCAAAGCGGGAGGTGAACAGCCCGCGCAGTTTGGTGGAATGGAAAAAGCTGTCGGCGATGGCCTCGGCCGGGATGTCCAGCCCGTAGACCTCGCGCAGGGCGCCGCGCAAAAGCGCCGTGACATCGGCCAGCTCCTCCCCCACCGGGGTGGGGCACGCCTCGGCCGCCGGCACCGGCGCGCGGCCGGTATCCTGCTTGTGCAGCGCGGAATCCAGCGCGATCTCAAAGTAGCCGTGGCCGCCCTTTTGGGCATAGGGCATACCGGGCGCGCACAGCGCCGCCACATAGGGGTGCAGGGCGGCGTCGGCGGCATAATGGCTCAAAAAGCCGAGGACATATTCCGCCTGCGGGCCGGTGCGCGCGCCGCGCACCAGGCTCATCAGGAAGGCGCCGGTGTTTTCCTCGTGCAGGCGGGCGCCCAGCGCCGGCAGGTCGGGCCGGCGTTTTTTGGCCTTGCGCCACGCCTGGTAGCAGAAAAAGATGTCCGGCCCGTTGGCCCCGGCGGCAAACGCCGCGGGCCATTTGATCTTATGGCGCACGGCCGCGGCCGCCCCGGCCGCGACGCGCAGGTGGGTGTAGCCTTCCGGCATGGAACCACGCTCCCCTTTTGTTTTTTACTTCCCGGCCTGCTGCTTTTTCATCGCGCGGGGCAGCGCGACGAAATAGATCAGCGCCCCGGCGCCGATGACGACCACCACCGACAAAATGCCGAACGGCCCGGCCGCGGCGTTGACGGCGTCGACCTCGGCCGGCGTGGCGGTGGCGGCGGTCAGGCCGCGGTTTTTGAGGATGATATCGGCGGCCGCGGCGCTGACAAAACCCACCAGCGCCGGCCCGATGATGGAGCTGAACTTGCCGAAGATATCAAAGAAGCCGAAAAACTCCCCGCTGCGCTGCTTGTCCGGGATGAGCTTGCCGTACATACTGCGGGACAGTGCCTGGATGCCGCCCTGGCTGGTGGCGCACAGCACCGCCAGCAGCCAGAACTGCCACAGGCTGTGCATGAAGAAGGCAAAGACACAGATGAACATATACACGCAGATGCCGACGCCGACCATGAACCGCGCGCCGAATTTTTCCGACAGCTTGATGTAGAGCAGGCAGAACGGCAGCCCCAGCACCTGCACGAGCAGCAGCGCCAGCAGCATGCCGGTGGAATCCAGCCCGAGGTTGGTGCCGTAGCTGGTGGCCATGTTGATGACGGTGTGCACGCCGTCGATGTAGAAGAAATAGGCAAGGATGTACAGCAGCATCGGCTTGTCGGCGATGATCTCGCGGACGGTGCGGCCGACCTCGCGGAAGGAGGCGCCGACCACGCCCTTCTGGTACGCCTTGCCGCCCTTCTGCTCACAGTTTTTGAGCAGCGGGATGCTGAACACCGCCCACCACACGGCGGTGAGGGCGAAGATGACGGTCAGGCAGGTGAGCGTGGGCACGCCGACGGCGTTCATCACAAGGAAGATGACGAGCGGGATGGTGGACCCGCCGATGTAGCCAAGGCCATAGCCCAGCGTGGAGACGCGGTCCATGCGGTCCTCGGTGGTGATGTCGGTCAAAAATGCGTCGTAGTAGATGCAGGAGGCGTCGAACCCGACGACGCTGACGATGTACAGCACCAGCACGAGCGTGGCCGTCCTGCCCGCGGCGGCGGTGGAGGAGGTGAAATCCATGCCGGGGGTGAAGGCCAGACCGGCGCAGGCCAGCACGCCGATGCCCAAAAACAGCGTGAACAGCTTTTTGCGCATACCGCGGATATCGCCGAACACGCCCAAAAACGGCGCCGACAGCGCAACGATGGCCATGGCGATGCTGGTGGCATAGCCCCATGTGCTCATGCTGGAAACGGCGTCGGCCGTGTTGCCGGCAACGGTGTCGAAAAAGATGGGCAGGATGGTGACGACGATGACGGAGTGCACGCTGTTGGCCCAGTCATACATCATCCAGCTGATCTCCTGCCTGGTGTAGTTCTTTAACAGTCCCATAAGGCTCGCCTCCCGGTAAAAATGATATGAGTCCATTTTACCAGTTTGGCGCGGCGATTACAAGCCGGGAGCGCACAAAATCGCCCGCGCTTTCGGCAAAAAAGCGCGGGCGGCGTGGTTTTGGGGCGGCGGGTCAGGGCGCGGGGGCGGCCTGGGCGGCGTCCGTGCCGGGGGCGGGCTCACCTTCCGGGGCGGGGGCGGTCTGGGCGGCGGGGGCGTCCTGCGCGTCCGGCACGGCCGGCGGCGCGCCGGCCTCGGCCAAGGCGGCGGCGTAGCCCTCGTCATAGCCCTGCTGGTACAGCTGCTGCTGGAACTCCGCCTCGGTCTGGCCGGTCTCCGTTTCGGCCAGGTAGCGGTCGAGATCCTCGCGGGTCGGGAAGGTGAGGTCCCGGTAGCGCCAGTCGGCGTCGACCTGCGCGGCGAGGCGGCCGGCGTCGGCCTGCTGCTCCCACCGGCCGCTGACGTTCAGCGAAAAGACCTGGTACGGCTCGGCGGCGGCGTCACTGCCGTATTCCGGCTGCCAGGTGGTGAAATAGCAGTGGTCCAGCGGCAGAGCCTTGCAGGCGGCAAGCACCTGGGCGCAGTCGGCCGCAAACGCCTCGGCGTCGGCATAGCCCGGCCGGAGGACGAAATTCGCATTGGCGGAGCAGGCGCCGGCGGCAATCGCGGCGTCCAGGTCGGCGGCCTGCTCCCCACTCAGGCCGAAGGTGCTATCCCGGAGATAATAATCCGCCGTGTACACGCAGTCCTTCAGGGCGGGCACCTTTTCCAGCGCGGCGGTGCCGCGTTCCTCCAGCTGGGCGGTGAGCACCTGCACGCGGGCATCCCGCCCGGGGCCGGCCCAGTCCCACAAAAGCGGCAGGAGCGACGCCCCGCCCATGACGACGAGGATGAACGCGCAGCCCAGCATACTGAGGAAATCGTACTTGAGCTTGACATTTGGCCTGGCGGCGTAGACGAGCACCTCGATGCCAAGGGCGATGAGGATGACCGGCGCCAGGCGCAGAATGGGCCGCGGGTCAAAGCCGGGGACGAGGATGGCGCACAACAGCAGCACGCCGGCGGCAATGAGGGTAAGCCCGAAGGCAAAGGTGCCCACGCGGCGCACCTTCTGCGGCTGGGGGGCCGGGGCGGGCTGCGGCACGGCGGCGGGCGCCGCAGCGGGGTTCATATTTTCCATATCGCATTCCCTCTTTTCCCATTATTATACAATTTGTATTATCTGTGCCGATACCCAACACAGCGGGCGAAAACGCCCGCCGGCGGGGGTATGGCAAAGGGCGCTTATTCCTGCGGCGGTTCGGGTGCGGCAGGCGGCTCGGCGCCCGGCGTCAGGTCGTCCGGCACGGGCGGCACGGGCGCCTGCTGCGGGTAGGGCGGCAGGTCGGGGGCCGGCGCGTCGGCGTTTTTCTGCGGCGGGTGCAGGCCCAGCAGCCACACGCCGGCGGCGATGAACAGCACCGAGACGACGATGCCGGGGATGTTGTGCAGGATGCCCCACGCCCTGTCGCCGAACATCATGCGGAACAACGGGAACAGCAGATCCCGGATGACCAGCTCATACACACCGTAGACGCCGAGGCCGATGAGGATCCAACCCAGGAGCTTGCCGTTGCGCGGGATGGTTTTTTTGATGTCCGCCATGCTGCCCAGCAGCATCAGGCCGTCCTGTCTGGGCTGGCCGGCGTTGGCGCAGCGCAGCAGGTCATACACGTCAAAAAAGCTGTACATCCACACGATGGCGCAGACGACCAGGAACAGATATATATCCATGGTGTAGGCAAGGCCGAAACTCAGGCAGAACAGCGTGATGAGCGAGAGCCCGCGCTGCATATAGCCGTAGTACATCTGCCCGGCGCCGGGGACAAGGGCAAACAAAAAGGTCAGGAAACCGTTCTTTTTCATGGTGGTCACTCCTTTGTTCGGCCAAGCGGGCCGTTGGGGATGGAAAGTTCGGGCAGGGAGAAGCCGTCCAGCCAGTCATGGAAGGTATCGCCCCAGCCGTGCAGCGTCTCGGCAAGGGACCAGGCGGGTTTTTCGGCCGGTGGCTGCCGGACGGCGGCCGGGTTGCCGAACAGCCCGAACTGCCACATCACAAAGGCCAGCGCCACGGCGGCGGCGGCCGAGACATAGCGGTTGGTCAGGATGCGGAAGCTGCGGCGGCGCATGAGCGCCTGCACCTGCGGTACAAGATCCCGCATGGGCTGCTGCAGGCCCTGGGGCATCTTTTCGATGAGGGCGGTATACCGGGCGAGGCAGTAGTCACAGAAAGAGAGGTGCTCGCCGGCTTCCAGGCGGCCAAGCTCGTCGAGGGTGCCGTCCCGCAGGGCGGCAAGGCCGGCGTCGGTCAGGTGGCCGAGGGGGTCAAACAGGTTTTGGTTGTCGAACACGGCGGCGTTTTGCATCTATGGCTGCCTCCTTTCGTTGATCTGTTGGCGCAAAAGCGCCTTGGCGCGGAACAGCTGGTTTTGCACCGTGGCCTGCGGGCGGCCGAGCGCCGCGGCGATATCGGCCACGCTTTTTTGTTCCAGCAGGTACATTTTGGCCACCGGGCCGTAGGGCTGGCGCAGGGCGAGGATGAGGCCCCGCACCTCGGCGGCGCCGGCGGCGTCAGCCAGAAGGTCGGCCGGGTCACCGGGCGGGGCCGGGCCCACCGGCGTGCCGGCCTGCTCCACCGCGTCCGGCGGTTGGCCGCGCGGGCGGGGGGCGGCGGGGTCATCCTCGGTGTAAAGCGGGCCGACACGGCGTACCCACGCGCTTTTGAGGTGGTCTTTGCATTTGTTGGCGGCCACACGCACCAGCCATTGCTTGCGGTATTCCGGCGCGCAGCGGTCGATGCTGGAAAAGGCGGCCAGGAAGGTATCCTGGGTAAGGTCCTCGGCGGTGTGCGGGTTTTGAGTGAATTGCAGGCAGACGGTGTAGACCAGCCGCTGGTATTGGCGCATCAGGGTGGAAAATTCCTCATTGGTCAGGGCCGGTCACCTCCCCCCTGCTGTCGGGTGTTCTGTACACTATAACGAAAGACCCGCCGCATTTTTTGCAGCGGGGGAATTTCTTTCAAAGTGGAGTTTGGAAAGTGGAGAGTGGAGAGAAGAAAGCTTTTTGAGAAGATTGCCGCGCAGCGGCATACCATATTTCCACATTCCACACTCCACTTTCCTCTCTCAGAGTGCCAGCTCCAGCGTGACCGGGCAGTGGTCGGAACCGGGGATGTCCATCAAGACATCGGCCGCGGTGATGGCGGGGGTCAGGCGGTCACTGACGAGGAAATAGTCGATGCGCCAGCCGGCGTTGCGCTCCCGCGCGCGGAAACGCATGCTCCACCAGCTGTACACGCCGGCCTTTTGGGGGTACAGGTGGCGGAAGCTGTCGGTAAAGCCGGCGGCGAGCAGCTCGTCCAGCTTGGCGCGCTCCTCGTCGCTGAAGCCGGCCGTGCCGCGGTTGGGGCCGGGGTTTTTGAGGTCGATGTCCTCATGGGCGACGTTCATGTCCCCGCACAGAACGACCGGCTTGTGCGCGTCCAGCGTTTGCAGGTAGCCGCGCAGCGCGTCCTCCCACGCGGTGCGGTAGGCGATGCGCGCCAGCTGGTCCTGGCTGTTGGGGGCGTAGATGTTGACAAGGTAATATTTTTCAAATTCCAGCGTCAGGGCGCGGCCCTCGCAGTCAAACTCCGGGCGGCCGATGCCCTGCCGCACAAGGAGCGGCGCCTGCTTTGCCCACACCGCCACGCCGGAATAGCCCTTGCGCTCGGCGCTGAAGAGATATTCCCGGTAGCCTTCGGGCGCGAACTCCGCCTGGCCGGGCTGCATCTTTGTCTCCTGCACGCAGAACACGTCGGCGTTAAGGCGGGCAAAGACCCCCGCAAAATCCTTTTTGAGCGCGGCGCGCAGGCCGTTGACGTTCCAGCTGACCAGTTTCATGCGGCATCCTCCCATTTGCGTTTGGCGTGTTCTTCCCACCGGTGGCTGGCGAACCGCCAGACAAAGCCGGCCAGGCGGCAGACCCAGTCCACCACCATGGCGATCCACACGCCGACGGCGCCCCAGCCCATGCGCACGCACAGGATGTAGGAGAGCACCAGCCGGAACGCCACCATCGAAAAGATGGACACCGCCATCGTGTACCGCACGTCGTTGGCGGCGCGCAGGGCGTTGGGCAGCACGAACGCTGCCGGCCACATGACGATGGCGCACACGCCGTGGATGGCGATGAGCAGGCCGGCCAGGTGTGTGGTCTCGGGGGTGAGGGTATACAGGCGCAGCGTCCACGGCAGGCTGGCCACCACGGCGGCGGCCACGGCGCCCTGCAAAATATAATCCCACAGCAGCAGCTTTTTGGCGTAGGCCGCGGCCTGCCCAAGATCCCTTGCGCCGACGCAGCGCCCCACCACCGTGATCATGCCAAGGCCGATGGCGTTGCCGACGATGCAGCTGACGCCGTCGAGGTTGTTGGCGACGGCGTTGGCGGTGATGTGCACCGTGCCGTGCAAAGAGATCATGCTGACCACGAGCACCCGCCCCAGCTGGAAGAAGCTGTTCTCGAACGCCGAGGGGATGCCGATGTACAAAATGTCTTTGGCGATGGCGGGCCGGAAGCTGCGCACACCGGCCCAGGTCAGGCGCAGGGCGGCGTTGTCCTCCCGGGCGGCGAGGGCCAGGATGACCGCGGCCCCCACCACGCGGGAGGCCAGCGTGGGCACCGCGACGCCGGCCACGCCCATGTGCAGCACATAGATGCACAGCGCGTTGCCCGCCACGTTGATGAGGTTGACCAGCACGCTGACGCGCATGGACACCGCGCTGTTGCCGGTGGAGCGGAACAGCGCCGCGCCGGCGTTGTACAGCGCCATGAAGGGGTAGGACAAAGCGGTGATGAGGAAGTAGAGCATGGCCGCCTGCATGACATCCGCCGCGATGCTGCCGAACAGCAGCCGCAGCAGCGCGCCGCGGGCCAGCGCGCCCGCCAGCATCACGCCGCCGCCGAGCAGCGCGCTCAGGCTGACGAGCTGGCCGGCACTCTCCTGCGCGCGGCGGTCGTCTTTGGCGCCGAGCGCCTGGCTGGTGACGACGGCGCCGCCGGTGGCCAGTGCGGCAAAGATGTTGAAGATGAGCTGGTTGACCATATCGACGAGCGACACGCCGGAGATGGCGGCCTCGCCCGCCGAGGAGACCATGACGGTATCGGCCATGCCCACGAGCACCGCCAGCCCCTGCTCGATGATGAGCGGCCACAGCAGCCGCACGAGCTGCCGGTTGGTGAACAGCGGCGCCCGGGCGGGCCGCGTTTCGGTTGGCATACAGAGCACCCTCTTTCCCGCCGTCCAGTATAGCACAGGCGGCGGCAAAACAAAAGCCCCCGCGGCACCCGTTTTAAGGGCGCCGCCGGGGCGGATGGCGACGATTCGGTTCAGGCGGCCGGGCCGTAGGCGCTGACCTTCCATGCGCCGGACTGCTTGACCATGGAAAGGGAGAGGGCCTGCGGGGCATCGCCGGCGTCACTGTCTTTATAATCGATCCGCACGGTGCAGGTGGCGCCGTCCTGCGCGCCGGCCACATCGCCCTCCACGGTGACGGTGATGCCGCTGATGGCACCGTTGCCGCCGTAAACGGCATCCTCCTGCGCGTAATCCGCCACAAGGCACTCCCGCAGGGCCTCCGGGTCACTGACGAAATAGCTCTCGTAGAACTGCACGGCGGTCTGCTGCACGGCCTGCGCGTCGTCCCCCGCAGGCTGCGTGCCGTCGGCCGGGGCCGGCGTGGCGGAGGGCTGCGCCGTGGCGGTGGCGCCGGGGGCGGAGGTGCCGGATTGGGCCGGCTTTTTGAACATACTGGCCAGCACCAGCACCACGGCGACCACGACCAATGCGGCCGCGCCGCAGACGGCGAACATCATCTTGTTGCTTCTCATGGCATCCACTCTCCCCTGTTTGCGCCTTCCTGCCCGCCGGGCGCAGGATATAGCTTTCTTTTTCCATCCTAGCACAAGATTTGGGGTGTGTCAAGGCCAAAGCGGCGGCGCCTGTTGTAAAAGCGCCGCCGCGTTTTGTAAAAACAGAAACGTTTTCCGGGGGATCGGCATTTCTTCGCGGCGGCACGGGGCCGCAGGGCACCCCTGTGCCGGCTTTGCCGGGGCAAAAACGAACGCAGCGCGTTCGTGAGGCTGTCAAAAAACGATCATTGCCGTATGGAAACGTGTAGGGCGGGCTCTTGAGCCCGCCGGAAAACATTGTTGCAGCGGCAAAGTCGCGCGGCGGGGGCAAGCCCCCGCCCTACAATTCTACCCATAAAGGCGCTTTTTTAACACACCGGCAAACGCGACGTGTTCGTACCGAAATGGGCAGCACGCGCGTCAGCGCTCCTCGCGGAAATAGGCAAGGCCCAGGTGCGCGGGCGGCTGATCCTCCTTCTTCCTGCGCAGCGACACCGCGATGAGCACGAGGATGGTCACCACATAGGGCACCATCTGCACCAGCTCGGTCATGGCGCTGCTGATGCTCAGACCCAGGATGCTGGGCAGGAATTGGTACAGCCAGTACAGCATACCGAACAGATACGCGCCCCAGATGGCGTTCAACGGCTTCCACGTCGTAAAGATGACCAGCGCCACGGCCAGCCAGCCCAGCGCCTCCATCTGGCCGGTGGTGGACCAGATGCCCTGGTTGTAGTCCAGCACATAGTACAGCCCACCCACGCCGCACAGCCCGGCGCCGATGCTGGTGGCCAGGTATTTGTGCCGCGTGACGTTCACGCCGGCGGCATCGGCGGTGGCGGGGTTTTCGCCCACGGCGCGCAGCGCCAGCCCCGCGCGGGTGCGGGTGAGGAACCAGTGCAGCGCCACGGCGATGACGATGGCCGCGTACACCAAAAACCCGTATCCGAACACCACCTGCCCCACCGTGCCGAGGCCGGAGAGCACCGGCAGCTTGGCGGCGTAGGCCTTGTTGGCCAGCGGCGCGGCGCTGTAGGTGGCGCCGTTGAGGATGTACACGCCGAAAAAGTTCGCCACGCCCATGCCGAAGGTGGTCAGCGCCAGGCCGGTGACGTTCTGGTTGGCGCGCAGCGTGACGGTGAGGAAGGCGTAGATGAGCCCGCCCAGCATCGACGCCGCCAGCGCGCACAAAAGCGAGAGCAGCACGCACAGCACGGCGTTGGGATGGGGGGCCAGTTTCTCGTAATAATAGGCGCTGGCGAAGCCGGCAAAGCCGCCCAGGTACATGATGCCCGGCACGCCGAGGTTGAGGTTGCCGGATTTCTCGGTCAGTATCTCGCCCATGGCGCCGTACATGATGATGGTGCCGAACGGCACGGCGCGCAGGATCCACGCGACAAGGCTGCTGTTCATGGTTTACCGGCCCTCCTTATGGATACCGCGGATGATGAGGCGGTAGTTGATGAAAAACTCACTGCCGAGGATGAAGAACAGGATGACGCCGGTGATGATGTCGGCGCCGTACTCGTTGAGGCTGTAGGCGGAGGCGATCTCCGAGGCGCCGCGCTCGAGGAACACCAGCAGAAAGCTGATGAGCGCCATGTAGAAGGTGTTGAACTTGGCCAGCCACGCCACGATGATGGCGGTAAAGCCGCGTCCGCCGGCGGTGGCGGTGGAGATGGTCTGGTCCCGCCCGGCCACGAGCATGAAGCCGCACAGCCCGCAGATGCCGCCGGACAGCAGCATGGTGCGCAGCATGACCTTGCGCACGTTGATGCCGGCGTAGCGGGCGGTGTTCTCGCTTTCGCCCACGACGCTGATCTCGTACCCGTGCTTGGACCAGCGCAGATAGGCGTACATGGCGAAGGTGAGCACCAGCACCACGATAATGTTGATGGTGTAGCGCTGGCCGAAGATGGCCGGGAACCACCCCGCGCGGCTGGCGCGGTTGAGGGTGCCCAGCGCGGAGTTTTTGCCCCGCATGATGTTGACCGCGCACGCCACGATGCTGGTGGCGACGTAGTTCATCATCAGGGTGAACAGCGTCTCGTTGGTGTTCCAGCGGGCCTTGAACCACGCCGGCACAAAGCCCCACAGCGCGCCCGCCGCCACGGCGCCAAGGCCCATGGCCAAAATCAGCAGCGGCGCGGGCAGGCTGCTGCCCAGCTGCACCATGACGAGCGCCGCCACAAGGCCGCCGATGAGGATCTGCCCCTCGCCGCCGACGTTCCAAAAGCGCATTTTAAAGGCCGGGGCCAGCGCGATGCCCACGCACAGCAGGCTGGAAAGGTCCCGCAGCATCCAGCTGAAGCGGGTGAAGTTGGCAAACGTGCCGCCCCACATGACGCCGTACACGCGCAGCGGGTTGAGCCCGGTGACAAAAAACAGGAACAGCGCGTCCACCACGAGCGCCAGCAGCACCGCGGCGGCCCGCACGAGCACCTTTTGCCAAAAGCCCACGCCCTCGCGCCGGGCGATGCGCACCAGCGGCTCGGCGCCGGCGGGATGCGAGAGATGTCCGCTCATGCCTTTGCCTCCCCTTCCACAAGCCTTGTCATACGCAGGCCGATCTCCTCCTTGGTGGCGGTGCGCGCGTCCAGGATGCCGTTGACCCGGCCGCCGCACAGCACAAGGATGCGGTCACACAGTTCGAGCAGAACGTCCAGCTCCTCGCCGACATAGAGCACGGCGACACCGCGCTGTTTCTGCTCATCCAGCAGGCGGTAGATGGTGTAGGAGGTGTTGATGTCCAGCCCGCGCACGGCGTAGGCGGTCATCAGCACGACGGGGTCGGCGGCAAGCTCACGGCCGACGAGCACCTTCTGCACGTTGCCGCCCGACAGCTGGCTGACCGGCGTTTCCAGCCCCGGCGTGACGACGCCGAGGGAGGCGCGCACCTCCTCGGCGAGCTCATGCGGGGCCCTGCGGTCCACAAGGGGCGAGGCGCCGGCGCCGTAGCTTTTGAGCATCATGTTGTCGGTCATGCCCATGGAGCCGACGAGCCCCATGCCGAGGCGGTCCTCCGGCACGAAGGAAAGGTGGATGCCCGCCTCGCGGATGGCGCGCGGGCTCTTGCCCAGCAGCTCCACCGGCGTATCGCCGCCGTCGGGCGGGAAATACTCGATGCGGGCGCCGGGGGCGGGGGCCTGCAGCCCGGCGATGGATTCCAGCAGCTCCCGCTGGCCGTTGCCGGAGATGCCGGCGATGCCCAGTATCTCGCCGCCGTACGCCTCGAACGAAGCGTTTTGCAGCAGGGGCACCCCCTCGGGGCCGGGCACCGTCAGATCCCTGACACGCAGGCGGCAAACGGGGTCTTTGGGGGGCGTGCGGCGGATGTCCAAAGCGACCTTCTCCCCCACCATCATCTCGGTCAGGGCGGATTCCGTCGCGTCTTTGGTGGCCACGTCGCCGACATATTCGCCCTTGCGCAGGATGGCCACGCGGTCGGAGATCGCCAGCACCTCGTGCAGCTTGTGGGTGATGATGATGATGGCCTTGCCGTCGGCGCGCATATTGCGCAAAACAACGAACAGGCGCTCGGCCTCCTGCGGGGTGAGCACGGCGGTGGGCTCGTCCAAGATCAGGATGTCGGCGCCGCGGTACAGCACCTTTACGATCTCCAGCGTCTGCTTCTGGCTGACGCTCATCTCGTAGACTTTCTGCTCCAGATCGAGCGCAAAATCGTACTTTTCACAGATGGCGCGGGCCTGCTGCCTTACGCGGCGCAGGTCGAACTTTTCGTCCTCCCCCATGGCGAGGGCGATGTTCTCGGCTGCGGAGAACACATCCACCAGCTTGAAGTGCTGGTGGATCATGCCCACACCGTGGGCAAGCGCGTCCCGCGGGGAGCGGATGTCCACCGGCTCGCCGTCAAGGAAGATGTGCCCCTCGTCGGGGTAGTAGATGCCGGCGATCATGTTCATCAGCGTGGTCTTGCCGCTGCCGTTTTCCCCCAGCAGGGCAAGTATCTCGCCGCGGTCCACCTCCATCGAGATGTCCCGGTTGGCGACGACGCTGCCAAAGGTCTTGGTGATGTGCTCCAGCCGGATGGCAGGTTGGCGTTTTGGCATAACCGTTTGGCTCCTTTCGATGCGGGCTGGCCGTAAAAGGAAAACCGCCTGAGGGGGAAGCGCGCGGGCTTCCCCCTCAGGGGGCCGGGTGTTATGGGGTCATTCGGCGCCGCTCTCGCTGATGCCGTCGATGCGCAGGGTAAAGTACGGGGCGCTGCGCAGCGTGCTCTCGGAGAAGTAGCCGTCCTGGATGGTCTCGAGCGTATCGCCCTGGTAGATGACGTTGCCGGTGGCGAAATCAATGATGCTCAGATCAAACGGCGCGGTGGTGACGGGCTGCCCGCCAACGGTGAAGGTGCTGGTATCGAACACGTGCAGCGTGCCGGCCTTGAGCGCGGACTCGACCTCGGCGACCTTGTCGGCGGTGCCTTCGGCGACCTCCGGCCCGAGCGGGGTGATGGCGACGGCGTCGTCGGCATAGCCGGCGCTCCAGTCAGCCGGGACCTCCTGGCCGTTCATCATCGTCTCGAACAGGTACTTGTAGTAGACCTTCCAGTTGTTGGTGGCGGAGGTCAGCGCGGCGGTGGGGGCAGTGTCCAGCATATCGATGTTGTAGCCCACGCTCCAGCACAGGGTGCCGTTGTCCTTCAGCTTCTGGACCGCGGCGGGCGCGCCGGTGGAATCGGCGTGCTGGCAGACGATGACCGCACCGTTGGCGACCAGCGCCTCGGCGTTGGCGCCCTCCTTGTCGATATCGAACCAGGAGTTGGTGTACATGACGTCCATGACGACCTTTTCGTACACGCTCTTGACGCCCAGGTAGAACGCGGTGTAGCCGGAGACGACCTCGGCGTAGGGGTACGCGCCGACATAGCCGATCTTGACGTTGCCGTCGGCATCGAAGGAGTTGGGCTGCACCTCGGGGGTGAGGGTGCCGTTTTCGATGATCTCCTTGAGCTTCATGCCGGCGACGACACCGGAGACGTAGCGGCTCTCAAAGGTGTAGTTGAAAGCGTTTTTGAGGTTGTCCAGCCCCGAGATGGCGGCATAGTCGCCGGTCATGGCGGCGAAGATGACGTCGGGGTGCTGCTCCGCGGCCTGGGCCATGTAGTCCTGATGGCCGTAGGAGTTGGAGATGATCAGGCCGCACCCCTGGCCGACGAGGTCCTCGGCGGCCTCATAGCAGCCGGAATCCTCCTTGACCTGGTACTTCCAGATGATCTGGTCGTCGGCGATGCCAAGCTCCTTGGCGGCGGCCTTGATGCCGTTGATGTGCGCGGCGGTGTAGCCCTCGGTCTCATCGCCCAGCATGATGGCGCCGATCTTGAGCGCGGCGCCGTCCCCGGCGGGGGTGCCCCCCTGCGCGGTGCCCTGCGCGCCGCAGGCGGCCAGCGCCGCCAGCATGGCGAGGGACAAAAGCAAAGCAAGCAGTTTTTTCATGGTGAATGAACCCTCCTTGTCCTTTCCTGAAAAACGGTCCCAAAACACGACTGCCCGGCCTTGGGCGGTAAAACACAGGGGCGGGCAGGGTGTCGGTATATTTTATTGTAGCGGGGCCGGGGCAAATTTTCAATGCCTTTGCCCCTTTTGGCCAAAAATCGGGAATGTTGCCAAATTTTTGGCCGTAAAACGCCCTGTATGGTGAAAAAACGCCATACAGGGCCTCTACATATTGTACAGCCGCGCCGTTATATTACAAGATATGCCATTCCACAGGCGGGCCGCAGCGGCAAAGCGGCAGGCGGGCCGCAGCCCGGCGCGGGCAAAGAAGGCCGCCCGCCCTTTACGCGGGGCCGGTGGGGAAATCCGGGAAGGGGTCCTCTTTGGCCGGGGCGGCGGGCGCGGGGGCGCTTTCCAGCTTGCCGCCAAGCTGGGCGGCAAAGGCGGCGGCATCGTCGGGCAGGTCGTCCATGCCGTCGTCGCCGGTATCCACGTTGACGGGCGGCTTTTTGAACAGGATATCGTACACCACCGGCACGATGAACAGCGTCATCAGCGTGGCGTAGAGCAGCCCGCCCACGATGACGATGGCCATGCCGCGGCCCATCTCGCTGCCGGCATCATGGCTGAAGAGCATGACCACCATGGCCAGCACGGTGGTGAGCGTGGTCATCAGGATGGGGCGCATACGGGTGCGCCCGGCGGCCACGAGGGCGGTGCGGCGGTCCAGCCCGCCGACGCGCAGCTGGTTGGTGTAATCGACAAAGACGATGCCGTTGTTGACGATGACGCCCATCAGCACGAGGAAGCCCATCAGCGACATCAGCGAAAGCGGCTCGCCGGAGAGCAGCAGCCCCAGCATACCGCCGGTGAAGGCCAGCGGCACCGTGAACAGCACGATGAAGGGCGAGAGCAGGCTTTGGAACTGCGCCACCATGACGAGATAGATGAGCACGAACGCCAGCGCCAGCATACCGCCCATCTGGGTGAGCATCTCGTTGACCTGGGTGGATTCGCCCGCAAGCTCCACGGTATAGCCGTCGGGCACTTCCAATGTATCCAAACGGGCGGAGAGCTCCCGCGCCAGCAGGCTGGTATTGTAGCCGGCGGCCGTGGAGGAGGAGACGGTCAGGTAGCGGCTCTGGTTCTCGCGCGCGACGCTCTGCACACCGGGGGCATCGTAGCGGGAGGCGAACTCCCCAAGGGTGTGCGTCTCGGTGGTCTGGGCGCCGTTTTCGTCGGTGGCCGTGGTGGTGAACTCATACTGGAAGATGCTGTCGAGGTCGGGCTTTTTGGTGGTGTCGATGATCTCGACGGTGTAGGTATCGGCCCCGACGGTGAGGGTGGTGGAGGTGGATTCGGTGGTGAGGGCGGCCGCGAGTTCGGTGTAGACCTGCGCGACGGTCAGCCCGAAACGCATGGCCTTGGCCTTGTCGACGATGACGCGCACCTCGGTGTCGGCCTCCTCCTGGCCGGTGGTGGGGCCGACGATGCCGGGTATCCCGCCCATCAGGGCCATGACGTCATCGCCGATGCCGCGCAGGGTGTCCAGGTCGTCGCCGTAGATGTTGACCTCCACGCCGCTGCCGGTCAGCGCCGAAAGGTCCATCGCCGTGCCGGAGCCGACGCTGACCTCGGCGTCCGCGTCGGCGGTGGCGGCCTCGATATCGGCCTTGACCTGGCTCTGGGTGCGGGAGGTGCCGTCCTCCATGAGGATGTAGAAGGTAAAGCCGCCGTAGTTGTCCTCGCCGCTGCCGCCGCCGAGGCCGGTCATGATGGAGCCGGCGGCGGCGGAGCTCATCGCGCCGGCGCTGCCCACGCCCTCGACGCCGGTGATGTCCGCCATGACGGCATCGGCGATGGCGTAGGCTTCTTCTTTGGTGTGGGTGTCCTGGTCGACGTTGACGGTGACGGAAAGCTGGTTGGAGCTGATGTCGGGGATGAGCACAAGGCCCATGTTGAGCACCCGCCACACGCTGAACACCAGCAGCCCGACGGCGACGGCCAGCGGCACGACCTTGACGCGCAGGCAGAAGCGCAGCAGCCTGTCATACCCGCGGATGACGCGGTCGAACCACGGGTGGCGGATATCGCGCGCCTTGCGCAGCACGGTACTGCCGGCGCACGGCACGACGGTGAGCGCCACGACAAGGCTGGCCAGCAGGCTGTAGCCGATGGTAAGGGCCATATCCATCATCAGCTGGCGGGTGAGGCCCTCGGTAAAGACGATGGGCAAAAACACGCAGACGGTGGTGGCCGTGGAGGCGATGATGGCGCCCGATACCTGCCGTGCGCCCTGCACGGCGGCGCGCGCGGCGGGCACGCCGGCGGCGCGCAGGCGGTAGATGTTCTCGATGACGACGATGGAGTTGTCGACCAGCATACCGATGCCCAGCGCCAGGCCGGACAGGCTGATCATGTTGAGGCTGATGTTGGAGAAATACATCAGCACGATGGCGAACAGCACGCTCAGCGGGATGCTGACGGCGACGACGGCGGTGGGGCGCACGTCCTTTAAGAACAGCGCCAGCACCACGATGGCCAGCAGCGCGCCCCAGACGAGGTTGCTCATCACGCTGTCCACGATGAGGCGGATGTAATCGCCCTGGTCCATGAGCGGGGTCAGGTGCAGGCCGGGGTTTTGCGCTTCCAGCTCCGCCATGGCCTTGTTGGCCGCGCGCGAGACATCGCTGGTGGAGGCGGTGGAGCCTTTATAGATCGCCAGCAGCACCGCCTGGTTTTGGCCCATCTTGGCGTAGGCGTCGTCGGCGTTGTCGGTCACCTCAATGGTGGCGACGTCGCGCAGGTAGACATCCCCCAGCCCCTCCATGCTGACGAGCAGCGTGCCGGCCAGCTCGTCGACGCTCTCGTACGGCTCGCCGACCTTGAGCAGATAGGTATGCTGCCCGTCGCCGCTGTCCACATAGCCGGCCGGCATGGAAAAGTTCTGCGCACTGAGGATCTGCGCCAGCGTGGACATATTGAGCAGCTGGTCGAGGTTGGCGCTCTCAAGCGCCTGCTCGCGCGCGGATTCGTACTCGGCGCGGGCGGATTCCAGCTGCGCCTGGCCCATCTGGAGCTGCGCCTGCGCGCTGCCCAGCCCGGCGGCGGCCGTGATCTTCCCGCTTTCCAGCTGCTTGTAGTATTCGCGCAGCGTATCCACACCGGCCTGCAGCCCGGCCATCTGATCCGTCAGGCCGGACAGGCTCTCCCCCGCGCTGCCAAGCTGCTGCATGACGTCCTCCAGCCGCTGCTGCTCCGCGAGGATGCGCTCGATGCCCGTCCGCCCCATCTCAAGGAAGATTCCGGCGACCTGCCGCTGTTCTTCGGTCCATTCCGGCGTGGGCAATTCCGGTGTGGGCAGTTCCGGAAGCTCCGGTGTGGGCAGATCCGGCAATTCCGGCGTGGGAAGTTCCGGAAGTTCCGGCAGTTCCGGCAATGGGGCCGGGGCCTCGCCGCTGTCCGGTTCCGCGTCCGGCGCGGGCGTGGCGGGCGCCTCCGTGGAAGGGGCCGGGGTGGGCACATTGAACACGCCGGCGGCCCACGCCAGCAGGGCGGACAGTTTGTCGGGGTCGCTCAATTCCCCGGCGCTGTGCGGCAGGGCGGGGTCATCCGGCAAAACGGCGAGCAGGGCGTTGAGCTCGGTATAATCCTGCTGCACCTGGTTCTGGTCGATGCTTTCCAGCTGTTGTGTGAGGGCTTTCTGCAGCGCCTCCACCGTCTGCATTTCCACCTGCAGGGCGCTGATCTTGGCCAGCCCCTCGTTGAGCTGCAGGCTGGCCTCCGCCAACTGGTCTGCGCCGTCCTTCTGCTGGCGGTCCAGCGCGGCGGCGCCGGCATCCATGGCCGTCTCGTTTTCTTCCAGCGTTTTCAGCGCCTCGTCCAGCCGGTCGGAGACGGTGCGCAGCAGGCGGTCGTTGACGGAATCGATCTTGTCCTGCTGCAGGGTGATCTCCACCGTGCGCTCCACAAGGCCGGTGGCCGACACGCTCGCCACGCCGCCCACGCGCTCGATGGCGGGGATGACGCGCTCCTCGGCAAAGGCGGAAAGCTCATAGATATCCATCCCCTCACAGTCCACCGCCACGTACTGGGTGGGCAGCATATCGGGGCTCATCTCCATCAGGATGGGGGTGGCGGCCATGTCGGGCAGGGCGTCGCCCAGCTGGTTGACGGCGCTGCTGGCCTTGACCATGGCGCTGTCCATGTCGGTGTCCTCGGCAAATTCCAGCATGACCATGCTGGAATTCTCGCTGCTCGTGCTGGACACGTTCTCCACGCCGTTCACGGTGCCGAGCGCGCTCTCCAGCGGGCGGGTGACATCGTTTTCCACCTTTTCGGGGCTGGCGCCGGGATACGCCGTGACGACGATGAGATACGGCAGGCTGATGTTGGGCAAAAGGTCGGTGGCCATGTTGTACAAGGCCACGCCGCCCAGCACCAGCACGAGGATGACCCCCACCAGCACGGTAAACGGTTTTTTTACGCTGAATTTCGGCATACTTTCTCCCCCGATGCAGCGCTGCTCTTCCGCCGCACCCCCCGGCCGGCCGGGGGCTTTCCTTCCAAAGTATGGCACCGGGCAAGGGGCAGTGTCAATATGCCGCCGCGGGATTTCACAAAAAGTTTACCCGGCCAAAGCGTTTTCCTCTGGCCGGGTGCGTGTTTTTGCCTTTTTCAGGCGGTGCGGCGCTTTTTGCGCAGCAGATAGACGCCGGCGCACACGGCGCCTTCGGCGGCATAGAGGGCGGCAAAGGCGGCGTTGTAAAGGCGCAGCAGGCGCGCGCCCTCGCGGAAGTCGGCCTCGGTGCGCACCCACACCGGCAGCACGGGGGTGCCGCCCTGTACGGCGTACCCCCAGCTGCGCACGCTCAGGTTGCGCTTGACGAAACGGCAGAGGACGCTGCCGTCCTCCGCGGTGATCTCACAGGTGGCGTAGCCCATGGCCTCGTCACGGCTTTGCCCGTCCGGCCAGTCCTCCTGTTCCGGCGCCGGCGTGCCGGCGGGCTCGGCGCGCATCGACGTGCCGTCGGGCGCGGATCCCCCGGCGGGGGCCTCGGTTTCCATACAGGCGGCAAAGCTGCCCCAGTCGTCAAAGGTGGCGCGGGGCGCAAGGGCGCCGTCGCTCCAAAAGCGGGTGAGGCCGGCGTGCGCCACAAAGGTGACCAGACAGGCACAGCCCAGCCCCAGCAGGCAGCGGCGCAGAAGGCGCGCATTGTGGCGGATGGCCGCCGCCTCCTGCTCCGGTGGCGTGAGCACGCCGGCGGTAAGGAAATGCACGTTCAAAAAGCTGTACACGATGTTGCACAGCACCCCCGCGGCCACCTCCGCCGGGATGCCGTACCACAGCCAGCTGCCCAGCGTCAGGCCGTAGCCGCCGGCAAGCGTCAGCGGTGCGAGGAAGGCCAGCAGAGCCACGATAAAGGCGAACACCCGCTCGGCCCAGCGCACGACGGTGCCGCGCAGGTGCGCCGTCTGCGCGGTGTCCTCCCCTGCCACGGCGAGGAAGGCGTTGCTGACGGCGAGCGCCTCGACGAGCGCCGCCAGCAGCAGGATGACGGCGCCCACGCACAGCGCGAGGGCCGCCTCGTGCGGCCCCAGGTCGATGCCGGCCGCGAAGCAGACGCCGGCCACCGCAAAGGCCGCCGCCGAAAAGCTCTGGTTGCGGAAGCGCGCCAGCGTCTTGTCGAGCAGCCACCGGCGCTGTTTTTCGGCCTTTGGGTCGGGGCCGGCGGGCGCGGGGGCCTCGGGCGGGCGGCGCTGCCCGCGCAGCAGCTCGTCACAGGTGACGCCGAACACCTCGGCAAGCACCGGGATGAGCGCAAGGTCCGGCGCGCCGTCGCCCCGCTCCCAGCGGGAGACGGATTTGTCCGATACGTTGAGCTTTTCGGCCAGCTCCTTCTGTGTCATGCCGTTTGCCTTGCGCAGCGCGGCGATAAATTCCCCCATCGCTTTTTGTTCCATGGCAAGCCCTCCCTTTGGGGCCATTCTACCCGCGCGGGAGGGAGAATACAAGCCAACAGGCCGGGAACCGCTCCCGTTTGGCGAGAATGGCGGCAAAAAAACGGCAGGGGGCGCATACAGGCGGCCCCCTGCGGATGCTTGGTCATCCTCCCTGCCCCACGGCGCCTTACATCGCCGCCATGCCCTCGATGCACAGGGCGATGACGTCGCCCAAGTCCATGCCGAGGCGGGCGCACCCGTCCTGGATGACGGCGCGGTCGATCTTGGCGGCAAAGCGCTTGTCCTTGAATTTTTTACGCACGCTGGAGGCCTTGAGCCCGGCGATGCCGTCGGGGTGCATTTTGGCCGTGGCGGCCACAAGGCCGGAAAGCTCGTCCACCGTGTAGAGGCTCTTTTCAAGGTCGGTCTGCGGCTCGGTATCGGTGCACAGGCCGTAGCCGTGGGCCAGGATGGCGCGGATGCTCTCTTCGTCCACGCCGGCGGCACGCAGCGGCTCTGCGGTGTGGCGGAGGTGTTCCTCGGGGAACTGCTCAAAGTCATAGTCGTGCAGCCAGCCGACGGCCTGCCAATATCCGGCGTCGGCGCCGAAATGCCCGGCCATGGCGCCCATGCAGGCCGAGACGTTGGCCGCGTGCTCAAACAGATGGGCCTCGGTGGTGGTGGTGGCCAGCAGCTCTTTGGCGCGGGCGAGGGTGAGTTTTTCTGCCATAAAAAGGTCCTCCTGTTATTGTTTTTGGCCGGCAGCCCGCCGGCAGGTATGCAGAACCAGCAGCGTGAGCGCCACGCTGAACGGAAATTGCGCCAGGTTCTTGACCAGCCGCACGCTGGACAGCACCACGAACGCCTGCCCGTACATGATGTGCAGCCACAGCGGCGTGAGGAAAAAGTTGAACACCAGCACATTGAGCAACTGCCCGGCGGCGCAGCGGGCAAGGGCCACCGGCTTTTTGTAGTAGCACACGCCGTACAGCGCGCCCATCAGCACGGCGCTGAGGGTAAACCCGGGAAAATACGGGCCGGTGGGCCGCATGACATAGCCCAGCACGTCGCCCAGGGCGCCGGTCAGGCCGGCCACCCACGGCCCGCACAGATAGCCGGCGGCCGCCAGCGGCAGGAAATCAAAACTGAGCTGCAGGATATCGCCGGCCAGCGGGATGGTAAACTGGTTCAGAACAACGTGCAGGGCCACAAACATGGCTCCCAGCACCAGGCTGCGCGGCCTGCGCAGCTCGGCAAGGCTTTGGGTGAAAATACGGTCGAACACAGCGGTGTGCATGGGGCGCCTTCCTTTCCGCGGGCGCGGGGCCCGCCGGGGCAGGCCGCACGGCGCCGCGGCGGGCAAAGCAAAATGGGGGCGGCAAGCCCCCACCGCTTTTGGCCCTGACGCGGGCGGTGCAGCAGTGGGATGCGGGGCCGGCACCGCGGGCGGCCGGTTTTGCCTTGCCGCCACTTCGTCCTGCCACAACTCCCCGTTGGTCAGGCACTCAAACGCGCGGGCCCCTACTCTGCATTTTGTGAGGCGGTACCCGCCTCAATGGGCATTATAGCGCGCCCCGCGCCCGTTGGCAACAGGCGCGGGGCGGTTTTTCCGGTTTTTTTGGCGGCGGCGCGGCCCTTACAGGACCTTGGAGAGGAAGTTGGCCAAGCGCTCGTTGCCGGGGTTTGCGAAAAATTCCTTCGGGGGCTTGTCCACCTTGACGACGCCCTCGTCGATAAAGATGATGCGGTTGGCGACCTCGCGCGCAAAGCCCATCTCATGCGTGACGCACAGCATCGTCATGCCGCCGCGGGCCAGCTCCTTCATCAGTTCCAGCACCTCGCCCACCATCTCGGGGTCGAGCGCGGAGGTCGGCTCGTCAAACAGCAGCACCTCGGGGTCCATCGCCAGCGCGCGCACGATGGCGATGCGCTGCTTCTGCCCGCCGGAGAGCATGCCGGGGTAGGTATCGGCCTTGTCGGCAAGGCCGATGCGCTCCAGCAGCTCCATGGCGCGCCTGTCGGCCTCCTCCTGTTTCATCAGGCCCAGCCTGACGGGCGCAAAGGTGATGTTCTTTTTGACCGTCATGTGCGGGAACAGGTTGAAATGCTGGAACACCATGCCCACCTTGCGGCGCACGGAATTGATGTCGGTGCGCGGGGCGTTTATCTGGGTATCCTTGAACCAGACCTCGCCGCCGTCGGGCTCCTCCAGCATATTGAGGCAGCGCAGGAAGGTGGATTTGCCGCAGCCCGAGGGCCCCACCAGCACGACGACGTCGCCCTTGTCGACGGTCAGGTCGATATCCTTGAGCACCTCGTTGGCGCCGTAATGCTTTTGCAGATGCTTAACCTCGATCACTTTGCGCCAGCCTCCTTTCCAGCTTGCCCAGCAGCCATGTGAAGAACATGACCAGCACCAGATAGATGACGGCGATGCCGAACAGCGGGAACATCTGCTCATAGGTGCGGCCGTAGATGCCCTGCGCGGCGTAGAGCAGCTCCTTGCCGCCGATGATGGTGATGAGCGAGGTATCCTTTAAAAGGATGATGAACTCATTGCCCAGGGCGGGCAGCACGGCGCGCAGCGCCTGCGGCACGATGATGTACACCATCGTGGTGATGTAATTGAGGCCCAGGCTGCGCCCGGCCTCGCGCTGGCCGGCGTCCACCGCCATGATGCCGCCGCGGATGATCTCGGACACATACGCGCCGGAGTTGATGCTCAGCGCCAGGGCGCCGACGACGGTGAAGTTGCGGCTGGAGGCGAACACCACAAGGCCCATGATGAGCATCTGCACCATCATCGGCGTGCCGCGGATGACGGTGGTGTACACAAGGCACACGCCGTTGAAAAAGCCCAGCACGGGGTTTTTGTGGCCGGGGCGCTGCTGGTCATGCGCGACGCGCACCACCGCCACCACACAGCCGAACACGATGCCCAGCGCCAGCGCGATGGCGGTGACGGTGAGCGTGGTGCCCACGCCCTCGAGATATTGCAGCCAGCGGTCGTTGACGAGGAAAGCCTGAAAGAATTTGAAATAAAATTCCTGCCAGAAGGGCAGCTTTTCCCCGGCGCGGGCCAACGCGGCGAGTCGTTCATACAGTTCCATGCGCGTTCCTCCCACCTGTTCGGCAGCGTTTGTGAAAAAACGGGAGAGGCCCGGCGGGGGCCCCTCCCCTGTTGTGCGGCCGGTTTACCCGGCGATGATGTACTTTTCGACGATGGCGTCAAAGGTGCCGTCGGCCTTGAGCTCGGCCATGGCGCCGTTGATGGCCTCGAGCAGCTCGGTGTTGCCCTTGGCGGTGCCGATGGCGTAATCCTCAACGGCAAACTCGGTGTCCAGGATCTTGAGGCCGGGGTTGGCGGCGACGAATTCCTGCGCGGGGGCGTTGTCGATGACGACGCAGTCCACCTGGCCGTTCATCAGCGCCTGCACGGCGGTCATACCGTTGTCATAGGCGGTGACGTGATCCTCGCCGTAGCCGCCGTCCTCCGGCGGGTAGGAGCAGTAGATGTAGCCGGTGGTGCCGCGCTGGCAGCCGATCTGCTTGCCCTCGAGGTCATCAATGGAGGCGATGTCGGAGTTTTCCGGCACGATGACGACCTGGATGCCGGTGGCGTAGGAATCCGAGAAGTCCATCACGGCCAGGCGCTCCTCGTTGACGGTGACGCCCGCCATGACGATGTCGCTCTTGCCGCTCTGGGCGGCGAGCAGCGCGGCGTCAAAGTCCATATCGTCGACGCGCAGGGTCAGCCCCAGCTTTTTGGCGATCTCGTTGGCGACCTCGACGTCGATGCCCACAAAGTTGTCCACGACGCCCTCGCCGTCGGTGGTCATCTCATACGGCGGGAAAGCGGCGTTGGTGCTCATCACCAGAACGCCCGGCTCGATGGTGGGCAGATCCGAAGTGTTGGCGGAGGCGCCGCAGGCGGCAAGGCCCAGGGCCAAAGCGAGCGCCAGCACAAGGCTAGACAGTTTTTTCATGTTCGTTCCCTCGTTTTCTTGAAATCAAATGTATAAAAATCGGTCCGGCCCGCACCCTCCGCGGGCACGCAAGCAGTATAACTGCATATTTATGCGTTGTCAATGTATAAACCGGAATTTCAGCGTTTTGTGCGGGGTGCACGGCCGCGCCGCCCTATTTTTGGGCAAATTGTGGTGGCTTTGGGCCGGCCCGCCGCCAATACGCGGTTGCAAACCGGCCGGAAATGTGTTACAGTGCTGCCATGGGGTTTGGGCCCCAATGCATAAAACATGGATAAAGGCAGGATAAATATGCAAAATATCCGTTTGCTCGCCCTGGATATGGACGGCACCACCCTCACCGAGGACAAGCGCATCACCCCGCGCACGCTGGCGGCGCTGCGGGCGGCCATCGCGCGCGGGGTGGAGGTGGTGCCGGCCACGGGGCGCACGGTGGCGGGCATCCCGGAGGAATTCATGGCGCTTAAGGGGCTGCACTACGCGCTGGCCTCCAACGGGGCGACGGTGGTGGAGCTGGCCACCGGGCGGCACCTTGTGGAGCTGCCCTTTGCGGCGCAGCAGGCGCTTGCGCTGTACGAGCTGATGGCCGGGTTTGACTGCCTGCTGGGCGTCTTTATCGGCGGCGAGGGGTACATGATGCACTGCGGCGCCGGCGCGCCGGAAGCGTATATCCCGCCCAACCTGCGCGCCTACCTGCTGGCCAGCCGGGCGCTTGTGCCGGACCTGCGCGCCGTGCTCCGCGCCGACCCGGACCGGGTGGAAAAATACACCATCCTGTACCGGGACATCGCCACGCGGGACGCCGCGCGCGCGGCGGTGGCGGCGCGTTTCCCGGAGGTGGAGGCCACCATGAGCCTTGGGTGCAACCTGGAGCTCAACGCCCATGGCGTGACCAAGGGCCGCGGGCTGGCGGAACTGGCGCGGGTGCTGGGCCTTGACCGCGCCGAGGTGATGGCCTGCGGCGACAGCGGCAACGACCTTGCCATGATCGAGTTTGCGGGCCTTGGCGTGGCGATGGGCAACGCCGACGCCGCGGTGAAGGCGGCGGCGCAGTATACGGCGCCCGACAACGACCACGACGGCGTGGCCGACGCGGTGGAAAAATTTGTGCTGGGCCTGCCGGCGGACGGCGCCCGCCTTCCTTGACAAGCGGGCTGCGGGATGCTAGACTGAATGTGTATACCGTTTGCCCGCCGGGGAGGGATGCGCCGTGAACATACAGGGGTTTTTGGTGCTGGCCGCGCTCTTTATCGCGCTGGGGGCCGGCGTGGCGTTCATCACGGCCAACGGCGGGTGGAAGGGCGGCTGCGCGGGCAACTGCGCGCGCTGCCACCGCCCCTGCGCCGACCCCGAAAAGACGCTGGCGGAAAAGAAAAACACGCCCCCCAAAGCGTGAGGGAAAGGATGTGCACCCCATGAAAGCGGACAAATACCTGTTTGACGGTTCCAGGCCCTGCCACCTGCGCGACCTGCCCTGCAACGCCAAAAAGGACGGCGTCGACAAGGAGGCCATCCTGGCAAAGACCGGGAAGAACCTGCTCAAAATGGCCGAGCTGCAAAACGCCTTTTACGCCGACGGGCGGCAGGGGCTCGTCATCGTATTGCAGGCGCTGGATGCCGCCGGCAAGGACAGCACCGTGCGGCACGTGATGTCCGGCATGAACCCGCAGGGCGTACAGGTGACCAGCTTCAAGCAGCCCTCCAGCGAGGAGGCCAGGCATGACTACCTGTGGCGTGTGGTCAAGGCGCTGCCGCCGCGCGGCATGATCGGCGTGTTCAACCGCAGCCATTACGAGGACGTGCTCGTCGCGCAGGTGCACGACCTGCAAAAGACCTACGCCATGGCCCCGCGGGTGCTCGCGGACAGCAAGAAGGATTTTTTTGAAAAGCGCTACCGCCAGATCCGCCATTTTGAAGAGTACTTATATGAAAACAGCTACCGCGTTGTCAAGATCTTTTTGCACCTGAGCAAGGACAAACAGCGCGAGCGGTTTTTGGAGCGTATCGACGACCCGGCCAAAAACTGGAAATTCTCGGCGAGCGACCTGGCCGAGCGCCAAAAATTTGACGAGTACCTCGATGTGTTTGAGGAGGTCATCACCGAGACGGCCACCGAACACAGCCCGTGGTACGCCCTGCCCGCCGACCAGAAATGGTATACGCGCTATCTTGTCAGCGAGATCATCATCGACCAGCTCAAACAGTGCAAGCCGCAATACCCCAAACTCAGCAAGGCCGAAAAGGCCAAATTGCAGGATTGCCGCGCCCGCCTTTTGGCCGAGGACGCCAAGGGCTGAAGGCGCCGCCCGCGGGCCATATCCGCCGGGGTTTAAGGGTTTCTTTATAAATTTTTTGCTTTTTCGCCCGTTGGCCGCGCTATACTGGCGGTGCGGGGCACATTTTACCGAAAGGGGGCTTTTGCCGTGGAACACATCGCCGTCAGCGTCATCGTACCCATCTACAACACGCTGCCGTGGCTGGACACCTGCGTGCAGGCCATCCTCGCGCAGGAATTCGACCACCCCTTTGAGGTGCTGCTGGTGGACGACGGCTCCACCGACGGCTGCGCCCCCGCCTGTGACGCCTATGCCGCCGCCGACGCGCGGGTGCGGGTGTTCCACCAGGAGAACCAGGGGCTTTCGGCCACGCGCAACACCGGCATCGACGCCGCGCGCGGGCGCTATTTCGCGTTTGTGGATTCCGACGACGTGATACGCCCCGGCTACCTGCAAAGACTCTATGACGCGTGTGAGAGCAACGACGCCTACATGGCCGTGTGCGGCGTGGAGGACATCGCCGAGGACGGCGCCGCGTTCGACCCGCCGCGCCTTGCGCTGCCCAAGGTGCCGGGCGTGCATTACGGCAAGGATCTGCTGCCCAATTTTTCGGCGCCCAAGGGCAAATATTATACCGCGGCGTGGAACAAGCTCTACCGCGCCGATCTGTGGAACCTGCTGCACTACCCCGAAGGCCGCATCCATGAGGATGATTTCGTCGCGCACCGGCTGTACTGGCGGTGCAACACCGTCGTCTGCCTGGACGAGGTGCTGTACTGCTACCGCGTGCGGCAGGGCAACCTCTCCCACAACGACCTGCGCGCCGACGCCTTTGACAGTGTGGACGGCCTGGCCGACCGCTACCGCTTTTATCTTGAAAACGGGGCGGACCGCGAGGTCATCGACGCGGCGTATGCGGCGTGCTGGCGGCGGTACCTGTTTTTGTGCGGGCGCATCCGCCAAAACCCCGCGCCGGCGCTCATCAAGGCCATCAGCCGGCAGCAGTTCGTGATGCAGGGGCTTTTGGAGTATCTGCCCAACTGCAAGCAGCTGAAGATGGCGCAGAAACTTTCCTGCGCGCGGTGGGCGATGATGCCCGCCGAAAGCCTGGCCGCCCGGCCCGACAGTGCCGGGGCCGCGCCCGCGCAGGAGGCCGGCGCCACCGTTTGAACGCAAACCCCGTTTGCAATCCCGCCCGTGCCGTGGTATACTGTAACGGCGCGAATATTCAGAAAGAAGGTACGCCCCATGCCCTACACCCCGAAACTGACCTATAAGGGCCGCCCGCTGGTGCGCTGCGGCGATGAGCTCTATTACGGTTCCATGCAGGACCCGTACGCCATCTATCTGCAGGTGCTCTCCAAAAAGGCCGAGAACGGCCGGGAGATCGCCGACCGTGTGCACATCGTGCTGATGAGCACCGACGAGAGCAAGCCCCTGCCGGAGCGCATCATCCGCCAGGCCAACAAGGTGGGGCTGTTCAACGCCCTGACATTCGGCGATATCATGCTGCAAGGCATCCTGAAGCAGGCGTGACCCCCGCCGGCACACGCCCAAAAAAGCACAAACGCACAAGCGCCCCGGCATCGGCCGTACAACCGATGCCGGGGCGCAAGACTGTCAAAAAGGTATTTTTATACCTGCCGCCTCCGGCGGACATACGTGGGCCGCTGGTCGCGCACCTTTTCAAGGCTTAAATCTTAAATAAAGAAAGCACCTGCAACCTCTCTAAACTCCTGTTTTTCTCTTTGGTCTGCTTTTCCGTCAAACGGGGATTTTTCATACTGAACCATGTCCTGAAAAATCGGGGCGCTGCCGCTCATCGTTCAAAAAATATTTTACTTCCCGGCTCGGCGCAGGGAGCTCTGTTCGGAAAAAGCCGGGATAGTATGGCACCGGCGTGTCAACAGGCACCCAATGCAGGAATTCCTTCTGCCCGTCCTCGGTAAAGCAGGCGCAGACGGGGGCAAAATCCGGGGGGACCTTCATGTAAAAATAGAAGGAGATCTCATAGATCAGCTTTCCCATGTTGGCGGGGGCGTCGCCGTAAAAGTAGTTTTCATGCACAAAGCCGAGCCGGTCGACCTCCATGTCCACACCGGTCTCTTCCCGCACTTCCCGCCTTACGGCCTCCTCGGCGGTCTCGCCGAACTGGATGCGCCCGCCGACGGAATACAGGTACGCCGGGCTGCGTTTGCTGCCGGCCATGAGGATCCGGCCGTCCTTCATGATGATGGCGCCGACGCGCAGGTTGATGAGCCCGCCCTCACAGGGGACGCACATATCCTTTCCCATCGTTTTTGCCTCCTTCAAATTCCAATTTTGCGCTCTGACCCGCTTTCCGAAAAACAGGAATCCCTATCACACTATATCATTACTTTTTCGTTTGCATGGGCATAGTAAATCCTCTTTGGTTTATAGCTCATAATGCGCCTCCAGTCCTTTTCAAGCCTTGGATTCTCTTCATAAGCGTCCAAAAAGTCGATAGGCTCCAAATCGCCGACAATACAATCCCCATCGTCCAAAATTACGGACACGCTGTCCTCGCTATGGCTTGGCGTGCTGATGATTTCTCCATTAATTCCCATTGAGATAAGAAACGAACGGCTTTCAGCGCAGCTTATAACCGTGGCGAGGCTTTCATCTATCGGAGTATATTTTATCTGTTTTTCCCGGCCGAAGATTTCATCAGAAAAATGAACATACTCGGTTTGCGCATCGATCAACAACAGTTTTACGCCGTGTTCCATCAGCTCACCGATAAGGCCCATATGGTCTGGATGATAATGCGTAGCCATCACATACGTTATATCCTGAACACCTATGCCATGCTTTTTGATCTCTTTGTAAAATGCCGACAGTGTTCCAGCATAATCTGTATCGATCAGTAGATTGGCCGCCTCCCCGGATAGCAAAAAAGTATTTGTATTCCCGTATTGAAGTTTTATCATGCGTGTTGTTCTCCTAAATCCTGATTTTTCGCTCTCTGCAAATTTCCGATAAGCGGGAATTTGATCCTCTTCAATCAATTCGAACTCTATTGCTACCCTGCGTGTCTCTCCGATAAACGAAAATTCAGATTTCTAAAAAATACTTGCTGGATATTTTTTTAAACCCGACTTTTTCATAAATGTGCGCAGCATCCGGAGTATTTGTTGTCAATGTAATATCATTAAAACACTCTTTCTTTGCGAAATCCAATAAATATCTGATCATTTCTTGCTGATACCCCTTACATCTATACTCTGGCTTGGTATAAACACTCACGACGCAACCGTGCCGTCCATTGCTTTCTGTACATACTGTTATTTGCGGTAATTCCGCCAATTCTTCGATCCCGCACATTGCTATCGGTTTTCCCTTTAAATACATCAAAGCAAAATATAACGACTTATTAAGGTGTTCTTTGATATAATTTTTTGTAATTTCATAAAACTGATCTGAATAAATAGAAAAATCTTTATTCAACGTAAACTTCCAGTCCTCGATTTGCATATTAACTCTCAATCTGACAATATCGTCTATGTTTTCATCATTTGCAATTATGATTGTTTTCATGGTTTACCTCCAATGCATTGTGATCTGTCACGCTTTCAGCTGATTCATCCATCCGCGGCGCCTGAAAACGACGAGGGAGACGGCAAAGCGGATGCACTCCTCAAGCGACAGGGCGAGGTAAACCATCGGGATGGGCCAGCGGAACACGAAAGCGGTGACAAGGCCCAAGGGTACGCCGAAAAGCCAGGTGCCCATCAGGTCGATGGCCATGACGTAGGCCGTTTTGCCGCCGCTGCGCAGGATGCCGCTGCCGATGATCATGTTCAGCACCTTGAAGGGCATGACGGCGGCATAGGCGGTGAGGATCCGGGCCGTCAGTTCGCGGATGCCTGCCTCCACCTTGAAAATGCGTACATACCAGGGGCTTACAGAGAGTATCACCACACTCAGCAGCAGGGAGCCCGCCAGGCCGTAAAACAGCAGCTTTTTGGCTTCCCTGTAGGCCGTTTCCCGGTCCCCGTCTCCAAGGCGCTTGCCGATGAGGATCGCCGCCGCCTGGCTCAAGCCGCACAGGGCCCCGATTGCCAGAGACTGCACGGGGTTCGTCAGCGTCATGGCGGCGCAGGCATCGGTGCCCAGGTGCCCGTAAATGCCGGCGTACACGTTTTCGCCCAAGGCCCACAGCAATTCACTGACCAAAAGCGGCAGCAGCATGGAAAGATACTGCCCCCACGCAAAGGGGCCTGCCGCAGCATTGTCCGACCTCTCCCGGTATTTGACGTACATCCCGAGAATGACCACGAAATAGACGAGCTGCGAGAGCAGCGTGGCCAGCGCCGCCCCCGTGACGCCGAGGGCCGGTGCGCCCAGCCGCCCGAAGATCAAGATCCAGTTGAGGCCCGTGTTGACCGCCGCCGAGGCAAGCCCGGCCCAGAGCGGGAGGGCCGCCTTCTCCAGGCACCGCAGATACGTGGACAGGATCGTGACCCCCGCCGCCGGCAGGAAGGTGCCGGATACGATGGCGAGATACCGCCCCGCCGTTTGTGCGGTCGCGGTGTCCGCGATATAAAGGCCCATGATCTGCTCCGGAACCGTGATACCGGCCGCCGTAAACAGCGCGGCAAGGAGGACGCATACCCGCAGATTGAGGGCCATGCTCCGCCGTGTCTCGGCGGTATTCTTCTGGCCCATGTATTGCGAGATCATGATCCCCGCCACAGCGCCCACCGCGGATACGACCACGTTGAAGATCCCGGTAAATTTCCCGGCCAGCCCGACCGCAGCGACCTCCACGCCCCCAAGCTGGCCGATCATGACCTGATCCACCACGCCGAAGGACGCCCCGAGCATGGATTGCAGCGCCACCGGCACAGCCAGCGCAGATACGGAACGGAAAAAAGATGGTTTTTCCATCAAAACACCTCCCGACAGTTCCATCATAAACTGTCGGGAGTGTACTTTCAAAACTTAAATCTGTAAGTAATGACAAAAGATAGCGGTACTTTTTGTGCAAGGTCACATTTCCCGTGTGCTTCCGCGCACGACCAGCTTTGTCGGGAGGGTGACAACAGTTTTCAAGATTTCTCCGGGAACCTCCCCGGCGCGCAGGCGCAGCAGGGCGTCCAATGCCGTTCGCGCACGTTCCGCGTTGTCCTGGCGGACAGAAGTCAAGGATGGGTAAACCATCCCGCAGAGGGGCGTGTCGTCAAACCCGGCGACGGAGATGTCGCCCGGTATCTCCACGCCGCTGCTTTGCAAAAAACGGATGAGGTCAACGGCATAATAGTCCGATACGGCGAAAACCGCCGTGAAGGTCTTTAGCTGCGGCAGCTTTTCGCGGTAGAAGGCCATCCGCTCCGCTTTGGTCATCGGGATCAACAGAAATTCCGCGCCGGGCCCGAAACCTTCCCGAAAACCCTTCCAGCGTTCGAGATCCATATCAATATCATTGTCGGACAGGCACAGGGCGCGCTCGTGCCCGCAAAGGCGGAAATATTCGCCTACCTGGAATCCCCCGTGCCGGTCGTCGATGTTCACGGCACAGGCGCGCTCCGCGACGGCGCCGCAGGCGTCATAGACCACAAAGGGGATGCGCACGCGCTCCCGCAGATGGCCATACTCCGCATGGCAAAAGCCGATCAGCACCAGCCCTTCCAGGTTCCACATGGTGGCAAAGGAGACGATCCCGTCAAAATCGGACTGGCCGTTCACAGTCCTTACCATCATCTGCAATCCGCGGCCGGCGGTCTCGGCGCTCAAAGCATTGAGCGCCGAGGCGATAAAGGCATCCTCCAAAATGTGGGTCTCATATTTCTTGTGGGCATTGATGACGACGCCCACGATCTTTGCCGGATTCTCGGCCAGCAGCACCTCGGCCGCGCGCGGCAGATAGCCCCGGTCCTCCAGCGCCCGGCGCACCCGGACAGCTGTGCGCTCGGACACCATGCCGGTCTTGCCGTGGAGCACATACGACACCGCCGCCGTGCTGAGCCCCAGCTCCGCAGCGATATCCGAAAGCCGCACCTTTTCTTCCATGCCGCACCTCGGTTCCGTTTCCCGTCAAGAGGGGATTTGTCGGGCAGGCAGTTTTCTCTGCCGGCAATAGTATACGGTACTCCCGGACGCAAAGCAATACGGCCAAAAATGCCGTTTGAGCCGCCCGGCAGGAGAACGGTATTTTTTGCGGCGGGGTGTGCCCTGTGAGAAGGGGGCAGGCGGCCTGGCGCAGCCAGCAAGGCTGAACCCCTCTTTTGCTTTGTGGGCTCAATACACCGGCGCGTGGGCAAGGTATGCCAGGGTGTACACCGCGCCGCACACCGCCAGCGGCGCCAGCAGCGCCGCGCGGCCCCTGGTGCCGCGCCCGCACACCGCAAGGCAGGCCGGCAGGCAGAACAGCGCCGCCGCATAGCGCGGCGCGCTGAGCAGCCAGCTCACCCCGGTGGTGACGGCGGTATACGCAAGGCCGTAGGCCAGCCAGTGCGGCGGCAGGCGCCGGGCCGCGCCCGCCAACAGCGCGAGCTGCGCGAGGATGCACAGCACCGCCGCCAGCGAGATGAACACCGCCTGCGCGCGGTCCTGCTGCCACCAGAGAACCAGATACCGCAGATGGTAGGCGACGGTATCGGTAAAAAGCCCCAGCGCCTGGTGCCAATGTTCCTTTTGGTACACGGCGTACTGCTGCCAGCTGCCGTACACCGCCTGGTTGAGCGCGAAATATCCCCCAAGGCCCGCGGCGGGCCCCAGCATGGCGCACCATGCGCCCGGCCGGGGCAGGCGCTTTTCCCGCCGCCACCGCAAAAACAGCCACACCGCCGCCATGCCGCCCAGCAGCACGCCGGGCGCGCGGGCCAGCCCCGCCAGCACGCCCAACACCGCGCACGCACCCCAGCGCCGGCGTTCCAGCATGACGGCGTACCACACCGTCAGGGCCAGGAACAGGCTCTCGGTCATGGGGGCGAAGAAGAACACCCCGCCCGGGCACAGCAGCCAGAACGCCACCGCCCAGCGCGCGGCCCCGGCGCCAAAATGCCGGTACACCAGCGCATACAGCCCCGCCCCGGCCAGCGCGGCCAGCGGCAGCTGCACGAGCAGGGCGGCCACCTCATACGGGACAAGGCCGGACAGCGTGCCCACCCGCACCAGCACCGGGAACAGCGGGAAAAATACGATCATCAGGTATTGCTCGGGGAAAGCCTCGCCCGCGCCGTAGCCAAAGCGCGCAAGGTCGATGTAATGGCGGGCGTCGGTGTTGGCGTAAAACAGGTTTTGCAGCGCCGCCAGCCAATCGGCGCCGGGGCTGGCACGCCGGGCCGCCGCCGCAAACAACAGCCAGTAAACGCCGCCCGCCGCCAGCGTCATGCCCGCGGCGCGCAGCAAAAGGCGCCGCGCCGGCCACGCCCCGCCCGGTTCGGCGGGCAGCCCCCGGCCGGGGGCGCCGAAAAGCGCGCGCAGGCAGACCGCGGCGCCGTACAAAAACAGCGCCGCCGCCAGGCCCGGCAAAACGATCTGCGCGGCACGCAGCATTTCAGCACCCTCCCCTTTTTGCCCCGCGCGGGCGGGCAAGCGTCAGCCCAGTTCCCGGCGGACGTAGTGCCGGTAGACGAGCACCGAAAACAGCATGGCCAGCGTATCGGCCGCGGCCTGGCTCCACACGATGCCCGCGCGGCCGAAAACGTGCTCGAGCAAAAACAGCATAGGGATGTTGAACACGAGCCAGCGCGAGACGCCCAGCAGCAGCGCGTAGCCGCCCTCGCCAAAGCTGTTGAACAGGTGCACGTGGAAAAAGCACAAAAACATCAACGGCGTGGCCAGCACCCGCGCGCGCAAAAAGCCGGTGCCCAGCGCCACGGTCTGCGCGTCGCCGATGAAAAAGCCCATGATGGACCCGGCGAACGCCTCGTACAGGGCGATGCTCACCGCCGCGCACGCAAGGCCCAGCCCCAATGCATAGCGCCGCACGGCGTGCATACGCGGGTAGTTTTTGGCCGCGAAATTGTACGCCACGATGGGCACCATGCCCTGGCAGATGCCGATACCGACATTGAGGGGCAGCCGCTCGACCTTGAGCACGATGCCCACCGCGGCCAGCGCGATATCGCCGTAGCCGGCCATGAGGCGGTCAATGATGACGTAGTCAAGGTCGAACAGCAGCGTGGTGACAGCCGAGGGCACCCCCACGGCAAAGACGCCGGCGATGTTTTCGCGCTGCGGCAGGCGGGACGGCGGGCACAGCCGCAGCACCGTATCCGGCCCAAGGCGGGCCAGCACGGCGACGAAATACCCACAGGCGATGCAGTTGGAAAGGAAGGTGGCGGCGCCGGCGCCCACGATCTCGCTGCCGCGGGGCAGCAGCACGAACATGAACAGCGGATCCAGCGCGATGTTGACAAGGCCGCCCAGCGTGATACCGATGCCCGCGCGGCGGGATTCGCCCACGCTGCGCAGCAGGTTGGCCAGTGTGTTGGAGAGCACCGTGGGCACGCCGCCGCAGACGATGACGAAAAACGCGTACCGGCTGGCGTAGCGGTAGGTCTCCGGCCCGGCGCCGATGAGCGCCATCAGCGGCCGCATGAACGCCAGCGTGGCGAGCGAGAACGCCGCCGCGCACCCCACGCACAGATAGACGCAGAAGCTGTACACCTTGCGGGCCTCGTCGGGCCGGCCGCGGCCCAGCAGCCGGGAGATGAGCGCCCCGCCGCCGACGCCGGCCAGCCCCGCCAGCGACAGCGAGATGTTGAACACCGGCAGAATGAGCGAGGCGCCGGCCACCATATACGGGTCGTTGGTGCGGCCGATGAAAAAGGTATCGGCCATGTTGTAGATGAGCACGATGAGCATGCTGATGACGGAAGGCACGGCCATCTTCAGCACGGCTTTGGGCACGGGCATACGCTCAAAAAGTTCGGCGTTCGCCGCGGCGGCGCGGTCGGGGGCGGTGTTCATGGCAAAGGGTCACGTCTTTCCTGTTTTTCCCCTATTATAGCCCTCGCCGCGCCCCGGCGCAAGGGGGGGCGGCTCAGCCCTCGGCGGTGGGGTCGTACCCTTCGGTGGTGGTGAGCACGACGGTGCTGCCTTTGCGCGCCGTCACGCCCGCCTGCGGGTACTGGCGCACCACGCGCTCTCCCCCGCCCTGCACCACGGCGGTAAAGCCGAGGTCGGCCAGTTCGGCCTTGACGGCCTCCACGCGGCGGTTGGCGGCATCCGGCACGGCGGCAAAATATTTCTGCTGTTCCTCGGCGGTATATTGCGGCGCGATGCCCAGGTACGGCAGCGCTTTTTTGAGCACCTCGGCGCACACCGGCGCCGAGAGCGAGCCGCCGCTGGTCGTCCAGCTGTGGGGCTCGTCAAGGCAGACGAGCACCGCAAGTTTCGGGTCGTCGATGGGGGCCACCGCCACAAAGCTGGCGATGCGCGCGCGCTCATCGTCACTGTCCAGCTTTTGGCTGGTGCCGCTCTTGCCGCCGACACGGTAGCCGGGGATGGCGGCGTTTTTGCCGGTGCCGACGGTGACGACGCCCTCCATCATCTGCCGCATGGCCTCGGATGTCTCCTCCCGGATGACGCGGCGGCGCACGGTGGGCTGCGTCTCCCGCACAACGGTGCCGTCCGGCGCGGTGACGCGCTTCACAAGATAGGGCTGCATAAGGTTGCCGCCGTTGACGATGGCCGCCACGGCGGTGAGCATCTGCAGGTAGCTGACCTTGCTGCTCTGCCCGAAGGAGCAGCTGGCCAGCTCCACCGGGCCCATGCGGTCGGCGGTATAATATTCGCTGCGTTTGGCCTCGCCCGGCAGGTCGATGCCGGTGGCCTCGCGCAGGCCGAAAGCGGCAAAATAGTTGCAGAAATTCTCCTTGCCGAGCCGCGCGCCGATCTGGATGAAGCTGGGGTTGCAGCTCACCGCCAGCGCCTGGGCAAAGGTCTGCGTGCCGTGGACATGGCCGTTGGCGCAGCGGAAGGTGGTGCCCGCCACGCCGATCTTGCCGGCGCAGGTAAAATAATCACCGGGGGTGCAGGTGCCGGTGTCGAGCGCCGCCGCCGCGGTGATGAGCTTGAACACGCTGCCCGGCTCGTACAGGTCGCTGATGGCCTTGTTGCGCCACTGCGCCTGCTGGGCGGTTTGCAGGGCGGTGCTGCGCGCCTCGCCCGTCAGGGCATCGACCTCGGCGCGCTTCTCCGTATCCACGATGGTGCGCGGGGCGTTGGGGTCATAGTCCGGCTTGTTGCTCATGGCGAGGATGGCGCCGGTGTCCACGTCCATCACGATGCCCACCGCCCGCGCGGCGACGTGGTGCTCGGCCACGGCGGCGGCGAGCGCGCTCTCGAGATAGTGCTGGATGTTCGCGTCCACCGTCAGGGTCAGGGTGTTGCCGGGCACGGCGTCCACAAGGGTGCTGTAGTGGGTGGGCATATCGTACCCCCACGCGTTTTTGGCCGTGAGCACGCGGCCGTTTTGGCCGGTGAGCAGGGCGTTGTATTGGAGCTCCAGCCCCCAAAGGCCGTTGTTGTCGACATCGGTAAAGCCCAGCAGCACGCCCATGAAATCCCCCTGCGGGTAGACGCGTTTGGTGTCCTGCCGGATCTGGATGCCCGCGGCGCCGTTGTCGGCGCACCATTGGCGCACGGCGTCCGCCATAGGCTGGTCCACCCGGCGGCGGAGCAGGCAGTCATTGGAGGTGCGCTGGCTGAATTTTTCCAGCGTGGCGGCGTAGTCGATCTCCAAAATTTCCGAGAGGGCTTTGGCCGCCGGCTCGACGAGGGCGTCGTCCAGCTCCCGCGGGGCGGCGCGGATGGTCCAGGTCGTCACGCTGGCGGCCAGCAGCGTGCCGTCGGCCGCATAGATCTCGCCGCGCGGGGCGGGCAGCACGGTATCGCGCAGCTGCTGGTCGGCCGCGCGGGCGGCGTAGCCGTCGGGGTCGAGCAGCTGCAGACAGAACAGCCGCACGAGCAGCCCGCCAAAGCACAGCACCGCCAGCACGGCGGCCAGCAGCCGGGTGCGGCGGCGCATATGGCGGTCCTGCTCCGGGGTGATGTGGCGCTGCTGCATGCTCCCTGCCTCCCTGCCTGGTTTCAGGCAAAGGATATGCGGGGCTTGCCTTTGGCAGTACCGTGCGGTATTGTAGTAGCGGGGGTGTTTTGGATGGAAGTACTGTACTACCGCTCGCCCGTGGGGCTCCTCCGCCTGTGCGCGGACGGGGCGGGCCTGTATGAGGCCGCGCTGGCCGATGCCGCCGGGCCGGCGTGCCCCGGCCCCACCGTGCGGCAGGCGGCCCGTGAATTGGAGGAATATTTTGCCGGGCGGCGCAAAGCCTTTACCGTGCCGCTTTCTTTGCGCGGAACGCCGTTCCAGCTGAAGGCATGGGCGGCGCTGTGCGCCATCCCCTACGGCGAGACGCGCAGCTACGCCCAGCAGGCGGCGGCCATCGGCAATCCGAAAGCCTGCCGCGCCGTGGGCATGGCGAACCACCGCAACGCGGTGCTCATCCTGGTGCCCTGCCACCGCGTGATCGGCGCGGACGGCAGCCTCGTCGGCTATGGCGGCGGGCTCGAGGTCAAGCGCGCGCTGCTCGACCTTGAGGCAAAATACCGGTAAAGTGCCCTCCCCGCCGGAAATATTTTAAGTTTTATTTGCTTTTGGCGGGCCGCCGTGGTACAATGCGCTTTGGAAACGAAAGTTTTTGAGGTGCTCTTATGGACCGTATCGACCGCAAGATCATTGATATCCTGCAAGAGGCGGCGCGCACGCCGCTGAAGGACATCGCCGACAGGGTGTTTTTGTCCTCCCCGGCCGTGTCGGCGCGCATCGCCCGGCTGGAGAAGGCCGGCATCCTGCGCGGCTACCAGGCGCAGGTGGACGCGCCGCAGCTGGGGTTTGGTGTGAAGGCGTTCATCAACCTGGATATGGACCCCCAGCGCAAGCCGGAATTTTACCCCTACATCGAAGGCTGCCCCAACGTGGCCGAGTGCAACTGCGTGACCGGGGACTACAGCATGCTCATCGAGGTCCTGTTCGCCACCACGCAGGAGCTGGACCAGTTCATCAACCGCTTGCAGCAGTTTGGCCGCACCCGCACGCAGATCGTGTTCTCCACCCCGGTGGAGCACCGCGGCGTGCCGGTCAGCGCGCCGGAGGAATAGCGTTTACGCAAAGGCGGCCCGCCGTGCCAGAGGCACGGCGGGCCGCCTGTTTCATTCAGCCGGGCAGACCGTTTGCAAGCGGTTTTTAAAACTCCTTGCGCTTGTAGATGGCCGTGCTGACGGCCCAGCTCACGGCGAGCATCGCCAGCCCAAAGGCCAGCAGCAGCACCGCGCCGATGGGGCCGAACAGGATGTCGGTAAAAAAGGGCGTCTCCAAAACGTCGAGCGGAACGCTGAATACGCGCAGGAGCGCGAACCCGCCCAAAAACAGCGCGAGGTAAGCCAGGATCACCCAGCTTTGGGCCTTGGAAGCGCCGAACTTGTAGGCCAGCGGCAGGGCCAGCGCCTCATACAGCAGGACGATGAGGGTCACCAGCACCACGGTGGCCAGGTCGATGCGCAGCAGCTCGAGATCCAGGCTGCCGCGCACGGCGCCGGCCGCCAGCATCAGCGCCAGCGCCGCCAGCGCGCCCGCCGCGATCATCAGCAGGCTGACAAGGTAGCGCACCGCCACCTGCGCCCCTGCCGAGAGCGGCAGCGTGCGGGCGTAGGTGTCCCATTTGCTGTTCTCGTCAAAGCTCAAAAGCGCCACGGCGTAGTTGCCGGTGAGGAATATAAGGACCGAGAGGATGGTGTCCATCCCCATGCCGACGGCTATGGCCACATAGATGATCAGCACCAGGATCAGGTTTTTGCGGAAGCCGTTCCAGATCGAGAAAAAGTCACGGTAGAGCAGGCCCTTCATTGTGCATCCCTCCCACTGTAAAAGCGCATGATCTCGTCGATGGAGGCAACATCGCACACGGCGCCCGGCAGCGCCGCGCGCGCGGCGGCGCGGTCGCAGACCAGCGTCTCGCTGCTGTAGGCGCCCTGCCGCGTATGGACGATGACGCCGGGGTCAAGCGCCGCCAGCTGTGCCGGCGGGCAGCGCAGGATGCCGTAGCGCTCATGCAAAACGTCCTTGTCCTCCTGGAAGAGCAGCCGGCCCTTGTGCAGGTAGGCGATGGAATCGGCCACCTGCTCGAGGTCATCGGTGATGTGGCTGCTCATCAAAATGGCATGGCCCTCGTCCTGGATGAACTCGAGAAACAAATCGAGCATCTCCCCGCGCACGACGGGGTCAAGGCCGGCGGTGGCCTCGTCCAGCACCAGCAGGCGCGGGCGGTGGGCGAGCGCCGAGGCAAGGCTCAGCTTCATGCGCATACCGCGGCTGAATTCCTTCATCGGCTGCCTGCCGTCCAGCGCAAAGCGCTGCAAAAGCTCCGCATAATAAGCGCCGTCCCACGCGGGGCCGAACACCCCGGCCAGGGTCTTGCCGATCTGCGTGGGGTTCATGGTCATGTAGAAATAGGCATCTTCGAACACCACGCCCAGGTCGGCGCGGGCACGGGCCTCCGCCGGCGTGCCGCCCAGCAGCGAGACGGTGCCGGCGGCGGCCGGGTCGACCCCGCACAGGATCTTGAGCGTGGTGGTCTTGCCGGCGCCGTTCTCCCCCACCAGGCCGACGATGGTGCCAGCGGGCACGGTGAGGTCGACGGGACCGAGCGTGAAGCGTTGATAGGTCTTGGTCACGCCGCGCAAAGCGGCAAGCGGTGCGGCCTTTTGCATGGTACAGTTCCCCCTTTTTGGGTGCGGTCGGCGGGCGGCGGGGCGCCTAGCCCCCCTCGCCCCACAAGATGCGCAGCGTTTCGGCCGTTTCGGCATAGCTGATGCCGCCCAGGCGCGCCGCGTCCACCGCCGCCTGCAGGCATCTTTCGACCTTTTTGAGGTGTTCTTCGCGGTGCAGCGCGGGGTTTTGCGGGGCCACAAAGCTGCCCCGGCCCGGCACGGTGGTGATGAAGCCGGCGGCCTCAAGGTCCTCATACGCGCGCTTGGTGGTGATGACGCTGATGCGCAGGTCCTTTGCCAGAAGGCGGATGCTGGGCAGCGCCTCGCCCTCCGCCATGCGGCCGGTGAGGATGGCCTCCTTGATCTGGCGCGTGATCTGTGCGTAGATGGGCTCCTGCCCGGAATTGGAAAGGTAAATTTGCATGCAAACCTCCGGAGGGTCAGACTGTACACATCTGATATATACAGTATATACACAGTATACACGGTTGTCAACCCCCGCGGTGAAAAAAATCAAAAAGAAAAAATAAAAGAGAAAAGAGAAGAGGGGCGGTATGCCGCCGCGCGGCGCGGTTCAAAAATACCGCAATTCTTCCCTCTTCTCTTTTCTCTGTTCTCTTAACCAAAAAAGCGGCGGGTAAAGGCCGCAGGGCCGCTTTTACTCGTAGTTCCCGCTGCCGGGCTGCGGCGCGATGCCCATCGAGATGCCCAGCGCCGCGTCGACGCGCTGCATATCCTCCGGGCCAACATAGCCGGCGCGCTCCCGCAGGCGGCGCTTGTCGAGCGTGCGGATCTGCTCGGTCAGGATGATGCTGTCCTTCGCAAGGCCGCACCGCTCCGCCCGCACGCCGATGTGGGTGGGCAGGCGGTTTTTGTCCTGCCGGGAGGTGATGGCCGCCGCGATGACGGTGGGGCTGTGCCGGTTGCCGATATCGTTTTGGATGATAAGTACCGGCCTTACCCCACCCTGCTCCGAGCCGACGACCGGGCTCAGATCCGCATAAAACACTTCGCCTCTGTGCACTTCCATCGTGTGTGCCCCCTTGCTGTTTTGCTTACCCACAGTATAAGCAAAAACGCGGGGCGGTAATCACGCCCGAGGGGATTTTTCCAACACGACAAAGGCGCAGGCCAGCCCCGCCTCATGCGTGAGGGAGAGGCGCGCGGCCAGGGCGTTTTGCTCCATCCAGGCGGCCGCCGCGCCCGAAAAGGCAAAGTACGGCGCGCCGTTTTCGCGGCGCAGCACGGCGAGCTCGGCCAGCGCAAAGCCGGAAAGCCCTGTGCCGGCGGCCTTCAAAAACGCTTCCTTGGCGGCAAAATCCGCGGCGGCGCTTTCGGCGCGGCGGTGTCCGGGCAGGGCCGTAAGGCGCGCCTGCTCCGCCGGGGCAAAGACGCGCCGCCAAAAGGCGGGGCTTTGCAGGCTTTTTTCCATGCGGGCAGCCGCGCACAGATCCACCCCGATGCCGGGTATGCCCTGCGGCAGGCGGGGGGGCGTCACACCTCCACCACGTAGTCGGCCTTACGGGGCTTGGGGGCGGGGGTTTCGGCGGGGTAGCCAAGGATGCAGTTGCCCACGCCGATATATTTTTCGGGGTCAAGGCCCCAGGCTTGCAGAAGGGCCTTGCCCTCGGGCGTTTCAAACGTTTCCCGCGCGCGGTGCACCCAGCAGGAGCCGAGCCCGATGCTGGAGGCCGCCAGCATCATGTTGCCCAGCACAAGGCTGCCGTCCTCCACACAGGTGTGCACGCTCTTGTCCACAAGCACCACGCAGACGGTGGGCGCGCCGTAGAAGGTATCGCCCCCGCGGTCCACCCCGGGCGCGCCCGCGCGCAGGATGGCGGCGTTGAGCGCGGCCAGCGTATCCCGCGTGGCCTTGTCCTGCACGGCGACGATGACGGGGCTTTGGCGGTTCATGCCGGTGGGCGCCCAAGTGCCGGCGGCGGTGACGGCGGCAAGCTCCTCTTTGGTGATCTGCTCCGGCTTGTAGCTGCGGCAGCTGCGGCGCGCGGCGATGGCGGAGAGCACTTCGTTGGTAATGGGCATAAAAAAGCCTCCCTTTGCTGAAATATACATGGATTATAGCACGTCCCGGGGCGGTGTGCAAACGGTGCGCACTGCCAAAGTACACAAAAATGTTACAGCCAAATACAGCAAATTGGCAGGATGGAGCATTGCCTTTTTCGGGGTTTTGCGCTATATTGATATCAGGCTGATACAGATATCGGCACTAGCAAGGAGGTACTATCCATGCAGACCTATGGCATTGAAAAGCTCGGCATTATCGGCCCCAAGGCCGTCTACCGCAACCTGACCCCCGCCCAGCTGACCGAGGCCGCCCTGCGCCTTGGCGAGGGCACACTCTCGAACACCGGCGCCCTGGTCGTGACCACCGGCAAGTACACCGGCCGCTCCCCGGACGACAAGTTCATCGTTGACACCCCCACCATCCATGACGACATCGCCTGGGGCAAGGTCAACCGCCCCATCAGCCGTGAAAAGTTCGACGCCATCAAGGGCAAGGTAGCCGCCTACCTGCAGGGCCGCGAGGTGTTCATCTTTGACGGCTACGCCGGCGCCGACAAGAAATATACCCAGAAGTTCCGCATCATCAACGAGCTGGCCAGCCAGAACCTGTTCATCCACCAGCTGCTCATCCGCCCCACCGCCGAGGAGCTGGAGACCTACGGCGAGCCGGATTATACCGTGCTTTGCGCGCCCGGCTTCAAGTGTGACCCCGCGGTGGACGGCGTGCACAGCGAGGCCGCTATCATGATCGACTATGAGGCGCACATGATCGTGATCTGCGGCAGCCAGTACACGGGCGAGATCAAAAAGAGCGTGTTCAGCACCATGAACTATGTGATGACCAAGCTCAACGTCCTGCCCATGCACTGCTCCGCCAACATGGACCCCGACACCGGCGAGACGGCCGTGTTCTTCGGCCTTTCCGGCACCGGCAAGACCACCCTCTCGGCCGACCCGGCGCGCAAGCTCATCGGTGACGACGAGCACGGCTGGAGCCCGGACGGCGTGTTCAACTTTGAGGGCGGCTGCTACGCCAAGTGCATCGACCTTTCGGCCGAGAAGGAGCCGGACATCTACAACGCCATCAAGTTCGGGGCCCTTGTGGAGAACGTCATCATGGATCCCGACACCCGTGAGCTGGATTTTGCCGACGGCCGCCTTACCGAGAACACCCGCGTGGGCTACCCCGTCAACTACATCAACAACGCCCAGATCCCCGGCGAGGGCGGCGTGCCCAAGGTGGTGGTGTTCCTGACCGCCGACGCCTTCGGTGTCCTGCCCCCCATCAGCCGCTTGAGCCGTGAGGCCGCGATGTACCATTTCGTGACCGGCTTCACCTCCAAGCTGGCCGGCACCGAGCGCGGCGTGACCGAGCCGCAGCCCACCTTCTCGACGCTGTTCGGGGAACCGTTCATGCCGATGGACCCCTCGGTCTACGCGCAGATGCTGGGCGAAAAGCTGGACAAATACGGCACCAAGGTGTACCTGGTCAACACCGGCTGGGCGGGCGGCAGCGCCGCCGAGGGCGCCAAGCGCATGAAGCTCAGCTACACCCGCGCGATGGTCACCGCCGCACTCAACGGCAGCTTTGATTCCGTTGCGTTCAAGCACCACGACGTGTTCAACGTCGATTACCCCGTCAGCTGCCCCGGCGTGCCGGACGAGAAGCTGGATGCCCGCGGTATGTGGGCCGACAAGGCCGCCTACGACGCGCAGGCCAACAAGCTGGCGAAAATGTTCGCCGACAACTTTGCCAAAAAGTACCCGAATATGCCCGCCGATATCGCCGCCGCCGGCCCCAAGCCGAAGGATTGAGGCCCACAACGCCACAAAAATCCCCCTTGCCGTTTGGCAAGGGGGATTTTTGACTGTCAAAAAAAACGACCGTTGCCGTATGGAAGCGTGTAGGGCGGGCTCTTGAGCCCGCCGAAAAACATTGCTGCAGCGGCAAGGAGGATGCGGCGGGGGGCAAGCCCCCGCCCTGCAATTCTACCCATAAAAGCGCTTTTTTTGACAAACTGAATCCCCCTTGCCGTTTGACAAGGGGGCATTTTTTTACAGGTTGCGCAGGCCCTTGGGGTAGCGGTTTTTGACGCGCCCGCCGGATACCTTGCCAAAGCCCAGCGGCAGCCCGTCGACAAGGACGGCGCACCAGCCGGGGGCGGCGGTCACGGCCGCGATCTCCTCGCCGCGCAGCCACGCGGCGGTGCGCGCGTCGCCAAGGGCAAGGCATTCCCGGTTTTGGCACTGTGCGCCGTAGTCCATGAACAGCGCGTGCGCGGGCTCGAACCGCGTCCCGCTGTGCCCGGCCAACAGACGGCCGGCCGGCACGCCGGCGCGCAGCACGCGCACCTTTGGCATTGGCGGCAGGGCGGGCGGCGCAAGGGTGATGCCGCCCCCGCTTTGCAGGGCGGGCACGCCGGCCAGCGCGGGAAAATATTCTTTGGCGAAGGCCTGCCATTCCGGGCAGGGGCGCGGCCTTGGCGCTTTGGCTGTGCGCGCGGCGGGCGGCGCGGGGGCATCGGCCGCCTTTTGCAGCCTGGCCATAAAGTGCCCCTCGCCCCCGTCGGCGGGCCAGATACGCCGGCAGCCGGCGGCGCGCGCGTCGCCCCCGGCACGGCCCGGCTCCCCCGGGCGGCCGAACGGCAGCGCCGAAAGGCCACAGAGGGCAAAGTCCGGGTGGCGGGCCAAAAACGCGAGCACCTGGCCCTCGTCCTCCGCCGGGGAGAAGGTGCAGGTGGAAAAGACGAGGACGCCCCCCGGCGCCAGCAGCGCGGCGGCGCTGTCCAAAATGGCGGCGCCCAGCACCGCGCAGTGCTCCACCAGCGCCGGCGTATACTGCGCCGCGGCGGCGGGCTCCTTGCGGAACATCCCCTCGCCGGAGCAGGGCGCATCGACGAGGACGCGGTCAAAATATCCGGGCAGCGCGGCGGCCAGCGCCGCGGTATCGGCGTTGGTGACGGCGGCGTTGCACACGCCCAGGCGCTCAAGGTTTTGCCCCAGCGCCGCGGCGCGGGCGGCATCGTATTCGTTGGCAAGCAGCACGCCCTGCCCCGCCATGGCGGCGGCCAGCTGCGCCGTTTTGCCACCGGGCGCGGCGCACAGATCCGCCACGCGCAGGCCGGGGCGCACGTCCAAAAGCGGCGCGGGCGCGGCGGCGCTGGGTTCCTGCACATAGAAGGCCCCGGCGTGGTGGTAGGCGTGGCGGCCGGGGCGGGCGGCGGCATCGGTCAACGCATAGGCCCCCGGCGCGAAGGGCGAGGGCGCCAGCGGCAGGCCGCAGGCGGCGGCAAGGGTTTCGGGCGTGCCGCGCAGGGCGTTGAAGGTCAGCCCGCGGGCGGGCACGGGCGCGCGGGCACGGTACAGCTCCGCAAAGCGGGGGCCCAGCAGCGCGCGCTCCCGCGCTTCAAATGCCTGTGGGAACAAATGCCGACACCTCCGGGTATATCGCGCCCGCGGGCGGGCACACTACTGGCCAGGGGAACAGGCGGGGCAACGGCGCCCCGCCGCCCGCAACGGAAAGGAGAGGAAAACACCATGGCACAGAACAAAAACCAGACCTCGAACAAAGCGCAGAACGCAAACAGCAGCAAGAGCACCAGCCAGAGCAGCAATCAGGCTTCCAACTCCGGCAGCAGCAAAAACTGCAAGTAAGGGATGCGCGGCACGGCGGGCGGTTTGCCCGCCTTACATATGGCCCTGCGGGGCGTAGTTTGCCCAAAGGGCGTCGAACAGCTGCTGGATGCGGGCCGTCTGCCCTTGCAGGTACAGCCAGCCCAGCAGGCATTCCAGCCCCGTGGAGGCGCGGTATTCCTGCGCGGTGGCGTGCCTGGCCACCGTCGCCTTGCTGGCGTTGCGGCCGCGGCGCAGCACGGCGAGCTCCGCCTGTGTCAGCAGCGGCTCCAGCACCGGCAGCTCCCGGCTTTGCGCGTGCGCGCTGACATACTCGTTGGCGGCGCGGTGCAAGGCGGCCGGCGGCAGCCGCGTGCCGCCCACGAGCCGCGCGCGCACCAGCAGGCTGAGCACGGCGTCCCCCACAAAGGCCAGCGCCAGGGGGGACTGTTCGTGCAGATCCACGGTATTGTGCGGCGCGGGCAGGCCGGGTTCAGAACACATAATCGAACTGGTACTCCCCTATCAAAATGGTATCGTTCTCCTCGACCCCCTGGGCGACGAGCTCGGCCAAAATGCCGGCGTCGCCAAGCTGGGTCTGGAAATATTGCAGGCTCTCGTAGTCCTCCACGTCGGTGCCGGCCAGGATGCGCTCCAGCCAGGGGGCGTCGACGGAAAAGGTGTGCGCGTCCATCCGGGTGACGACAAACGGCCGGCGCGGCGCGGCGGCGGGGTCGGGGCGGGTATACTCCGGCGCAAAGGTGCGCACCGGCGGCAGGCTTTGCAGCCGCTGCCACACAAGGCCGGGCAGCGCGTCGATGCCCTGGCGGGTTGCGGCGGAGATGGCATGGAACTCGACGCCCTGGCCCGCGATATAGGCTTCGAACGCCTCGACCTGCTCCTGCGTGGCGATATCGCACTTGCTGGCCAGCACGATCTGCGGGCGCCCGGCCAGCGCGGGGCTGAAGCGCGCGAGCTCGGCGTTGATGCGGGCAAAGTCCTCTTTGGGGTCGCGCCCCTCGCTGCCCGACACATCGACAAGGTGCAAAAGCAGGCGGCAGCGCTCGACATGGCGCAGGAAATCATGCCCAAGGCCCACGCCGTCGGCCGCGCCCTCGATGAGGCCCGGGATGTCGGCGCAGACGAAGCTCCGCTCCTCCCCCACGCGCACGACGCCCAGCACCGGCACAAGGGTGGTAAAGGGGTAGTTGGCGATCTTGGGCCGCGCCGCGCTGATGGCGCTGATGAGGGTGGATTTGCCCACGTTGGGGAACCCGATAAGCCCCACATCGGCAATGACCTTGAGCTCCAGCGTGACGTGCAGATCCTCCCCCGGCAGGCCGGGCTTGGCAAAACGCGGGGTCTGGCGGGTGGGGGTGGCAAAGCGCGCGTTGCCCCAGCCGCCGCGGCCGCCTTTGGCAACGACGACGGGCGCATCGCCCGAGATATCGGCGATGACAAGGCCGGTATCGGCCTCCTTGAGCACGGTGCCGCGCGGCACGCGGATGACAAGATCCGGCGCGTCGGCGCCCTTCATGCGGGCGCCGCGGCCGTTTTCGCCGGGCTGGGCGTTGTATTTGCGCTTGTAGCGGAAATCGAGCAGGGTGGACAGGTTGTCGTCCGCCACAAACACGATGTCCCCGCCGCGGCCGCCGTCGCCGCCGTCCGGCCCGCCGGAAGCGACGAATTTCTCGCGGTGGAAGCTGACGGCGCCGTCCCCGCCTTTGCCGGCGTGCAGCCAGACGGTGGCGACATCGATGAAATTGCCGGGCATAACGCGCCCCCTTTTTGTGATATGGGTTTTGTGATAAAAAGGCGGGCCCTGTGCAGGCCCGCCTTGGCGTGTGATTTACTGCTTGACGGTGCAGCGCTTGCGGTCACGGCCCATGCGCTCAAAATGGACGCGGCCGTCGACGAGGGCGAACAGCGTATCGTCGCTGCCGATGCCCACGCCCTCACCGGGGTGGATGTGGGTGCCGCGCTGGCGCACAAGGATGTTGCCGGCGAGGACGAACTGCCCGTCCCCACGCTTGACACCAAGGCGCTTCGCCTCGGAATCACGGCCGTTTTTGGTGGAGCCTACGCCTTTTTTATGTGCCATGGTTTATTCCTCCTTCGCCTTGGGGGCCGACGCGTTGACGGCGGTGATCTCTACCTTCGTGTAGGGCTGGCGGTGGCCTTTGCGCACCATGCTGCCCTTCTTGGGGCGGTAGGTCAGGATGTTGAGCTTTTTGCCCTTGCCGTTCTTGAGCACCTTGCCGGTGACGCTGGCGCCCTTGACATACGGCGTGCCGACCTTGAGCTTGCCTTCCTCGCCGACGGCGAGGACCTCGTCAAAGGTGACGGTGGCATCCGGCTCGGCGCCGAGCTTTTCGACAAACACGACATCGCCGGCCTTGACGCTGTACTGCTTGCCGCCGGTCTTGATAACTGCGTACATGGGATCATCTCTTTCGTTAGAGTCTCGCTGGAGGGGGCGGCGCCCGCCATAAAACGGGCACACTTTTCGGGCCTTTACCATGCGGCTTTAGTATCATAACACAGGAGCGGGGCCAAGTCAAGCCAAAAATGAAAATTCTTCTTTTGTTTTGCAAACAGCGGGCCAAAAGCGGCCCCTGTTGCGCGGCGGGCCGCCGGCCTGCCGCCGTTTACTGCGCGCCGAGGTAAGCCTTGCGCACCTCGATGTTGTTGGCGAGCTCGGTGGCCTCGCCCTCCATCTTGATGCGCCCCGTCTCCAGCACATAGGCGCGGTTGGCGATCTCCAGCGCCATCTTGGCGTTCTGCTCCACCAGCAGCACCGTCACGCCCTGGCGGTTGACGTTGCGGATGATCTGGAAGATCTCCTTGACCAGCAGCGGCGAAAGCCCCATCGACGGCTCATCGAGCAGCAGCATTTTGGGCTTGCACATCAGCGCGCGGCCGATGGCCAGCATCTGCTGCTCCCCGCCGGACAGGGTGCCCGCGGGCTGGCTGCGGCGCTCCTTGAGGCGGGGCAGCAGGTCGTAGACCATATCGAAATCGTTCTGGATGGCCTCCTTGCCGTCCTTGCGGGTGTAGGCGCCCATCAGAAGGTTCTGCTGCACCGTCAGCCCGCTGAACACGCGGCGGCCCTCCGGCACCTGCGCCAGGCCCAGGCGGATGATCTTGTGCGCGGGCAGCTTGCTGATGACGGTGCCGCAGTAATCGATCTCGCCGCTTTGCAGCTTGAGCAGGCCGGACACGGCGTGCATGGTGGTAGTCTTGCCGGCGCCGTTGGCGCCGATGAGGGTGACGACCTCGCCCTCGTCGACATGGAAGGAGACGTCCTTGATGGCGTGGATGGAGCCATAGTAGACGTTGATGTTTTTTACGGCGAGCATCTGGCCCATCAGTCGTCACCTCCCAGGTACGCGGCGATCACGTTGGGGTTGTTGCGGATCTCCTTGCCGGTGCCGCGCGCAAGCTCGCGCCCGTAGTTGAGCACGGTGATATACTCGCAGATGCCCATGACGAAGCTCATGTCATGCTCGATGAGCAGCACCGAGATGTGGAAGGTATCGCGCACGAACTTGATGGTGTTCATCAACTCCGCCGTCTCGTTGGGGTTCATGCCGGCGGCGGGCTCGTCCAGCAGCAGCAGCTTGGGGTTGGTGGCAAGGGCGCGGGCGATCTCCAGCTTGCGCTGCTTGCCGTACGGCAGCTGGCTGGCGGTGAGCTTTTCCTCTTTGTCCAGCTCAAAGATCTTGAGCAGCTTGCGCGCCTCGCGGTTCATCTCGTGTTCCTTCTCGCGGTAGGCGGGCAGGCGCAAAATGCCGGTGAGCATATTGTACTTGTAACGGTTGTGCAGCCCGACCTTGACGTTGTCGAGCACCGACATTTTGTCAAACAGGCGGATGTTCTGGAAGGTGCGGGCGATGCCGGCCTGGCTGATCCTGGCCGGGGGCAGGCCGGTGATATCCCTGCCGTCGAGGACGATGTTGCCCTCGGTGGGCTTGTAGACGCCGGTGAGCATATTGAACACCGTCGTTTTGCCGGCGCCGTTGGGGCCGATGAGGCCGTACAGCTGGCCCTGCTCGATCCTGAGGTCCAGCTTGTCGACGGCCTGCAGGCCGCCGAAGGCGATGCCGAGGTTGGAAACTTCCAAAAGGGCCATCTTACGCCGCCCCCTTTCCGCTGCCTGTCCCGGCCGGCTTTTTGTGCGCGGCCCAAACGCCTTGCAGCTTTTGGGCGGTCTTTTTGCGCCATTCGATGGCGGCCGGGGCGGAGTTGAACAGCATCATGGCGATGAGCACGATGGCGTAGATGAGCATACGGTAGCTCTCCATGCCGAAGCTGCGCATCAGCTCCGGCAGGACGGTGAGGGCCGCGGCGGCGATGATGGAGCCGCGGATGCTGCCCATGCCGCCCAGCACCACGAACATCAGGATGGTGATGGAGGTGTTGTAGTCAAACCGGCGCGAGACCAGCGAAGTGAAGTTGAGCGCGTACAAAACGCCCGCCACGCCGGCAAACACCGCCGAGATGATGAACGCCATGAGCTTGTATTTGGTCAGGTTGATGCCGATGCTCTGGGCGGCGATCTCGTTGTCGCGGATGGCGGTGATGGCACGCCCGGCGCGGGAATGGATGAGGTTGAGCACGACGGCCAGCGTGAGCACGACCAGCACGATGCCCAAAGTAAAGGTGGATGCCTTGGGGATGTTGGTGATGCCCATGGCGCCGTTGATGATGACCTTGCCGTCCTCCGCAAGATTCAGGGAAGCGGCGTCCTTGAGGGAGATGTGCAGCCCGCGCGCGTCGATGCCGATATACAGGGCATTGATGACGTTGACGATGATCTGCCCGAACGCCAACGTGACGATGGCCAGGTAGTCACCCTCCAGGCGCAGGACGGGCACGCCGATGAGCAGCCCGAAGATGCCGGCGCACACGGCGCCGATGACGAGCGCGCACAGCACGCCCAGCCAGGCGGGGATGCGCCCCTGCGTGGCCATCCAGAAGGACACCCCGGAGAACGCGCCGATGCTCATAAACCCGGCGTGGCCGAGGCTGAGCTCCCCCAAAAAGCCGACGGTGAGGTTGAGGGAGATGGCCAGCATGACATAGGCGCAGATGGGCACCAGCTGGCCGATAAAGGCGCTGCTCAAAAGGCCGGCCGCATTCAGCAGCTGCACCGCCGCGTAAAACCCGAGCACGATACCGTAGGTCACCAGGTTGCTGCGGGTGGAGCTGCGCATGGTTTTGATACGTTGCAACATTGTAGCCCACCTCACACTTTCACGACACGCTTTTTGCCCAGCAGGCCGGTGGGCTTGATGAGCAAAATGACGATCAGCACCAGAAAGACGATGGCATCCGAGATCTGGGTGGAGATGTAGGCTTTGCTGAGGTTTTCGATCACGCCCAGCAGGATGCCACCCAAAAGCGCGCCCGGGATGGAGCCGATGCCTCCGAACACCGCCGCCGTGAACGCCTTGATGCCGGGCATGGCGCCGGTGGTGGGCTGCAGCATCGGGTAGGAGGAGCACAGCAGCGCCCCGGCCACCGCCGCCAGCGCCGAGCCGATGGCAAAGGTGAGCGAGATGGTGGCGTTGACGTTGATGCCCATCAGCTGCGCGGCGCCGCGGTCCTCCGAGACGGCCTGCATGGCGTGGCCGGGCGTGGTGCGGTTGACGAACAGCCAAAGCCCGACCATGATGACCAGGCACACCACGACATTGACGAGGGTGTTGCCGGGGATGGTCAGCCGGCCGCCAAAGAGCGAGATGGGCGGTATGCTGACGACCGAGGTGAAGGCGCGGGGGTTCGCGCTCCAGAGCAGCAGCGCCCCGTTCTGCAAAAGATAGCTCACGCCGATGGCGGTGATGAGCACCGCCAGCGACGGTGCCTCACGCAGGGGGCGGTAGGCGATGCGCTCGATCGTGACGCCCAGCAGGGTGCACACGGCCATGGCGATGAGGATGGCTAGCAGCGGGTTCATCCCACCGCTGCAAAACGCAAAAAATACGACGTAGGCGCCCACCATGATGACATCGCCGTGCGCAAAGTTGAGCATACGCGCGATGCCGTAGACCATCGTGTACCCCAGCGCGATCAGCGCGTACACGCTGCCCAGGCTGACACCGCCGATAAGGTTGGAGAGGAACTGCATGGACCACACCCCTTTTATTTTTGACTGGCAAAGGAACACGCGGGGGCCGACGACGTGCGATCGACGGCCCCCGCTTGGCTGTTTTACTTTGCTTTTATGCCTTACAGCCCGCGGAACGGACCACCCTGTTACATGGTAACGTAGACGCCGTTCTCGATGCGGACCGCGACGGGATCCTTGGAGATCTCGCCCTTGGCGGACCAAGTCATGCCGGAGCCGGTCAGGCCGTCGACGGAGAAGTCGCCGGAGGTGAAGGTCGCGATGAGCGCCTCGCAGATGTCCTCATGGCTCATGTTGTCGGCGTCGATGCCGGCCGCGTTGGCGGCATAGTACAGCGCCCACATGGCATCGTAGCCATCCGCGGCGAACTGGTTGGGCAGGCCGTCGTAGGCCGCCTGGTACTTTTCAACAAAGCTGGTGGTCGCCGCATCGGTGGCGCTGGCGTTGAACGGGGTCATCAGCATCAGGCCCTCGACGAGGTCGGGGTTCATGCCCTCGATGTCCAGGATGCCGTCCATGCCGTCGCAGCCAAAATACTTGGGGGCAAAGCCCTGCGCCTGCGCCTGGTTGACGATGTTGTAGGCGGGGGTGTAGTAGATGGGCATGAACAGCAGGTCAACGTTGGCAGCGGCCAGGGCGTTGAGCTGGGCGGAGAAGTCCGGCGTGTTGTCATCCGGGAAGGCCTGCTCCTCGACGACGTTCAGGCCGATCTCGGCGGCGCGGGCCACAAAGGCATCACGCAGGCCGGTGGAGTAGGCGTCGGCGTTGTTGTAGATGATGCCGATGCTCTCGCCAAGGTTGTTGTCCTTCACATAGTCCGCGGCGGAAGCGCCCTGGTTGGGGTCGGTGAAGCACATCTGGAAGACATTGTCGCGCCCCTCGGTGACGGCGGTGGAAGAGGCGGACGGGGTAAGCTGGAAGAACCGGTCATTGAACGTCTCGGCCGCCACGTTGATGCAGGGGTCGGTGGTGGTGGTGCCGTAGATGACGTCGGCGGAGTCCTTCAGGGTGTTGTAAGCGTTGACAGCGGTCTCGGCCACGCCGGTATCATCCTTGAAGTCCAGCTCGAACTGGAGCCCGCCCAGGGCGTTGATCTCCTCAACGGCGATCTCGGCGCCCTGCATGGTGGCCAAACCGTACACGGCGACACCGCCGGTCAGCGGGCCGATACCGCCCACGTTCAGGGTGCCGGTGGCAGCGCCGGCCTCGCCGCCCTCAGCGGGGGCAGCATCGGCGGGGGTGCTGGCCGCGGGGGTGCTGTCAGCGGCATTGCCGGCGGGCGCGCTCGTCCCGGTGGCACCGCAGGCCGCCAGGCTGAACGCCATGGCGGCGGCCAAAGCCAAACTCAAATACTTTTTCATGATATTCATTCCCTCCTGAATTGCGCAGCGCCGGGCGTTAAGCCGTACAGGTCGCACTTACCTACGCTGCAGATACTTTGTATTATAGCGATTTGCTGCGCGCACTTCAATAGAGTAAATCGCCAGCATTTATTTTCCTTTTTTCGGGAAATGTAGTCAAAATATACAAAACCGAAGCCGCAAGTTCGGCAATATGCCTTCCCGCCGCCTGCCGCGGCGTTAGGGCTTGCAAATCCCGCGCGGGTTTGGCATAATGGAGGCAACCTGTTACCGAAAGGGGCGCGGACATGGAACTGCTGGAACAGCGCATTTTGCAAAACGGCCAGGTACGGCCGGGCAACATCTTAAAGGTAGACAGCTTTTTGAACCACCAGCTGGACATTGAACTGCTGGACGCCATCGGGGCGGAGTTTTACCGCCTGTTTGGGGACGCGGGCGTGACCCGCATTTTGACCATCGAGGCCTCCGGCATCGCCATCGCCTGTATGGCGGCGCGGTATTTCAAGGTGCCGGTGGTGTTCGCCAAAAAGGCCAAAAGCAAAAATATCGACGGTGCCGTGTATATTTCCAGCGTGCACTCCTACACCTACGGCAGGGATTATGACATCACGCTGGCGGCGCGCTTTTTAAGCAAGGACGACCGCGTGCTGATTTTGGACGATTTTCTTGCCAACGGCAAGGCCGTCAACGGCCTTTTGGACATCTGCGCGCAGGCCGGGGCCGCCGTGGCGGGCATCGGCATCTGCATCGAGAAGGGCTTCCAGCCCGGCGGGGACGCGCTGCGCGCCGCCGGCTACCGGCTGGAGAGTTTGGCCATCGTGGACAGCATGAGCGACGATTCCCTCACCTTCCGCGCACAGTAAGGCTGTGCGCCCCCTTGCCGCCCCGCCGCGCGCTGCGCGGCGGGGCGTTTTTTGCCCGCGGCGCATGGCGCCGCGGGCAAAAAGGAGGCGCGCGGGAATGTTTCCCGCCACGGCCCCTCATCCGGCCGCTGCGCGGCCACCTGCCCCCAAGGGGGAAGGCTTAAAAGGTGAGATACCCCGGAAGGCTTCCCCCCTTGGGGGAAGCTGTCGCCGCAGGCGACTGATGAGGGGAAGGCGGGATGCCGCTTGCGGGCCGCATGTATGCGGCCCCTACGGGATGAATGATACGGTTTCTCGTATCCCCGTAGGGCGGGCCCTTGGGCCTGCCGCGGCGGGGGCAAGCCCCCGCCCTGCGGGCAGCAGAAAAACAGCATTTCATCCCGCAGGGGCCGGCGTGCGCCGCGGCGCGCATTTTTACCGTTTTTTGCCCAGCAGGTGGGTGCGGATGTGGGCAAAGCAGGCGTCCTCGCCTTCGTCGCGCAAAATCATAAGGCAGCGCTCCAGTTCGGCGCGGGTATCGGGGTGGAGCAGGTAGTGCTTTTTGCTGTGCTCGTAATATTCCCAGGAGGCGGCGTCGGTGTAGGCGCTGCCCTTGTAGTTTTTGCTGGCGGCGATGCGGTCGCACACCATCTCGGCAAGGTATTTGTTGGGCATCTTCATGCCGGCCATGACGCCGCTGCCGGTCACATCGTAATCGATCCAATATTCAAGATGGTGCCTGTTGCGGCCCTTGTGGTGCAGCCACGCGGTGCTCACGCCCTCGGCGCGGCGCTGGCCATCGTTGGGGCTGCGGTCCCCGCACCAGTATTTGGCCCCGGCCAGGAACTCGACGGGGGCCAGCTTGCTCAGATCATGCGTGAGGCCCTGCCAGTACAGCCCGCACTTGAAGCAGTGGCGCAGCACCAGCATCTTGTGGTGGTGGATGGTTTTGAAATGCTTGACGGGGTGCCACATGGCGGTGTCCCCTCCCCTCTTTGCAGCCATTGTAGCCAAAAACCATCCCGCCCGCAAGCGGGATGGCGCTTTGCCGGGGTCAGCGGTCCCATTTATCGCACAGGGAGGCGATCTGGTCGGCAAATTTGGCAAGGTCCTTGTTGGCGCCGTCGCGGTTGCTCTCGATGACGGCCAGCAGGCGTCTGCCCATGTTGGCGAGGCGCTCATAGGTTTGGTTGGCGCGCTTTTGCTGCGGGGTGTCGCCCTTTTGGATGCGCTTTGTGTTGCCCTGCGCAAGGCAGCGCACCCCGCCGCCTTCCAGCGCATACACGGCGCCGTTGTAGGGAGCCTCGGCCCGGTAGCCCTGCTCGTTGAGGCGGCGCGCCCAGCCGGCGGCGACCTCGTCGTCGCCGTGGTTGACGAAAACGAATTTGGGCCGCGGGGCGAAATGGTCGATCCACGCCTGCAGGCCGTCGCGGTCGGCATGGCCGGAAAGCCCGGTCAGCTGCGCGATCTCGGCCCGGACGGCGACCGGCTCGCCAAAGAGCTTGACCTCGGCCGCGCCGTCCACGAGCTGGCGCCCCACCGAACCGCCGGCCTGGTACCCCACGAACAGGACGGTGGATTCCCTGCGCCAGAGGTTGTACTTGAGGTGGTGGCGGATGCGCCCGGCATCGCACATACCGGACGCCGAGATGATGACCTTGGGCGTAGGGTCGGTGTTGAGGGCCTTGGAATCATCGGCCGTCTCGCTGATGCGCAGGCCGGGGAATTGCAGCGGGTTTTGCCCCGTTTGCACAAGGGCAAGGGCCTCCTCGTCATAGCATTCGGCGTAATTTTCGCGGAAGATGTTGGTGGAGCGGCTGGCGAGCGGGCTGTCGACATAGACGGGGAAGCCGTCGTGCCCCTTGACAAGGCCCTCGGCCTTGATCTGGCGGTAGAAATACAAAAGCTCCTGCGTGCGGCCCACGGCAAAGCTGGGGATGACGACGTTGCCGCCGCGGTCCAGCGTGCGCTGGGTGATGGCGGCCAGCTCCCGCACATGGTCGGGCCGCGGGCCGTGGGTGCGGTCCCCGTAGGTGGATTCCATCACCACATAGTCGGCCTCGGTGAGGTAGGCGGGGTCCCGCAAAAGCGGCAGGTGGCTGTTGCCAATATCGCCGGAAAAGACGATGGTCTGTTCCCGGCCGGCCTCGGCCACGCGCAGGGTGACGCTGGCGCTGCCCAGAAGATGCCCCACATCGGTAAACCGCACCTCGATGCCGGGGAAAACGGTGCGCCATTCGCCGTAGGGCAGCGCCTTGAACAGGCCCAGCGCGGCCTGTGCGTCGGCCACGGTGTATTCCGGTTCCACCAGCGGCCTGCCGCCGCGGCGGTTCTTGCGGTTCTTGTACTCGGCGTCCTGCTCCTGGATGTGGGCGGAGTCCTCCAGCATGATGGCGCACAGGTCCATGGTGGCGTCGGTGGCGTAGATGGGCCCGCGGAAGCCGTTTTTGTACAGGTAGGGCACCCGGCCGGTGTGGTCGACGTGGGCGTGGGTGATGAACAGCGCGTCGACCTCGCCGGGGGCGACGGGCAGCGGGGCGTTCTCGTACACATCCCGGCCCTGCTCCATGCCGAAATCAATGAGCAGCTTGCGGCCTGCGGCCTCGAGCAGGATGCAGCTGCCGGTGACCTCGCGCGCGGCGCCCAAAAAAGTCAGTCTCACGGAGATGTACCTCCTTTGCTTTGCGGCGTTCAGCCGGCCTGCGGCAGGGCGAACACCTGCGCGAAATCGCCGGTGGCATCGCCGATGGCCATGCGGACGAACCAGAACACGTCGCCGTAATCCCGCAGCAGCGTATAATTTTGATCCGGCAGGGCGGCCAGGGCAGCGGTATCGGCGATGAGGACGACGGCGGCTGCCTCGTCGCCGTAATCGGGGGCGGCGCCCGGCTGCCACGGCGCGGCGATGCCCTCGGTGTCAGCCAGGGCGGTGCAGGCCCCGGCGGTAGTCAGCACCAGCTGGAGGCGCGCGCCGGTGGGCAGCGCGCCCAGCAGCGCGGCACGGCTGACCTCGCCCTCCGGCAAGGTGCCCACGCCGCCGGCCAGCGCGCACAGCGGTGTGGCGGCGTCGACGCCCCAGTTGGCGGCGTCGTTTTGCGCCGCCAGCGCGTACTGCGCGGCGACCCAGGTGCCGAAAGACACACTGTTTCCGGCCGGCGCCTCGGCGGTAAAGAGCGCTTTTTCGCGCAGCTCGGCGTTGTCGGCCGCGGTGTTGCCCAGGTAGCGCACGCTGCGGTCATACGCTTCGGCGCGGGCCTCGGTCCACGCGGCCTCGTCGGTGCGGGCGGCGCGCAGTTCGTCGGCCGTAACGGCGGCGGGCACGGCGGTTACGGTGCCGTCGGGCGCAAAGGTCACGTCCAGCCGCCCCACGCCGGAAAAGCCGGTGGCGGCGGGCAGCGTGGGCAGCGCAAAGGCCTGTGCATCGCCCAAGGGCAGCGCGCCGTCGATGACGGCATCCACGCCAAGCTCCGCCAAAGCCGATTGCAGCGCGGCGCGGCCGGCGGTATCGGAGGTGGGCGGCAGGATGCAGACCACGGCCTCGGCCCCGGCGGCGCGCAGCGCGGCCACCTGTTCGGCCGCCGTCTGGGCGGGGTCCGCCGCCAGGGGCGCCGCCTCGTTGACGGTGGCGCGGCGGGTGAGGTCCGCCCCGGCATCGACGAGCGCAAAGAAGCCGAGGCTGTGCCCGGCGCGCCGCAAAACACAGTTCATGCCGTTGGAGATGCGGTTGTTGTTCCAGCATTTGGCGCGGTCAAACAGCGCCGCGTTTTCCGCCGTGCGAAGGTTGGAGGCCAGGGTCGGCCCCGCCGCGGCGGAAAGGTCGGTGCGCAGGCGGCTGATGCCGAACGCGAGGTCCTGCCCGGCGACGGCCTGCAGGTCATACCCCATATCGGAGAAGGCGGTCATCATATCCATGCCGCCGGTCAGGCTGGCATCGGCGGTGCCCTGCAGGCTGCCGCCCGCATCCAGCAAAACGGCCTCGGGCGCGGCGGCCAGCGCCGCGACGTCCGCCAGCGAGACGGACCCTTCCCCCGTGACGCCGTGCAGCGCGCCGGTGGCATAGACGGGCACCGTAACGGCGCCCACCCGCACCGTGCACGCGGCACTCAGGCGGCCGTCGGCGCGGGTGGCGGTCACGGTACAGGTGCCTTCCCCCCTCGCGCGCACCGTGCCGTTTTTATCGACGGTGGCCACGGCCTCGTCGCTGCTTTGCCAGAAAACGCGCCGGGCCTCCGGATCCTTGCCGGCGTTTGCGTCCGCTTCCTCTCCGGCGCCGTCCCCGGCCGCGGCAGGCTGCGCGGCGGGCACGTCGGTTTGCAGGGTGGCGCGGTCGTCTTTGGCGGCAAGCCAGAGCATCGCCTCCCAGGTGTCGTTTTCAAAGGTGGGGTCGATGCCGGACTTTGTCTTGCTCTGCCCGATGCCGGTGATGCGCAGCGGCTGCATGGCGAAATCGATGTCCACCGTTTCGCTCTGCACGCCGTAGGCGGCGCCGGGCTCGGTAAAGCTGGACTGCCAGAGCCGGTACGGCCCGCTGTAGCCGAGCTCCGTGTTGAACCGCGCGATCCAGAAATTGCCCCGCCAGCGGTCAAAGCCGGGGTCCTGCAGGCGGCCGCGCACCCAGTTGAGCGAGGCGTAGATGCCCTGTTCCCCGGTATAGCCGTGGCTTTCGAGCTGGTCAAAGAAGGCGGCGGCAAGGGCCGCGGCCTCGTCCGGATAGAGGTTGGTGATGGAGGCGTCCTCCAGGTCATAGTAGACCGGGCAGGAAAGCCGGTACGGCGCGGCGGTGTAATCCCCCAAAGCGGGGTCCGGCGGGGCGGCAAGGCCCAGCAGCCGGGCAACGTGGTCGGCCTCGCGCCGGGCGCGCTCCTCGGTGGTGGCGTAGGAATAGAGATACGTCCCGAACGGGATGCCAAGGCGGGTGCACTCGTCGGCGTTGCGGCGCCATTGCGGGTCATCCTGCGTATAGTCGGCGGCGGGGCCGTCGTCGCTGTTCCACTCACTGCCAAAGCCGCAGCGCAGCAGGGCGAAATCAATGCCGGCGGCCTTGGCCTTTTCCCAATCGACCTCGCCCTGGTATCGGGAGACGTCGATGCCCTTGTACACCGCCTCGGCGATGGGCTCGCCGTCGGGGTTGAAATACACGCCGTTCTCATTTTTGGCCCAGGCACCGGCGGCGGGGCCGAAATCGAACACCTCCGGCGCGGTGGGGCCCTGCTCCCGTATCAAAAACAGCCAGAGCAACGCCGTCACCCCCGCGATGGCCGCGAGGCACAGCAGCAAAACAAGCACCGCAAGCGCGCGCCGCCCCGCACGGCGGCGTTTGGGCGGCGTGCCGGGCGCGGGGCGCCGGGGGTTTTGGGGGGCGGGGTCAGGTCGTTTCATGGGCGGGCCTCACATCGTACAGGATAAGAGCCGGGTGGGTCATGGTAGTGTATGTTTTTGCAGGGCAGGACATACCGGCAGCTACCAATATAGTAACATTTTGTCGAACAAAATACAATATATGGGGTGGCAAAATGTAAAAAGTTGCACAGCGCGGCGCCCTGCCGCATTGGCAGGGCGCCGCGCTGTGCGTTTTGCAGGCATCACCCGATGGTCTCGGCCGCTTCCGTTTCCCGCGGGGCAAGGGCGGCGGCGGTGCAGAGGCCGTCGGTAAAGGTAAGGCGCAGCACGGTGTCCCCCTGCAAAGGGGCATCGGCCACCCATGTGCCGCCGTTTTCCGCCGGGGCGAGATAATACAGCGCCCCGATCTCCTGCGGCGTGCGGCCGTCAAACCAGCCGGCCTCCAGCAGCCAGCGGGCGTACAGGGCCTGCTCCCCGTCGGCAGCGCTCCCCCACCCCGCGGTGCCGACGCCGCAGGCGGCCAGGGCATCGGTGGCAAGCGCGGCATCGGTGCCGGATGTCCAGCGGCCGATGTCGGCGCGGACGATGCGCTGCCGCATATTGACGGCGGCCAGCGCCACAAAGGCGGCGGCAAAGACGTACACCCCCAGCCGCGCGTGGCCAAAGGGCACCCGGACGCCCAGCACCCATAAAAGCGCCAGCAGCGCCCACACCCCCAGCACGCACAAAAACCAACCGCTGATGACACGGCGCGGCGTGTAGCCGTACAGCCGGACATAAACCCCCAGCTTGGCGGCCGCCAGCGCGGCGAAGCCCAGCCCGAACACGCAGTATACCGCGCACAAGGCCTTGACGGGGCGCCTTTGCCGCAGCTGCGGGCCCAGGAAACGGATGCCGCCCAGCACCGCGAAGTTGAGCAGCAGCACCCGACACAGCTCCCAAAAGCCGTTGACGGCAAAGCGGCTCGCCTGCGCCCCCGTCAGCGCCAGGGTGCCGGCGGCAAGGGCCGTGCTGCCGAAGGTATACGCCTGTACGCCAAAAAACAGCGCGTAGACGCCGCACAGCGCGCCCAGGGTCAGGTAGACGGTAAGGGGCGGCAGCTTTTGCAGCGGGGCCAGCCAGGCGTAGAATTTTTGCGCCGTGACGGGGGCCGCCTCCCGTTTGAGGCCGCCGGCGGCAAGGCCGTACAGCCACGCGCCGACCGGCAGGGAGGGCACAAAGTAGAAAAGCCACTCCACAATGTCCCAGCCAAAGTGCCAGCGCGGCCAGGCGAACAAAGCGCCGCCGAGGCGGGCGAAATTCTCATCGGCGGCACAAAGCTGCCCCCACGCAACGGCGCAGAGGGCAAAGGCCAGCGCCGCGCTGCCCAAAACGACGGCAGCACGCTTTTTGGCGCCGGGGCCGCCTTTGGCACGGCGCCGCACAAGGCCGCGCGCGCCCTGCCACAACGCCCGCACACGCAGGAAGAAATTGCCGAACGGCAGCGTAAAAAAGCCGGCGATGCCGTCGAGCCAGAGCAGGATACCGCTCTGCCCCGCCGCCAGCATACCGCAGCGGGCCAGGGTGTACCAGACGGCAAAGGCGTGCCAGGCCAGCATCTGCCACAGCCCCAGCCCGCCGGGCTGCGCGCCGTACACGGCCATGCCAACGCCGAGCACCGCCCAGCACACGGCCCAGAAAACGCTTTCCCGGCTGCCCTTGCGGCGCATGGCGCCGGCCAAAATATCCACCGCGGCGATGTGGAGGGCGGTGAACAGCGGCAGGCCCCAGCCGGGCCATGTGCCGGCAAGCAGGATGTAGCGCACATACAGCCAGGCCGGCAGGTAGCTCCAGAGCGCCGCCCAGACGAAGGCCGCGGGCAGCGGCGCGGGGGCCGGGGCCGGCGCGGGCAAAGCGGAATAGACGGGGGCCGCCTGCGGCGGCAAAACGGGCACGCTTTCGCACAGGGGGCGGGTGCCGCCCTCTTTGGGTGTGGAAGACATGGGATGTTCCTCCTTATATGAAATTGCCGTACATCAGGGGTGCGGGGCCCCGGCGGTGCCGCCGGGGATGTATTCGAGCAGGTCGGCGGGCTGGCAGTCCAGCGCCTTGCACAGCGCCTCGAGCGTGGAAAAGCGCACCGCCTTGGCCTTGTTGTTTTTCAGGATGCTCAAATTGGCGGGGGTGATGCCCACGCGCTCGGCCAGTTCGCCGGCGCCGATGCGGCGGCGGGCCATCATGATATCCAAATTGACGACGATCGGCATTTCCCCACCCCCTTATACGGTGTAGTCCAGCTCGTTTTTCATCGCGACGGCCTGCGCGAAGGCATTTTTGACCGCGCGCACGATGAGCGCCATGAACCCCGCCGCCACCGCGATGACGGTATACGGCGGATAGATGACGACGCCGGTGAGCAGGCTGAGCACCGCCGCCAGCGCGCAGCACCAACTGATGTGCCGCAGCGATGTGACGTTGCCCGCCACGAACACCTCGCCTTTTTTGAGCCGCAGCAGCAGGCGGTGCAGGTCATACAGCATCCAGAACGCCAGCGCCGCGCACAGATACCCGATGACGAGCAGCGCCGCCCCCACCGCCGGGCCGCTGACGGTGAGCGGGCGCTCGTGCACGACATAGCGCACGATGCGCGGCCCGCTCACGCAGGCCGCCGCGCACCCCGCCGCGATGACGAAGACAAGCGCGTCGGTCAGCATCAGGCTGCGCTTTTCGTTCCAGACCTTATCCAAAAATTTGGGCGCCATACGCAAAACCCCTTTCGGTTTTCCGGTATGGCGCCAGTATAGCACACGTTTTATTGTTTTGCAAGTGTTTTTTATTGTTTTTCAATAAATAATTTTTGTTTTTCGGTTCAGCGGGCAAAGGCCGTTTCCTGCAGGGAGCAGAGCTTGTCCGCCACACAGACAAGCACGCTCTCCCGCCGGTGCGGGATGTGGGTGAGGGTCAGAGGCCACATATGGCTGCGGATGATGTCCTGTTCCGTCCCGTTCAGAGGGAACCAGCGCTTGGCGTTTTCCAGCGCCGCGGCCGGGTGGGTAAAGCCGTGCAGGCGGGTGATATCGCGGCAGTCATGCCAATCGTAGAGGTAGAAATCGTGCAGAAAGGCGCCGCGCACAAGGCTTTTTTCGTCCACCTTCAGGTGCAGGCGGCGGGCCAGCCAAAAGCTCAGGCGCGCCACGCGGCGGCAGTGCGCATAGGTGGAAACACGGCCGTGCTGGGTGTAGCCGCGCATCTTCTGCACCTCCGGATGGTCGGCCACGCCGGCCAGCAGGCGGCGCAGGGCGGCGTTTTCGGCTTTTGACAGTTTAGGCATGGGCCTCTCCCCTTTTTGTGTGGATTTGCAAACGCCGGGCACATATGCTATGATACAACCAAAGCAATGCCGGCAAGGAGGGTTTTGTATGAAAGTATTGCTCATCAACGGCAGCCCGCACAAGGAGGGCTGCACGTACGCCGCGCTGTGTGAGGTGGCAAAGCCCCTCAACGAGGCGGGCATCGAGACCGAAATCTATCACATCGGCGCGGCGCCGGTCGGCGGCTGTGTGGGCTGCGGCGGCTGCGCCAAGGCCGGGCGGTGCGTGTTTGGCGGGCCGCCGGCGGACGTGCTGCCGCTGGCAAAGGAAGCGGACGCCTTTGTGTTCGGCGCGCCGGTGCATTACGCCACGGCGGCGGCGAGCATGCTGGGCTTTATGCACCGCCTTGCGTGGAGCGGCGGGCAGTACCTGCGCCACAAGCCGGCGGCCATCGTGACCAGCGCGCGGCGCGCCGGCACGACCACCGCGCTGGAGGCGATGGAGAAGGTGCCGCAGTTTTTTGAGATGCCGCTCATCTCCTCGACCTACTGGCCGATGGTGCACGGCAGCACGGCGGAGCAGGTGGCCCTGGACGAAGAGGGCACGCAGATCATGCGCAACCTCGGGCGCAACATGGCATGGATGCTCCGCTGCATCGAGGCCGGCCACGCCGCCGGTATCGAGCCCCCCGCCGCCGAGCGCGGCGCGTGGACCAACTTCATCCGCTGAAAGCCCCTGTATGGGCCCGGCCGCACCAGGCGGCCGGGCCTGTTTTTTACTCTTATATCAGCACCGGCAGGCGGGAAAGCATCCACAGCCCCGCCGCGCCCACGGCGGCGCCGAAGGCGAGGCCGGCGAGCACATCGGTGACATAGTGCACGCCCGTCAGCACCCGCGCGGCGGCGATGAGCAGCGCCAGCACGGCGAGCACGGCACCCAGCGCCGGCACGCACGCCCCGGCGCTGACGGCGATGGCCGCGGCACAAAAGCAGTGGCGGCTGGGCATACTTTTGCCCGCCACCGCCTTGGGGAACAGCGGCGCAAAGCCCAGCGCCGTGTAGGGGCGCGGGCGGTCGATGGCGGCGCGCAGCGCCGTGCCCAGCAAAAACGCCGCCGCCGGCACACACAGCACCGCCCAAAAGCGCGGCGCGCGCATCCACGCCAGCCAGAGCAGCAGCCCGCTGTATGCCGCGTACACCGCCGCCACAGCGCCGGCGGACACGGCCCTGAGCGCCGCCCTGGCGGCGGGGCGGGCGCCAAACCACGCGATGACGGCCTTATACTGCGCCGCGCTCATGGCGTGCACCCCCTGCCCTTTGCTTTTGTGTTTTTCTTACAATACAGGATACCATTTCAGGGCGGGCCTTGTCAAACCAAGGCCCGCTGCAGCGTGTCGAGAAACTCGACACGCTGCAAGAGAAGGGTTTTGCGCACGGCGGGCTATGCCCGCCGCCTGCCAAAATAGTTTGCCAAAAATAGTTTGGCGGGGCGCAAACGCCCGGGCCTGGGCGCCGAGAGCCGCCGCTTTGCGGCGGCTGCGCTTCGGCAGGCGCCTGCGGGCGCACAGCGGCGAGCGGGGGCGTAACCGAAATATACGTCCGCGAACGCGGACTATAAATGGCGCGTTTTGGAATGTTTGCTAATCGCAAAAACACTTCGAGGTATAGTCGGTACAAGCTGCCTATACCTCTCTTGTTTCATATTCTTTGGCCGTATTGTTTTTCATTTGGGTGCGTCGTATAATGTTTCTGGCAGAGAAAGCTATCTGCCCGTAAAATCGGCGTTTGCAGAAAGGAAAGGTTGATAGTTAATGCAGGTCAGAGATATAGGAATCTTTTCCATTGTCTTATCCTTGGTTTTTTCTTGTCCGTTACAGCTTATGCCCAACAAGAAGATACTATTGTAATAGCAACCGGAGCGGACGTTCCATCAGATACACACTTACCTGCTGAATACCGATTTCCGCAAGAGTATCAAAAAAACGCAGTGCAGTTTTTAACAGAAGATGGCATAAAGTTGTGCGGCTATGTGTTGGGAAGCGGCGAAAAAGGCGTTACTTTAGCGCACGCAAACGGTTGGATGGTGAAAAGCTGGCTTCCGTTTGCCGAAAAGCTGGTGGAGCAAGGGTATCAGATAATTCTCTGGGAGTTTAGAAACAATCTTCCCTCCGACAGTGCAACCGGCGATATGGTAGAAAGATGGGATTTGGATGTGCAAGCTGCTGCTCAAGTTCTAAGAGAGCGCGGCGTGAAAGAAATCATTTGTATGGGGTGTTCGTATGGCGGCACTGCCACAGCGGTTGCTGCTCCCTCTATTCCAGAATTGAAAGGGTTAGTCATTCTATCATCTCCTTGCTATAACCAGCAAATCGATCCCGCTGACGCTTTATCAAGAATTAGCGTTCCTGCTTTTTTCGCTGTTTCTACTGAGGACGGACAAGGAGCGCCCGGTGTATATCAAAGGGAAGTAGAAGCCTTATATGAGGCTTGCTCCTCCAGCCAAAAGGAACTGCATATTGTAGAGGGGGTCGATCATGGAACCGATATGATAACAATTCCCGAAGATGGAACACTGGGGTATGCGACATTTCCAGATACAGAGATGCAACGTGAAAACAGAATAGAGTTGGAAAAACAACTGCTTAAATTTACAAATACCATTTTCACTGAAGCCGGTCCCAGCCCATCCCCTATTATTGCTGAAAATGATGACACTTTGGAAAGCGAATCAAATGAGTACGTCGATGAAGAAAGCACCGAAAAATCAGCTTCAGAAAGCACAAGAATCATAGTTGTTGTGCTGTTGATCTTAGCGCTATGTGGAACATCATTTGTGTACGTGATATGCAGGCGGAGCAGGCAAGGGAGAGCTTCCAAATGAAAATAAGAACTTTATCGTGCCAACACGGGAAGTGGAATAAGAGTATGCGGCTATTGCAGAATTGAAAAAGATATAGAAAGTTTGCAGGACAGGCTTGATCGCCTGCCCTGCAAACAAATCAGGTGTATCATGAATGGGAAGTGAAATTTGAAAGGCAAGAAAATTCCCGTTTGCCGGGGAGTATATCCGAGCGACAAGGACGATAAAACAAGCGAACATATCAATGCGTGGGCATCTTTTGCGGTAGATGCCCACGTTGCTTTTCACGGCAGTAACGACGTAAAATGTTTCGTTCCCGTAGCCGCAGTAGCAGCAGTACCTATCCCGGCACGGTTGGGCCGAGCCAGCGGCGAGGACCGAAAAACTTCCCCGCCGCAGCGGGGCGCACTTACCGCCGCCGGCTTCAGCCGGTGGTGAGTAAGTGCGCCCTTTGGGGTGCTTTCTTTAAATTTTAGCCTTGAAAGCCTTGAAAATCAAAAGGTGCGCGATAAACCACCCACTCATGTCGGTCAGGGCCGATAGATTTAAAATGTCTTTTTCGACAAACCAAGGCCCGCCCCGCAGTGTGTGTTATAAAAAGCCGGTGGCTATTCGGTCGGGAAATCGGCGGCATCGTAGGCCTCGGCGGCCGCTTCGGCGG
>CANRCB010000012.1 GCA_947629015.1 uncultured Gemmiger sp.
CCCATGGGGATGACGGTCACGCCGGGCTGGGCAGCCTGCTCGGCGGTAAGGTCGGCGGCGGAATCGGTGATGATACGGACCATCGTATGCTCCCCTTCCCTGTACGGTCTTTGCCCAGTATAGCGGAAGGGGCGGGCGTTGGCAAGAACTTTACACAAATTTTAATTTTTTGTTCAAATTTGTGGCGGGCCGCCATGGGCGCGGGCGTTTTGCGGGGCGTCTGCAAAACCGTTTACCGCGCCCTGCTCGCAGCGGCGCGCAGCGCGGCGTGAGCGTGGACGGCGCCGCAAGGTGGCGTCCGTCCGGCGGACGGGGGATGGTGCCCGCCCAAGCACCCGGGCGATATCCAGCCTCGGGGGATTCCAAAGGGGGAACCCCCTTTGGTCGTGCGCGCAGCCGCATCGAAATCAGCTGCCCCTTTCTGGTTCTCTTTCGGGACGAAAGAGAACGGAAAGAACCAAATCCCGGCAGAATGCGGCAGCCAACGGGCCGCGCGGCGGGGCGTCGGGACGCCGCCCCCTACAAACCATACGGAAACGCCATCCAGAGGTGCGGCGAGGTCAAGACCCCGCCCTACAACCGGCCTATACGTCCTCGGCACCCCGTCAAAGGCATTCCGCGGTACGGCGGGCCGAATTGCAGGGCACCCCTTGCGGGGCTATCCGGCCCCTACGGGACGGCCCGGGACGTTTTTGCCTGCGGCGCATGGCGCCGCGGGCAAAAAACGCCCTACTCCCCCAGCAATTGTTCGCGCATCCATTTTAAAATTTTGCGTTCCCGGCGGGAGACCTGCACCTGCGTGGTGGCGAGCACCGCCGCCGTCTCGGCCTGGGTGCGGCCGCCGAAAAACCGCAGCCGGATGAGCAGGCTGTCCTCGGGGGGCAGGCGCTCCATCACCTCGCGCAGGCCGATGCGGTCGGCCAACGCCTCCTCGGGGGAATCGACGGGCACGTCCCACTCGCGCCCGTCGCCGTCACCGTCTTCCGGCGTGAGCGAGAGCGCCGGCAGCGCGGCGCGGATGGCCATGGCCACCTGTTCCGGCGCGGCGCCGAGGCACGCGGCCAGTTCGGCCACCGTGGGTTCGGCGCCGGTGGCCTTGAGGCAGCGCTCGCGCTCGGCGTTGATCTTGAGGCCCAGCTCTTTGAGCGAACGGCTCACCTTGACGGTGCCGCCGTCCCGGAACAGCTTTTTGATCTCGCCCAAAATCACCGGCACCGCGTAGGTGGAAAAGCACAGCCCCCGCCCGGGGTCGAACCCGTCGCAGGCTTTGACCAGGCCCAGGCAGCCGGCGGCGTACAGCTCCTCGTATTCGATGCCGCGGCCGTGGAACCGCCCGGCACAGGAATGCACGAGCCCGAGGTTTTGGGCGATGAACTCCGCCCTCGGCATGGTGGTGATGGCCTGCGGTGAGCGCGGCACGGCGGCGCTTTGCGGCATACAGCGGTCTCCCCTTCCCGGTTGGTATGTAGAAGGGGTCAGGCGCGGCGGTCCAGCCGGCGCACCAGCGTGACGCGGGTGCCGTGCCCCGGGCGGGAGGCCACGCGCACGGTATCCATAAAGCTCTGCATGACGGCAAAGCCGAGGCCGGCGCGCTCCTCGGGGTCACCGGTGGTGAAAAGCGGCTCCATCGCTTTGGGGATGTCGGCGATGCCGACGCCGTTGTCCCGTATGACGATGCGCACCACATCGCCCTCAAAGAGGCTGATGTCCATCTGGATGGGCCCCAGCGTGCCGGGGTAGGCGTGCACGATGCAGTTGGTGACAGCCTCGCTCACGGCGGTCTTGATATCGGCCAGCTGCGGCACGGTGGGGTCTAGCTGGACAAGGAACGCCGCCAGCGCGGCGCGGGCGAACGCCTCGTTCACGCTGCGGCTGGTAAACAAAATGCGCGTATGGTTGAGCGGTTTGGCTCTGGGCACGGCCCGTCCCCCCTTTTGGTATCAGACGTAGGTGATGTGCGCAAGGTCGAGCATCCTGCGCACGTTGGTGGGGGCGCCCTGCACCGTGAGCTGCCCGCCCAGCGCGCCGATGCGCCGGCTGCGGCCCAAAATGAGCCCCACTCCGGAGGAATCCATGAAGGTGACGCCGGCGAGATCCAGCGTGAGCAGTTCCGGCAGGCGGGTGTCGATCTGGGCGTCGATCTCCCGCCGCAGCACCTGCGCGGCGTGGTGGTCGATCTCGCCGGTCAGGTAGGCGGTCAGCGTGCCGGCCGCCGGCACAAAATGGACACGGGCCATGGGCTTTGTCCCCCCAGTCAAGGCAAAAAAATCAGCGTACCGCGGATGGTGGTTCCATCATACGGTACGCTGTGCGCGTTTTTTGTTGCAATGTGGGGGCGGCTATTTTTTTGCCTCCCGCAGCAGCAGCGGGCGGGCGGCGGCGGCCAGGTACAGGCTGCCGCACACGCACACCCCGGCCAGGTTGTGCGCGTCGGCCCAGCGGACGGCGGCACGGATGGCGGCGGGCAGGCTTTGGGCGGCCTCGGCACCCGCCTCAAGGTGGGCGGCGGCCAGCTTTTGCAGCCCGGCCGCGGGCAGGGCGCGCGGGCTTTGCGGCGTGACGGCGTAGAGCCGCGCAAAGCAGGGGGCAAGCGCCTGCACCATCGCCTCGGCGTTTTTGTCGGCCAGCACGCCCATCACGCCCACAAGGCTGCCCTCATACCCGGCCTTTGTGAGCGTTTCGGCCAAGGCGGCGGCGCCGTCGGGGTTGTGGCAGCCGTCCAGCAGCAGCAGCGGGCGGCGGCGCAGCACCTCGATGCGGGCGGGCTGCACGGCGGCCTCGAGCCCTTCCAGAATGGCCTCGTCCGGTATCTCATAGCCGTACGTCCGCCAGAGCGTGAGCGCCAGCTCCACCGCCATGGCGGCGTGCAGCGCCTGGTGCCGGCCGGGTAGCCGCAGCGCGACGCGGTAGCCGCCGTAATCCACACGGTTTTCCAGCGGTTTGCCGGGCAGCAGGGTGATATCCGCAAGGTCCGGCACCGTCAGGGCGGTGTGCGCGGCGGCCGCGGCCGCATACAGCGCGGCCATCGCCTCGGGCGGCTGTTCGGGCCAGCAGACGACGGGGCGCCCCTCCTTGAGGATGCCCGCCTTCTCGGCGGCGATCTTTTCCAGCGTATCGCCCAAAAGCTCGGTGTGGTCATACCCGATGCGGGTGATGGCGCAGGCCAGCACGTTCTCCGCCGGCAGCACGTTGGTGGCATCGGTGCGCCCGCCAAGGCCCGTTTCCAGCACGACGAGGTCACACTTCTGCTGCGCGAACCACAAAAACGCGACGGCGGTCACCGCCTCGAACTGTACGGGCGGCACGCCGCCCGCGGCCTTGACGGCCTCGATGGCGGCGAGCACCTTTTGTACGAGCGGCGCCAGCGCGCGGGCGGGCATCATCTGCCCGTCGATCTGGAACCGCTCCCGGAAATGCACCACATAGGGGCTGATGGTCAGCCCCGTTTTGTACCCGGCGCGGGTGAGGATGGCGGCGGTCATCGCCGCCAGGCTGCCCTTGCCGTTGGTGCCGGCGATGTGCACGGCCTTGAGCTGCTTTTGCGGATCCCCCAGTTGGGCGAGCAGGGCGCGCATACGCGCGAGGGTCCCCTGCCCCACGCCGCCGCGCGGCAGCGCCTGCAGGGCGGCGATGGCTTCCAGTTCCGTCATGTCTGTTCCCCGTCGGCCTCCTCAAAATCATCATCGGGCGGCAAAAAACCGCCTTCCTCCTCCGGCATGCCGCCGGGCGGCGCGGTCTGCGCCTGCGCGGCGCGGCGGGCGCGCTCGACGGCGCGGTGGGCAAGGCGCCGGTGCTCCTCGGCCTGCTCACGCCGGTGGTAGGCCTCGTTTTCGGCGCGCAGGCGGGCGTTTTCCCGCCGGGTGCGCCACGCGTACAGCAAAAGCCGCACCAGCAAAAGCAGCAGCAGCGCCGCGAAAGCCCCCGCCAGCACGCCCGCCATATCGATCCACACATCCGTCACCTGCGAGGTGCGCCCCGGGATGCGCAGCTGGATCGTCTCGTCCGAGAGGGCGACCGTCATGCCGCCGAGCAGCGGCCACGCGGTGTGGCGCACAAAGCGCTGCGTGTAGACGCGCAGGCACATCATGAGCAGGAAGCCGAGCAGCGTGAACTCGGCAAAATGGGCGAGCTTGCGGATGATATGCTCCGACAGCGGCCCCAGATGCACCTTGCCGAGCGCGCGGTTGACAAGGTCCATCGCCTCACGGCTGCGGGCCGTGGAGGCGGCGGCCGCCTCCAGCGAATTGCGGAAGATGAACGCGATGCACAAAACGAGCGCCGCGGTGAAAAACACGCGGAACGCGATGAGCCATGGGTTGGTTTTGGTCTGCTGCATAATTCCTCATTGGCAGCCTGCCCGCCGCGAAGGCGGGCAGGCTATACAGTTTGTAAAATTATTTCGGATTGTTTTACAATTTGTATATATACGTTTTGTATATTATACGTTACGTTTTATACAAAGCATTATATAATACAATTTGTAGCATCAGCCAAGGGCCGCGAGCGACTGCTCGATGTTGCGGCGCTTGTCCTCGGCGGCGGCGAGCTTGGCGCGGGTATCGGCCACGAGCTGCGCGGGGGCCTTTTCCACAAAGTTGGGGTTTTGGAGCTGGCGGGCGAACATGGCGCGCTCCTTCTCGTTCTTTTCCAGTTCCTTTTGCAGGCGGGCAAGCTCCTTCTCGCGGTCGATGAGGTCGAGCAGCGGGATGAAGCCGCGCGCGTGCGGCGTGTTGACGGTGACGACGCCCTCCCCCGGGCCGGCATAGTGTTCCGTGAGGGCGATGCCGGTCGCGAAGGCGAAGCGCTCCAGCGCCGCGGCGCCCTTCTGGAAGGCGGCGGGGCTGGCGGTCTCGATGGTCAGGTGGGTGCGGCGGGCAGGGTGGACGTTCATCTCGCTGCGCATGGCGCGCACCGCCTTGATAAACTCCATCACCTTGTCAAAATCGGCGCAGTCGTCGTCCCAGGCGGGCAGGGCGGCGGGCCAGGGCTCCAGCATGATGGTCTCGCCGCTGCCGGGCAGGGCCTGCCACAGCTCCTCGGTGATAAAGGGCATGAAGGGGTGCAGCAGCTTGAGGGCCTTGTCCAGCACCCAGACGAGCACTTTGCGCGCGGTATCGGCCTGTTTGGCGTCGGGGCCGTTCAGGCGGGCTTTGCAGATCTCGATATACCAGTCACAATAATTTTCCCAGATGAAGGTCTCGACCTTTTCGGCGGCAAGGCCCAGCTCGTATTTGTCGAGGTTGGCGGTGGCCTCGGCGGCGACGGCCGCCAGGCGGGAGAGGATCCACCTGTCGCTGATGTCGAGGTCATGCTCGTCGGGCAGGCCGGGGGCGAAGTCCTCTGGCAGGTTCATCTGCACGAAACGGCTGGCGTTCCACAGCTTGTTGGCAAAGTTTCGGCTGGCGACGAGGCGCTCGTCACTGTAGCGGATGTCGTTGCCGGCGGTGGAGCCGATGAGCAGCATCATGCGCAGCGCGTCGGCGCCGTAGTTGGCAATGACCTCCAGCGGGTCGACGCCGTTGCCCAGGGATTTGGACATCTTGCGCCCCTGCGCATCGCGCACAAGGCCGTGGATGAGTACGGTGTGGAAGGGCGCTTTGCCGGTGTAGGCAAGGCCGGAGAAGATCATGCGGGACACCCAGAACCCGATGATATCGTACCCGGTCACGAGCACGTCGGTGGGGTAGAAATACGCAAGGTCGTCGGTATTTTCCGGCCAGCCGAGGGTGGAAAACGGCCACAGGGCGCTGGAGAACCAGGTATCGAGGGTATCGGGGTCCCGCGTGAGGGCGGTGGAGCCGCATGTGGGGCAGGCGGTGGGGGCGGACTTGGCCACCACCGTCCCGCCGCAGGCATCACAGTACCACGCCGGTATCTGGTGGCCCCACCACAGCTGGCGGCTGATGCACCAGTCCCGCGTGCCCTTCATCCAGTTCATATAGGTCTTGGTGAAGCGCTCGGGCACAAACTTGATGGTGCCCTTTTCCACCGCCTCGATGGCCGGCGCGGCGAGCGGAGCCATCTTGACGAACCACTGCCTGGAGACCATCGGCTCGATGACAGAATGGCAGCGGTAGCAGGTGCCGACGTCGTGGGTGATGTCCTCCACGCATTTGAGCGCGCCGATGGCCGCAAGGTCCTCCACGATGGCGGCGCGGGCCTCGGCGGCGGTCATGCCGGCGTATTTGCCGCAATCCAGCACCTCCGGCTCGCCCTCGGCGGCGCGGCCGGCCGCCTTTTCGGCGTCGGCGGCGGCCTTGTCGGCAGGGCCGGTCATGTGCCCGTCATAGGTGAGCACGCGCACGCGCGGCAGGCCGTGCCGGTTGCCGACCTCAAAGTCATTGGGGTCATGCGCGGGGGTGATCTTGACGACACCGGTGCCCTTTTCCATGTCGGCGTGCTCATCGCAGACGATGGGCAGTTCTTTGCCCAGCAGCGGCAGGATGACGTGGCAGCCGTGCAGGTGGGCGTAGCGGGGGTCCTCCGGGTTGATGGCCACGGCGGTATCGCCGAGCATCGTCTCGGGCCGGGTGGTGGCAAGTTCCAGCTGTTCGCCCGTTTCCTTCACGGTGTAGAGCAGGTGCCAGAAATGCCCGGTCTTTTCCTCATATTCCACCTCGGCGTCGGAGATGGAGGTGTTGCAGTGCGGGCACCAGTTGACCATGCGGTTGCCGCGGTAGATGAGGCCCTGCTCATACAGCTTGACGAACACATCCAGCACGGCGGCGGAGCAGCCCTCGTCCATGGTGAAGCGTTCACGCTGCCAATCGCACGAACTGCCGAGTTTTTTCAGCTGGCTGACGATGCGGGAGCCGTAGGTGTTCTTCCACGCCCAGGCGCGCTCCAGAAAGCCTTCGCGGCCGAGCATCTCTTTGGTAAGGCCCTCCTTGCGCATGGCCTCCACGACCTTGGCCTCGGTGGCGATGGAGGCGTGGTCAGTGCCGGGCACCCAGAGCGCGGCATAGCCCTGCATACGCTTGTAGCGGATGAGCACATCCTGCCAGGTCTCGTCCATGGCGTGGCCCATGTGCAGCTGCCCGGTCACGTTGGGCGGCGGCATGACGATGGTGAAGGGCTTTTTGCTTTTGTCGATTTTGGTGTGGAAGTAGCCCTTGCCGCACCAGTTTTGGTAGACGCGGTCCTCGGTGGCCTGGGGGCTGTACTGTTTGGCAAGTTCTTTGGGCATAGTGTCTCCTCCTTTAACATACCGTGGCGGGAGGTGCAAAAAAGGCCCTCCCATGTCGTTACCCATGGGACGGCCTGAAAAAAGGTCGCGGTACCACCCAGGTTGCCCATGCCGTGCGGCAGGGGCCGCTCTCTAGCCTTGATAACGGCGGCCGGGCCGGGTGCGGCTGGGGCGCTTTGGACGCGCCGTTGACCGCGCCTGCTCAGGGGTGACAGCGCGGCACGGCCTTTGCCGGGCTTCCATCGGCCCCGGTTCGCTGAAAAAGGCCGGGTGTGCCGCGCACTCCCCGTCGATGCATTTGCAGCCAGTGTACCGCGGCGGGGCGGTTTTGTCAAGTGCCGGGCGGTTGACACCCTGCGCCCTGAAATGGTACAGTAGGATCGTAAAGGAGGGTTTTGCCATGCCCGGCCCATCCCCTGCCCCCGGCACGCCGCTGGCGTTTGACGCGGCGCTCAATTTCCGGGAACTGGGCGGTTACCCGGCGGCGGACGGCCGCACCGTGCGCCGCGGGCTTTTGTGGCGCGGCGGGCAGCTGATGGAGATGCGCTCCGCCGCTGACCGGCAGACGCTTGCCGCGCTGGGGCTGCGCTTTATTTTGGACCTGCGCAGCGCGGACGAGGTGGCCGCCTACCCCGATTGGGTGCCCCCCGGCGCGCGCTGCCGCGCCGTGAGCGCCATGCATTACGCTGACGGCACCGAGGTGGATTTTTCCCCCGCCGGCCTTGCGCGGGAACGCGCGGAGCGGGCGCTGGTGGCCAGCCGCCTTGGCCGGGCGCCCAGCGACGCCGAGATGTTTTTGCACCTGTACACCTGTATGCCGTTCCGGAACCCGGCGTTCCGGGTGTTGTTCGCGGCGTTGGAGGCGGGCGAGGTGCCGCTTTTGTTCCACTGTGCCGCCGGCAAGGATCGCACCGGCGTGGCCGCCATGCTCGTTCTGCTGGCGCTGGGCGCCGGCCGGGAGACGGCGCTGCGGGATTATATGCACACCAACGTCTGCCGCAAGCCGGCCATCGACGCGTTCCTTACCGTCCACGCGGCGGAGTATGCCGCCGCCGACGCCGCGGGGCGGGAGCAGCTTTTGGCCATCGAGGGCGTGAGCCGCCTGATGGCCGAGGGCACCTTGCGCGCCATCGAGCGGCGCTACGGCAGTTTTGATGCCTACTTTGCCGCCGAATACGGCCTTACCGCCCCGCGGCTGGCGGCTTTGCGGGAGCGGTATCTGGAGCACGCGCGCTGACGGGCGCGCTTCTTAGGAAAATCTTAATCCTTCCCTGGCGCGGCTGCCTTGTACCGGCAGCCGCCTTTTTGGTATACTGGGGCGGGAGGTGCTGCCCATGGGCGCGTGCATTTTGGTCGTGGATGACGAGAAGGAGATCGCCGACCTTGTGGCGCTGTATCTGCGCGGCGAGGGGTACGCGGCGCGGGTGTGCCATACCGGCGCCGAGGCGCTGGCCGCCATTGCGGAGGGCCCCTACGCGCTGGCGCTTTTGGACGTGATGCTGCCGGATGCCGACGGTTTTGCGCTGTGCCGCAAGATCCGCGAGCAGTACAACTACCCCGTCATCATGCTGACGGCCAAGGACGCCGAGCTAGACAAGATCACCGGCCTGACCCTTGGCGCCGACGATTACATCACCAAGCCCTTCCGCCCGCTGGAGCTGGTGGCCCGCGTCAAGGCGCAGCTGCGGCGCTACACCCGCTACAACCCCGCCCAGCCCCCCGCTGGGGACGTGCTGGCCCACAAGGCCCTTGTGCTGGACATTGCCGCCCACACCTGTACCCTGGCCGGGCGCAGCATCGACCTGACGCCGACGGAATTTTCGCTGCTGCGCATTTTGTGCGAGGCCGGCGGCCGCGTGGTCAGCGCCGAGGAGCTGTTTTGCCAGCTGTGGCCGGACGAATACTATACCAAGGCCAGCAGCACCATCACGGTGCACGTGCGCCATCTGCGCGAAAAGCTGGGCGACAGCGCCGAACATCCGGAATACATCCGGACCGTCTGGGGGGTGGGGTACAAACTTGGGTAAGCTGTCAGATCTGCGGGCCCGGCTGCCAAAGCGCAGCCCCTACGCCCCGCTGCGCCGGCGCATCTTTTGGCAGATGACGCTGCTGGGGTTCGGCTCGCTGGCGTTTTTGTTTTTTGTGCATAACCAGATGCCGCGCGGCATCATCGCCGCCCTTGGCGTGGCTTTGCTGGAGCAGATGCAGCACAGCGGCCACTGGGTGGCGGTGGAGACCTACAACCGCGTCGTCTACGGCAACTTCAACTTCATCTTTGCGGCGCTGGTGCTGCTGGCGTTCTTCTTTTTTCTGCGTTTTGCCCTCTCGTGGTTCATGCGGTATTTTGCCGAGATCGAGCAGGGGCTGGACGGCCTTTTGCGCGAGGACGGGCAGGCCATCGCCTTCTCGCCCGAGCTGCAGCCGATGGAGAAAAAATTCAACACCGTGCGCGAGACGCTTGCCCGCCGGCGGGCGGAGCGCCGGCAGGCCGAGCAGCGCAAAAACGACCTGGTGATGTACCTGGCGCACGACATCCGCACGCCGCTGACCTCCGTCATCGGCTATTTGAGCCTTTTGCAGGAGGCCCCCGATATGCCCCCCGCGCAGAAGGCCCGCTACACCGGCATCGCGCTGGAAAAGGCCCAGCGGCTGGAGACGCTCGTCAACGAATTTTTCGAGATCACGCGCTATGACCTGCACGAGCTGCCGCTGGAATCGGCCCGCTTTGACCTGCACTACCTCCTGGTCCAGCTGTGCGATGAGTTTTACCCCGTGCTTTCGGCCCACGGCAACACGGTGGCGCTGGACGCCCCCGAGACGCTGGCCGCCTACGGCGACGCCGACAAGCTGGCCCGGGTGTTCAACAACCTGCTCAAAAACGCCGTCGCCTATTCCGACGCCGGCACGCCCATCACGGTGGCGGCGGCGCCGACGGAGACCGGCGTCACCGTGCGCGTTGAGAACCACGGCCGCACCATCCCGCCCGAACGGCTGGACGCCATTTTTGAGCGTTTTTACCGTTTGGATGCCGCCCGCGGCTCCGGCAGCGGCGGCACCGGGCTGGGGCTTGCCATCGCCAGGGAGATCGTTTTGCGCCACGGCGGCACCATCACGGCCGAAAGCGCCGACGGCGTGACGGCCTTTACCGTCACGCTGCCCGCTGCGCCGCAAAGCGCGCTGCCCGCGCCGCAGCCGGATGTTTGCCCGCCCTTAGCAAAGCCTTAACCGTTTGTACCCTTCGCCTTAAAACACGCTGCGCCCCCGCGCGGTACACTGGATGTACCGCGCGGGGGCGTTTTTACAACTTTTTTGCCAAACGGCCCGCGCGCCGGCTCGTTGTATCTGCGAAGCCAAAAAACGGGGAGGCATTTTTGATGGGGAGCACGAAAAAGACGGTGGCCGTGCTGTTTGGCGGCTGCTCGGGCGAGCATGAGGTCAGCCTGCAAAGCGCCGCCGCGGTGCTGGACGCCATCGACCCGGCGCTGTACACCGCCGTGCCGGTGGGCATTACCAAAGACGGGCGCTGGCTGCGCTGCACGGGCGGGAGCAAAACGCTGCCCGCCGGCACCTGGGCCGAAAACGCCCTGCCCTGCCGCCTTTCGCCCGACCGGGGCGACCACGGCCTGTGGGAGCGCGGGCCGGACGGCGCATGGCGGCTGATGAAGATCGACATCGTGCTGCCCATCCTGCACGGCCGCGGCGGCGAGGACGGCACGGTGCAGGGCCTTTGCGCGCTGGCGGGCCTGCCGCTGGCGGGGTGCGGCACCCTGTGCAGCGCCCTGTGCATGGACAAGGACAAAGCCCACAAGCTGGCGGCCGCGGCGGGCGTGGAAACGCCGCGCGGTTTTACCGTGACCCCCGCCGACGATGCCGGCGGAACGGCGGCGCGCGCCGCCGCATTGGGGCTGCCGGTGTTCGTAAAGCCGCTGCGCGCCGGCAGCAGCCTGGGCGTGGCCCGGGTGGAAAGCCTTGCCGCGCTGCCGGCGGCGCTGCACGCGGCCTTTGGCTATGACGATACCGTGCTGGTGGAGCAGGCCGTGCCCGGCTTTGAGGTGGGCTGCGCGGTGCTGGGCCCGGACGCCGCCGGCCGGCTGATCCTGGGCGCGGTGGATGAGATCGAGCTGGGCGGCGCCGTGGCGCAGCGCGCGGGCGGCAGCGGCTTTTTTGACTTTGGCGAGAAGTACAGCCTTGCCAACAGTGCCATCCATGTGCCGGCGCGCATCCCCGCCGAAACGGCCGCCCGCGTGCAGGCGGCGGCCGCGGCGGTGTACCGCGCGCTGGGCTGCCGCGGCTTTGCCCGGGTGGACAGTTTTTTGACGCCGGACGGGCGGGTGGTGTTCAACGAGGTGAACACCATCCCCGGCTTTACCGCCCACAGCCGCTGGCCCGGCATGATGCGGGCCGCGGGGTATGATTTCAAGACCGTGGTGGGCCTTATTTTGCAAAACGCGGAGGCGGAAGCGCTGTGAACGAGGCGGAGGCTTTGGTGCTGGTCAACGCCCGGCACCCCTATACCGGCACCCTGCCCCTGGGCGAGCTTTATCCCGTGGGGCGCGGGGTATTTTTGCGGCGCGAGGCCGCCGGCGCGCTGGCGGCCCTGCTGGCGGACATCGGCGCCGGGGGGCGCATCGTACCGGTCAGCGGCTGGCGCTCGGGCGCCGAGCAGCGCGAACTTTGGGAGGGGAGCCTGGCCGCCAACGGCCCGGCCTTTACCCAAAGCTATGTGGCGCGCCCCGGCTGCAGCGAGCACCAGACCGGCCTTGCCATCGACGTGGCGCTCGCCGCGGAACAGATCGACTTTATCCGCCCGGATTTCCCGTATGAAGGGATCTGCGGGGCGTTCCGCGCGCGGGCGGCGGCGCACGGGTTCGTGCTGCGCTACCCCGCCGGGAAAGAAAGTGTCACCGGCATCGCGCACGAACCGTGGCATTTCCGCTATGTGGGCGTGCCGCACGCCGCAAACATGGCAGCGGCCGGGCTGTGCCTGGAGGAATACCTGCATGGACGCTGACGCTTTGACGGCCCGCGCCTGGTGCGAGCTGGACGGCGCGGCGCTGGCGCAGAATTTTGCCGCCCTGCGCGCGGCGCTGCCCGCCGGCTGCCGGATGCTGCCCGCCGTCAAGGCCGACGCCTACGGCCACGGCGCGGTGGGCGTGGCGCGCCGGCTGCGGCGGCTGGGCGCGGCGGGGTTCTGTGTGGCCTGCGCGGCCGAGGGCGCGGCTTTGCGCAGGGCGGGCATCGGCGGCGAGATCCTGGTGCTGGGGTATACTGCCCCCGCCGATTTCCCGCTTTTGCACCGCTGGCGGCTGACCCAGACGGTGGCGGACGCCGGCCATGCCGCGGCGCTGGCCGGCTGCGGGCGGCGGCTGCGGGTGCACATCGCGGTGGACACCGGTATGCACCGGCTGGGCTTTGCCGCCGACGATATCGACGGTATTTTGCGCGTTTTGGCCTGCAAAAGCCTCAAAGCCACCGGCATTTTTACCCACCTGTGCACCGACGATACCCTTGCCGAAGCCGACATGGCCTTCGCCGGGCAGCAGCTGGCCGCTTTTGACGGGCTGTGCCGGGCGCTGGCGGTGCGCGGCGCCGTGGTGCCGCCGCGCCATGTGCAGGCCAGCACCGGCATTTTGCGCCACCCCGGCCTGAAATACGAGGCCGCACGCCCCGGCATCGCGCTGTACGGCACGCTTGCGGACGCCGCGGCCACCGCGCGCTGGGGCACGGCGCTGCGGGCGGTGCTCAGCCTGCGGTGCCGGGTGGCGGCGGTGCACGCGCTTGCCCCCGGCGAGGGCGCCGGCTACGGCCTTGCTTACCGGGCCGCCGCACCCGCCACGCTGGCGGTGCTTACCATTGGTTACGCGGACGGCGTGCCGCGCGCGCTGGGCGGCGGCGCGGGCACGGTGCTGCTGCACGGGCGGCGCGCGCCCATCGTGGGGCGCGTGTGCATGGACCAGCTGTTTGCCGACGTGACCGCCATCCCCGGCGTGCGTGCCGGCGACGTTGCCACCCTCATCGGCCGCGACGGGGCACAGACGCTCCCCGCCTGTGAGGTGGCCGCCGCGGCCGGCACCATCGCCAACGAACTTTTGAGCCGGCTGGGCTCGCGCCCGGCACGGTTTTGGAAGGAGGGCTTGCCGTGACCCAAACCCTTTATGCCCGCCGCCCAGCCCCGGCGCCGCGCCGGCGGCGCCGGGCCGGGGCCTGCGTGCCGCTGCTGCTGGCGGCCGCCGACCTTTTGCTGCTGGGGCTGTGGCTGGGGCGATATTGCCACGGTTTTTTCGGCCTTGGCGGGGGCGGGCCGGTGCTCACCGGTGTGCGGAGCATCACGGTGACGGTGGGCGGCGGCGCGGCCTATACGCAGGGCGTGGCCGCCGCGGATCGGGACGGCCGCCCGCTGCCCCTGGCCGTGGACAGCAGCGGCGTTGACCTGAATGTGCCGGGGCTCTACCCCGTCACCTACCGCGCCACCGATGCCGCCGGCCGCACGGCCGAAGCAACGGCCTGTGTGTATGTGGTGGCCAATGCAGAGGACGAAGCCACCGTGCAGGCCGTGGAGGCGGCCGCCGACGCGGTTTTGGCCGGGCTTTTCCCGCAGGGGCCGGAGCGCTATACGCCGCGGGAGCGGATGGAGGGCATTTATTGGTACTGCCATGACGGGATACGCTATGTGAGCAGCTCCGACAAGGGCGATTGGGCCGCGGCCGCCTGCCGCGGGCTTGTGGAGCGCCAGGGGGACTGCTACGTCTACGCCATGGCCGCCAAGGTGCTGCTGACGCGCGCCGGCATCCCCAACCGCGATATCGCCAAGATCCCCAACGGGGACTCTGTGCATCACTGGAACCTTGTGGACATCGGCGAGGGCTGGCACCACTTTGACACCACCCGCCGCGCCGACGGCGCCACCTTTTGCTACCTGACCGACAGCGAATTGATGGCCTACTCCGACACGCACGGCGGCACCCACGCCTATGACCGCACGGTGTACACCGATATCGCCGCGTAAAGGCAGGCCCATACACACGCAGTGCGCCCCGCGGCAAATGCCGCGGGGCGCCAGCGTGCCAAAAAAAGCGCTTTCACGGGTAGATTTGTAGGGCGGGGGCTTGCCCCCGCCGCGTCCCCTTGCCGCTGCTGAAACGTTTTCCGGCGGGCTCAAGAGCCCGCCCTACGCACATCCATAAGGCAGCTATCGTTTTTTCGACAGTCGGCCGCGGGGCGCACCGGGTTTTTGTGCAGGGCTCAGCCCAGGCCGATGCCCATGCTGCGCGCGACGTTGAGCATGGGGCAGTCATCCGGCACGGGGCGGGCCTTGCCGGCGATATCGGCCAGCAGGTTGGCGGTGACGGTTCGCTGCACCATGGCCACCGTCACGCCGTAGTGCTCCTCGGCCACCAGCTTGGCGGCGTAGGTGCCGAACTGCGTGGCCAGCACACGGTCATACGCCGAGGGGCTGCCGCCGCGCTGCATATGCCCCGGCACGCAGGTGCGGGTCTCGGCGCCGGTCAACGCCTCGATCTCCTTGGCGATGCGGGCGGTGGCGGTGGTGTAGCCGGCCTCGGCGCGTTTGGCCGTCCATTCCTTGCGTTTCATCTTGGCTTCGGCGGTGGAGAGGGCGCCCTCGGCCACCGCGACGATGGAGAAGTTCTTGCCCGCCTTGGCGCGCGCCTCGACCACCTTGACCACCTTTTTGATGTCGTACGGGTGCTCGGGCAGGAGGATGATGTCGGCGCCGCCGGCGATGCCGGAATAGAGCGTGAGCCAGCCGGCTTTGTTGCCCATGATCTCGATGCACATCACGCGGCTGTGGCTGCCGGCGGTGGTGTGGATGCGGTCGATGACGTCGGTGGCGATGTCCACCGCGGTGTGGAAGCCGAAGGTGACGTCGGTGCCGTAGATATCGTTGTCGATGGTCTTGGGCAGGCCGATGATGTTGAGCCCCTCCTGGCTGAGCAGGTTGGCGGTCTTGTGGGTACCGTTGCCGCCCAGGCAGAGCAGGCAGTCGAGCTTGGCGTCCTTGTAGGTCTTTTTCATCGCGGCGACCTTATCGACCTTGTCGTCTTCGATGACGGTCATCATCTTGAAGGGGGTGCGCTTGGTGCCGAGGATGGTGCCCCCGACGGTGAGGATGCCGTTGAATTCATACGGTTCCATCACGCGGTAGTTGCCGCGGATAAGGCCGTCGTAGCCGTTCATCACGCCCACGATCTCCACCTTGTCGCCCATGCGCTGGTACAGCGCCTTGGCGGCGCCGCGGATGGTGGCGTTGAGGCCGGGGCAGTCCCCGCCGGAGGTCAGGATACCGACACGTTTTTTCATCAGGGTCACTCTCCTTTGTTTCCATCGGGCCGGCAGCGCGGCCTTTGTACCCAATGTAGCGCGGGCGGGGGCGTTTGTCAATGGGCAAAACGCCGGGCCGCGCGCCGCTGGGCGCGGTACAGCCCGCGCAGCACGACCGGCGCCGCCGCCGCAAAGGCGGCGAGCGTGAGCACGCCGCCCACATCGAGCGCCGCCAGCCCCAGCACGCTGCGCAGCGCGAACAGGCCCGCCGTGCCCAGGGCGAGCATGGCGCCCCACAGCGCCCGGTGCACCGGGGTGAAGGGCCGGCACATGCCCCACAATACGCACAGGCCCACCGCCAGCAGCACCGCGGTGCAGATGGTGGAGACCTCGCCGCGTTCGAGATCGAGCGCGAGGGCCGCCAGCTGCACGCCGACCAGCAGCACGAAATCCGTCAAGCCGCCGGGCAGCGCCGCCGCGAACACCCGCCGCAAAAACCGCCCGCGCACCGGCGCGCCGTTGGGCTCCAGCGCCAAAACCAGCGACGGGATGCCGATGGTGACGGCGCCGATGAGCGAGAGCTGCAGCGGCTCCAGCGGGTAGGCCAGCGGCGCCGCCAGCGTGACGACGCTGAGCAAAAAGGAAAAGATGTTTTTGATAAGGAATAGCGACGCCGAGCGCTGGATGTTGTTGATGACCCTGCGCCCCTCGGCCACGACGGCGGGCAGGGCGGCGAAATCGGAATCCAGCAGCACCAGCCGGGCGGCGTGGCTGGCCGCCTGCGCCCCGGCGGCCATGGCGATGCCGCAGTCGGCCTGTTGGAGGGCAAGCACGTCGTTGACGCCGTCGCCGGTCATGGCGACGGTGTGGCCGCCGGCCTGCAGCGCCTGGACGAGGCGCTGCTTCTGCTCCGGCGTGACGCGGCCAAAGACGGTGTTTTCCTCCGCCAGCTGCGTCCAGTCGGCCTTTTCGGGCAGGGCCGCGGCATCCACCTGCTTTTCGGCGCCCGGGATGCCGGCGCGCCGGGCCACTGCGGCCGCGGCGGCGGGGTGGTCCCCCGAGATGACCTTGACGGCCACCCCCTGCCGCCCGAACCAGGCAAAGATGTCCGCCGCGCCGGGGCGCAGCCGGCCGGTGATGGGCAAAAGCGCCAGGAAGGTGAGCGCCGCGTGGTCCAGCGGGGCGGTGGGGTCCGGCAGGGCGGGGCTCTGCGCCAGCAGCAGCAGGTGGCAGCCCCCGGCCAGCAGCGGCGCGGCGGCGGCTTCCAGTTCCGTGTAGCGGGGGCCGGCCACCGTATCCGGCGCGCCGATGATAAAATGCCCCCGCCCCTTGAGGGTGGCCGCGCTGTAGCGCCACGCGGCCGAAAACGGCACCCGCGCGGTGACGGGCCCGCCCGCCCCGGCGCCCGGCACGCCGCCGGCGGCAAACCGCGCGGCCAGGGCGGCGGCGGTATCGTTTTCCGGCGTGCTGCCGCCGTACAGCTCCGCCAGCAGCGCCGCGATGCGCGCCGCCGGCCACCGGGCCGGGCACAGCGGCACGGGGGCGCCGGCGTCCATGCCGGGGGCGGTGATGGTGCCGGTCTTGTCCAGGCAGAGCACGTCGACGCGGGCCAGCGTCTCGATGCAGTTCGTGTCCTGGGTGAGGACCCGGCGTTTGCCCAGCCGCTGCACGCTGACGGCCAGCGCGACGCTGGTGAGCAGGTACAGCCCCTCCGGTATCATGCCGATGAGGGCGGCGACGGTCGCCTCGGTGGCGTCGCGCAGCGGCAGGCCCAGATACCACCGCTGCTTGAAAAACAGGATGACCCCCACCGGCACCAGCACATAGCCGATGATGTGGATGAGGCGGTCAAGGGCGGCCATCATCTCACTTTTCGGCGTTTTTGCGCTTGTTTTAGCCTGCATGGTCAGGCGGCTGGCGTAGCTTTGCGCCCCCACCGCGGTCAGCTGGGCCACGCAGCGCCCGGCCGCCAGAAAGCTGCCGGAGTGCAGCGTATCCCCAACCGCCTTGCGCACGGGCACCGCCTCGCCGGTGATGAGGGACTCGTTCGCATGGGCGGAGCCGGTGCGCACCACGGCGTCGGCGCAGATCTGGTCCCCGGCCGAAAATTCGACGATGTCGCCCAACACCAGCGCGGCGGAATCCACCTCCTGCCAGACGCCTCCGCGCAGGCAGCGCACCCGGCGCGCCGCCACCAGGGTGAGGGCATCCAGCGTTTTTTTGGCGCGCAGCTGCTGGTAGATGCCGATGGCGGTGTTGCACGCCACCACGAGCAAAAAGCCGAGGTTAGCAAAGGACCCCACCGCGATGAGCGCCGCCGCCAGCACGGCAAAGACGAGGTTGAAAAAGGTAAACGTATTCTCCCGCACGATGCGCCCCACCGTTTTGGTGGGCGACGCGGGCGGGCGGTTGTCAAGGCCGCTTTGGGCGCGGGCGGCGGCCTCGGCGCCGGAAAGGCCGGTATCCAGTTGGGTGGGTTCGACAGGCATTGGTGCCCCCTGAACGTTTTTACATGGCATTGCACGCCGCATCACAGGCGGACGGCGAGGACGCGGTGCATTTTAAAAAATTGTATAATGGCCGCTCTGCGGGTATTATACCATGAGCACGAAGTGCGAATGGTATTGCACAACGCGGCCGGTTGCCGTGAACGCTAAGTGAGCGGCGAGGACGCGGTGCATTTTAAAAAATTGTATAATGGCCGCTCTGCGGGTATTATACCATGAGCACGAAGTGCGAATGGTATTGCACAACGCGGCCGGTTGCCGTGAACGCTAAGTGAGCGGCGAGGACGCGGTGCATTTTAAAAAATTGTATAATGGCCGCTCTGCGGCTATTATACCACGGTGCCGCCGCGGTTTCCAGTGGGACTTGTGCCCCCGCCGCAGGCTCAGTCCCGCCAAAGGCCCGTTTCGCGGTAGATGCCGCACAGCGCCTGCCCCACTTTGGGCAGCGCGCGGGTCAGCGCCGTCTGCCGTGCCGCGCGGGACAGTGCCGCCCGCAGCGCCTCGTCCGTGAGCAGGGCTTTCGCCGCGGCCACAAAGCCGGGCAGGCTGCCGGCCTTTAAAACGTCGCGGCCGTTTTGCAGCCAGCCGCTGTAGACGGGGATGTCCCGCACGAGCGTGGGCGTGCCGCAGGCAAGGGCCTCCAGCACCACGATGCCTTCCGTCTCCTCCTCGCTGCAAAAGACGAAGGCGTCGGCCCCGCAGTAGGCGTCGCGCAGCTGCTCCTGCGGGGCAAAGCCCGCAAAGGTCAGGTTTTGCGGCGCGGCGGCCATCGCGCGGCGCACCCGGCGCGGCACGAGCGCCGGCGGCGTGTGCCCGAACCAGAAAAACCGCACCGCCGGCAGCGCCCTTGCCAGGGCGATAAAATCCAAAATGCCTTTGCGCTGCATAAAGTGCCCCGCGCTGACGATGACCGGTACATCGGCGCCAAGGCCGTACCGCCGCCGGAACGCCGCGCCGTGCCGCGCATCGGGGGCAAAGAAGGCGGTATCGACGCCGTTGGAGAGCGCGTACAGCGGCTTTTGCACCCCCAAAGCGCGCAGGCGGGCCTGCGCGTAGGGCGTTGGCGTGATGACCACATCCGCCTGGCCGTAGCAAAAGCGCAGCCACCGCGCGAACAGCGGGGCCAGCGTGTCGGAGCCGGTAAAGCTGTGGCGGAAATCCTGCGGGGTGGAGTGGCCGTACCACACCACCCCGGCGCCGCGGCGCCGCGCGCGCCACGCCGCCAGCACCGAGCCGGGCAGCACGGTGTTGATGTGCACGGCGTCGGCCGGGGCGGCCAGCGCCACCCCCGCGCAGCGCAGCATGGCGCGCTGGTGGGCGGCCGCCTGCCCGATGCCGCTTTTGGCGACGAGGCGCAGCCCGCCGCGGTAGATACAGACCCTCATCGCGCGCCCCCCTACCGCCAAAGCCCCAGCACGCGCTGGAACACCACCGTCAGCCCCAAGCTGTACAGCGCGATGGAAAAGGGCTTGCACAGCAAAATGATGGCCGTATAGGTCCGCCAGCGCAGCGTGGTGGTGCCCGCCAGAAAGCACAGATAATCGTCCGGCGCGACGGGGATAAAGATCAAAAACGCGAACCAGCGCGCAAAGCGGGCGTGGTGTTCGCCCCAGGCATCATAGCGGTCGATGAGGGCGCGCGGGAACAGCCGGTACAAAAGCGGCCGCCCGCAGCTGCGCGCGATGGCGAACGCGGCCAGCGAACCGGCGCAGATGCCGAGATAGTTGTACAAAAACCCCCACCACGGCCCGAACAGCACCACCCCGGCCAGACATCCCAGCCCGCCGGGCAGGACGGGCAGCACCACCTGCACCGCCTGAAAGGCGATGAACGCCAGCGGCCCCGCCGGGCCGAACCCATCCACATAGGCCCGCAGCGCCGCCTGGGAATCCAGCAGCCCCGCGCGCCAGAAATGCACCCCCAGCGCTGCGCACAGGCCCAGCCCCAACAGCGAGAGCGCCGCCTGCCAGCTGCATTTCACGTTTTGCGCCATCGCGCCCTCCTCCTCCCGGGGGTTGCCCCGGGCACCGTGTGCCCGCGTTCTGCGGCCGTTGTCAGTATAGGCCGCGTTTTTCAACCTTTTGTAAAGGGCGCGGCCCTCTTTAATGAAAACGACCCGGCCGCCCCGGTTTCGAGCAGCCGCAGAAATTTTTACATCCGCGCCTTTGTACAGCATAGCGCCGCCGCCTTAACGGCGGCGGCGCATCGGCCTTAGCTTTGCCTTAACCCGCACGGCGCGCAAAATACAGGCAGGCTGCCGAAGGCGCGCGGGCGATACCTCCACAACAAAAAATGCCGTGCGGGCCGCCTGTAAGGCATCCGCACGGTATTTTTTTCGACGGGGCGTGCCCCGTAAAGGGGGCACGCGCACAGCGGCGCCATTTGGGAGCCGCGCTTTAAGGAAGGGGCGGCGGCTTTACCGCGCCGCCTTTTGGGCAAGCAGTTCCCGGTAGAGGGCCTGCGCGCCCTCGCCGAACGCTTGGGCGGAATAGCGTTCCCGCACGATGGCGGCGCTGTGTGCGCCCATTTGGCGGCGCAGGGCCTCGTTTTGCAAAAGCGCCCGCACATGGGCAAGGCACTCGTCCACGGTGCGGTACTGCCAGCCGTTGCGCCCGTTTTGCAGAACGCCGGCCAGGCAGCCGTCGGCCCGGCAGACGAGCGGCAGCCCGCAGGCCATGGCTTCGAGGTAGGTAAGGCCCTGCGTCTCGCTGACGGAGGCGCTCAAAAACACATCCACCAGCCGGTAATAGGCCGCGATGCCGGCGGGCGGCGCCATGCCGGCGAACACCACCTGCGGCGCCGCCAGCCCCAGCGCCGCGGCTTTGCGCTCCAGCTCCGGGCGCGCCGGCCCGTCACCGACGAGCAGCAGCGTCACCGGCACATCGCCCAGCGCCGCGCGGCAGGCAAGCAGCTCGCCGATGTGCTTTTCCTTGGCAAGGCGCCCCGCGAACACCAGCACGCCGTTGCCCGCCGGGATGCCCAGCGCCGCGCGCAGCGCCGCCTGCGCGGCGGGGGCCGGCGGCCGGGTGAAGGCATCCATCTCGATGCCGGTGGGCAGCACCCGCACCGGCGCCGAAACGCCATAGCCGCGCAGCAGCGCCTCGATCTTGGGGGTAGGGGCGATGAGCATATCGCACCCGGCGGCGACGCGGCGGGTGAACACGCGCACCAGCCAGTGCCCGCACCGCCGGCTGGGGCAGAAATAATGGGTGTAATCCTCGTAGACGGTGTGGCAGGTGTGGAGGAGCGGCGCGCCGCAGGCGCGGGCGATGCGCTTGGCCAACGGGAAGGTGGAAAATTCACACTGGGAGTGCACGATATCCGGCCCCCACGCGGTGAGCTCCCGCACCGCAGCGCCCACCGTCAGGCCGCGGAAACGCACGCCCGGATAGACGACCCCCGCGTTGAGGGAGCCAAGCTCCCACACATCGCCCTCCCGCCGGCCGCGCACATCGGGGGAAAGGGTGAGCACCCGCACGCTGTGGCCCTGCCGCTCCAGCGCGCGCTGCAAGTTGAGCACCGAGGTCACCACCCCGCTGACGGTGGGGGCATATTGGTCGGATGTGAGCAGGATCTTCACGCGGTGCCCTCCTTACGGCCGCTGCCGTTTCCAAGCAGTATGGCCGGCATTTTTCAAATTTTGATAAACCTTTCCGCCCTTTATAACGAACGGGCGGTGCCTTTTTGGGCATAGCTTAACGCCGCCGCCTTAACGGCAGCGGTGTCGGCGGCTTAGGTTTGCCTTAACCGGAGAATGGCAGCGGCGCGGCGGTCAGCGTATCTCCAAAGGGACGTCACAATAGCTGGCGCACCGGTCGTCCAGCCAGAAAAGCCCCTCGGCCACCGCCGTTATGCGCAGGGTGTACGCGCCCTGCGGCAGGTCGGCCGGCACGGCCACCCGCAGCGGCACCGTCTGCCGCGCGCCGGGGCGCAGCAGCGCGATGGGGCTGCGCTCCCCGTCATAGACAACGGCGCGGCCCGCCGCGTCCAGGATGTGGTAGCAAAGGAATACCGGGTGCTGCCGGTGGGAGGTGACGGTCTCCCCGCCGAGGTTTTCCACCGCGACGTCCAGCATGGCCTCCTGCCCGGCCACGGCCGTGAGCGGCTGCGCCGCATAGCCAAGGCGGCAGCTTTCCGGCCGGGGGACGCGGGCGCTTTCGGCCAGCGCGGCCTCCAGCGCGGCGGCGCTGTTGGCGGCATAGGCAAAGATCTCGATATCCTGCGCCTGCTGCGCGCGGTCCTTGCGGGCAGCGCAGTCCATAACGCCGCCGGTCCACACGTGCACAAAGGGGAAATACCGCTCCAGGGCGGCCCGCAGGCCCTCCGGCGTCTGCTCGTTGATGTGCATGAGCTGCTCGTAATAGCTGCGCGGCTCCTGCGGCAGCCAGCAGCCCAGCGCGGCCGCCTGCCGGCGGCGCAGCGGCCACGCCTGCTCATAATAATGGCGGTTGGGCGCCGTGTGGATGATCAGCGTGCCGTCCGCGCGCAGCGCGCGGGAGAGCTTTTCAAAGATCTTTTCCAGCACGTCCTGCTCGATGTGTTCCACCACATCCGCCATGACCATCTTGTCATAGGTGCCAAGGTCCTGCGCCTCGAAGATATCCTGCCGGCGGTAGCGCAGGCGGAGCTCTGCCTGCGCGGCGCGGTAGGTGCGCTCGGCGATGGCGATGGCCGCCGGGGAGTAATCGAGCCCCGTCACATCGGCGCCCTGTTTGGCCAGCGCGCAGCTCAACTCGCCCCGGCCGCAGCCGATATCCAGGATCTTTTGCCCCGGCCGGGGATCCACCAGGCAAAGCACCCCCTGCAGGCGCCCGTCGATCTGCTCGCCCCGGGTGGTCACAAAGCGCTCATAGCCGCCGCAGTCCATCAGGTAATAATTTTCGGTGTAGGCGCCTTCCAGCGCCGCGTAGCTTTTTTTGGGGGCCTGCGGGTCCCAGGTGGTGTTCAACCGCAGCCGACACTGACCCCCCCCCGGAGTATCTGCGTCGATCTGGCAGGAGGCGAGCAGCAGCTTATACCGGCCGACAAAGCGCGTCAGCGCCTGCCAGGCGGCGTCATCCCGCAGGCAGCCCTCCACGGTGATGGCCGTGCTTTGGGCCATGGCGCGCTCCAGATCCGCATACAGGCGGTCGGGGCCCTGCCCGGCCGTAACGGTGACGGTGTGCGCCGGCTCTGCCGCTTTTTTTGACCAGAACATGGTGTTTGCCCTCCTTTATTTTTGGGGGAAAAGGCGCTTTTTACAGCTGCCAGAGGTAGACGGCCTGCACGGCGCCGAGCGCCGCGCACACCGCCCCGAACGCGAGCTTTGCGGCGCGGGTGGGCAGCGGCTTTTTGCCAAGGGCCTGCCACAGCACGCCGCAGGCGGCGATGATGCAAACGCTGAAACAGAACCCCGTGCGCCGGCTGGAGACCCCGACGCTGGGGGTAAAACCCATGGCCGCCTGGCTCATGCCGCCAAGGGCCAGCAGGGCCCAGACGCACAGCGTGGTCCTGCCCCAGCCGAACGCCCCCACCACGCCCAGCAGGCACAGCGCAAAGATGCCGTAGCCCAGCAAAAGCGGCACATAGCTTTGCGGGGCGCCGAAGTTGGTGAGGTTGATGTACCCGGCGGCGGAGTATGCCTCGGTGATGTTTGCGATGCCCGGTACCAGCGCCTTGGCCTGGTAGCGCAGCATACTGAAGGGCAACAGCAATACGCAGGGCACAAGGCTACAAAGGCGCGCCGGCAGCGGCGCGCGCCGCACCCGGTTGGCCAGCGCCACCAACACGGCAAAGAGGAAAAAGACGCTGTCCCGCCCGAAAACGTTGGCGGAGATCGCACCGGAGAGGCCGATCTCGGCCTTTTGCAGCGGCGAGAGCATACGGAAATCCATGTAGAAGGAGGTGATGTCCCCCGCCGTGCGCGCCGCGTTGCCGGGGCAGGCGAAGATGAACACAAGGCTGCCGACGGTGAGCGCCAGCTGCACCCACAGCATGGCCGGCACCCGGTCACGGCGGAACAGCAGCGCACCGATGCCCGCCGCCAGCAGGCACAGCAGCACCAGCGCCGCTTGCTCCATGTTGGCGGCAAACAGCAGCAGCACGGTGCAGGCCGCCCACCCGCCGGCGGAGGTGCTTTGCCCGCGCAGTGTGCGCCACAGGCCCATGAGCGCCCAGACGCCCATGGCGGCCGGCCACAGGTAGGTGATGGTGGTCACGGCCCAGCCGGCATCGGAAAGATACTGCCACTGGTAGAGATAGAAAAGGAAGCAGATGAGGCCCATGCCGGCGGGGGCTTCCTCCTGCCGCAGGGCATAGCCCACCCCCCAGGCTGCCAGCGCGGCCACGGCCGGGTCAACAAGGCGCCATACCATGGCCGGCCAGGCGGAAAACAGGCTGCAGAGCGTGTTGATGAGCACCCGGCTGGACCAGGTGGCGTATTCTTTCCAATTTGACAGGAAGGCACCGGCCAGGTCCCACGGCCCCGCCATCGCGGCACGGTAGTGCGCCGCGTCGCCGGGGATGTAGGTCAGGTGCAGATGCACCGCCAGCATCACCGCCCAGAGGGCCAGGCAGGGCAGCAGCGCGCGCTGCCGCGGGGTCAGTTTGCGCATCATACCGCACCCCCCGCCAGCGTTTGGCCGCTGTGATAGAGGAAATCATGCGTGTTGGAGCGGTACAAAAGGCATATTTCATACCGTTCCGGCGGGGCTTGCAGGGCGGCGGCGCGCACAAAGGCGGTAAAGCCGCCGAAGCTGTAGTTGATGCCGTCACCCCCGGCGGCGGTGGCCTCGTCCCGCCGGACCATGGCGGTGCTCAGGCGCAGATGATCCCCGCCCGTGGTATCGTACAAAACCACGTAGTTTTCCACCGCCTCAAAGCGTTCCCCGGGCAGGAAGGCGTAGCCGTCCAGCGTGTAGTAGTCCGCCTCGGCACGCGGCGTGCACGCCCACACAAGGCCCGCCGGCGCGGGGCCGGTGCTCCCGGCGGGGGCATAGGGGCGCGGGCGCTGGATGTCCGCCCGCAAAAGCAGCGCAAAGCCGAGGATGGCGCCCAAAAGCGCCAGCCCCGTCACCAGCCATGCCCGCAGCGGGGCCGGCCCTTCCGCGGTGCCCTGCCGAGCCATCAAGCGGTGTGCCCCCTTCCCCTGTCCGCGCGGCCCTTCAGCTCACACGGTCGGCGATCTCTTTGGTGACCATGGCGATAAAGGCGTCGGTGTCCATGGCCGTCGTCTCGCCCTTGCGGTCCCGCACCGAGACGTTGCCCGCCTCGGCCTCCCTGGCGCCGAGCACCAGCATATAGGGCACGCGATCCACCTGCTGGGCCTGGCGGATCTTGTAGCCGATCTTTTCATTGCTCTCGTCCAGCACCACGCGCACGCCGGCGGCCTCGAGCTTTTCGGCCACCGTTTTGGCGTAGTCCAGCGTTTTTTCGCTGACGGGCAGCACCTTGACCTGCACCGGCGCCAGCCAGGTGGGGAACTTGCCGGCATAGTGCTCGGTCAACACGCCGATAAAGCGCTCGATGGAGCCCAGGCACACGCGGTGGATCATGATGGGGCGCTGGCGGGCGCCGGTCTCGTCGATGTATTCCAGCCCGAAGTTGAGCGGCATCTGGAAATCCAGCTGGATGGTGCCGCACTGCCAGGTGCGGCCGAGGCTGTCGGCCAGATGGAAATCGATCTTGGGGCCGTAGAAGGCGCCGTCGCCCTCGTTGACGGTGTAGGGCATGGCGAGCTTTTCGAGGGCTTTTTTCAGCCCCTCGGTCGCGGCCTCCCAGTCCTCATCCGAGCCCATGGAGTTTTCCGGCCGGGTGGACAGCTCGACAAAATAGGTGAAGCCGAATTTCTCGTACACCTGGTTGATGAGGTGCACGACGTTCATGATCTCGTCGGTGATCTGGTCGGGGCGCATGAAGATGTGCGCGTCGTCCTGGGTGAAGCAGCGCACGCGGAACAGCCCGTGCAAAGCGCCGCGCAGCTCATGCCGGTGCACAAGGCCCAGCTCCGCCACGCGCAGCGGCAGTTCGCGGTAGCTGTGCGGGGTGCTGCGGTAGACCATCACGCCGCCGGGGCAGTTCATCGGCTTGATGCAGTAGTCCTCGCCGTCGATGACGGTGGCGTACATATTGTCTTTGTAATGGTCCCAGTGGCCGGAGGTCTCCCACAGATGGCGGTTCATGATGAGCGGGGTGGACACCTCGACATAGCCGTTCTTGCGGTGCAGCTCCCGCCAATAGTCGATGAGGGCGTTCTTGACGGTCATGCCGTTGGGCAAAAAGAACGGGAAGCCGGGGGCCTCGTCCGCCAGCATGAACAGGCCCATCTCTTTGCCGATGCGGCGGTGGTCCCGCCGGGCGGCCTCCTCCAGCAGCTTGAGGTGGGCGTCCAGCTCCTCCTGCGTGCGGAAGGCGATGCCGTTGATGCGGGTGAGCATCTTGTTGTTTTTGTCCCCGCGCCAGTACGCGCCGGACTGCTGCGTGACCTTGAACGCCTTCAAGCCCTTGGTATACGTCAGGTGCGGGCCGACGCACATATCAATGTACTCGCCCTGCTGGTAGAAGCTGATCTCGGCGTCGGGGGCAAGGTCCCCGATATGCTCGACCTTGTATTTTTCCCCCCGCTCCTGCATGAGGTTGACGGCCTCCTCCCGCAGGAGGATGAAGGGGCGTATGGGCAGGTTCTCCTTGCAGATCTTGTGCATCTCTTTCTCGATGGCGGCAAGGTCGTCATCGGTGAGTTTGGCGTCGCCGAGGTCAACGTCATAGTAAAAGCCGTTTTCGGTGGCGGGGCCAAAGGCGAAATCCGCCTGCGGCCACAGCCGCTTGATGGCCTGCGCCATGACGTGCGCGGCGGTGTGGCGCAGTATGTGCAGCTCCTCCTCGGGCGGGCAATCGGCCACGCGGCCGTCCTTGTAGATGATCTTCATGGCAGTCTCCTTTGCTGTGTGTTGCCGGTACAAAAAACGCCCCATCCCGTAATGCCCTACGGGATGAAGCGGTCAACAGCTCCACGGTTCCACCCGGATTGCGCGCGGCCCTGCAGGGCAGAGCGGCGCGCCGCTCGTACCGGTGGTAACGGGGCGGTGCCCGGCGGGGGTTCGCCCCCGCGCTCGGCGGTGGTAGGGTACGCAGGCCATGCGGGCCGCTCACAGCGCGCCCCTGCCGTGCGGGGGCGGCGGCCGTTCTCTTTGGCGATGGCGGGCGCGTACCGGTTTGTCCGCGTCAAACGCTTTTTGCGGGATGATGTTTGAGCGTATTATACCGCGCCTTTTTGCCCAAGTCAAGCCTTTTGGCGGGGCGCGGCGGGCGCCGCGGGCGGGTTTTGCCCAAAGCCGGGCCGGCGAAAAAGTTTTCCTTGCATTTTGCGCCCATATATGCTAAACTTGGCTTTACATCTTGAACCAAAGGGGAGCTTTTTCCATGAACGTATACGAGATCATCCTCGGCGTGGTGCTCATCATCGCCTCGCTGCTCATCATCCTGGTCACCCTGCTGCAGCAGCAGAAGGGGCAGGGCCTTTCCGCCGCCATCATGGGGGACAGCAGCCTGATGGCCGCCGGCCGCGCCCGCGGCAACGAAGCCAAGCTGGCCCTTATCACCAAGGTGGGCGGCGCGGTGCTGTTTGTGGTGGCGTTGGTGGTCTGCGTGCTCAGCGCGCGGCTGTAAGCGCATTCCGGTCGATTTTTCAAAACAGGGCGGCCCCGCGGCGCATTGCCGGGGGTCGCTTTTGTGTGGTTCGTTCATGTAAAGGGGCAGGTATGGATACGCAACAGCTTACGCAAAAGGTCCTGCGCGCCGTGGCGCGCCGCCCGCACACCGCGGCGGAATTGCAAAACAATCTGCAGGTGCCCGGCGCGCAGCTGCGCACGGTGCTGGCCGCGCTGGCGGCCTCCGGGCAGGTGGTGCGCCAGGGCGGGCAGTATACCGCCGGGCAAAGCGGCGCGGCCGGCCAGGGGGCGCCCGCCGGGCCGGCGCAGGGCATCCCGTGCGTTTTGTCCAAGCTGGCGCCGCGGTTCGGCTTTGCCGCCCCTGAGGACGGCACGGGCGAGATCTTTATCCCCGGCCGCTTTTTGCTGGGCGCCATGCCGCGGGACCGGGTGCTCGTCCGCCTTTTGCCGCCGGCGCCCGGCGCCCAGCGCGAGGGGGAAAAGCGCAGCGGCGAGGTCGTTGCCGTCACGGTGCCGCAGGCCCGCTTTGCCGGCACCGTCCTGTATGATGAGGAGCACCGCCTTGCCGTGGAGCCGGACGGCTGCCCCGGCGTGGCTGTCCCGCTCGCGCCCGGGCAGGCGGGCGGCGCCAAACCGGGCGACAAGGTCGGCGCGCGGCTGGCGGCCCGCGGCGCCCGCCATGCCGAGCACCGCGCCGCCGTGGAACAGTGTTTCGGCGCGGCGGACTGCGCCGCCCACTGCGCCGGGGCGGTGCTGTACCGCTACGGCGTGCGGCAGGCGTTCCCGCCCGAGGTGCTCGCCGAGGCATCGGCCCTGCCCGAGGCCGTGGATGCCGGCCGGGAGCTGGCCGCCGGCACCCGGGCCGATCTGCGCGGCGTGCCCGTCTTTACCGTGGACAGCGCCGCCACCCGCGATATCGACGATGCCGTCAGCGTGCGCACGCTCGCGGGCGGCGGGTTCGAGCTGGGCGTGCACATCGCCGATGTCAGCCACTATGTGCGCCCCGGCACCGCCCTGGATGCCGAGGCCCAGGCGCGCGCCACCAGCATCTATTACGCCGACACCGTCATCCCCATGCTGCCGGCGCGGCTCTCCAACGGGCTGTGTTCCCTCAACGAGGGCGCGGACCGCCTTGCCTTTTCCTGCCTGATGGAGCTGGACGCCGCCGGCCGCCTGACCGGCTACCACTTTGTCAAAAGCGTGATACGCAGCCGCGTCAAGGGCGTTTACGGGGAGCTGAACCTCCTCCTTGACGGCAGCAATGACCCCGCCCTGCTCACCAGATACGCGGCCGTGGCCGGGCAGCTGCCCGCGCTGCGCGCCCTGTACGAAAAGCGCCTTGCTTTGCGCCGCGCGCGCGGCGGCATGGAGCTGGACAGCCCCGAGGCAAAGCTCGTACTGGATGCGGCCGGGCGCTGTGTCGGGGTGCGGCGGGCCGCGCGCGGCGCCGCCGAGGCGATGATCGAGGAATGTATGCTGCTGGCCAACCAGTGCGCGGCGGCGGCCGGGCGGGGGTACGGGGTGCCGTTCGTCTACCGCGTGCATGAGCCGCCGGACGCCGCCCGCGCCGAAAAGCTGCGCGCCATGCTGCGCGCCTGCGGCCTTCCGGCCGAGGGGCTGTTCCGCGGCGCGGTGCCCACCCAGCGGGAGCTGGCCGCTTTGCTGGAGCGCACGCGCGGCCAGCCGGCCGGCGCGGCGGTGCACACGGCGGTGCTGCGCAGCATGCAGAAGGCGCGCTACGCCCCGCAGCCGCTGGGGCACTACGGGCTGGCCCTGGCGGACTACGCGCACTTTACCAGCCCCATCCGCCGCTACCCGGACCTGGCCGTCCACCGCATCCTTACCGACAGGCTGCGCGGCGCCGGCACCGCGCGCCTTGTGCAGGATTATACCGAATACGCCGCCCACACCGCCGCGCACGCCACCGCGCAGGAGGGCACCGCCGCCGGCCTTGAGCGCGAGATGGAAGCCATCTACAAGGCCGAGTATATGCGCGCCCATCTTGGCGAGGCGTTTGCCGGCACCGTCTCGGGCGTGACGCCGCGCGGGGTGTTCGTCCAGCTGGAGAACACCGTCGAGGGCTTTGTGCCCGCCGCGCAGCTGTGCCAGGGCGAGCCGGAAATGCTGGAGGGCGTGTGCCTGCGCGACCCCCTCACCGGCAGGACGTGGCGCCTTGGCGACGCCATGCGGGTGCGGGCCGAGGCCGCCGACGTGGCGCTTGGGCAGGTGGATCTTCTGCCGCTTGACGGCGCCGCCGCGCCGGTGGTATCATCCCGGTAGAAAGACAAAACCCGGTAAAGGAGCGTGACCTTTTTATGGCAGATGCGCTGCAAACCAGGGCCGAGGCCCTGCAGCCGTGGCTGAGCGCCCTGCGGCGGGAGCTGCACCGCACCCCCGAGCTTGCCTGGCAGGAATTTGCCACCGCCGCCGCCGTGGAGCGGGAGCTGGACCGCGCCGGCATCCCGCACCGGCGCATCGGTGAGACCGGCGTGCTGGGCGTCATCCGGGGGGCGCGCCCCGGCGGCGCCGTCGCGCTGCGCGCCGATATGGACGCTTTGCCCGTTGAGGAGCAGAACACCTGTGATTACCGCAGCGCCGTGCCGGGCAGGATGCACGCCTGCGGGCACGACGGCCACACCGCCATGCTGCTGGGCGCGGCCCGCCTGCTGGCGGAGGAACGCGATGCCCTTGCCGGTGAGGTGCGCCTGCTTTTCCAGCCGGCCGAGGAGACGGGCGGCGGCGCGCGCGCCATGATCCGCGCGGGCGCGCTGGAGGGCGTGCGCCGGGTGTTCGGTATGCACGTGGCCACCAACGTGCCGGTGGGCAGCGTGGGGCTCAAGGCCGGGTTCAACAACGCCTCGGTGGATGTGTTCACGGTGCGGGTGCAGGGCAAGGGTGCCCATGTATCGGCCCCGCAGCGCGGCGTCGACGCGCTGTACATCGCCAGCCACATCGTGGTGGCGGTGCAGGCGCTCGTCACGCGGCGCACCAGCGCCGTGGAGCCGCTCATCATCGGCATCGGCAAGCTCAACGCCGGCACGGCCTACAACGCCGTGGCCGAATCCGCCGTGCTGGAGGGCACCATCCGCGCCTGCTCGCCCCAAACGCGCGCCGACGCGAAGGCGATGCTGGAACAGACGGTGCAGGGCGTCGCGGCGATGTACGGCGGCAGCGCCGCCGTCGTGTGGGACGATATCGCCAGCGTGCTCGTCAACGACGAGGCCGCCACCGCCGAGGTGCTCGGCCTTGTCCGGCAGCGCCGGCCCGACCTGACCCCCGTCACCGACCGCCCGCTGGATCTGGCCGGCGAGGATTTTGCCGAGTATCTGCGCGAGGTGCCGGGCGTGTTCGCCTACCTTGGCACCGCCGACCCCGCCCGCCCTGAGACGCACAACTCCATCCACAACGGCCGCTTTGAAATGGATGAGCGCGCTTTGGCCATCGGCGCATGGCTGCACGCCGCCTGCGCCCTGCACTGGCTCGGCGAGGGGGCGTAGGGAGGTTTTTGCCCGCGGCGCCATGCGCCGCGCAAAGCAAATTTTTATTGACCAATAAAAATTTGCTTTGGCAAAAACGTCCCGGAGCGTAGCGCAGCGGAGCGAGGGCGTTCCGAAATGGGCGGCGCGCGCACGCGCGCCATAAGGGGATGCGTTGGCTGCCGCTTTTTACCGGAATTTTGCTTTTTACCGTTCCTTTTCGTGACCGAAAAGGAACCGAAAAGGTCCCGCTGGTTTCGCATGCAGCGGACCCACGACCAAAGGGGGTTCCCCCCTTTGGAATCCCCCGAGGCAAGATATCGCCCGGGTGCTTGGGCGTGCACCATCCCCCGTCCGCCGGACGGACGCCACCTTGCGGCGCCGTCCGCGCTCACGCCGCGCTGCGCGCCGCTACGGCCAGGGCGCGGCAAACCGTAAAATACGGATTGCGGGGCGTCGGGGACGCCGAGGGGCAGCGAGGCGTTTCGGAGCGCAAGCTCCGGGCTTTGCACCGGAGCCAAGCGGGCCAAAGGCCCGGCTCTTAGGCCGGAGATAGGTGGCCGCGCAGCGGCCGGATGAGGGGCCGGGGCGGGAAGCGTTCCCGCGCCCATTTATGGCGTGCGCGCCGCATATAAAAAATCCCCCGCGCCGCACCCGGGCACGGGGGATCTTTGTACGGAAAGAGGGGGATTCGAACCCCCGAGGGCTTTAGGGGCCCTACACGATTTCCAGTCGTGCGCCTTAGACCAGCTCAGCCATCTTTCCAGGATGTGCGGCCCGCCGGTCCCCGGGCCGCAAGGTGTATTATAGCAATTCGCCGCGGCACTGTCAAGCCTTTTTCCGCCTCAGCCGCGCCCGGCAAGGTCGTGCGTCACAAAGCCGCCCAGCTCGCCGCCGTCGCTCAAACCGTAGGCGAACGCCTTGCTGCGCAGCGCGGCGTACAGCTCCGCCAGCGTGGCCTGGTAATACGGGGCCAGGAACAGCCCGCCCAGCGGCACAAGGCCCGCCAGCAGATCCCACCCGAAGAACGAGAGCTCCAGCCCCAGGCTGTGCAGCTTTTCCCCCTCCATCATGGCCTTGCTCAGGTCCATGGCGCGGCGGGTGGTCAGGTAGGGGTTTTCGGCCAGCAGGTAGGGCACAAGGCGGTAGCAGTAGCCCCAGTAGACGCCTGGGATGATGAGCAGCGAGCCCGCGAGGATCTTCAGGTCCGTCAGCAATGTTACCTTGACGATGTTCATATACCCGCTGTCAAACACCGAGAACGCCGCCCCGATGGGCGCGGGGGCCTGCCGGCTCTCCATAAAATAGCGCGCGCGGCCCACCGTCAGGGGGTTGGTCAAAAAGATGACCCAGCAGCACACCAGCGCCAGCGCGACCAGCACCACCACGGAAATAAACCCGGCCGCGATCGCGGAAGCGGACAACGCCGCCTGCGCATAGGGGACGCGGTAGGCAGCGCCGCGCACCGCACCCCCGGCCAACGCCGCCGACGTGCCCTGGTACAACCCGTCGCCCGCCGGGGATGTATCCGCCGTGTTGAACAGCATCGCATAGTTGAACGTGCCGCTGCTGCTCACGCCCAAAAGGCCCAGCAGCAGGCACACGGCAAAACTGCGCCAATACCGCTGGTTCAGCGCCTGCTTGGCGTTGCGCTTCAAAAGTGCGCAGGTCCACATATCCGTCCCATCTCCTTTACCGCGGCGGCCCGGCGGCCGCCGTTTGCAACAGTATAGCACTTTTTCAAGGAACTGGCGGCGGCCCAAACGGGCTGCCGCCAGTTGGATTGGAGCAGGTAATGGGAGTCGAACCCACCTCCACAGCTTGGAAGGCTGTTATACTAGCCGATGTACTATACCTGCGCGGTACGCTTATTATAGCCGCGCAGGGCGGGGCTTGTCAAGATACGGGGCGGCCGCCCTCTGCCGGTTCAATACAAGCTCGAATACCCGTAGCTGTTGACGAGCGCCTCGATGCGCATACCGCGCTGGCACCACGGGCAGCTGTGCGCGTCGTAGGAGCGGTAGTCCGGCAGGTCCTGCGGATCAAACAGGGAGGTGATGGGGATGCCCTCGCACTCCTGCACGGTGGCAAACAGCGCCATCAGGCCGACCACCTGCCCGCCGTAGTACCGCACCGCCTCGATGGCGGATTTCATCGTGAAACCCGTCGTGACCGAGGCCGCCAGCACCAGCACGTGCTTGCCGGTGATCATAGGGGAAAGGTTTTCGCGGAACAGCAGCTGGCTGCCGGCCGTATGCTCCGGCGTGACGACGTGGATCTCCTGCCGGGAGTTGATGTTCATGAAGCCTTCCCGCGTGAGCTCGCTGGCCAGGCACGCGCCGATGACCTCGGTGCCGTCAAGGCAGAGGATGGTGTCGACGATGGTGTTGGCCTTGTACGCCGCGGCCAGCTCATGCGAGACGGCGCGCGCCTCGGACAGGCGGGTCTTGGGGACGGTGACGTCGATAAAATAATTGATATGGCTGTGGCTGGTGGCAAAGTGCCCCATACCGACGCGCAGGTAGAGGTTCTCATGTTTGGTGGGCATTTTGACCAGGCTGATGGGCATGGCGGAGCGCCTCCTTTGCAGGACGATAGGATACTTTTATTATTGTAAGCAAAACGGCGGCGGGCCGCAAGGTGAAAGTTTGCCAAAAACCCGCCCGCGTTTTTGGCGATTTTTTCCGCCGCGCGGCGCCGCTTTACAGGATTTTGCGGGGATGCTATAATAAAAGCAAGATCTGCCGCCTTCGGGGCGGCCGCAAAGGGGGCGGGCCGTGTGGCGTACAAGCTGGCGGAGCAAAACGGGGACAGCACCGCCGTGCCGCAGGTGGTGATGGCGCACGTGGCCCGCGCCGACGGCGACACGGTGCGCGTGGCGCTGCACATTTTGGCCACCGGCGAGGCCGAGCCGCGCGCCCTTGCCAAAGCGCTGGGCCTGAAAAGCGTGGAGGCCGCCAGGCGCGCGCTGCAATACTGGGCGGGCGCGGGGCTGCTTGTGAAGGAGCGCGCGCTGCCCGCCAAAGAGGCAAAAACGGAGGAGGAGAAGGCCGCCGGCATCGACCTGGCCGCGCTGGACGACCCGTATGTAGCCGTTTTGTGCGAGGAGGCGCAGGCCACGCTGGGCCGCGCGCTGGGCCGCAGCGAATTGCAGCGCCTTGTGGCGCTGTACCTGGAGGACGGCTGGGGGCCGGACGTGCTTTTGCTGGCCGCCGGGGAGGCCGCGCGGCAGGGGCGGCACACGGTGGCGGCCCTGGCGCGGGAGCTGGAGCGCTGGCGGGAAGCGGGCGTGGAGACCGGCGAGGACGCCGAGCGGTATCTGGCGCGCCAGACCCGGCGGGAGGCGCACCGCGCCGAGGCGGCCGCGCTGTTTGCGCTGGAGCCCGCGGCGCTGACCCGCTGGGAGCGCGGCGCCATCGACCGCTGGTATGAGGAATGGCAGATGGACGCGCCGATGATTGAGGAGGCGCTTTTGCACGCCGAGGGCAAGCGCACCGTGCGCTATGTGGACGGCATCCTGCGCCGCTGGCACGCCGAGGGCCTGACGACGGTGGCCGCCGTGCGCGGCAAGGGGCAGCTGGCGGGCAGCAACATCCTTGCCACCGGCCGGCGCGCCCCCGCCCCGGGGCGTGCCGCCCCGGCCGCCGCGCCGCAGCGCAGCCTGAACGCGATCCTGGACGAGGAACTGGAGGGGATCACCGATGCGTACGAGGGATGAACTTTTCCGGCAGGCGCAGCGCCAGGTGGCGGCGCGCCGCCAGCGGGCCGTGATGCAGGCCGAGACCGCCCGGCGGGAGGCGTTCGCCCTGTACCCCGCGCTGGCCGCCGCCGCCGATGCCCGCACCGACGCCGGCCTTGCCCTGACCCGGGCCGCCGCCGCCGGCGCGGACCTTGCCGCTGCGCGCGCCGCGCTGGCGGATGCCGAGGCGCGCTATGCCGCCGCCCTGCGGCAGGCCGGGTTTGACGCCGCGGCCTTCGCCCCCGCTTATACCTGCCCGGCCTGCCGCGACACCGGCGTGGTGGACGGCCGCCCCTGCCGCTGCGTGGCGGAGCTTGTGCGCGGGCTGCGCCGGGAGGAGATCAACAACGCCTCGCCCCTCAAGCTGTGCGGGTTCGAGACGTTCGACCTGACGCGGTATCCCACCGACTATGACGAGGAGCTAGAGACCTCTTTGCGGGAGTACATGGGCAAGATCCTGGACGGCTGCCTCCGGTACGCGCAGTCCTTCAAGCCGAACAGCCGCAGCCTGCTTTTTACCGGCACGGCCGGGCTTGGCAAAACGCACCTGGCGCTGGCCATCGCCGACAGCGTGCTGGACCAGGGGTTCGATGTGCTGTACACCAGCTCCGCCGCGCTGGTGGCGCAGCTTGCGCGGGAGCATTTTGAGCACGACGAGGACACCGAATGGCTGACCGCCTGCCAGAATGCCGACCTTTTGATCCTTGACGACCTTGGTACCGAATATGTGAACGCTTTGACCATCAGCGTGCTGTATGAGCTCGTCAACACCCGGATGCTGTGCCGCCGCCCGACCATCTACACCTCCAACATCACCGACGACGCCGTGCTGGAGGCGCGCTATACCGAAAAGGTCTCCAGCCGCATTTTGGGCAGCTGCAAGGTGCTGCGCTTTTACGGCGCCGACCAGCGCCGCCCGGGGCAAAACAAGGCAAAAGGCAAAGGCAGGGAAAAGGGGGACACATGAGCCTTGCCCCTCTTGCCGCTGCAGCAACGTTTTTCGGCGGGCTCAAGAGTCCGCCCTACACACTCCCATAAAGTGAAGCCCTTTTCCGACAGCCGCAAGCGGCGCAGCAAAAGTATCGCACTTTTGCTGCGCCGCTTTCCTTTGCCAAAACAGCGGATGCCCGGCTTTACCGCTTTTTCGGCGGCCCGCCGGCAGCGGTATGCCCCGGGCGGCTTCCGCTTTTGGGGCGGCGGCCGGTATACTGGATGCCAAAAGGGGGAAAGCAAAATGACGTACGGGTATATCCGCGTTTCCAGCCGGGAGCAAAACCTGGAGCGGCAGCGCATCGCCATGGAGCGGTCCGGCGTGCCGGAGCGCTTTGTTTATGCGGACATGCAGTCCGGCAAGGACTTTGACCGCCCGGCCTACCGGCGGCTGGTGCGCAGGCTGAAGCCGCAGGACACCCTTGTGATCAAGAGCATCGACCGCCTGGGCCGCAACTATGAGGAGATACTGGAGCAGTGGCGCCTGCTGACCAAGGAAAAAGGCGTGGCGGTGACCGTGCTGGATATGCCCCTGCTGGACACCCGCCGGGACCGCGACCTGACCGGCACGCTCATCGCCGATATCGTTTTGCAGCTGCTTTCCTACGTGGCGCAGACAGAGCGGGAGTTCATCCGCCAGCGCCAGGCCGAGGGCATCGCGGCGGCAAAGGCGCGCGGCGTCCGGTTCGGGCGGCGGCCGTTGGAGCCGCCGCCCGAGCTGGCCGCGGTCCGCGCCGCATGGCTGGCCGGCACCGTCTCGGCACGGGGCGCGGCAAAGCGGCTGGGCGTATCGCGCCAGACCTTTGCGCGCTGGATGCAGAAGGCGGCCCGGGCCGAAAAGTAGAGATTAAATGACAAGGGATGTGCAGTATGTGCGCCCACCGCGCACATTTCCCCGCCCCCGCGCGGCCCGGCCGGGAAAAATGGCATAATACGCCAAAAATTTTGCGAAATCTCTTGTCCTTTTAAGCATTTTCTGTTAAAATTATTATGTTTGTAAGTTGGCGGCATGGAAGCTGCCGCCAGGAAAAAAGTGTCACTTAATCTCTACTTTTTGGGCCAGGCCGCCCCGCGGCGGGCACGGCCTGGAGCACGGAGGGAAGAGCCATGAAAATAAAGAACGTCTGGAAGCGCTTTACCGCGGCGGCACTGTGCCTGTGCATGGGGGTGGCGGATCTGCCGCTGCCCGCGCTGGCGGCGGAGGGCGACGTGGAATATACCGACGTCTATGTGCAGCACGTCTACCTGAACAGCGATATGTCTGTATGGGAGGAGGGCCAGATCTATCCTTCCGAGAACCGTGGCAGGAGCCGCTTTACTGTCCACACGGACGGTGACGCGATGCCAAGCTCCAGCGAAAGCTCTTTTGATGAGAAGAGCGAGTTCTACGGATGCTTTATCGTCCCCCAGGAACAGACCTATTATGATGATACGTTCGCGGCGTACGTGACGGAGCAGTACACCGGTTATGAGATCGCCGCCGGCAACGAGGCGGTGGAATTTTACGAGACCGACGGCCATACTTCCAAGGGGCCGCATTTCGAGGTCACGTATAAGTCCAACGTGCAGAACGTGATACTCTATCTCTTTTACAGCTACGACGGCCGCACCGTGCTGGGCGCGGACTTCGGCGCGGATCTGGAAGGCGTGGTCGATGCAGGCGAGGACGTTTTGCTCGTAACGGAGGATAACAAAGAAGCCATCATCCAGGCCGCCGAGAAACACGAGATCGATGCCCTGCAGGCGGTAGAGGTGGGCGACGTCATCTACAACACGGGCACGGAGGGCCTGCACACCGAAAAGCGCGTCTCGGCGGACGTTTTGGAGGACGGCCGCACCTTTGACGTGAGCCTTGAATCCTGGTACACCGCCGACAGCAACGCGGCGGACGTGGGCTTCATCCTTGACTCTTCCGGTTCCATGGCCTTTGTGCCCAACCCCACCAGTGCCGAGGATGGGCTGACGCTCGTGCAAGGGGATCAGAGCGACGATAAAAAGTTTAACAAGTTGCGTAAAGATGGCTATAGTGTCACGTATATGGCCCTCCCCTCGGATGAGTTGTTCGTTGACGATGACCCTTACCAGACCTTTATGAACCCCGGCAACACGGACAACTCGCCCTTGGCCTATACGGGCTACAGCTATTATGTTTTTGACAGCCGGGAATCGGTCAGCGAGCTGGTGCCCCTCGCCTACTGGGACGGCACGATGCAAGACGCGACGAACCCCATGAAGATCGGCCTGGTGGGGATGTACCAGTTTGACCGGACGCAGGAAGGTAGCACCAGGCCATACTTTTTGAAGAATGGAGCTACGGGAGATATAAATAGTTCGAGTGTAGTGGGAGACCATAGCCAGTCCAACAACGATTATAAATCAGATAATAACAGCGGAGGAAGTGTTACGCCCGCAAAAGGTTCACTCCAGTTATATTCGATAAACGACGATAGTCCATTTCATTCCACCCTTGACTTGGACGCAAAGGTCACCGACCCGAAAAACTTCACCATCTCCTTTGCGGTGAGGACGGATGGCACCGGCACGATCAACGCAGAGCTTCATGGTTCCGGCGGTCCCCAAGCGGAGGATCTGGTGACCATCAAGGGCGCGGACGGCAATGTGCTTTATACCATCCTCCGGGGGACCGCAGGTTCCGGCAATAGCCAGAACCACGTCCGGTGGCAGAAAAGCGGCGACACCTCTCACCAACATGTAAATCTTTCGTATGCCCTTGGCGGCGATGCATCGGAGCAGAAGTATACGAACTATAGCGCGAATGCGTGGCGCGTGTTCACTTATGTAGTAGAAAACGGCATCATTACCGCCTATGTGGACGGAGCGCCGGCCGACGTGACGGAGGAACTTGACTTGGGCGATGGCCCGCTCAGCTTTACCCTGGGCGGCTCCGACCGGTTTGTGTCCGGCCCCACTCTCCAGATCGACGAGGTGTACATTTACGACGGCCGGGCTTTGTCGGCCGACGACGTTTCCGAGCTGGTCAATACCATGAATACCCCCGCCGACAACGTGACCGATCCTGTAACGGACAAAAGCGCTGTGGTCGGCGGCACCGAGATGAACCTGTATGACTATACCAATTTCAATAGCCTGGCCAAGGATGCGCGCGCCGGCTGGTATTATGTAAACTCCATCGGCGATTATACCGAGATCACGGCTGCCGATTCCGCCAAGAGCCTCCACGGCCTGACCACAAGAGGCGATAGCAAATATCCCGAGACCATGGGCGGCCGCTCGACGCTGGCCGTGAAGAGCGGGGACGACGGTATCAATGGCGGGAACACGATCACGGGCGGCGCGGATATCACGCAGACTTCCCCCTGCCTGTTCTATTTTGCCGATGCTGACGAGGATACGGCCGTCACAGGAGACAAGAACTATAGCGGTTGGAACACATTTGGCTCCGATGACGTGATCCTGCACTGCATCTTCAGCCCCTCCTCGGGCATCGTGCTGGATTCACCGGTCTTTGTAAAGCAAAGCAACACCGAGATGTACACCAAGGCGCAAAAGCTCCAGGTGGCCCTGAACACCTTCATCAACCGGCTGCGGGTAAACTCCTCCGAGAGCAGGGTCTCGGCCGTGCGCTTCAGTTCGGAGACTTACGGCACGCACCCGGACGAGCTGCTGCTCCAGACCTGGACCAATGACCCGGCGCAGAGCACCGGCATGATGAACCTGAGCCGCGGCGATGACGTGGAAGCGGGCATGGCCAAGGCCACAGACAACGCCGGCGGCCTTTACAACTACGTGATCACCGGCGGCACCTGCGCTTATACCGGCCTGCAGGCTTTTATAACGAAGCTGGCGGATGATACGGCCGTCAAGGACGATGACGCGGGCAAGTATCTTGTCCTGTTCACCGACGGCCAGGACGATGAGTTGGACGACGCCGGCAAAGCGGTCATGGATACACGGGCCGTGGCGCTTGCCGAGCAGCTGAGAAAAGATTACGATTACACGATCTTTACCGTCCGGCTGGTCAGCGGCGATACGGACAGCAGCGGCGCAGGCGGCGAACGGGCGGCGGCGTTTTTGCAGGCTATCGCCGGCAATGATGACAACTACTTTGAGGCGGCGACCGCCGATGATCTGGAAGATGTGTTTGCCAGGCTCATCGACGAGATGCCTTTTAAGCTGACCGGCTATACCGTGAAGGATTACATCGACCCCCGGTTCGACCTGGTGGCCGATACGGTGAGCGACCCCACCTTCCCCGACGCTGTCAAGACCCGCGAGATCGTCCACCTGCACGAGGACGGCGTGATCCACATCGGCAAGAGCGACGGGAGCGGTGACCATTACGACCTTAAAGAGGGTGGCCAGGACTTCTATTTCTCCACCGCGGAGAAGAAGGAGGGCGAAGAGGGATATACCGAGCGCTATACCAGGGCGACCCTGAAATATGATACGGACAAGGGGCTGTATTACCTTGAGTGGGTGGGCCAGAACATCCCCCTGAGCCGGAAGGGGACGAACAGCCTGTCCGTTTGGAGCGCCGTCGTCACGCTGCGCGCCAAGGAGGATTTCATCGGCGGCAACGCCGTGCTCACCAACGGCCGGGAGAGCGGCGAAAACCTGGTGTACCACCCCGATGACACTGACGGCCCCGGCGATACTGCCGGCGCCGACGGTGTGGCGGAGGATCTCCCCTTCAAGAGTTTCCCGCGCACCGAGGTGAACGTGAAGCCCTACCGTATGACCACAGACCCCACGGTGGACGTGCGCTATCTGGGCGATACCCTGAACCCCAAAGACGCGTTGAAGGGGCTGTTCGGCAGCGCCTCCGGCGAGATACAGGATCTGGACAACTTTGGCGGCATCGAAGATATGGATGCCTGGAAAAACCGCGATGGCAGCGGCTATTACTACGAGTATGCCATGCGGTATTTGCAGGCAAACCACGGCGCGTATACCGGGGAGACCCTGGACGAGGATTTTGGCAAATTCCTGGACGATATCCTGGCCAGCCCCGAGGGGGTCACGCTGCCTTACAGCTTCCTGCCCGCCGTGGCCGCCGGCGAGGGGCATGAACACGGCACCCAGACGGGCGGCGAACCCTACCAGGGCGACGTGATGGGGTCCATCACCTACAAGTGGGAGGCCGTGCACGGCGACGGCTTTGACGGCAGCACCGCGGACGGCGCGCCCGCGCGCATCACGGACAAGACCCCCAAGCGCTATATGCTGACGGTGGCCTACGCGCCCGCAGACGTTGCGGCCCGGCGCACCGAAGAGGAAGAGCTCTTCGTCGACACGGAGTTCGAGACGAAGCTCGAGGCCCCCAAGGCCAAGGCCCCCGTGGGTGAGGCGGCGGTGGCGCCCACACCGGCCAAGGCCGTGCACACCACCTATGTGGTAAACGGCGAGTTGGCGGTCAAGGTGCGCGCGCCAGCCAGCGCGCTCAAGGCGGCGCTTGAAGATAACGGCGGTACGCTCACGCTCACGGCGGAGGTGACAAGGCCGTTTGTCGGCGACTTTAACGAGCAGATCGTCTGTACGGTCAACAGCGCGGATGTCAGCAGCGATTCCGGCATGGTGGATCTCTATTTCACCGGCGAAAATCTGCAGGGCCTGCCCATGGGCTATTACAGGATACGCCTTGCTTCCGGCACAAACGCCCTGTTCGCGGATCTTTCCCCGGCGGCGGATGCCTGCTATACGGCGGACACCTTCCCCGGCGGCGCCTTCCCCACCGGGGACGACGCGGCCGCCTACATCGCGCCGGGCGGGCAGAACAGCATGGACGTCGGCTTCTATCTTGGCGGGCCGGCGGGCGGCGTCGGCGTTGACAGCGCCGCGATGGCGGAAAACCTGGCCCAATGGGTGGACAAACAGCTTGAAGGCACACTGCGCACCGAGCAGGTGCAGGACGAGTTGAATGCAAAGGCCCTTGACCCCACCGTTGTGCCGGCGGGTGAGATCGGCCTGAAGAGCGAGCTGTACGCGCGCCTTGGCATGGCCGAGGCCGGCGTCCTCATCGACCCGCCGGTGACCCTCACGCTCAAAACGCGCAAGACGCTCACGGTCGAAAACGGCCCGAGTGCGGAGTTGGTCGGGTTCACGTTCCGGCTGACGCCCGACGCACACAACCCCTCCGGCGACCCCGTGCCCCACGGCGGGCGCACCGCCGCGGTGACCTTTGGGGCGGGCCTTACGGATACATCCGCCACGGCGGACGTTGTGTTCGGCGCGCTGGAATACAGCCGCCCCGGCACCTATACCTATACGCTGGCCGAGGAGACGGCGGATGACGACACGGCCATCACATATGATGACCGCGCTTACACCGTGACGGTCACGATCGATTTCGACGGCACCACCACGGTGGCGGTCGACGATGTTTCCGTTACGCCCACCGCCGACGGCGAGCGGAGCTATACCCTTGACCTCAGCGAGACGGCGCCGTTTGCAAACACCTATACCGTCCCGACGCCGCCGACACCCGTCGACGTGACGCTGACCGCCCACAAGACCCTGGACGGGGGCGCGCCGGCAGAGAACCTCTTTGATTTCCGCCTGCAAAGCGACGGCGGCACCTCGCTGACGGCGCAAAACGATGCCGCTGGGAATATTTCCTTTGAGGCCGAATATACGGCGGCCGGCACCTATACCTACACCCTCTTTGAGCAGCCGGGCAGCGGGAATTATCTGTATGACAACAGCGAGCATCGCGTTGCGGTGACCGTCACGGAAGCCGACGGCAGCCTGGCGGTCGACACGGTCACGCTGGACGACGCGGCCGTGACGCCCGGTACGCCGGGAACGTATGACCTCGGCGTCACATTTGCCAACGAGACCGTCGCAGCGCCGGGCCAGGCCTACATCACGGGCACCAAGCTGTTTGCCAACGAGGACGGCAGGAAGGAGACCTTTACCTTCCGGCTGGAAGCGGGCGAGTTTACGCCCGCGGCCGCGCCGGCGATGGCCGCGAGCCTGGCCGCCCCCGAGGCGGAAGCCGCTGCCGATGCCCTGACCCTGCCCGAGACGGAGACGCTCCCTGCGCCGGAGGCTGTTTCTGAGGTGGAGGTTGCTTTTGAGACGGAGGCTGCCCCTGAGCCGGAGGTCTCCCCTGCCCCGGACGCTGTCCCCGAGCCGGAGGTTGTTCCTGAGCCGGAGGTTGTTCCCGAGCCGGAGGTTGTTCCCGAGCCGGAGGCTGTCCCTGAGGCGGAGGCCTCCCCTGCCCCGGAGGCTGTCCCCGAGCCGGAGGTGCTTGCCCAGCCCGATATGGGGGCGCCCATCCTTTCCGTGCCGGGTGTGCCGGAGGAAGAAAGCGGCATCGCGCCTTTGGCGGATACCCCGGTCTTCCCCATGCCGGCGGACGCCCAGGTGACCACGGACGGCAGCGGTGTGTTCCGGTTCGGCCCCATTCAATTTGAGCAGGCCGGCACCTATACCTATACCGTCTCTGAGGTGCCGGGCACAGCGGCCGATATTTATTACGACAAATCGACCTATCAGATCACATTCACGGTCACGGAGGATAGCGGCGGCGTCTTGCAGGTCGCCGCGCCCACGGTCACGATGAACGACGCAGCGACGGGCGGTTCCCTCCTGTTCCTCAATGCGGCCATCAGCAAGGCCAGTGCTCAGGACGGCGAAACCGTCGAGGAGAACGACAGCATCCTCTACAACGTGAGCTGGGCCAACTTTACCAAAACGGGGGCAGATGTCGCCGTCAAGGAGCTGTTCGACCCCGGCGTCGATCTGCGGAAAGTCAAGTTCATCGGCGCATTCCCGGACGAGTTCGAGCAGGACGACAACCAATACACCTGGACCTTTGCGGAGGTCGAGCCCGGCGACGCCGGCGCCATGGACATCACGGTCCGGGTGAATGAGGACGCCGCGCTCAACTGGGATTATGTCGCGGCCCCGGACGGCACGCTCAAGGCCGAGCTGGCCGAAGGGCTGGAAGCGGTCCCCACGGTGCACAACCAGGCAAGCGTGACGTGCAATGGCATAACGGTGCTGACGCAAAAGGTGAGCAACGTTGTGCAGCTCCGCGACGCGCCGTTCACGCCGCCGACAGCCGACCCCGGTGACTTGATCATCTCCAAGACCGTTGTTGGCGCGGATACGGACGAAGCCTTTGACTTTACGGTCCTGGTGGCCGACGCCGACGGGGATTATCAGGCCAGGAAAGAGAGCGGCGCCGCGGCGCAGGACGCCAGCGTGCACTTTACGGGCGGCATGGCGCAGGTCAGCCTCAAGGACGGCGAGAGCATCACCATCCTGGATCTGCCGGCCGGCGCGCTCTACACGGTGACCGAGACAAAGGCGGAGGGATATACCGCGGCCTTTACCGGCGAAAGCGGGAGCATCCCCGGCGGCGGCGAGGCGAAGGCGGCGTTCACCAACACGAAGCAGGAACCCACGCCGCCCACGCAGACAAAGACCGGCAGCTTGCAGGTGACCAAGACCGTTACCGGCGCAGGCGACACGGCACAGTATTTTGCTTTTGACATTGAGGTCGCGGGCGCGAACGGCGCCTACGCGGCCACCGGCGACTACAGCGCCGTGACGTTTGCGGACGGGAAGGCGACGCTCCACCTCAAGCACGGCGGCAGCGTTACCGTCTCCGGCCTGCCTGCCGACGCGCGCTACACAGTCACCGAGGCGCCCGCCGAGGGGTATACCGTCCGTGCGGACAACGCGTCGGGGACCATCCCCGCCGACGGTACGGTGACGGCGGCGTTCGTCAACGACAAGCCCGCCCCCGACCAGGAACCCGAGGCGACACCCGCCCCCGGCCAGACGCCGGGCAACACCCCCGGCGGCACGGGCTCCACACCGCCCCGCACCGGGGACGATGCGCCGCTCCTTCTCTGGCTGGCCGTGCTGGTCGCATCGGGCGCCGGCCTTGCCGTGCTTCTGGCGCTTCTGATCCGGAAAAAACGCCGGTGATACCGCAGCATAAAATACGGCGGACAGCCCCAACAGGCTGTCCGCCGCATTTTATGCCAGGGAAAACCGCCGGTATTCTCCCCTGCCGGGAAAAGGCGAACCGGACGTGCCGTTTATGCACAGCGCATCGCCGCGGTCTGCCAGCTGTATGCGTGCGGCGATAGGCAGGCGGTCATCCAGCACTTTCCCTGCGACATTATAAAGTTTTGGGATATCCGTTCCCCCGACCGGTGGCACACGTTCACCACGGTGATGCTGCAAAACGGCGTGGACACGAAAACACCTTTTATACCATGGAGATACCGAGGCACCCCCCGACCGTGCTCACGCTGGCCGTGTACAGCCATGGCTCCGGCCAGATGCAGCAGCAGGCGGCGGATAAGATGGGGAGCTTTATGCAGGGGATTATTTGAAAACAATTATCATACCCGGTTTATATGGGGACGGAAGAAATAATAAGTTCAATACCATTATGAACCAAGGACTGCCGCGGATACCGCGACAGTCCTTGACTTTTTCCTATTGAGCTTCGCCAAGCAGCTCCAATCCGAAGTTGTTGACCTCACCGTTTACCGCATCGTATATCCATTCGCACACGCTCTTTTCGTTGCCAAGTTTGTCGAATACATTGGACGATATGATGGTGTGCTGCGTGTTGTGGGTTTCCTTGTCCTCGTTGAAGCTCCAGATGTAGATGCCAACTCCGGGGATGTTTTCCTTCAGACCACGCACCATTTCACCGAGGGCCTTTTCAAATTGATCTCCGAGTTCTTTCGTCTTATCCATCCTGCCGCTCTCGATATAGGACTGGTACTGTTGCAGGGTATCATCCCGATAAGAGCAGTCAAACAGTATTTTCACGCTGTTCCCGCGCTTATTATAGAGTGCCGTCAGGCTGTCCAGCACAATATTATTTGTCGTCAGCCGGTCAGAAATATCCTTTGGCGACTGCCAGAGATCCGCAGCGGAGTCGTGCCAGCCGTCATAGAGGAGCAGGGAGCTGTCCACACACACCGTAATATTTTGGGCCGAGGGAAAACGGCTGATCACATCATCCGCCAGAAGCGATGTGGCAAATCCGCCTGCGGAGAAGCCGGTTACAAGCAGAGTGTCCGGTTCGCCCACATACTTCATGATTTCATTCAGGTACGCGGAATAATTGTTGTAGCCATTGTGGTAGACGACAGTATCCTTACCGTTTTTTGTGTAGTGGTATTCACCCGTCCCGGTATGGAAATCCCCGGAGGCATAAGGAATGACGATAAAGGACCAGTCCTTGAATGGGTTTTCATCGACCGTACTCCCGATGCCACCCTGCGCGACAAAATCCTGACCAAGCATGGTGGTGGCAAAGAACTTTGTGCCGCCTTCGCTTGTCTCACCGGTGATGCTCACGCCGCCGCCGAAGAAATAGACAACGACCTTGTTCGCCGTGCCCTTACGGAAAATCCCGTGCCACTCGCTGCCGTCCGACGACTTTGCTTCCGATACGGGGACACTGTACCATTTCCCAATCTCAGGCTCTCCCTTTAATTCAGGGAAAGACTTGAGAAATGTCGTCTTTAAGAAAATGAAAATGGCCACCGCAAGGACTATGATGGCTATTACAATGATGATGAGTATCCGGAGCCCCCAACGCTTTTTCTTCGTGGGTTTTGCTGCCGCCTGATTTGGTTCCATGGATGAAACCTCCTTGACAACCGCAGAGTATTAACATATCATATTTGAGACAAGTGTATCGCTCGCGGGGATGAATGTCAATATCTGCGGCAAAAATGGGACAAACGGAGGGATTGTGTATCATGGAGACTGGCTATGTAGTAGAAAGAATCACAGATGGATTGCTGGAGCTGATGAAAGAAAAACCTTTTGAGGAAATTACCGTCAGTGATATTGTTCGAAAAGCCGAGGTCGGCCGAGCCTCCTTCTACCGTCATTTTGACACGAAAGAGGCGGTGATGCGTCATCACCTGGCGAGGCTTTTGAAGGAATGGGGCCGCGAGTTTGAAGCCATCGGAAAGCTGGAGGAATTAGGGCCAAGTCTGCTGCGGCACTTTTACGGTCATAGAAATTTCTATCTGCTGCTTCATCGCTGCGGTATGAGTTATTATCTGCTTGAGGCCATCCGAAGCACAATGGAATTGGACAATAAATCGGATGAAGATGTATATCCATTAAGCTGCTTTGCGGGGGGACTGTACGGGCTGGTGGATGAGTGGATGCGACGTGGAATGGCCATTCCACCGGAGAAGCTGAACATAGGATTTCCGTGGTCCAGCAAATGAGTAACCCATGATACTATCGGGTCATCAACATCCTTTTGGCGCTCACGTTACTGGAATGCGTGTACAGCATACTTCACTGAACCGGCCGGAGCGGCGGCAGGCGCATTCCGCATTTCTGAAGCGTCCTGATGCAGCTCTTTACAAGTCCTGATGATCAAATACAGGGCGATGCAGAAGGTCAGGATATCGGAAAGCGGCATGGAATACAACACGCCGTCAAGCCCGAAAAAGAGGGGCAGCAAAAGCGCAAACCCAACGCCGAAAGCAATCTCACGGATCATGGACAAAACGGTGGAGGACACGGCTTTCCCCATCGCTTGCAGGAAGATAAAGCAGGCTTTATTCACACAGGCGAAGATGACCATGCACAGATAGATGCGGAATGCCTTGATCGCAAAATCGGTGTAATACGCACTCTCATTGGCTGCCCCAAAGATATTGATCAGCTGCCGCGGGAACCCTTCCACAATGATAAACGCCGCGGCGCCGACGGCTGCTTCCGCTGCCAACAGCCGGCCGAAAAGCGCTTTGACGCGGTGCTTCTTGCCGGCACCCATGTTAAAGCCGACAATGGGGATGCAGCCGGCTGCCATGCCGACAACGATAGAAATGACGATTTGGAAAAACTTCATGACGATGCCGACCACTGCCATCGGGATCTGTGCATACTGCTCCTGCCCGAAAACGGGGTCGAGCGCGCCGTATTTCCGGATCATATTATTGATGGCCGCCATGGCCGCAACAAGGGATATTTGGGACAGGAAGCTGGTCACGCCAAGCACAAGCGTTTTGCGGCAGATCCTGCCATTAAGTTTGAGATCCGCCTTTGTGGGCTTCACCAGCTTCATGTGCAGGATGTACCAGACCGCAAGAATGGCGGTCACAACCTGCCCAAGAACGGTGGCGACCGCGGCGCCCATCATGCCCCACCTAAAGGCGAAGATAAATACCGGGTCAAGGATGATGTTGAGTACGGCACCGGCCAGCGTGGACGCCATCGCAAAGCGGGGGCTGCCGTCCGCCCGGATGATGGGGTTCAGCGCCTGGCCGAACATATAGAAGGGGATGCCGAGCGTGATATAAAAGAAATACTCTCTGGAAAGCCGGAATGTCTCGGCATTCACGGTCCCGCCGAACAGCGCAATGATCGCATCGCTGAAAACCAGATAAACCGCGCAGAGCCCGAGGCCGCAGGCAATGACCAGAACCACAGAATTGCCGACGCTCTTTTTGGCGGTCATCGTTTCCTGCCTGCCGAGGCAGAGGCTCACATAGGCGCAGCAGCCGTCCCCGATCATGACGGCGATGGCAAGCGCAATGACGGTCAGCGGAAAAACAACGGTATTGGCCGCGTTCCCATACGAGCCGAGATACGCGGCATTGGCAATAAAGATCTGGTCAACAATATTGTAGAGCGCGCCTACCAGCAGCGAGATGATGCAGGGGATCGCATAGGTCCGCATCAGCTTGCCGACAGGATCCTCCCCAAGAAATCGATTGGTTTTTTCCATGGAAATTCCATCCTCCAACGTAAAATACTTGCCTGTTCAAGGCATAAAAAAGTAACGTGGGCGTCCAACCGGATTTACGCAGTTGAAACGCCACACGTTGTTATTTTATTATATTCAAAATCCAAGCGAAATGCAAATGGGCAATTTTCAAAAAAGTTTTAGGCAGTTTTAGCTTCTTGTTTTGTACTGAATTCCATTAAAACCATAGTCAATTGTGGTCAAATTAGGGTCAAAATCGCCCCCTAAAACGCCATAACAGCCAAAAAGAGGGTCGTAAGTGGCGGGGTTCTCCCGCGGGCTAAAAAATGCCGCACTGTGGCATTTTTTGCGTGCTTCGCGCGCCGCCCTGTGTGCTGCGCACACCCACGGCCTCTTGGTCCCGAAGATTCGATAGTCCGATTTTAGGGAGCTTTCGCCGCGTTTGGTGCCCTTTTAGGGGCAGTTTGGGCACCTTTCCCGCCGCGTCTCTGCCCACCGATTTCACGTTGTGGTCAAAACTGTGGTCAGGTTTGGGGGTACGATTCCGTAGGCAGGGAAAGAAAAGGCAGGGCAAATCTGCTCTTCCCCCATGACAGCGCGGCAGGTTTTCTGGCCGCGCAATTTCTTTTCTCCCTGTGATCCCCGAAGGGCAAAAATCGCTGTCACCACCTACACTGCATGGAGGGGAGTCTCTCCACGACGTGGTGGGGAAATATATAATAAATATAGAGTACTAACAATTTAAACCCCCTTCTGCCGCCCGCCTGGGCATCCCCAACCCGCCTTTTAGAAGTCCGTACTATGAATGAGGATAGCAGGATAGCAGAAAAAGGAAAGAAGGGATAGTCATGAACGAGCGCACCTACTACGAAAAGAAGCTGGAGGAACTCCGCAAGGGCGGATTCTTTACCGTGAAGAACGACATCTTTGCCTACGAGATGGACCCGTATGAGCGGTGCGTGTATTTTTACCTCCTCTGTCTCAGCGCACAGAGCGGATACTGCTACCCCGCCATCAAGACCATCGCCCGCTGCTGCGGCTGCAGCCCGAACAAGGCCAGGCAGGCGGTGCAAAGCCTTGCCGACCGGCGGTTCATCTCGGTGACGCGCAGCTACCAAATCGGCGCACACGGCAACCGCGAGGCGAACAACTGGTACTACATCCTCGATCTGCCCCTACGCCAAGAGAAGAAAGCGCCGCCCAGGCCCAGGTACGTCCTTGCAGATAGAACGGGTGAACAACCGGACAACAGGATCAGCACCGTATACAGGTCTGTGCTGGGGGAAGATACGGATAAGCCCGTTTCTGTATAAGGGAAACCGCACCCAGCCGCCGTGTGCGCCAACGTGAGGCCCTGTGAGCGATTTTGTGAGGGCGGGTAGACAAGCAACCCGCCGTACAGGTTTCACCTCCCGTTTTGAGGGGCTTTTGAGGGCGGTTTTGCAATGAAGGCAAATATGTGGTTCGAGTACAAAGCTGAGAAAGCCGGCCAAGCCCACGGGGCAGGGGAGGAAGAGCTGGAGCAAGCCCTGCAAAAAGTTCTGCCGGATGCGCTCATGCAGGCGATGCAGCAGATGCTGGCCAACGCTTTTGCGCCTACGGCACAGGGAATGGCTCCAAAATCGGGGGTTTTGGCTCCAGAAAACAAGCCAGAACCCAAGGTCTCCAAAGCGGCGATGGGCTTCATGGCCAGCTTTTGAGGGGAGTTGCTCCCAAAACGCCGGTTTTGGATGAAGTTTGAGCCCTTTTCCCGACTCGTGGCTCCAAGTTGGCGCAAGCTAACAAAAATGGTGGCTCCAAGTTGGATGAACCCGCAGAAGTGGCCCTGCTTTTGCCATGGGGAACAACCACTTTAGTCCAAAGCAGTCACCGCCCAGCCTGCGCTCACGCACGATCTGCCGTGTGGGCGCAGGCAAAGCGTCCCGTTGCGCACACACGTTTCCTCAACCAAGAACGCTTTTGGGTGCCAGCACCCCGCCGCGTATTTCGGCACCCAGTTGGCGGCTTTTTGGGCCGAAATCGGCCCTGCCGATTTCGATGCAGGATAAAGAGCCGGCGTCTGCTGCGCGCCGGCTCGGTCACAAATGCCCGCAGTGCGGACATTTTTCGGGGATGACGGTGTGGCGTCAAAAATTCCCGCGTGTTTCATTTTGGCGGGTTTGGCCGTTGTAACGAATGAAAGCGCGTTACAGGTATACAAAAATGCCACAGAGCGTTTTTCAACACCCTATGGCATAGCAAGCGCCCGGATTCTAACCGAAGTTACCGCAATGCGGTGTAATCACCCTATACGACTACTTGCTACATTTACTATACCGTATGGATGGACCAAATTCAAGAGGAAACAACCACAAGTTCGCGTACATGGCGAACCCTAACGATTGAGACCCAAGCAATTAACTAAAATGCTTTTCTCGCAGTGCTGGCAGAATTTCCCTTACGTCCAGCAATACACCATCGGCGGCAAACTCTTTTTCTGCTGTGCCGATGGCAGCATCTACATCTGCCAAGCATTGCCCGGTGCCGATGTCGGCATTTTTCGAATCGGCAGCAGAAACAAATTGCGGCATAATACCCACCTCACATGGTGTTGTTACATGAATTTCGTGTAATCGGTATACCCGCCCGGCAAGACGCGCGTCACATATACGACCGCAGGCTCCTCGGTGAAATAGTAATAGATCATGTAGTTGCTCACCGGGAACTGACGCAACTCAACGCTTTCTTCCGGCTGCCGCGCAAGCAGTTGGTGGCGCGCGGGCAGGGTCTCCAGCGAAAGGATCTGCTCCTGCAATCTGGCAAGCAAGCGGGTCGCGGTAAGCGGCTCTTGCAGCGTGTAGGTTATATAGGCGCTGATTGCGTCCAAATCCTCATAGGCCGCCGCGGCCAGCCTGACTTCATACTGCTTCATGGCCATACTTCTCCCGCAGCACGGCAAAAGCCTCTTCCGCCGGAACGGTACGGCCAGCCTTAACATCCTCCATGCCGCGCATCAAAGCGACATCCAGCTGCGCCGGTGTCATTTCCCGGAGCGATAGCGGGCGAATATGTGTGGTCAACGGGAATGGAATCGCGTTTTGCAGCGCGACCTGCTTATAGAACATGGTGACGGCAGCAGATGGGGTGATGCCCAACGCGGCGAAAACTTTTTCGGCATCATCCTTGGTGTCGGCATCGATGCGCACCGAAACGCTGGCGATTTTTTGGCTCATAGATATCCCTCCTTGTTTATAGTATATACCAGTTGTACCGCAAATGCAATACATTTATAACCCGCACAGAATATGAAACGAAATCAAAGAAGGTCTCCCCACACGAAAAGCAAAACACCTAAAGAGAACAAGAGCGGTACATTTTACTGAGGAAGAGTGCGCAAGCCTTAAAGTAGTATACAAATAATTGATGGCAAGAGAATTTGTCTGGAACTATTCTATGTATTGAGCAATTTTGTGTAATTCATTCTCAAACAAGTCTTTTCTCTTTAACAAAATCTCATAGCCATAGTCATATGCAGGAGGTGGAAAAAGATTGGAACTTTCCAGTAATTTTCCATCTCCTACCCAAGAAATAACATTGTCTATCCGTAAACGGACGATTCCGACAACATTGGAAGTAATATCAAAAGATGTTTTGTTGTCGTGTATATTGCGCCGCACGACCAAACCATGCTGGGCATGCGGACGAAGGAAAATAGATGGAAGGGAAGATCTTAAATCAATCGTGATGATTTCGTTCCCCATATATATACCCCGCTCGAAGGGTGCCGTGTTATTATCAACGGCAACGAGCAGCATATATTGATATATGCTTTCTTTAGGGTCTGCTGCAGTGACCAGCTCGATTGGGGTTACCTGTCTTTTTTGGTAATAGCAATACTCCGATAGGTTTTTTATCTTTTTAAACTGGTTAAGACCAAACCACAGAGCGATCCAATGGTTGTCTACCAAGTCAACAAAATGCGTAGAATAGCCATAATGTTGAAGCAAAGCCTCAACGATCAGTGCAGGACTTTTTGCACTCTTGAAGCCGGACAATTTTGCTGTTTTGGAAAACTTGTCATCAGCAATGGCGTTTTTTATGACTAAGTTCAAGGCTTCTTCATATTTACAGCTGTTTGAATGCCGAGAGATGCTTGGCAAAAGAGACTCGTGCAAATGGACCTCTCCGCGATAAAACACATCGCCATATTCAGTATTTAAAAATTTGGCATATCCAATCAGCTGATTTAGCGCCCTGTAATCAGAGACATCAAAAATTGGAACCTTATGGCCAGTAGCGAAAGTGTGTATGCCTACATTTACTATATATGGACTGGAAATATCTTGAATTACTTTAGGAGAAGCGCTCTTTGATGGCGTAGCGGTTCGCGCCTTACATTTACTGCTTTTTGGTGATTTCATATTTCCAACCTCCTATAAAATATGACATTTTTACGCAAAAGCGCCGGGATCATCAAAATGATTGAAAATGAATTTTGGCTACGTTCCTGGTCGCGGTACAATTATAATATAGACTTCTATATTGCTTAGTCCAGTTTACTTACCAGAAGTATACCATATTTCAAACGGATTTTGCTGCTTTCAGGAGATAAAAAACAGCCGAACTGGCATTACTTTGGTATTGTGCAAGCCGCAGCACTCTTGCCCGTAGCTTTGGTATATAGCTGCCGATTGCCGTCATCTCGAAAAGTGCCCGTGGTGCGGCGGCACGGAGTTCGTGGTCGGGTACCAGCACCAGGAAGCCCGCATCATGACCAGCCCGAACGGGATTTTCGGGTGCCGGGTGCGGCACCTCATCTGCAAGAACTGCGGCATCGTGGCGGCAAGCAAGGTCGCCCAGCCGTGGAAGTACCCGGACGCCCGCACGGCATGGAACGCCAAATAAGCCGATATCCCGCAGAGAAGTACAAGAACAAAAGCAAAGGAGGTCAAGAACCATGCCCAAACGCAGAGCCAACGGGGAAGGCACCATCCGCAAGCGCAAGGATGGCCGCTGGGAAGGCCGGTACACCGCCGGCCATGACCCCGAAACTGGCAAGGCCATCTCCAAAAATGTGCTCGGCCACAGCCAGGCCGAGGTGCTGGAAAAGCTGAAAGATGCCATCGCCCTGTCAGCCAAGACGAGCATTTCCAAATACAGCGATTACACCGTCGGCCAGTGGGCGCAGACGTGGTATGACGAATATGCCAAGCCCAATGTCCGCGAGAGCACCGCACTCTACTACAAGAACTACATCGACAATCACATCGTGCCGAATATCGGGGACATCAAGCTGAAAAAGCTGTCCACAATGGATATCCAGCGATTTTATAACAAAATGCGCAAGAGCGGGCG
>CANRCB010000013.1 GCA_947629015.1 uncultured Gemmiger sp.
CGCGGCGGGCACGCCCGCCGCGCCGCGCCCCACCGCAACGCCGCAGCCCACCGCCACGCCGCAGCCGGAGGACGGCGCGCAGCCCACCGTGCAGCCGGTGCCGTTTCCGGCCCTTTTGCCCAGCGCCGCGCCGCACACGCCGCCGGGCGCGACCCCCACCCCGGCGCCCGATATCCCGGCTGACGCGGGGCCCATAACCTCCCTGCGCTACAACGCGGCGGCGGGCAGTGTCAAGCTGGCGGCGGGGAGCATCAACAACCGCACCGACCACGCCGACAGCGTGCTTTCGGGTGCCGTACAGCGCGGCGGGCTGCCGTTTTCCGTTGCGGTGAACAGCGACGAGCCGCAGGTGCTCATCCTGCACACCCACGCCACCGAATGCTACCAGCCGTGGGACGAACCCCTCTATGACCCGGATTTTGCCGCCCGCAGCGCCGACCGCACCCGGAATATGTGCGCCGTGGGCGAGCGCATGACCCAGGTGCTTCTGGCGGCGGGCATCAACACCCTGCATGACACCACCCTGCACGACAGCCCCAGCTACACCGAGGCCTATGCCCGCAGCGGCGCCACGGCCAGGCGGTACCTGGAAAAATACCCCTCCATCAAGGTGATTTTGGACGTGCACCGCGACGCCATCGAGAGCGGGGGCGCGCGCGTCAAGCCGCTGGCGCAGATCAACGGGCAGGACACCGCGCAGGTGATGCTCATCGCCGGGTGCGACAACGGCGGCAGCGTGCCGCTGCCCGACTGGCAGGAGAACCTGCGCTTTGCCGCCGCGTGGGAGCAGAGCATGGAACGCCTGTACCCCGGCCTGACGCGCCCGGTGCTGTGCGGCTACCGCTTTTATAACCAGGACGTGACGACCGGCAGCCTGCTCATCGAGGTGGGCGGGCACGCAAACACGCTGGAAGAGGCCCTGCGCGCCGGCGAGCTGGCCGCCGACGCGCTGGCCCGGCTGCTGACCGGGTGAGCCGGATGATTCTTGCGCCGCCGCGCCGGGGGCTTTGTGTATTTTATATTTCCCCGCGCGTTTGCAGCCAGTATTCCCCCATGCTGGCGCCGGGGCGGCCGGTGCATTCGTCCGCCAGATAGGCGGCAAGAGCCGGCGTGCCGGGCGCCCACGCAAGGGCCGCGGCTTCGGTGGGGTATTCGATCTCGGCGTAATAGAAGGCGGTGGGGGCGCCGGGATCCACGGCGTTGACCTCCAGCGCCAGCCCGCCGGGCAGTTGGTAGATGCGGCGCTCCTTGCGGATGAGGGGCCTGCCGATGAGGTGCGCAAGTTTTTGGAACAGCTCCAAAGGGATGTCCGTCTCTATCTCCTCGCGCGCCAGCGTGCCGGCGCCCTTGAAGCACAAAACGTGCGCCGTGGGGCCGCCGGCCAGCGCCTCGCGCCGGATGCGCACGGTGGGCCGCACGCTGATGTAGCCCTGGTCCATGTGATGCGTTTTGAGGAGCGGCAGCCCAAGCGCCGCCCCCGGCCAGCCGGATACCATCCATTTGCGCTCGATCTCCATACCGTACCCCCTGCCGCCGCTGCACAGTGCCTTAAAGAAGCACGTTTGCGGGTAGGTTTGTAGGGCGGGGGCTTGCCCCCGCCGCGCAGCCATGCCGCTGCCGCAACGTTTTTTCGGCGGGCTCAAGAACCCGCCCTGCGCGCACCCATAAAATGGGCGTGCTTTTTCAACAAGCTTCGGCGGCGGCAGGGCAAAGCCCTGCCGCCGCCGGCCGGTGGTCTCTCAGTAGTTCTGCGCACGCAGCTCAAAGTAGGCCTGCGGGTGGTTGCACACGGGGCACACCTCCGGCGCCGCGGTGCCCACTACGATGTGGCCGCAGTTGCGGCACTCCCACACCTGCACGCCGGCCTTCTCGAACACCTGTTTGGCCTCGACGTTTTGCAGCAGGGCGCGGTAGCGCTCCTCATGCGTTTTCTCGATGGCGGCCACGCCGCGGAACTTGGCGGCCAGCGCGGCAAAGCCTTCCTCCTCGGCCTCTTTGGCCATGCGGTCGTACATATCCGTCCACTCAAAATTCTCGCCGTCCGCGGCGGCGGCAAGGTTTTGCGCGGTGTCGCCCAGCGCGCCCAGCTCCTTGAACCAGAGCTTGGCGTGCTCCTTCTCGTTGTCGGCGGTCTTCAAAAACAGCGCGGCGATCTGCTCATACCCGGCCTTTTTGGCCACCGAGGCAAAATAGGTGTACTTGTTGCGGGCCTGGCTCTCGCCGGCGAAGGCCTCCCACAGGTTCTTTTCGGTTTTGGTTCCGGCATAGGGGTTCTGGCTCATGGCGTGGTCCTCCTTTGGGTCATGGGCGCGGCGCCCGGCAAGGCGCCGTGGTTTAGGATTGAATCTTATTTTATTTATACCACATCCCGCGCCCCCTGTCAAGGGCGGCGCGGGGCGCAAATGAGCAAAAGCGCCAATTTTGTAAAAAGAGGGGCGCGGCTTTTCGGCATTGCGCCTATTGCCTTTTGGGGGCACGGTGCGTATAATGAAAGCGTAACAGCAAGGGCGCTGCGGTTTTTCGCGGCGCCTTTATCTTGTAAATGGAGGGTACGATTATGGCAGCGACCGTCATGGAATTGTACGGCAGCAAGGTGTTCAACGAGCACGAGATGCGCGAGCGCCTGCCCAGTTCCACCTACAAAAGCCTGAAAGCCACCATCGAGAAGGGCCAGCCGCTGGAGCTGGACATGGCCAACGTGGTGGCCAGCGTGATGAAGCGCTGGGCCATCGAGCAGGGCGCCACCCATTACACCCACTGGTTCCAGCCGTTGACCGGCATCACCAGTGAAAAGCACGACGGCTTTGTCAGCCCGCAGCCGGACGGCACCGCCATCATGGAGTTTTCCGGCAAGGAGCTCATCAAGGGCGAGCCGGATGCCTCCTCCTTCCCCTCCGGCGGCCTGCGCGCCACCGCCGAGGCCCGCGGCTACACCGCGTGGGACCCCACCAGCTACGCCTTTATCAAGGACGACGTGCTGTGCATCCCGACGGCCTTCTGCTCCTACACCGGCGAGGCGCTGGACAAAAAGACCCCGCTGCTGCGCTCGATGCAGGCCATCTCCGACCAGGCGTGCAAGGTGCTCAAGCTGTTCGGCAAGGATGTGGAGCGCGTCTCCACCACCGTCGGCCCCGAGCAGGAGTATTTCCTCATCCGCAAGGAGGATTATGACAAACGCCTGGATCTGGTGCTGACCGGGCGCACGCTGTTCGGCTGTATGCCCACCAAGGGCCAGGAACTGGAGGAGCATTACTTCGGCACCATCCGCCCCTGCGTCTCGGCCTTTATGAAGGAGCTGGACGAGGAGCTGTGGAAGCTGGGCGTGCCGGCCAAGACCAAGCACAACGAGGTGGCCCCCGCCCAGCATGAGCTGGCGCCCATCTACGATACCACCAACGTCGCCATCGACCACAACCTGCTGACGATGGAGATGATGAAGAAGATCGCCCCGAAATACGGCCTTGTCTGCCTGCAGCACGAGAAACCCTTTGACGGCGTGAACGGCAGCGGCAAGCACAACAACTGGTCCATCGGCACCAAGAACGAGAACCTGCTCGACCCCGGCGACACCCCGATGGAGAATCTGCAGTTCCTCGTGTTCCTGGCGGCCGTGGTCAAGGCCGTGGATGAATACGCCGACCTTCTGCGCACCGCCGTGGCCACCCCGGGCAACGACCACCGCCTTGGCGCCAACGAGGCCCCGCCGGCCATCATCTCCATCTTTGTGGGCGAGGAGCTGGAAGCCGTCATCGACGCGCTGTGCACCGATTCCCCCTACGCCGGCCCGGTCAAGATGAAGATGGACCTCGGCGTCGACGTGCTGCCCACCTTCTCCAAAGATACCACCGACCGCAACCGCACCTCCCCCTTTGCCTTCACCGGCAACAAGTTCGAGTTCCGCGCCCCCGGCTCGGCCGAGAACCTCTCGGACGTCAACACCATCCTCAACACCGCCGTGGCCAAGGCCCTCAAGGATTTTGTCGAGGCCGCCTCCGGCGACGGAGACTTTGAGTGCGTAGCCGCCGCCTGGGTGAAAAAGACCCTCAACGACCACCGCCGCGTTATCTTCAACGGCGACGGGTACGACCCGGCGTGGGAGGTCGAGGCGGAGCGCCGCGGCCTGCCCAACCGCAAATGCACCCCCGACGCGATGATCGCCCTGACGGAGGACAAGAACATCGCCCTGATGGAGGAGTTCGGCGTTTTGACCCGCACCGAGATGCTCAGCCGCTATGAGGTGGAGATGGAGCATTACTCCAAGATCATCAACATCGAGGCGCGCACCATGCAGCGCATCGCCAGCAAGCAGCTGCTGCCGGCCGTGACCAGCTACATGGGCGAGGTCGCCGGCGCCGCGGCCGCCAAGCAGGCGGTGGTGGAGGGCATCTCCACCAAGGCGGAACAGAAGGTGCTTGTGGCCCTGAGCGGCTACGCCGACGAGATGAGCGACGCCACCGACGCGCTCAACGCCATCACCGACGCCGCCAGCGCCATGAAGGACGAGGCCGAAAAGGCCCACGCCTACCACGATAACGTCCTGCCCGCCATGGCCCGCCTGCGCGCCGCCGCCGACGCGGCCGAGCAGCTGGTCGACGAGGAATACTGGCCGCTGCCGTGCTACAGCCGGATGCTGTTCTATACCGAGTAACAACACATCCCGGCAAGGTCGTCGCCAGCCTGCCGCATCCCGTATGGCGCGCCTGCGCGCGCCGCCCATTTCGGAACGGCTCTGGTTCCGCACCGCTCCGCGGTGCTGCACTTCGCCGTTTTTGCCGCGCGAAAATCGATTTGCGGCAAATCGATTTTCGCGTACGCCGGACATGATCCGGCGTGCAAAAAGCCTTTCTCCTTTTCCTGTTTCTTACACCAGCTCCGGGGGCCCGCGGCGACGCGGGCCTTCGGAGTTTTCAAAAAGCACTTGCAAACCGCCGCCGAGACCCGTATAGTTAAAGGCGGAACATCAAACCGCCGCCGGGAGGGACCGCCCATGAAACGCACCGCACAGGATATTTTGAACTTTGTGGAGGACAACGACGTCAAGTTCGTGCGCCTTGCCTTCTGCGATATCTTCGGCAACCAGAAAAACATCTCGCTGTTCGCGAGCGAGCTGCCGGCCGCCTTCGCGCACGGCGTGGGGTTTGACGGCAGCTCCATCGCCGGGTTCATGAACGTGGAGGAGAGCGACCTTATCCTCTGGCCGGACCCCGGCACCGCCGCCGTGCTGCCGTGGCGCCCCGCCGAGGGCCGCGTGATGCGTATGTACTGCGACATCACCCTGCCCGACGGCAAGCCGTTTTTGGGCAACTGCCGCGGCTATCTGCAAAGCGTGGAGGCGCGCGCCGCCGCCATGGGCCTTGCGTGCGACGTGGGGTGCGAGTGTGAGTTTTACCTGTTCCGCACCGATGAGGCCGGCGCCCCCACCAAGGTGCCGCTGGACGGCGGCGGCTATTTTGACATCGCCCCGCTGGACAAGGCCGAGAACATCCGCCGCGAGATCTGCTTTGCGATGGAGGATATGGGCCTGCGCCCGCAGCACAGCCACCACGAGAGCGGCCACGGCCAGAACGAGATCGACTTCCTGTACGCCCCCGCGCTGACGAGCGCCGACAACCTGAACACCTTCAAGAGCACCGTCAAGGCCATTGCCGACCGCGGCGGCCTGTACGCCAGCTTTATGCCCAAGCCCCTGGCCGACCAGGCCGGCAGCGGCCTGCACGTCAACCTTTCGCTGCGGCGCGGCGCGCAGAACCTGTTTGACGGCGACCTTGCGCCGGACAGCGAGGCCGCGCATTTCATGGCCGGCATCCTGGCCCACGCGCGGGAGCTGACGGCCTTCTGCAACCCGGTGCCCAACTCCTACGCGCGGTTCGGCAGCTGCGAGGCCCCGCAGTATGTGAGCTGGAGCCGCCAGAACCGCAGCCAGCTGGTGCGCCTGCCCTCGGCAAAGGGGGCGTTCGCCCGCATGGAGATGCGCAGCCCCGACCCCGCCGGCAACCCCTATCTGGTCATCGGGCTGATCCTGGCCGCCGGGCTGGACGGCATCGCCCGCGCGCTGCCGCTGCCGGCGCCCGTCAACCGCAATTTGTTCCACCGCTCGGCCGCCGGCGGGCTCGAAAGCCTGCCGCGCAGCCTGCGCGAGGCCATCACGGTGGCGGCCTCGAGCGAGTTTATCCAAAACGAGCTGCCGCTGGCGCTCTCCAACAAATATTTTGCCTACCAGGCCCAGCTTTGCCATGACTACGAGAACAGCCACGACCCCGTCGCGTGGGAATGGGAGAACGCCTTTTTAAAGTTGTGATGCCCCCGCCGGCCAAACTTGCGGAAAGGAGCGGTGCGCATGGGCCTGGCCCTCATCGCCTCGGCGGGCAACAATTCCAACGAGTATCTGGCCCGGCACCTTGCCGAGCTGGGCTTCGCGCACCCCGTGATGGCGGCCAGCGGCGGCGAGGCGCGCCGCCGCCTGGACGGCAAGGATTTTGAGCTGGTCGTCGTCAACAGCCCGCTGCCGGATGAATTCGGCCATGAGCTGGCGCTGTTCGCGGCCGAGACCACCCACGCCGGGGTGGTGTTTCTGGCCAGGACCGATACCGCGGGCCAGCTTTCGGGCCAGTTACAGGATCGGGGCGTGCTGGTGCTGGGCAAGCCGTTCGGCGCCGCGCAGTTCCGCCAGGCGATGCAGATGGCCACCGCCTGCTACCGCCGGCTGGGCGTTTTGCTGGCCGAGAACGCCCGCCTGATGGATCGCCTTGCCCAGCTGCGGCTGGTGGACCGCGCCAAATGCGCCCTGATCGAAAAGCGCGGCATGGCCGAGGCCGACGCCCACCGCCTGATCGAAAAGACGGCGATGGACACCCGCCGCAGCCGCGGCGAGGTGGCGCAGGCCCTGCTGGAAGAGCTGGAAACGGAATAAAAGCAGGTTTTGCCCCCCTTTGGGAAAATAACAGGAATTTGTGCGCCGCAGGCTTGCCACCGCGGCGCGCAAACGGTATAATAAATGTGTATGCGGCGCCGCGGTACGGCGCCGGGTGTTTTTGGGAGGATGTTCATATGGCAACCAAGTATGTGTTCGTGACCGGCGGCGTCGTTTCCGGCCTTGGCAAGGGCATCACGGCGGCAAGCCTCGGGCGTTTGCTCAAAACGCGGGGGCTCAAGGTCGCCAGCCAAAAACTGGACCCCTACATCAACGTTGACCCCGGCACCATGAGCCCCTTGCAGCACGGGGAGGTGTTCGTGACCGACGACGGCACCGAGACCGACCTCGATTTGGGCCATTATGAGCGCTTTACAGATGAAAACCTGAACAAATATTCCAACCTGACCACCGGCAAGGTATACTGGAACGTCCTCAACAAAGAGCGGCAGGGCGCCTACCTTGGCCAGACGGTGCAGATCATCCCCCACATCACCAACGAGATCAAAAGCTACATCTACAACCTTGCCAAAAGCACCGGGGCGGACGTCGTCATCACCGAGATCGGCGGCACCACCGGCGACATCGAGAGCCAGCCCTTCCTCGAGGCCATCCGCCAGGTGGGGCTGGAGCAGGGGCTGGACAACTGCTGCTACATCCACGTCGTGCTGGTGCCCTACATCTCCGGCTCGGACGAGTATAAATCCAAACCCGCGCAGCATTCCGTCAAGGAGCTGCAGGGCATGGGCATCGCGCCCAACGTCATCGTGCTGCGCGCGGACGGCCCCGTCGGCGCCGACATCAAGCGCAAGATCAGCCTGTTCTGCAACGTCCGGCCGGACTGCGTCATCGAAAACCTGACGATGCCCAGCCTCTATGAGTGCCCGCTCATGCTGGAGGCCGCCGGGCTGACCAACGTGGTGGCGCGCCAGCTCCGCCTGGACACCCCGCCCAGCGACCTGACGGAATGGAAGGAGCTCATCTCCCGCATCGCCACCCGCTCCAAGCTGTGCCGCATCGCGCTGGTGGGCAAGTACGTCAAGCTGCACGACGCCTACCTGAGCGTGATGGAAAGTTTGTACCACGCCGGCTTTGAGAACGAGAGCAAGGTGGACATCAAATGGGTGGACAGCGAGCTGCTGACCAGCCAGGTGCACTGTGAGGAACAGCTGGCCGACGTGGACGGCATCATCCTGCCCGGCGGCTTTGGCGACCGCGGCATCGAGGGCATGGTGCAGGCCGCGCAGTACGCGCGGGAAAAGGGCATCCCCTATTTCGGCATCTGCCTCGGTATGCAGATCATGGTCATCGAATACGCGCGCAACGTCCTGGGCTACGCCGACGCCAACAGCAGTGAGTTTGCCCCCGACGGGGAGCACAGCGTCATCGCGCTGATGCCGGACCAGCAGGGCAACATCCCCAAGGGCGGCACCATGCGCCTGGGCAAATACCCCTGCTCCGTGGCCGCCGGCACGGTGCTGCGCGCCTGCTACGGCACCGACCACATCGACGAACGCCACCGCCACCGGTATGAGTTCAACAACGATTTCCGCACCGAGATGCAGAACAGCGGCCTGGTCGTCTGCGGCACCAGCCCCAACGGGCGCCTGGTCGAGGCCGTGGAGCTGCCGGGGCGGGCGTTCCATGTGGGCGTGCAGTTCCACCCCGAGTTCAAGAGCCGCCCCAACCGCGCCCACCCGCTGTTCAAGGGCTTTATCGCGGCGTCGCTGCAATACCAGGCCGACCGCGCGCTGGCCGAGCACGCGCCGGTGGTGTGAGCGCCCCGCCGCAAACCATCCTTACCTTAACCGCTTTTCCGCCGGGCCGACGCCCGGCGTTTTTTTGTGCGCGTTGCCAAAAAGGGGGGCGGTGTGTCGTATATTTTTAAGGCGGGCTGTGGCTGCGCTTGGGCAAAATGCACAAAACAAAGTTTCGTTTTTTACAAAAAGCCGCCGTTTTTCGGCTTGCTTTCGGGCAGGGAGCGGCGTATACTGTGTTTGATTCAAAAGGAGAACTGCGATGCGGAATTGGTTGTTGCGCCATCCTGTACGGTTCATGCTGTACTACGCTGGCTTTTACTTTTCCTTCTTTTTCCTGCTGGAGCACTTCAACCCCGTGCCGGAGCTGGTGCTGCACTGCCGGCTGGACGATATGATCCCCTTCTGCAAATACGCCATCGTGCCGTATTGCCTGTGGTTTGTGTGGATCGGCGGGGCGCTGCTGTTCTTTCTTCTGCGCGCGCCGCGCGCGGAGTTCTGGCGTATGTGCCTGCCGCTGTTCGCCGGCATGACGCTTTCGCTTTTGTTCTGCGCGGTGGTGCCCAACGGCGTGTATCTGCGCCCGCTGTATGTGCCCGGCAGCGATGTGTTCGCCAGGGCCGTGCGCCTGCTCTACCGCAGCGATACCGCCACCAACGTCTTCCCCAGCATCCACGTGTTCAACTCCGTCACGCTGGATATGGCCTTCCAGCGCAGCAGCTGCTTCGCCGGCCGGCGCGGGCGCCCGGTGCGCGTGGCGATGCGCCTGTTGGACATCTCCATCATCCTCTCGACGCTGCTGCTCAAGCAGCACAGCGTGCTGGATGCCACCGCCGGCCTGATCCTGGCGCTGGGTATCGAGTGGGCCTGCGTGCGCCTGTGGCGCGAGCCGCGTATGCTGGGCCGCCGGCAGGCCACCACCGAATTGCCGGAATGGCTGTGAGCAGGCAACCGTTCCCCTGCAAAAATGCAAAAATATGGCAGCCGCCGCCCCTTTCGGGGCGGCGGTTTTTGCGTGTCAAAAAGCGCCTTCACGGATAGATTTGCAGGGCGGGGGCTTGCCCCCGCTGCGGCCTTGCCGCTGTAACGACGTTTTCCGGCGGGCTCAAGAGCCCGCCCTACACGCTTCCAGGGGGCAACGATCCTTGTTCGACAGCCCCCAACCGCCGCCCCTTTCGGCGCGGTGGATACGGTGTGGCGTTTTGCCGCAGGGTGTGGTAGAATAGCCTCATAGCTTTACTGTGCAAAGCCATTCGCACTTCGTGCTCATGGTAGTTTTAAAAAGGAGCGTGGACAGCATGGGGGCGGTCCTTACCGTCTGCGGGGAAGCATTTTGCGCCATGGTCAGTGACGGGCGCATGGTCGAGGAGCCGGTGCAAAACGGCGCGCCGCGCGTCATCAGCGAGGATGTGCCCCAGGTGCGCAAGCTCAACGGCAATGTGCTCATCGGCTTTGCGGGCGATACGCTCGCCGCGGTGCAGATGGTCAACGCCGTGGACGAGTACGACGTGCGGTACCTGACGCTGGAAAAAACCGTCAAGGTGCTGCGGGAGAAGGCGCTTTCGGTGCCCTGCCGGCCGGTCGGCGTGCGGCTGCTTGTGGGCGGGCGCGGCCGCAAGGGGACGTTTGCGCTCGTCTCCCTTGGCAGTGACGACGGGTACGCGCCCGAGGCCCGGCCCGCGCAGCCCGGCGCCTACCTTATCGAGGGCGCTTGCGCCCATACCCCCATCGCGCCGATGCTGGCCCGCCATGTGCGCCCGGCGGCCGAAAGCTGGCGCAGCCTGGACGACATCGCCAAAACGCTCGATGCCTGCATCACCGCCATCGCCGAAAACGACAAAACCGTCAACACGCATTTTTTCCGCGAGCTCGTGCTGTGAGCACCGCCGCGCAAAATGCTCACCGCGCGCCGCCGCAGGGCCGGCGCGTTTTTCTTTGCCGCCTTTTGGGTAAAATAGGCTATCATGTATCCGGAGGTGGGTTTAGTGAAAGAAAAACACATCACGAAAAAAGCGGTCGCGGCGTTCAGGCTCCATCTGGCCGCGGAGGAAAAAAGCACGGCCACCACGCAAAAGTACCTGCGCGATGTCGCCGCGTTCGCGGCGTATGCCGGCAGCGCCCCCGTCACAAGGCAGACGGTGGCCGCCTTCAAGCGGCAGCTTTTGGCGGACGGCTACGCCGTGCGCAGCGTCAATTCCATGCTGGCCAGCCTGAACAGCCTGTTTGCCTTCCTTGGCTGGCACGATTGCAGGGCCAAAAACATCCGGATGCAGCCGCAGGCCTTTTGCGCCGAGGAAAAGGAGCTTACCCGCGCGGAATACGAGCGCCTGTGCCAGGCGGCGCGCCAAAACCGCAACGAGCGCCTGCTCCTTGTGCTGCAAACCGTCTGCGGCACGGGCATCCGCGTGAGCGAGCTGCCGTTCATCACCGTCGAGGCGGCGCAAAAAGGGGAGGCGGCCGTATCGCTCAAAGGCAAAACGCGCACGGTGTTCCTGGTGCGGGCGCTGCGCGGCAAGCTGCTGCGCTACGCCGCGGCACACGGGATCAAGGCCGGCCCCATCTTTATCACCCGCACCGGCAGGCCGATGGACCGCACCAACGTATGGCGGCAGATGAAGGGCCTGTGCGCACAGGCGGGCGTCAGCCCAAGCAAGGTGTTCCCGCACAATTTGCGGCACCTGTTCGCGCGGGTGTTTTACGCGATGGAAAAGGATATCGCCAAATTGGCGGACCTGCTTGGGCACAGCAGCATCGATACCACCCGCATCTACATCGTTTCCAGCGGGCGGGAGCACCGCCGCCGCATGGAGGCCATGCAGCTGGTCCTATAAATAAAGAAAAAAACCGGCGCCCCAAACGCCGGCAACAGAATCCGTATTATGTTGCTTTGCCGCTGCAAGGCATGGCCCTCTCGCGGTAAGTATAAATGATTTTATCATGCGTTTGGGCGCTTGTCAATCCAAAATACATAAAAACCGGCGATATTTTAAAAAGCAGCGGCATAGGAAAGCAGCCTCTTTGCCCTTTTCTGTTTGAAAGAAGGGGGAGGGGCTTTCTTTTTTGTATGCTTTTTTCCGCGCGCGGGGCGCCGGCCCGCCGTATCCCGCCCGCAAACACGCCCCGCCATGCCCGGCCTGCCGTTTGCAAAGCAACATAATACGGATTGTGTTGTAAACATTCCAAACAGATGGGAGGGAGAAGATCCGTAAAACACAGACATAGGCCATCCCAGCCGTTGCAGGCTTAAACGGTATCCCGCAGATGAGGGCCTGCGATGCAAGGCACAGGGCCGCCACGGCCCCGTGCCCGTAAGCCCGCTCATCTGCAACACACAAAACAATGGAAGGAGCTTTTACATGAAAACCATGGGAAAGAAACTCTGTGCGATCCTGCTGGCCGGCCTGCTGGCCGCCGCCGTGCTGCCGACCAGCGCGTTTGCGGTGACTGGCTATTGGTTCCACACCGGCCCTATGGAGAAAAGCAGCCTGGACAAATGCTTCAATGGCGCGGTCATCCCCGCGGTGAATGACAAGGTGAAGGGCTTTGCCGTCATCGAGGGTACGGTGCACGAACTTGACGCGGCCAACAGCTATGCCGTGATCACGATCACCAACCCCAAGACGGCACAGCAGGAGGCCGTAGTCCAAATCGTCGGCAATATGCTGGAAGAGCTTCACAAACAGGATAACAGCAGTGCGATCTCCAAGATCGCCGCCACCTCGCCGAACCCCGGCACCTGCCTCGGGCCGGAGACCTGCATCGGCGGGAATCCCAGCACCTGCGTGAGCTCGGACGGGAAGCTGACCTTCAGAGCCTTGACCGGCGACCTGGAAGCGGACCGTGCCGACCTGGTCGCCTTCTGCCAGTGCCTTGGCATCATGCAGACCAGCAACAACGATCTGAGCGAGCTGGACAATAAGGCGTTCGCGTTTACGGTCGAGCCTTCTTTCGGCGGGACCAGTGTCACCTATACCTTCGGCTTCAAGGTCCCGAAGCTGGAGATCACCGAGGGCGAGGCCGGCAAGGTCGAGATCGACCACGAAAGCAAAACCGTTTCCGGCGACGACCTCCGCGACGATACCAGCGCGACGGGCAAAACGGCACAGCAGATCACCGAGATGTTCAAGGGCATGACCAACGGCGTGCGCGCCGAGGTCAAGGTCGTGGATCAAGACGGCCAGCCCGTGTCCCCCACGGCGCCGGTGGGCACCGGATGCAAGGTGCAGCTCGTTACGACCGACGGCGGCAACGTCCTGGAGACCATCGAGATCATTGTTACGGGCGACACCTCCGGCGATGGCCATATCGACAACATCGACGCGCAAAAGCTGATGAATGAAGTCGCCCAGATCGCGGGGCAGCGCCTGGACGGCGTCTATGCCACGGCGGGGCACATGGTCCCGGGCGAGGACAAGCTGAGCAACATCGACGCGCAGGCGATCCTCAATCTTGCCGCCGTGAAGGCCTGACCGGGATGGGCCTCAAACATAAGGAAGGAGTCTGACACCCTATGAAAAAATTTATGAACCTGCTCATGGTGGCGGTGCTTGCCATGTCCACGATGGTGTTCTCCCTCGGCGCTTCCGCGATCGATGTGGGGGACCATACCGCCGCGCTGAGCGTGACCGGCCTGCCCGCTGAGGTGCACACCGGCGACACGGTCACGGTGACGGTCACCATCACCAGCAATGATACGACCCCGATCGGCGGCGCCACCGGCAATATCAGCGTGACGGGCCTGCAATTTGTCAGCGCCAAGTCCAACGGCATGGGTGCCGCCGGCGAAGCGACCTTTGTCTGCGCTGCCGCTGACACCGCTGCTGCGGCGTCCTGGAGCTGGGAATACACCTACAAGGTGAGCGCCCCCGCGGGGGAGAAGGCCACCGTCAGCGTTACCGCCACGGCAAACGAGATCGGCGCCAACAACTATAAATACTTTACCGTCACGCCGGCCTCCGCCGAGGCCACAGTCGCGGCTGCCCCCGCCCCCGTGGACAAGACCGCCCTCAACAAGGCCATCGACGATGCGGCCGCCAAACTCGCGGACGGCACGACCTATACCGATGAGAGCGTCGCCGCCCTCAACCAGGCCCTTGACGCCGCCAAAGCGGTCGCCGCCAAGGCCGACGCCACGCAGGCCGAGGTGGACGCCGCGGCCAAGGCCGTGACGGATGCCGCCGCGGCGCTGGCGGTCAAGCCCGCCCCGCAGCCCACCACCGAGCCGGAACCCACCACCGAGCCGGAACCGACCACCGAACCCGAGCCCACCACCGAACCCGAGCCGACGCCGGAACCGACCACAGAGCCCGAGCCGACGCCCGCCCCCGCTCCGGCGCCCACGCAGGCGCCCGCGCCGGCCCCGGCCCCCCAGAAGGACGATGTGCCCAAAACCGGCGATGAGAGCATCCCTGTCTGGCCGTTCGCCGTGATGCTGGCGGTGTCCGCCGGCGCCGAGGGCGCGGTCCTGCTCAGGAAAAAGTTTGCCGACAAGCAGCATTGACCGCCGGCAACAAAGAACAGGGCGCGCTGCCCGGTAAAATTTGTGCGCGCTCCCGCCGGCACGCTTTGCGGCGTGCCGGCGGGAGGGAAAAAAGGCGGGGAGGGAGCTTCCCGCCTTTTTCCATAAGGGGGGATCTGGATGGAAAGCCGTTTGCCCAACGGGAGATGGCATTTGAGCAAGGCACAGCGCAAGGCGTGCGCCGTCCTTGCGGGGTGCGGCGCTGCCGTTTTTGCCGCGCTGGCCTTTGCGCTGTTCCCGCTTTTCCCCGCGGGCGGCGGGCGGGCGCAGCCGACGCCGACGCCCACCGCCGCGCCCATGCCCACGGCGCGCCCCGCCCCGGCAACGGAAAAACCGGAACAAACGCAGGGGCCGCCCCGGATGCTTGCCTATATGGCAGAGCTGTACGAACAAAACCCCGATATCATCGGCTACCTGCACATCGAGGACACCAACATGGACGGGCCGGTGGTGTATACCCCCGGCGAGGATTATTACCTCCGCCGCGGGTTCGACGGGGAGAAAAGCACGGCGGGATGCCTGTTCGTGGACAAATACAACACCGTCGACCCGCGGGATGCCAACCTCATCATCCACGGCCACAACATGAACAACGGCACCATGTTCCACGATCTGCTCAAGTATAAGGACGAGGGCTTTTACCGCGAACACAAGCGCATCCGCTTTGACAGCCTGTATGAGGAAGCGGAGTACGAGGTCGTGGCGGCGTTTGTCTCCCAGGTGTATTACGTGAGCGATACCGTTTTCAAGTACTATAAACAGTATGATTTTGCCGACGAAGCCGCCTTCTCGGACTTTTGGGAGAATATCCAAAAGCTCTCCCTGTACGACACCGGGGCAACGGCGCGGTTCGGCGATGAATTCATCACGCTTTCCACCTGCGATTATTCCCGCGAGGACGGCCGGATGGTCGTCGTCGCCCGCAAACTTCCCCCGCAGGGATCCCCGTCGGACTGACAAAAGGCGGCAGCTGCCTCCCGGCAGCGCGCAGGGCGGGCCCGTGCGCCCGTCAACGTTACAGCAGCGGCAAGGGGGCGCGGCGGGGGCGGGCCCCGCCGCGCAATTTTCCAACAAGGCGCACATGGAGGGGCGGCAGTGGTAAAACGCGGGCGCGCCGCATAGGATATCCTGGCCGCTTTGCGGCCGGGATACCGCCTTTTATAAAGGAGCGCGCCTTATGCCTTCCACCCCTTTCCTGTTGACCTTGCTGGCCGGGCTTTCCACCGCGCTGGGCGGCATCGCCGCCGTGCTGTGCCGCCCCACGGCGCGCGGCCTTTGCCGCAGCGCCGGTTTCGCGGCCGGCGTCATGGTGGCCGTCAGTTTGGCGGACCTTGCCCCCGCGGCGCTGGCGTTTTACGGCGGCTACCTCAGCCCGCTCCAAAGCGGGGCGGCGGTGGCGGCGCTGCTGCTGTGCGGCTGCGCCGTGGCGGCGCTTCTGGGCCGCCTTCTGCCGGACGATGACGCCCTGGCCGCCCGGCTTGCCATGCGCTGCCCCGGCGCCGGGGCGCACCGCGCGGCCGCGCTGCGGGCCGCCGTGGGGGTGACGGCGGCGCTGGCCGCCCACAACCTGCCGGAGGGCGTCCTCACGCTGTTTGCCGGCGTGGCCGACCCGCGCCTTGGCGTGCGCACGGCGCTGGCGGTGGCGCTGCACAACATCCCCGAGGGCCTGGCCGTGGCGGCGCCGTTCTATTACGCGGGGCGGCGGCGCGCGCAGGCCGTGGGCATGGCCCTGCTCAGCGGCCTGGCCGAGCCTTTGGGCGCCGTGCTCGCCTACGGCGTGCTGCGCACATGGTTCACGCCCGGCTTTTTGAACGGCACCATGCTGCTGGCCGCCGGGGTGATGCTGTGGGTATCGGCCGATGTGCTGCTGCCGCAGGCCCTTGCCCCCGACCACCGCCTGGCGGGCAGCACCGGCTTTGCGGCCGGCTGCCTGTTCATGCTTTTGAGCATCGCGGCATTGCAATGACCACCGCTCACCCCGGCACGCTGTGTCGGGGCGTTTTTGTGCCGCGGCGATAAGTCTTAAACATTGCGGATACGCCGCGGATGTGCTATACTAACTATGTTTAGGCAAATTTTTAGCAAGGGGGCGTGCGCGATGGCAAAGCGGCGGCGCGTGTGCGCCGGGGCGGCGCTGGCTTTGGCGCTGGCGTGCGCCTTGAGCGGCTGCGGCGGCGTGCTGGGCGGCAGCGTCGAAAGTTTGCTGCGCGCCCCGCAGCTCTCCGGCCAGACCGGCGCCGTGCAGCGCGCGCTGGCGGCGGCCGCCGGCGGCACCGTGACCTTTAAATACCCCGCGAGCGGGGATTTCCTCTCCCCGTTTTTGTTCGGTGACTGGGACGGCGACGGCACCGGCGAGGCGGCCGCCCTCTACACCACCGAGGATACCGCCAACGTCTGCCTGGCCATTTTGGAGCCGGACGGCGACGGCTGGCGCGTGACCCAGGCCGCCGAGGGGCTTTCCGGCGAGGTCGAGAGCGTGGCCACCGCCCATTTGCAGGACGCCGACTCCGTGCAGATGCTCGTGGGTTACGGCAGCGCGCAGGGGGACCGGTATCTCGTCGTCTACCTGTATCAGGACGAAACGCTGCAAACCGTCATCAGCCAAAGCTACGCCGACCTGCTGCTCACCAACATCACCGGTATGTCCGACGCGCAGGACCTCATCCTCGCCCTGCCCGGCGAGGGCGAGAACGCGGGCATCGCCCTGCAGCTGCTCACCAACACCGAGGACGGCTTCCGCTCCGCCCAGACCACCCAGGTCGGCCAGGGGCAGATCACCGCCTGCACGGCGCTGCACACCGGCACCACCGCCGCGGGCACGCCCTATGTGGTGGTGGACGGCTGGGCCGGCGCGGCGCCCACCAGCCTGTTTTCCACCTTTGTCACCTACAACGCCGAGACGGGTTTTTTGAATTCCTGGCTGCCGGACGGCCTGAGCGACCCCTACACCCAGACCCTGCGCTACGACACCACCCTCACCAGCCGCGACATCGACGGCGACGGCGATATCGACATCCCCGTCGACGCGGGCGACAGCGGCACCCTGGAGGAGCCGCTGGACCGCAGCCTGCGCTTCCTGGAATGGCGGGACTATGTCGGCCGGTACGGCGGCACCGTGACCTTTGGCGTGTATGACAGCGAAAACCGCTTTTTCCTGCCGCTGCCGCGCAGCCTGCGGGGCCGCGTGCGCATCCGCCCCAATATGGCGGGCAACGGCTGGCTGGTGAGCCAGACGCAGGGCACCACCTACTGTGAGCTGCGCGTCGTCGACCCGGCCGATTTCCCGCCCGATGAGCGCTACCAGCGCATCGCCAACATCGGCAGCCAGCAGCTGCAGCTGCGCGTCATCGCAGAGTACAGCACCCTGACCCAAAGCGCCATCGCCGGCGGCATCCTGCTGCTGGGCTGACGCCGCAAAAAAAACCAGGCCGCCGCGCATCGGCGGAAAAAAAGGAGTGTTTGCCCGTGAAACGTGTTCTTGTTGTGGAGGACGAGGCCAGCATCCGCGAGATGGTCGCCCTCAACCTGCGCCGCGCCGGCTGGGAGGTGCTGGAGGCCCCCACCGCCGAGCGTGCGCTGGAGCTGCTGGGCAGCACCCCGGGGTGCGACGCCGCGCTTTTGGACATCATGCTCCCCGGCATGGACGGGCTGTCTTTGTGCGAGACCATCCGGCGCACAAACGCCGCCATCGGCATCATCATGGTGTCGGCCAAAGGGCAGGAGGAGGACAAGATCCGCGGCCTGTCCATCGGCGCCGACGACTATATCACCAAGCCCTTCTCGGTGTCGGAGCTCATCGCCCGCGTCGAGGCGCTGGCCCGCCGCGTGCGCCGCACCGGCGAGGGCGAGGCGGCCCCCGCCGCGCCGGATCAGCTCGTCAGCGGGCCGTTCGTGCTGGATGAAAGAAGCCGCGTGCTGTACAAGGCCGGCAAGCCCATCGACCTCACCCAGGTGGAGTTCCAGATCATGGAGCTGTTTTTCCGCAACCCCGGCACCGCCCTCGTGCGGGAAAAGATCCTGGCCGGCGTCTGGGGCGAGGGGTATTTCGGCGATGTCAAGATCGTGGACGTCAACATCCGCCGCCTTCGCATGAAGGTGGAGGACGAGCCCAGCAACCCCCAGCACATTTTGACGGTGTGGGGCTACGGCTACCGCTGGAACGCGTGAGCTGCGAGCAAAGATAAGAAATAAAAGATAAGAGATAAAAGATAAAAGATAAGAGATAAAAGATAAGGTGTGCCCTTTGGGCACAAGGCTAAAATATACCGAAGGTTTCTTTTTTAAAACGCGGCGCAAAGCGCCGCACCAAAACTTTTCACTCTTCACTCTTCACTCTTCTCTTTTCACTCTCCGCGCTTCTCTCTCCACTCTCCATGCGTTAAGGAAGGGGGCACGCCATGACAAGCATCACCCAACGCTGGCTGCGCGGCGGCCTGCTGATGACGCTGCTGGCCCTGGTGCTGGCCGAGAGCGTGTTTTTGTATACCAGCTACCAATCGCTGTACGGCGGCGTCGAGGATGCCATCCAAAGCCGCTTTTCCACCATCGAGGGCCGTTTGCAGGCCACCGGCACCGCCGCCGGCAGCGCCGCCAACGCGCTGGCCCGCGCGCAGGCGCTGCGCCGCACCGTCGAGCAGTTTGACGAAAAAGACAAATTTGAGTTCATGCTCCTTGGTTCCGGCGGGGTGGTGTTGGCCACCAGCAGCGGCCAGCGCAGCAGCGCCCTCACCGAAGGGGGCGACTATGCCGCCGCCGTCACGGGCGCGTCCGGCACCGGCACCGCCATCTTCACCACCACCGAGGGCGAGCGCGTGATGGCCGTCACGGCGCTGGTGCCCTATGCGGCGCAGAACATCACCGCCATGCGCCTGGTCACCAGCCTCAACCTGGCCGACGACCGCTGGCACCAAACGGTGCTGTACTCTCTGGGGCTGGCGGCGGCGCTGCTGGGCTTTTCGGTGATGAGCGGGCTGTTTTTCATCCGCTCCATCGTGCGGCCGCTGGGCCAGGTGGAGGCCACCGCCACCCGCATCGCCGAGGGCGACCTGGCCACCCGCCTGCCCAGCACCCGCTACCATGACGAGATCGGCCGCCTGTGTGACACCATCAACCGCATGGCCGAGGCCCTTGCCCACACCGAGCAGCTGAAAAACGAGTTCATCTCCTCCGTCAGCCATGAGCTGCGCACCCCGCTGACCAGCATCAAGGGCTGGGTCGAGACCATCGCGGCGCTGGACCCCGCCGACGAAAACTACCGCCGCGGCCTGGCCGTCATCAGCACCGAGACCGACCGCCTGTACACCATGGTGGAGGAGCTGCTGGATTTCTCCCGCCTGCAAAACGGCCTCAAGATGGACTGCGCGCCCCTTGACCTTGTGGCGGAGGTGACCGACGCCGTCCTCTTTGTCGAGGCGCGCGCCGCGCAGGAGGGTCTGCGGCTGGATTACACCGAGCCGGAGGAACCCTACCCCGTCTGGGCCGACGCCGGGCGGCTGCGGCAGGTGCTCGTCAACCTGCTGGACAACGCCATCAAATATTCGCCCCCCGGCGGCTGCATCTATATCACGCTCACGCGCAGCGGGGGCATGCTGCGCACCGCCATCCGGGACGAGGGCCGCGGCATCAGCCCCGGGGATCTTGCCCATGTGCGGGAACGCTTTTATAAAGGCAAAAACGCGGTGCGCGGCTCCGGCATCGGGCTGGCGGTCGTGGACCAGATCGCCGCCGCGCTGGGCGGAAAGCTCGAGATAGACAGCACCCCCGGCCACGGCACCACCGCCGCCGTCCTTCTGCCGGAATACCGGCCCGGGCAGGCCCCGCAGGGGGGCGCCCCATCCCAACAAAGTGAGGCATAATATCCATGCAGACACCATCCGCCGAAAAATTCCGCACCAGTGTGGGCGGGCAGGCTTTGATGGAGGGCATCATGATGCGCGGCCCCCAAAAGATCTGCTGCGCCGTGCGCCGCCCCGACGGCACCATCGACCTGACGTATGAGGACGTGCACCCCCACTGGTATGACCGCGTGCCCCTTGTGCGCGGGGTCTGCGCCATGGCAGGCAACCTGTACAACGGCTACCGCTACCTCATGCATTCGGCCGACGTGTGCATGACGGAGGAGGAAGCCGCGGCCGGCCAGTCCAAATTTGACCAATGGCTCAGCGCGCACGAGGGCCCGGTGCAGACGGCCGTCATGGGCATCGCGGCGTTCGCGGGCATCGGGCTGGCGCTGCTGCTGTTCACCTTCCTGCCCACCTTCCTCACCGGGCTGCTGCCGCTGGGGCGGTGGCCGCGCGTCTTTATCGAGGCGGCGCTCAAGCTGGCGCTGTTTCTGGGGTATCTGTTCCTCGTCACCCGCGTCAAGGATATCCACCGCGTGTTTGAGTACCACGGCGCCGAACACAAGACCATCGCCTGCTACGAGGCGGGCGAACCGCTCACCGTCGAAAACATCCGCCGCCACAGCCGGTTCCACCCGCGCTGCGGCACCAGCTTTTTGATCCTGGTCGTGCTCATCAGCATCGCGCTGTACGCCGTCCTGCCGTGGACCAGCACCGCCCTGCGCATCGTGTACAAGCTGGCCATGTTCCCGCTGCTCGTCGGCATCTCGTACGAGGTCATCAAGTGGGCGGGGCGCAGCCACAGCCTGCTGTCCCGCATCGTCAGCCGGCCGGGGCTGTGGCTCCAGCGCCTGACCACCTACGAGCCGGACGATTCCATGATCGAGATCGCCATCGCCGCCGTCACCCCCGTGCTGCCCGAAACGCCGGAGGCCGCGCAGTGGTGACCCCCGCCGCGCTCACCGGGGCCGGCGCCGCCGCGGCCCTGCGCGCGGTGCGGGACGCGCTGCGCGCCGCCGGCTGCCCCGACGCCGCCTACGATGCCTTCTGCCTGGTGCAGGCGGCGCTCGGCACCGAAGGCGACCCGCGCCTGTGGGAGGCCCCGCTCACCCCGCGGCAGGCGGCGGATCTGGCCGCGCGCACGGCGCGCCGTGCCGCGCGCGAACCGCTGCAATACCTGCTGGGGCGGTGCGGTTTCATGGGCCTGACGCTCAAGGTCGGGCCGGGGGTGCTCTGCCCCCGGCCGGACACGGAGACCGTCGCCGAGACCGCCATCGACCTGCTACGCGGGGCGGCGTCCCCCACCGTGCTCGACCTGTGCGCCGGCACCGGCTGCCTGGGCCTGGCCGTGCAGAGGTTCGTGCCGGGCGCGGCCGTCACCTGCGTTGAAAAGGAGCCCGCCGCCTTCGCGTACCTGTGCCAAAACGCCGCCGGCACGCCGGTGCGCTGCGTGCAGGCGGATGTGCGCACCTGGCACGAGACGCTGCCCGCGGGTGGCGCCGACCTCATCCTGTGCAACCCGCCCTACCTGACCGCCGCCGAGATGGCCGCCCTCATGCCCGAGACCGCGCACGAGCCGGCGGCCGCGCTGGCCGGCGGGGCGGACGGGCTGAATTTTTACCGCGCCCTTTTGCGCGATTACCGGCGCCCCCTGCGCCCCGGCGGTTGGCTGGTGCTGGAGGTCGGCGCCGAGCAGGCGCCCGCCGTGCTGGCGCTGGCTGCCCAAAACGGCTGGCGCAATGCCTTTGTGCGCCGGGATCTTGCCGGGCATGACCGCGCCGTCGCCGCACAGCCCCCGGCCGCGGCCGCAAAAACGGTTTGAAAGGCCGCTTTATCGGGCTGCAAACTGAAATTATTTTACAACAAATGGTTGTAAACGGCCAAAAGAACGTGTATAATAAGGGCGGAACCAAAAACAACTCCCCACGGGGAGGGCAAGGAGAACACCATGGCAGCGAAGAAAGAAACCGCCAAGCCGGCGGCCCCCGCCAATGATAAGAAGGCCGCGCTGGAAACGGCGCTGGCGCAGATCGAAAAACAGTTCGGCAAGGGCGCCGTGATGAAGCTGGGCGCCAACGTCACCATGCAGGTGGACGCCATCTCCACCGGCAGCTTGGGGCTGGATCTGGCCCTGGGCATCGGTGGCGTGCCGCGCGGGCGCATCGTCGAGGTCTACGGGCCGGAATCCTCCGGCAAAACGACGCTGGCCCTGCAGGTGTTGGCCGAGGCGCAGAAAAACGGCGGCGAGGTCGCCTTCATCGACGTCGAGCACGCGCTGGACCCCACCTATGCGCGGGCGCTCGGCGTGGACATCGACAGCCTGCTCGTCAGCCAGCCCGACACCGGTGAGCAGGCGATGGAGATCTGCGAGGCGCTCGTGCGCTCCGGCGCCATCGACGCCATCGTCGTCGACTCCGTCGCGGCGATGGTGCCGCGCGCCGAGATCGAGGGCGAAATGGGGGACAGCCACGTCGGCCTGCACGCCCGCCTGATGAGCCAGGCGCTGCGCAAGCTCACCGGCATCATCGGCAAGACCAACACCGTGTGCATCTTCATCAACCAGCTGCGCGAGAAGGTCGGCGTCGTGTACGGCAACCCCGAGGTCACCACCGGCGGGCGCGCGCTCAAATACTATTCCTCGGTGCGCATCGACGTGCGCCGCATCGAGGGCCTCAAGGACGCCAACGGCGCCTTCATCGGCAACCGCACCCGCGCCAAGATCGTCAAAAACAAGGTCGCCCCGCCCTTCCGTGAGGCGGAGTTCGACATCATGTTCGGCGAGGGCATCTCCAAAATCGGCGAGATCATCGACCTGGGCGTCAAGCTGGGCGCCGTGCAAAAGAGCGGCGCGTGGTTCAACTACGGGGATATCCGCCTCGGCCAGGGGCGTGACAACGCCAAGATCTACCTCAAGGAGCACCCGGACATCGCCGCCGAGATCGAAAAGATCGTGCGCGACAACGCCGGCCGCCTGCTCTCGGCGGGCAAAAAGGGCGCCGTCAAGCCGCTGACAACGGCCGAGCTGGCCGCCCCCGCCGCCGCCGAGGCCCCCGCGCCGGCGGCAGCGCCCGCCACCACCGGCAGCGAGATGGACCTTGACATCATGGTCGACGACTGATGCCCCGCCTCACACAGGTCAAAGAGACAAAAAAAGGCCGCATCGCGCTGTTTTTGGACGGGGAATTTGCCTTCTCCCTCTCGCCGGAGCTTTTTGCCGACGCCGCGCTGCACACCGGCGACGAGCTGACGGACGCCGAGGCCGAGCGCCTGCGGGGCGAAAGCGACGCCCGCCGCGCGCTGGACAAGGCGATGGACCACCTCGCCCTGCGCGACCACGCGGCGGGGGAGCTGTACCAAAAGCTCTGCCGCCGCTTTGATGCCGACACTGCGGCCGCGGCCGTGGCGCGCGCAAAGGAGCTGGGCTTGCTGGACGACGAAGGCGTGGCCCGCCGCCGCGCGGCCGAACTGTACGCGCGGCACAAGTCCCGGCGCGAGATCCTGCGCGACCTTGCCGCCAAAGGCATCGACAGCGCCGCGGCACAGGCCGCCGTCGGGGCGCTGTACCAAACGCAGGACGGCGAAGCCGACCCGGAGCTGGAAAGCGCGCGGGCGCTGGTGCGGCGGCAGTACGCCCGCAAACTGGCCGAGGGCAGGCGCGAGCAGGTCGCCGCGGCGCTGGCGCGCCGCGGCTTTGCCCATGCCACCATCCGCGCGGCGCTGCAACAGGCACAGGAGGAAGTGTGACCCCCATGGATATTGCCATCGTATCCCTTGGCTGCCCCAAAAACCAGGTCGATGCCGACGTGTTCTGCCACGCGCTGCTCAAGGCCGGCCACCGCACGGTGGCGGACCCGGCCGCGGCGGACGTCATCATCGTCAACACCTGCGGCTTTATCGAGAGCGCCAAGGCCGAGGCCATCGAGAACATCCTGCTGGCCTGCTCGTACAAGGCGCAAAACCCGGCGCTCAAGGTCATCGTCACCGGCTGCCTGGCCGAGCGGTACAAGGCCGAGATCGCGCGCGAGATGCCGGAGGTCGACGCCGTGGTGGGCCTTGCCTCCAACCCGGCGCTGCCCGCCATCGTCGCGCGGCTGTGCGGCGGGGAAAATGGCATCGAAAGCTACGGCCCCAAGACGGCGCTGCCGCTGGGCGGGGCGCGCGTCATCTCCACCCCGCGCCACTACGCGTACTTAAAAATCGCCGAGGGCTGCTCCAACCGCTGCCGCTACTGCGCCATCCCGCTCATCCGCGGGCCGCTGCGCAGCCGCCCGCTGGAGGACTGTGTGGCCGAAGCAAAATGGCTGGCGGGGGAGGGCGTCAAGGAGCTCATCCTCGTCGCGCAGGATCCCACCGCCTACGGCGAGGATCTGGGCGAGCCGGGCAAGATCTGCGCTTTGCTGGACGCGCTCAACGCCATCGACGGCTTGCGGTGGATCCGCATCCTGTACGCCTACCCCGAGCGCATCACCGACGGTTTCATCGCCGCGATGGCGCGCAACAAAAAGGTCGTGCCGTACCTGGACCTGCCCATCCAGCACTGCTCGGACGCGGTGCTCAAGGCCATGGGCCGCCGCGGCACCCGCGCCGATATCGAGGGCGCCATCGCCCGGCTGCGCGCCGCCATCCCCGGCATCACGCTGCGCACCACCCTCATCGCCGGCTTCCCCGGCGAGACGGAGCAGCAGTATGCCGAGCTTTGTGATTTCGTCAAGGCCGCCCGCTTTGACCGCCTCGGCTGCTTTGCCTACTCCCCCGAGGAGAACACCCCCGCCGCCGCCATGTCCGGCCAGCTCGACGAGGAGACGAAGCAGCGGCGCGCCGACGGCATCATGGAATTGCAGGCGCGCATCAGCGCCGAGGTGCAGGCCGCCCGGGTGGGCCAGACGCTGGAATGCATCTGCGACGGCTTTGACGAGGAGAGCAGGATGTACCTGCTGCGCTCCAAGGGGGACTGCCCCGAGATCGACGGCAGCGTGCTCACCCCCGGCGACACGCCGCTGGAGACGGGCGCGTTTTACCGCGTCCGCATCACCGACGCCGATACCTATGACCTGTACGGCTATGCGCTGTTGAACAAGGAGGCCAAACCATGAACCTGCCCAACAAACTCACGCTGCTGCGCGTCGTGCTCGTGCCTGTTTTTATGGTGTTCGCCGCCTTGTGCGGCATGGGCGCCGATGTCCATGACCAGACGATGGCGCTGCTGGCCGGCATCGTGTTCGCCGCCGCCAGCTTTACCGATTTCCTCGACGGGTACATTGCCCGCAAGTACCATCTCGTCACCGATTTCGGCAAATTCATGGACCCGCTGGCCGATAAAATGCTCACCACCGCGGCGTTCCTCTACATGGTGGTGGACCGCGCCTGCTCTCCGGTGGTGCTGGCGGTGGTTCTGTTCCGGGAGTTTGCCGTGGCCGGCGTGCGCATGGTGGCGGCCGAGCGCGGCACCGTCATCGCCGCCAACATGTGGGGCAAGGTCAAAACGGTGCTGCAAATGCTCACCATCCTTGTGTACTATTTCGGCGCCGCCTTCTTCAACAGCCTGGCCTTTGCGCCGGTGCTGGCCGTGGTGATGGTGCTGTGCTGGGCGGTGGCGGCGGTCACGCTGCTGTCCGGCGGCATCTACCTGTGGCAGAACCGCGGGTGCTTCCTGCAAGCCAAATGAGGCCCTTTTCCGGCACGGATAGCCCTTGCCAAGCCGCCTTCGGGCGGCTATAATGGTATCGGTTTCCTTACATCCCCCCTCAAGGAGCGTGCCCTATGCAGATCTTCAACACCATGACCCGCCAGAAAGAGGAGTTCACCCCCCAGACCCCCGGGGAGTACCGCATCTATGTCTGCGGGCCGACGGTCTACAACTTTGTCCACATCGGCAACGCGCGGCCGATGGTCGTTTTCGATACCCTGCGCCGGTATCTGGAATACCGCGGCAACAAGGTGGTCTTTGTCTCCAACATCACCGACATCGACGACAAGCTCATCCAGAAAGCCAAAGAGGAAGGCACCTCGATGGCCGAGGTCGCCCGTCGGTATGAGGCCGAGTATATCCGGGACAGCGAGGGCCTCAACGTCAAGGCGCCTACCGTGCGCCCGCGCGCGACGGAGCATATCGCGCAGATCCAGGCCATCGTCGCCGACCTTATCGAAAAGGGCCACGCCTATGTGGCCAAAAACGGCGACGTCTATTTCCGCGTCAAGTCCGATGCCGGCTACGGCAAGCTGAGCCATTTGAACCTTGACGACCTTGAGAGCGGCAACCGCGCGCTGCGCAGCCAGATGGACGATGACCTCAAGGAGGACCCCGCCGATTTCGCCGTATGGAAGGCCGCCAAGCCCGGCGAGCCCAGCTGGCCAAGCCCCTGGGGCCCCGGGCGCCCCGGCTGGCACATCGAGTGCAGCGCCATGGCGCGCACCCATCTCGGCCCCACCATCGACCTGCACGCCGGCGGGCAGGACCTCATCTTCCCCCACCATGAGAACGAGATCGCCCAGAGCGAGTGCGCCAACGGCTGCACCTTTGCGCGGTATTGGATGCACAACGGCTTTTTGAACATCGACAACCAGAAGATGTCCAAAAGCGCGGGCAACTTTTTCACCATCCGGGACGTGGCGCAAAAATACGGCTACGAGCCCATCCGCTACTTCCTGCTCACGGCCGGGTACCGTATGCCGCTCAACTACACCGTGGAGCTCATCGAAAGCTGCAAAAACGCGCTGGAGCGCCTGTATACCTGCCGCGAGAACCTGGATTTCGCCCTCGCGCACGCCCCCGCCGCCGCGGAAAACGACGCCGCCCTTGCCGCCGCCGGCGAAAAGGCAAAGCAAAAATTCATCGCGGCGATGGACGACGACCTCAACACCCCCGACGCCCTGGCCGCGCTGTTCGACCTCGTCAAGGACATCAACACCCTCGGCCCCGCCGCCGGCAAAGCGGCGCTGGAGGCGGCCGCCGGCATCTTTGACGAGCTCACCGGCGTGCTGGGCCTTTTGTACGGGCGCAAAAAGGACGATATCCCGCCCGAAGTCACCGCGCTGGTGGAGCAGCGCGCCGCCGCCAAGGCCGCGAAGGACTGGCCCCGTGCCGACGCTTTGCGCGCAAAGCTCACCGCCATGGGCTGGGCCATCAAGGACACAAAGGACGGCCCGCAGCTGACAAAGACGGAATGACCACCATCCGGGGGCGGCCTTCAGGCCGCCCCTCAGCGTGTCGGGAAACCCGACACGCTGCAAAGAGAAGGCTCGGCTTCGTTGACTCGCTATGCTCGCCAAGTCGCCTGCGCCTCCCCTTTGGATTCTCTCTATCGCAAAAAATCCCGTTCTCATGCCTTCGGCGACTCGAACGCGATTTTTTACTCTAGCGGTATCGACCTCGTCGGTACACGCCCGCCGAGGTCGATAGAGTTTAAAAAATAATACCCTTTTTCGACAGTCTGGGGGGCGGCCTTCAGGCCGCCCCTGCCGCCGTGCGCGAAGGAAAGGAGCCGCGGATGCCCTTGCCCGCCCGAAAACAGAAAGCCCCCGCCGCGCTGTGGGCCATCCTGGGCGCGGCGCTGCTGGCGCGCCTTGTGCTGGCGGCCGTGACCGAGCCCTACCCCTATGACTACAGCACCCTCTGGTATTGGGGGGACTGCCTGTGCAGCGGCGGCCCGGCCGCCTTCTACACCCCCGGCGGGGGCGGATACCCGCCGCTGTACATCCTTGTGCTGGGGCTTTTGTCCCGCGTGCGCATGGCGCTGGGCATCGCCTTTAACGGCCCCGCGGGCCGTGCGCTGTTCGCGCTGGTGCCCGCCGTGTGTGATGGCGGCATCGCTGCGCTGGTCTGGCACGCGGCGCGTCAAAGCGGTGAAAACGCGGCCGGGGCGCTGCGCATCGCGGCCTTCACGGCGCTGTGCCCCTCGCTTGTGTTCGACACCGCCGTCTGGAAGCAGGTCGACGGCGCGTTTTTGCTGCCGCTGCTGTTTTGTATGTGGTGGCTGGAACAAAAGCGGTATCTGCCGGCGGCGCTGGCCTACGGCGTGGCGCTGGCCGTCAAACCGCAGGCGCTGCTGGCCGGGCCGGTGCTGGCGGCGGCGTTTTTGGCCGCCGTGGCGGATGCCGTGCCGCAGGGCAAAGCAGCGGTAAAACGGGCGGTGGGGCGCATCTTTGGCGGCGCCGCGCTGGCACTGGTACCGGCGCTTTTGTGCGGCCTGCCGTTTTTTGGCCTTGCGGGCCTTGTGCCCGGCTTGTGGGACCAATATTTCAGCCTTTCCACCTTTTTTGACTATGCCACCATCAACGGCTACAACTGGCTGGCGCTGCTGGGCGGCAACTGGCAAAGTGCCGATGCCCTGGCCGGCGGGCTGGTGAGCTGGCGCGTGCTGGGCATGGCGGGCATCGTGCTGGCCACGCTGGCTTTGGCGGTGCTGGCGGTGCGGGGCTGGCGGGCCGGGCGTTTTTCGCCGCTGATGCTCTCGGCCTTCTACCTGACCGCCGTCTACACCTTCGCGCACGCCATGCATGAGCGGTATGTCATCTTTGGCACCATGGCCGCGCTGCTGGCCGCCGCTTATTGGCGGGACCGCCAGGTTTACGCGGCGGGGTACGGTCTGTCTTTGGTGGGGCTCATCAACCAGGCCACCGTCTACACCCTCACCGGCACCGAGGACGAATGGATGACCAGCGCCACCAGCACGCTGGTGGTGCGCCTGACCGGCCTGGCCGAGACCGGCTGCTTTTTGCTGCTGGCGTGGGGCGTGTGGCGCTTTGTGGAGCAGGGCCCGGCCCCCGTGCCCGCCGCCCCCGCGGCGCGCCCCCTGCGCACCGGCGCCGCGGCGGCCGGCGCCCCGCTGCCGCGCTGGCAGCGGCGGGAGGTGCTGGCCCTTGCGGGGCTGACGGCGGCCACGGCGGTTTTGAGCTTTGTGTATCTGGGCGATACCAAAGCCCCCCAGAACGGCGCCGACGCCAACGGCGGCGTGTATACCGCCACCGCGGAGCTGCTGCCGCACGGCAGCCCGCTGGCTGCGCTGTGGGTCTACCCCGGCATTTCCCGTTCCAACAACGGCCTGCTCACCGTCACCGACGCCAGCGGCGCCCTCGCGGCGCAGATGGAGCTGGGCCATACCACCCCCTTCACCTGGGCGCGGCTGGACCTCTCGGCCGCCGGCCCCGGCCCCTACACCGTCACGGTGGAGAACGGCCAGGTGATGGAGCTGTGCTTCCGCGATGCGGCGGGTGAAACATACCCCCTTTCCAACACGGCTTATGCCGACCCGCTGTTTGATGAGCAGGCGCTCGTGCCGGATACCATCAGCCAGCTCAACAGCTTTTATTTTGACGAGATCTACCACGCCCGCACCGGGTATGAGTTGCTGCACGCCCTGCCGGTGTACGAGACGACGCACCCGCCTTTGGGCAAGGTGTTCATCATGCTGGGCATCGCCGTTTTCGGCATGACGGGCTTCGGCTGGCGTTTTGCGGGCACGCTGTTCGGCGTGCTGATGGTGCCGCTGGCGTGGGCGTTTGCCCGGCGCCTTACCCGCAAACCGTGGGCGGGCGCGCTGGCGGGCGCGCTGCTGGCGCTGGACCTGTTCCGTTTTGCGCAAAGCCGCATGGCCACCATCGATACCTGCGCCGCCTTCTTTATCCTGCTGGGGGCGCACTGTATGCTGTGGTATTGCCAGAGCGTGCTGCAAAAGGGCGTTTTGGGCAGCTTTGTGCCCATGGCGCTGGGCGGCGCAGCGTTCGGGCTGGGGTGCGCCTGCAAATGGACCGGCCTCTACGCCGGCATGGGGCTGGCGGCGCTGTATCTGGGCGTTTTGTGGGCGCGGTGGCGGCAGAAACCGCCGGATTTTTGGCGGGAGTTCTGCGCCGCGGCGCTGGGCGGCGTGGGGTTCTATGTGCTGCTGCCGCTGGGCATCTACACCGCCAGCTACCTGCCCTACACCTGGCGTGATCCGGGCTTTGGCCTCGACGATGTCTGGCGGGCGCAGCTTACCATGTTCAGCTACCACGCGAACCTCAGCTCCACCCACCCGTTTGAGAGCCGCTGGTATACCTGGCTGTTGGGCCTGCGGCCGGTGTGGTATTACGGCAACACCAACCTGCCCGCCGGCACGCGCGCCAGCATCGCCGGGCTGGCGGGGCCGGTGATCTGGCTGGCGGGGCTTGCGTGCATTTTGCTGCTGCTGTGGCGGCAGATCTCGGGGTGCGGCACCCGTGCCGGCGCCGCCGTGCTGATCCTGTACGCGGCGCAGCTGCTGCCGTGGATGCTGGTGCAGCGCAGCACGTTTTTGTACCACTATTTCCCCAGTGTGCTGTTCTGCCTGGCGGCCATCGCGCTGGTCCTTGCCCGGGCAAAGGACGCCCGCGCCGCCCGGTGCATCGGCGTGGGGCTGTGCGTGGCATCGCTGGTGGTGTTCGCCGTGTACTATCCGGCCGTCTCCGGCCTGCCGGTGCCCGATGCCTGGCTCAAGGCGCTGAGGGTGCTGCCCAGCTTCGGCTTCTGAGCACGACCATAAAAGCAGGCCCGTGGGGAACGCCGGGCCGCCAAAAAGCTCCTGCCAAATCGCGGCGGGGCCAGGCCCCGCCCTACCGTCCGAATGATACGGTTCCCGTATCCCCGTAGGGGGGCAGCCGCCGCAAACGGCAGCCCGCGACACGCCGGGCTCTAAATCCATCGGCCCTGACCGACATGACGGGCAGGGCCGATACCTCTGTAACAAAAAATACCGTGCAAGCCGCCTGCAAGGCATACGCACGGTATTTTTTGCGACGGGGTATTCAAGGGGGGAGCAAGGCGGCGCCATGTATGATTTCGGTCACGCCCTCGCTCAACGCTGTGCGCCCGCAGGCGCCTGCCGGAGCGCAACCGCCGCAAAGCGGCGGCTCTTGGCGCGTAGGCCCGTGCGCAAAACTCCTCTCTTGCAGTGTGTCGAGTCCCTCGGCACGCAAAAACCCCGGCGCCTTGCGGGCGCCGGGGTGGTGCTACTTGATCGGAGTCATAGCCTCATCATTCCCTGTTCGTTATTTTTGGGTGTTGGTGCCTTTCATAGGACATCATCCTTCAATTTACGAAGTTCCCTTGCTCTGGGGTAGGGGACCGGGTCTGATGCGAGGGCTCATGCCCTTTTCACCTGTACATTGGAGTACTTTCCTTTCGTTTAGATGGGAGCTTAACCATTCGGGGGTAACAGACCTTTCATGGGGGTTGCCCTCTTTCGATTTGGTCTCATCTATATGGAAACGCTGGGGTGGTTTTGTTGGCAGGTCCGGGCTTTTTGTCGCGGCTGGGGTTTTGCACCTTATTTTCTATCCGGCCTTTTGCCGGTACAGGTTATGACCTGTGGCTTTGCGGTGTCCCTTTCGCTTCAGCGGGCCCAGACCCGCCGGTGATGAATGGGATCTTTATAACGCATACGAGCCTGAGCCTCCTTCCTTGCGAAAATCTGCCGGCGGCCATTTGCTTCGTCTTCCAGCTTTTGTGGGGGCGGGGTCCCTTTTGTTCGTGCTTTGGTAAAGGGTGCTCCGTGGGGGGCCTTTCTTTACTGCGTTGTGAACCGGGTGCCGTCTGCCCGTAAGGCTTTGGAAGTTGGCGTCCGCTTGGAGCTTTGCGGCTCCGTATCTCCGGCGGTTTTCTTTGTTGTGCCTATACTATACCATGCCCGTGCCGTGCTGTCTATTCGCAAAAGCGCCAACCTTTTATGGAAATATTTGTACATAATTGGGGTTGAAAAATGCATTTCCATTGCTTATAATAGAACTGTTAGGGTATTTTTAAGGCCGCCGCTCCCGTTGGGGGCGGCGGCCTTCCGTGTGTCAAAAGCCGGCAGAAAGTACCTTCGCTGCGGCGGCCTGAGGGCAGGCCGCCCTACGTCCACAACGAAAGTAAGTGCGATTTGAGAACGTAGGGCGGGATCCCCTGACCCCGCCGCTAAAGGCAGGGGCTTTTTCGACAGTCTGCGGTTCACATACTTTCCGGCACCGAGATCTTGAACATCGTCAAAATACTGCGGATGACGCCGCGCGCGGCCAGGCACAGCGCCAGGCGCGCCTGGCACGCCTGCGCGGCGGCGCCGCGGATGCGGCAGGCGCCGTAAAAGCGGTGGAAGGCCGCGGCCACGTCGGTGCAGTAGCGGGTGATGCGCGCCGGGTCATAGCGGGCGGCGGCGGCCGCGATCTCGCCGGGGAAATTGGCAACCAGCCGGATGAGCGCCTGCTCGCTCTCCTCGGGGAAAGCATAGCCCGCCCATGCCTTTGGCCCGGCGTATTCGATGCCCTCCTCCGCCAGCTTTTTGAGCATGGTGCAGATGCGCGCGTGCGCGTACTGCACGTAATAGACGGGGTTCTCGCTGTCATTGCGGGCGGCCAGGTCAAGGTCAAAATCCAGGGTGGAGTTTGCCTCCCGCATATTGAAGAAGAACCGGGCCGAATCGATGGGCACCTCGTCCAGAAGGTCGGTCAGGGTGATGGCCTTGCCGGTGCGCTTGCTCATCCGCACCGGCTGGCCGTCCCGCATCAGGTTGACCATCTGCATCAGCACGATGTCAAGGCGCTCCCCGTCCAGCCCGATGGCATCCATCGCGCCCTTCATGCGGGCCACATGGCCGTGGTGGTCGGCGCCCCAAACGTCGATGGCCTTCTCAAACCCGCGCTCCGCCAGCTTGTTGTAATGGTAGGCGATGTCGGCGGCAAAGTAGGTGGGCACGCCGTTCGCGCGCACCAGCACCTCGTCCTTGGCCTCGTCCTCGCCGTCCTTGCGCTTGTTGGCAACGCCGTATTTGGCGCTGTACTGCGCGCTTTTGTACATCACGGCCCCGTCTTCGGCCCGGTAGCAGGCGCCGCTTTGCAGGAGCTTGTCCACCACCGCCTGCACGGCGCCCGTTTTGTGCAGCCCGCTCTCGTGGAACCACACGTCGTATTCGATGCGGTATTTGGCCAAATCGCGCTCAAGGCCGGCGATGTTCTCCGGCAGGGCCTTGGCGACGATGGCGGCCTTGAGGGCCTCGAAATCGCCGTCCACATAGGCGTCGCCGTGTTCGGCGGCAAAGGCTTTGGCGTGGGCGATGATGTCGGCGCCCTGGTAGCACTCTTCCGGCAGGGGGCAGGCGTCCTCGCCTTTAAAAAGCTGCAAATAGCGGATGGCCAGGCTCTTGCCGAACTTCTCGATCTGGTTGCCGGCGTCGTTGATGTAAAATTCCCGCGTCACGTCGTAGCCGGCCCATTCCAGGCAGGCGGCGATGCCGTCGCCCAGCGCGCCGCCGCGGGCGTTGCCCATGTGCATCGGCCCCGTCGGGTTGGCGGAGACAAATTCCACGTTGTAGCGCTTGCCTTTGCCCGCGTCGGTGCGGCCGTACTGCGCGTCCATCGTGGCGGCGAACACCACGCCCGTCAACCAGGAAAGCGAGGCGTAAAAGTTGATAAAGCCCGGCCCGGCCACCTCCACGCGGTCAAACACGCCGGTGCGGGCGGGCAGGTCGAGATGCGCGGCGATGGCCTCGGCAATCCTGCGCGGCGGCATACGCCACACGCGCGCGCCGGCCATGGCAAGGTTCGCGGCCACATCGCCGTTTTTGGCGTCGGCCGGCGTCTCGGTGATAAAGGCGGGCAGCGCCGCCTGCGGCAGGCTGCCGTCCGCCATGGCGGCGTTGGCGGCCTGCTCCAGGACGGCGCGGGCCTCGGCGGCCAGGGCGGCGCGGGGGTCATAATTTTTGTACGGGTAGTTGCGCATGGGGGCCTTAACTCCTTTTCGTATCCTGCTTGTCCTTCGGGGGCAGCGGGCGGACGGTGATGTCCACCAGATTGCGGCTGATGAACGCCTCATTGCCGGAATCCAGCGTATAGCTGAACCTGAGCCGCCCGCCCTTGCCGGTCAGCTTCGGTTCGATCTCGTCCGCCGCCACGCCCAGGCTCACGGCGCCGTAGCCGGTGTCATAATGGCACAGGTGGCGGGTGCCCTTCTCCACCACCAGCTGGCTGGGGATGGGGCCGAAACGGGTCATGGTCACGCGGCGGGCGTCGTCCGCCACCTTCACGGTGGTGGTGCAGCCGTCGTAGCCGGTGGCCTCCGTCTCCTTATAAATGATATAGTAGGCACTGTCCTTGTGCACAAGGCTGCCGCGGGTCATCAGCTCAACGCTGTCGCTCTCGCCGCCCTGCTGCATCGTGCCCTTGATGGTGATGAGATAGTTTTCTTCCATGTCCTTTTCCCTTTAATACGTTTCGATGGCGATGCGCTCCACCGGGCCGCCGGCGTATTCGCCCAAAAACATCGTTTCCAGCGCGGCAAAGTCCTCCGGCGTATCGCTCACATAATAGTGGGCGGTGCCGGCGTGCGCGCCGCCGCGCAGCAGCCCGCGCGCACCCAGCATCTCGGCGGCGGCCACGGCGGTCATCTGCCCCACGTCGATGAGCGTGACGCCTTCGCCCATGAACGCCGCGATGGCGGGCCGCAAAAGGGGATAGTGCGTGCAGCCCAGGATCAGCGTGTCCACCCCGGCGGCGCGCACCCCGGCAAGGTACCGCTCCACCACCAGCGCGGCCACGGGGTCGCCCTCTTCGATAAAGCCGTTCTCCACCAGCGGCACGAACAGCGGGCAGGCTTTGGCGGTGATGGCGATGCCGGGCCGCAGCGCGCGCAGGGCTTTCTCATAGCTGCCGCTGCGCACGGTGGCCGCCGTGCCGATGACCCCCACCTTGCCGCTTTTGGTGGCGGCGGCGGCGCAGCGGGCGGCCGTCTCCACCACGCCGGTATAGGGCACCGGCAGCGCCGCGGCTTCCTCGGCCGGGTAGGTGGAGCTGACGGTGCCGCAGGCCGCCACGATGCACTTGACGCCCTTGGAGAGCAAAAACCGGATATCCTGCCGCGCGTATTGCAGGATGATGTCCCGCCCGCGCGGGCCGTAGGGCACGCGGCCGGTATCGCCGAAATAGACGATGTCCTCGCCTGGCAGCATGCGCCGCAGCTGGCGCACGGCGGTCAGCCCCCCCAGGCCGGAATCAAACACCCCGATGGGCCGTGTATCCATCAGTAGGCTCCTTTCCGTTTGCTGAGCGCCAGCCCGATGAGCCGGTCCACCAGGGCGGGGAAGGAAAGCCCCGCCGCCTCCATCAGCTTGGGGTACATGCTGATGGAGGTAAAGCCCGGCATGGTGTTGAGCTCGTTGCACAGCACGCGGCCGGTATCCTTTTCCACAAAAAAGTCACACCGGGCAAGGCCCGTGCAGCCCAGCGCTGTGTAGGCGTGGATGGCGGCGGCCCGCACCTCGTCCAGCTTCTGGGGCGAAAGCCGCGCCGGTATCACCGTCTGTGAGACGCCGTTTTTGTATTTGTCGTCATAGGTATAAAAGGTATCGCCGGCCAGGATCTCGCCGGGGCGGGTGGCGCTCACCGTCAGGGGCGCGTCGGGGTTGCCGATGGCCGCGCACTCCACCTCCTGCCCGGTGACGGCCTCCTCGAACACCAGCTTGTCGTCCTCTTTTAAAGCAAGGACGATGGCGCGCTTGAGCGCCGCGCGGTCCCCGGCCCGGCTCACGCCAACGCTGGAGCCGGCGTTGGCCGGCTTGACGAACACAGGGTAGCCCAGCCGGTTCTCCACCCGGTCACACAGGGCGTCGGGCTGGTCCTCCGCCTCGGTGCGCACGGCCCAGCACCAGCGGCAGTGGGGCACACCGGCGGCGTCCATCAGGGTGTTGGCCACGGCCTTGTCCATGCACACGGCGCTGCCCAGCACGCCGCACCCCACATAGGGGATGCCCCCCAGCTCAAACAGGCCCTGGATGGTGCCGTCCTCGCCGTTTTTGCCGTGCAGGATGGGCACCGCCACATCCACCGGCAGCAGCGTCACGGCGCCGCCCTCGCGCAGCAAAAGGCCGTGGTCGCCGCGGTCGGGGCTGGGCGTGCAGGGGGCGTTGGCGGCGTCCTGTTCCCAGGCGCCGCTCTCCACCGCCTCGGGCGCGGCAAAGGTGCGCAGCCAGCGCCCGGCCTTGGTGATGCCGACGGCCGTCACCTCGTATTTTTCCGCGCAGGGCCGCGCGCGCAGCGCGCGCAGCCACGCGGCGGCGGAAACGCAGCTGATCTCATGCTCGCTGGAAACGCCGCCGAAAAACAAAGCGACACGCGTCTTCCCCGGTACCGGCATAAAATGACCGACCTTTCCCACAATAACTCAGTATCCTAATAATAGCATATTCGCCGTGGGCTGGCTATAGCCCGGCGGGAAAAATTTTCCGCGCCGGGGCCCCGGCGCCCCTTGACAAGCGCCGCCGCGTATGCTAAGATAAGGGCCGTAAAAAAAGCAGCAGCGCGGCATACGTGCCGCCAGCTCACCTTGCGGGCCGGCTTTGGCCCCGGGTCATACGCAGAACGCACCCCCGCCGGGCGGTGCGCGTATGGTTGGCGGCTGCTGTGTTTGCGGCCGCTTTTGTCTGTCCACCGCAAAACTTTGGATGGGGGTGTATCACAATCGCCAGCAGCAACAACGCAAAGGAACTGGAGATCAATGAGCGTATCCGCGATAAGGAGATCCGCCTTGTGGGTGCCGACGGCCAGCAGATGGGCATCATGAGCCCGCGCGACGCTTTGCGCATGGCCATGGAGCAGGAGCTGGACCTTGTCAAGGTGGCGCCGCAGGCCAAACCGCCGGTGTGCAAGATCCTTGACTACGGCAAATACCGCTTTGAGATGCAAAAGCGCGAAAAAGAAGCGCGCAAGAACCAGAAGACCGTCGAACTCAAGGAGATACGGCTCTCGCTCAACATTGATACCAACGATTTCAACACCAAGGTCAACCAGGCTGCCAAATTTTTGCAGCAGGGGCACAAGATCAAGGTATCCATCCGGTTCCGCGGGCGTGAGATGGCGCACACCAGCCTGGGCCTCGACGTGGAAAAGCGTTTTGCCGAAACCCTTGCCGGCAAGGCTGTTATCGACAAGCAGCCCAAGCTGGAGGGGCGCAGCATGATGATGTTCCTGTCCCCCGCACCCACCAAGTAAAACTGATTTTGGGAGGAAACACAAAATGGCTAAGATGAAACTCAAGACCCTGTCGGGCGCAAAAAAGCGCTTTAAGATGACGGCCAGCGGCAAGATCAAGCGCAACGCGACCAAGCGCCGCCACATCCTGACCAAAAAGACCACCAAACTCTCCCGCGGGCTGCGTATGCCGCACTATGTCGACGAGACCAACGCCGCCACCGTGCGCAAGATGATGCCCTACGGCGGCTGAGCCGAGGCTTTTGGCCGGTACAATTTATGTGACTGTGTAAAGGAGATAAAACACCATGGCTCGTATCAAAGGCGCTACCATGACGCACAAGCGTCGCGCAAAGACCCTCAAGCTGGCAAAAGGCTACTACGGCTCCAAGAGCAAGCATTTCCGCATGGCCAAGCAGGCCGTGATGAAGAGCGGCAACTACGCCTTCGCCGGCCGCAAGATGAAAAAGCGCGATTTCCGCAGCCTGTGGATCACCCGCATCAACAACGCGGCGCGCGCGCAGGGCATGAACTACTCCACCCTGATGAACGGCCTCAAGAAGGCAGGCATCGAGCTCAACCGCAAGATGCTCAGCGAGATGGCCATCCACGACCCCGCCAGCTTCAACGCGCTGGTCGCAAAGGTCAAAAAAGCCTGATTTGCTCACCTGTGACGCCCGCGCGTGTGCGCGTGCGTCACATTTGTTTGGGGTGCCTCCATGCAGACCATCACCAGCCGCGACAATGCCGCCGTCAAAAATGCCTGCCGCCTGCGGGACGATGAACGCGCCCGCGCCGCCGCTGGCCTGTTTTTTGCCGAGGGGCCCAAGCTCTGCCTGGAGCTGGCCCGCGGCTGCCGTTTGCATACCCTGTTTGCCACCGAGGCGGCGCTCGCGCGCACGCCGGCGCTGGCCGCCTTTGCCGATGTGACGGCCCTTGTGGCGCCGCACGTGGCCGAAAAGCTCGCCGGCACGGCCAGCACCCAGCAGGTGTTCGCGCTGTTCGCAGCGCCGGCGCCCGCGCCGGGCCTGCTGCAAACGGCCGGGCGCATCCTGGCGCTCGACGCCGTGCAGGACCCCGGCAACGTCGGCACGCTGCTGCGCAGCGCCGCCGCCTTCGGGTTTGAGCTCGCGCTGCTCGGCCCCGGGTGCGCGGCACCCTTTGCCCCCAAGACGCTGCGCGCCGGCATGGGCGCGGCGGGGCAGCTGCCGGTGCTCTGCGTGGAGGACCTGCCCGCCGCATTGGCGGGCCTGCGGGGCCGGGGCGTTGCCTGCCTGGCCGCGGCGCTGTACGGCGCAAAGCCGCTGGGCGGTGTGCCGCGGCATTTCCCCGGCGGGGTGTGCGTGGCCATCGGCAGCGAGGGGCGCGGCCTCTCGCGGGCGGTGGCGGATGCCTGTACCGCCGCCGTGCGCATCCCGATGACGGACAGGGTCGAAAGCCTCAACGCCGGGGCCGCCGGCAGCGTGCTGCTGTGGCATTTCCGCGCCCCGGAGCTGCGCCTGCAAGGGGAGGAAAGCGATGGATAGCGCCCTGTATTGGGTCTGGCTGGCCGATGCGCTGGGCTCCGGCTGCGCGCAGGCCGGGCAGCTTTTGGCCGATTGGCCCGACCCGCGCGCTTTGTATGAGGCTGTCTGCGCCGGCAAAGCCCTGCCGGGCTACCTTACCCGCCGCGCCGTGGAGGCCCTGCTCGCCACCGGCCCGGCGGACTACGCCCCCCGCCTGGAACGCTGCCGCCGCGCCGGCATCGCCGTCCTCACCCCCGAGGATCCTGACTACCCCGCCCGCTTCGCCCCCCTGCCCGACCGCCCGCTCGCGCTGTACGCCACCGGCGATACCCGCTGCCTCAACGGCGGGCGCTACGTCGGCATGGTGGGCACGCGGCGGCCCACGCAGTACGGCAAGCAGGCGTGCCATGACCTTTCGCTCGCGCTCGCGCAGCAGGGCGTGGTCATTGTCAGCGGCCTGGCCGACGGGCTGGACAGCGAGGGCCACCGCGCCGCCGTCGAGGCGGGCACCGCCACCGTGGCCTTCCTGGGCACCCCCATCGACACCACCTATCCCGCCGCCAACGCCGCGCTGCGCCGCGATATCGAGCGTTTGGGCGGCTGCGTGGTGAGCGAGTACCCGCCCGGCTTTGACAAAAAGCAGACGGCCACCTTTTTGGCGCGCAACCGCCTCATCGCCGCATTGGGCGAGGCGCTGTGCGTGGCCGAGGCCCGGCAGAAAAGCGGCACGCTCAACACCGTGGCCCACGCGCGGCGGTACGGCCGCCCCGTGCTGGCGGTGCCCGGCAGCATCTACAGCCAGAACAGCGCCGGCACCAACGCCCTGCTCAAGGCGGGACGCGCCGCCATGCTCACCGCCGCGGCGGACGTGCTGGCCGTGCTGGGCATGGAAAAGCGGGACGCCGCCGCCCCCGCGCAGCGGCCCGGCCCCGATACCGGCGCCCTGACCGCCCCGGCCCAAACGGTGCTGGCGGCGCTGGACCAGACCCCGCGCCCCGTCGATGACATCGTGCGGCGCTGCGGCCTGCCCGCGGGCACCGTGCTGGCGGCGCTGCTGGAGCTGGAGCTTTCCGGCGCCGCGCAAAGCTGGCCCGGCCAGCGGTATACCGCGGTGTGAACGCGATAAAAGATAAGCAGCAAAGAGAAAGTGGAGTTTGGAAAGTGAAAAGTGGAGAGAATGGTATTTTCAATCGTGCCGCGCAGCGGCACACCAAAATTCCACTTTCCACTCTCCACTTTCAAGATTTCAAAGCGCAGCGGCACACCAAAATCTCTTCTCTTTTCACTCTTCTCTCTTCTCTGCTCCTGTCCGCCTGCGGGGCGTCGGGGACGCCGCCCCCTACGGCTTTACCGGGAACGCCGCGCAATTTCTTCTCTTTTCTCTCTTCACTCTTCTCTGCAAAACGCCCGCGCCCTTTATTTTATGAAAAACCGAGGAGAACCTTACCACATGCCAACACTTCTCATCGTCGAATCCCCCGCCAAGGCCAAGACCATCGGCAAATACCTCGGCCGCGGCTACAAAGTCACCGCCAGCATGGGCCATGTGCGGGACCTGCCGGCCTCCAGCCTCGGCATTGATATCGAGCACGGCTACCAGCCCAAATATGTGACCATCAAGGGCAAGCAAAAGCTGGTCAAGGAGCTCAAGGAGGCCGCCCAAAAGGCGGACGGCGTGCTCCTCGCCACCGACCCGGACCGCGAGGGCGAGGCCATCAGCTGGCACCTCGCGCAGCTGTTGGGGCTGGATCCCGCCGCGCCCAACCGCGTCACCTTTGACGAGATCACCAAAAAAGGCGTGCAGGAGGGCATGGCCCACCCCCGCGCCATCGATATCGACCTGTTCAACGCCCAGCAGGCCCGGCGGGAGCTGGACCGCCTTGTGGGCTACAAGCTCAGCCCGTTTTTGTGGCGCAAGGTGCGCCGCGGGCTTTCGGCGGGCCGGGTGCAGAGCGTGGCCGTGCGCATCATCCGGGACCGCGAGCTGGAGGTGGAGCATTTCCGCCCCGAGGAATACTGGAACCTGGACGCGCTGCTCGCCCCCAAGGGCGGCAAAAAGGCCGATGCCTTCACGGCGCGCCTTGCCGCCGACGCCGCGGGCAAAAAGCTCACCGTGCGGGACGGCGCCACCGCTGAGAAGATCAAAAAGGAACTGGACAACGCCGTCTACACCGTTTTGAAGGTGGAGACCGGCCGCCGCCGCCGTTCCCCGGCGCCGCCCTTCATCACCTCCACCTTGCAGCAGGAGGCCAGCCGCCGTTTCGGCTTTTCGGCCGCCCGCACCATGCGCGCCGCCCAGACGCTGTACGAGGGCGTCGAGATCGCGGGGCAGGGCGCCGTGGGCCTCATCACCTATATGCGTACCGACTCTCTGCGTGTGTCGGAGGAGGCCGTCGCCGAGGCAAAGCGCTACATCGCCGGGCGCTGGGGCGAGGGATATGTCTGCAAGGCCCGGCGCCAGTGGAAAAGCCGCTCCGCCACCGCCGCGCAGGACGCGCACGAGGCCATCCGCCCCTCCATCCCGTCGCTGACGCCGGACGAGGTCGAAAAAAGCATATCGGGCGATACGGCGCGCCTGTACCGCCTGATCTGGAGCCGGTTCATGGCCAGCCAGATGGCCGACAGCCAGCTGGATACCGTCGCGGCCGACATCGGCGCCGCCGGCTACCGGTTCCGCGCCAGCGGGTTCCGCGTCGCGTTCGACGGCTTCACCGCCCTGTATGAGGAAGCCACCGACGAAAAGCAGAAAAAGGAGACCGCCCTCCCCCCGCTGGCCCCGGGGCAGGTGCTCGACCTCAAAAAATTGACGGCGGAGCAAAAATTCACCCAGCCGCCGCCGCTCTATACCGAGGCCACCCTCATCCACGCGCTGGAGGAGAACGGCATCGGCCGCCCCTCCACCTACGCGCCGACCATCTCCACCATCATCGACCGCGGCTACGTTGAGCGGGAGCAGAAAAAGCTCCGCACCACGCCGCTGGGGCAGGCCGTCAACGAGGTGATGCTCACACAGTTCCCCGACATCGTCGACGTGACCTTCAGCGCCGACATGGAGAAAAAGCTCGATGTCGTGGAGAACGGCGAGGCGGACTGGGTCACCACCGTGGACGGGTTCTACCGCGGGCTGGCCCAAAGCCTGGAAAAGGCCGAGGAAAATATGAAGGATCAGCGCGTCAAGGTGGCCGATATCCCCACCGACGAGATCTGCCCGCAGTGCGGCAAGCCAATGGTCATCAAAAGCGGCCGGTACGGCAAATTCGTCGCGTGCAGCGGGTTCCCGGCCTGCCGCAACTCCCACCCGCTCGTCAAGGATACCGGCGGCAAATGCCCGCAGTGCGGCGGCAAAATGCTGCTGCGCAAAAGCGCCAAGGGCCGCGTGTACTACGGCTGCGGCAGCTACCCGGACTGCAAGTTCATGACCTGGGACGAGCCCACCCCCGAACCCTGCCCCCAGTGCGGCGGCACGCTGTTCAAGCGGCGCGGCGCGCTCGTCTGCCTGAAAGAGGGCTGCGGCTTCACCAAACCGCTGGAGAAAAAACAGGGATGAACCGCGTGACCGTATACGGCGCCGGCCTCGCCGGGTGCGAGGCCGCGCTCTGGCTGGCTGACCGCGGCGCGGCGGTGGAGCTGTGGGAGCAGAAGCCCCAAAAATTCTCCCCCGCGCACAAAAGCCCCGCCCTGGCCGAGCTCGTCTGCTCCAATTCCTTAAAGGCCGAGCGGCTGGATTCCGCCTCCGGCCTGCTCAAGGCCGAGATGCGCCTTCTGGGCAGCCACCTGCTGCCGGCGGCCGGGGCGGCCCGCGTGGCCGCGGGCGGCGCGCTCGCCGTCGACCGCGATGTGTTTTCCGCCGCCGTCACGGCCATGGTGGAAGGCCACCCCAACATCACCCTGCGCCGTGAGGAGGCAACGCGGATAGACGATACGGCGCCGGTCCTCATCGCCACCGGGCCGCTGACCGAGGGCCCGATGGCGGATGCCATCGCCGCGCGCACCGGGGATGCCCGCCTGCATTTTTACGATGCCGTCGCCCCCATCGTCACCGCCGAAAGCCTGGACGGCAGCCGGGTGTTCGCCGCCAGCCGCTACGGCCGCGGCGAGGCCGACTACCTCAACTGCCCGTTCAACAAGGCGGAGTATGAGGCGTTCCACGCCGCCCTTGTGGGGGCCGAGCGCGCGCCGCTGCACGCCGCCGACGCGCTGAAGGTGTACGAGGGCTGCATGCCCATCGAGGTCATGGCCGCCCGCGGGGCGGACACCATCCGCTTCGGCCCGCTGCGCCCCGTCGGCCTTAAGGACCCCGCCACCGGCCACCGCCCCTGGGCCAACGTGCAGCTGCGCGCCGAGAACGCCGAAAAGACGCTGTACAACCTCGTCGGCTTCCAGACCAACCTCAAATGGGGCGAGCAGAAGCGCGTGTTCCGCATGATACCGGGCCTGCAAAACGCCGAGTTCGCGCGCTACGGCGTCATGCACCGCAACACGTTTTTGAACAGCCCTGTGCTGCTCACCCCGCAGCTGTGCCTGAAAACGCACCCCAACGTCTTTTTTGCCGGCCAGATTACCGGCTTTGAAGGGTACATGGAATCCGCGGCCAGCGGGCTGCTGGCCGCGCGCCAGATCCTGGCGCGGGTGCAGGGCAAAACGCTGCCGCCCCCGCCGCCCGAGACGATGTGCGGCGCCCTGCTCGCCTACATCACCGCCCCCAACCGGGATTTCCAGCCCATGGGGGCCAATATGGGCATTTTGCCCCACACGCCGGAACAGCAGGCCCTGCGCGACAAGCGCGCGCGCAGCCAAAGCCTGGCCGAGGCTGCCCTTGCCGCCATGCGGCCGTGGGCCGCGCTGCTGTGACAATAAAAAGGGAAAGAGAATGAGGTGTTCGCGATGAAGATCCTGCTTGACGCCATGGGCGGGGACAACGCCCCCGCCGCCGTATTGCAGGGCGCGGCCGATGCCGCAAAGGAGTTCGGCGCCGGCATGGAGCTGGTGCTGCTGGGCGAGGCGCAGGCCCTGCGCGCCTGCGCCGCCCAAAACAACATCGACCTGGCGCCCTTTACCGTCATCGACTGCAAAGAAACCATCACCATGCACGATGACCCCGTCAAGAGCGTGCGCCACAAGCCGGATTCCAGCCTGGTCAAGGGCCTGACGATGCTCAAAAACGGCGAGGGGGACGCCTTCGTCTCGGCCGGGTCGACCGGCGCGCTGCACGTCGCCACCAGCCTCATCGTGCGCACCGTCAAGGGCGTCAAGCGCCCGGCGCTGGCCGCCGTCATGCCCGCCGCCAAACAAAACATCCTGCTGCTGGACTGCGGCGCCAACGTCGAGTGCCGGCCCGAGATGCTCAACGCCTTCGGCGTGCTGGGCAGCGTCTACGCGCAAAAGGTCATGGGCCGCAGGGATCCGGCGGTCGCGCTCGTCAACAACGGCGCCGAGGAGACGAAAGGCACCCCCACCTACCGGGCCGCGCACCAGCTGCTCGCCCAAAACCCCGCCATCCGCTTTGCGGGCAACATCGAACCGCGCTACATCATGGACGGCGAGGCCGACGTCGTCGTGTGCGACGGCTTTGTCGGCAACGTGGTGCTCAAACTCACCGAGGGCGTGGCCAAAACGCTGCTGGGTATGCTCAAGAAAATTTTCAAGGCGAACCTCCTCACCAAGCTGTGCTACCTGGGCGTCAAGGGGGGCCTTGGCGAGGTCAAGCGCATGATGGACAGCGAGGAGGTCGGCGGCGCGCCGCTGCTGGGCGCCGCGAAACCGGTCATCAAGGCGCACGGCTCCAGCCACGCCCGCGGCATCAAAAACGCCATCCGGCAGGCAAAAGCCTGCGTCGAAAACGACCTGTGCGGCACCATGCAGGCCGCGCTGGCCGAGACCGCCGCCCAAACACAGGAATAAGCGAGGTACGCCCCATGCCGCAACGCAGCCCCGTGCAGCTGGAAAAGACGCTGCACTACGATTTTAAAGACAAAGCGCTGCTGGAACGCGCGCTCACCCACACGAGCTACGCCAACGAGGCCCGCACCCCCACCGGCCACAACGAGCGGCTGGAGTTTTTGGGCGACAGCGTGCTCTCCGTCGTCGCCGCCGACCATCTGTTCCATCAGTATGACCGCCCGGAGGGCGAGCTCACCCGTATGCGCGCCAGCCTCGTCAGCGAGGAGGCGCTCTACCGCTTTGCGCAGCAGCTCGACCTCGGCGCCTATCTGCGCCTTGGCCGCGGCGAGGAGCTGGGCGGCGGGCGCCGCCGCCCCAGCGTCGTGTCCGACGCGTTCGAGGCGCTCATCGCGGCGCTGTACCTGGACGGCGGGCTGGAGACGGCGCGCGCCTTCATCCTGCCGTTTTTGCGCCAGGGCACCACGGCGGAGGAGGACTACAAGACCCGCCTGCAGGAGCTTGTCCAGCGGGAGCCGGACGCCCGGCTGGAATACCGCGTCGAGGGCGAATCCGGCCCCGACCACGCTAAGCATTTTACGGTGGGGGTCTACCGCAACGGCGTGGCGCTGGCCCACGGCGAGGGCCACAGCAAAAAGGCCGCCGAGCAGCAGGCCGCCCGCGCCGCGCTGGACAAGGCAAAACAATAAGGCACATAAAAAGGTACGTTTATGCGTTTGAAAGAACTGGAGATCCAAGGGTTTAAGAGCTTCCCGGACCGCACGCGCCTTGCCATCGGCACCGGCATCACCGGCGTGGTGGGGCCAAACGGCTCCGGCAAGAGCAACATCTCCGATGCCATCCGCTGGGTCCTGGGCGAGATGAGCGCCAAGCAGCTGCGCGGCGCCGGCAAGATGGAAAACGTCATCTTTGGCGGCACGCAGACGCGCGGCGCCATGGGCTATGCCGCCGTCACCCTCACCATCGACAACGCTGACCGCGGCCTTGCCGTGGACGCCGACGAGGTCACCATCGGGCGGCGGTACTACCGCAGCGGCGAGAGCGAGTATTCCATCAACGGCCAGAGCGTGCGCCTGCGCGACGTGTACGAGCTTTTGTTGGATACCGGCCTTGGCCGCGACGGCTACGCCATCGTCGGGCAGGGGCGCATCGCCGAGATCGTGGCCGCCCGATCGGACGAACGGCGCGAGATCTTTGAGGAAGCCTCCGGCATCGCCAAATACCGCTACCGCAAGACCGAGGCCGAGCGCCGCCTTGCCCGCGCCGAGGAAAACCTGGCCCGCCTGCGCGATATTTTGGGCGAGCTGGAAAGCCGTGTCGGCCCGCTGGAGCGGGACAGCAAAAAGGCGGAGCAGTTTTTGCAGATGGCCGGGGAGCGCAAAAGCCTCGAGGTCACCCTCTGGGTCGACGCCATCCGCCGGGCCCAGGGCTCGGTGCGGGACCAGATACGCCGCTACGAGGCCGCCGAGGCGGACTATGCGCGCCTCAACAAAGAGCTTGCGCAGGCGGACGCCGAGGGCGAGGCGCTGCGCGCCGAGGCGCAGCAGCTCATGCTCACCGTGGAGCAGGCCAACGGCGACATCCGCACCGCCACCGAGGAGAACGCCGTCGCCGACAGCCGCCTTGCTGTTTTGCAGAGCGAGGACGAATACAGCCGCCGCCAGATCGCCGAAAACGAGGCCGAGCTGGCCCGCGCCGGGCAGGGCCGGCAGAGCATCGAGGCCGAGGCGGACGCCCACCGCGAGGCCATCGCCGCGCTGCAAAAGGCGCTGGAAACGCGGGAGGGGCAGCTGGCCGCCTTGCGCGCCGAGCTGGCGGAGCTGGAACAAAAAGCCCTGCAAAGCGCCGACGAGCGAGAGATCGCCGGCACCGCCGCCGCCCGCTGGCAGGATGCCGCCACCGCCGCCAAGGTGCGCCTGGCGGGGCTGGACAGCGCCGCCGCCGCCGCAGACGACCGCCTGCGGGAGCTGGACGCGGCCGTACAGGCCGCCGGGGCCGAGGTTGAGGCGCTGCAAAAGTCCGGGCAGGCGGCGGCCGAAGCCCTCCGGGCCGCCGAGGCCGAGGTGCAGAAAAACGACAACATCAAAGCCGGCCTTGCCCTCAAGCTGCAAAGCCGCAAAGCAAAGGCCGACGCGGCCGCCGCCGCGCAGGCCGCCGCCGAGCGCGAGTATGCCGCCGCCGAGCAGCGCAGCCGCCTTTTGCAGGACCTGGAGCGCAGCTTGGACGGCTACCAGCAGAGCGTCAAGGCCGTGATGAAGGCCGCCGGCGCCCACCGGCTGCGCGGCATCATCGGCCCGGTGGGGGATATCCTCACCGTGCAAAAGGGGTACGAGGTCGCCATCGAGACGGCCCTCGGCTTTGCCGTGCAGAACATCGTGGTGGAAAACGAGGCCGCCGCGCGCGCCGCCATCCAGTTTTTAAAGGCCGAACGTGCCGGGCGCGCCACCTTCCTGCCGCTGGACACCGTGCAGGGTGGGCGGTTCTCCGGGCGCCTTACCGGCACGGCGGAATTGGCGGCCGACCTTGTCACCGCGGAACCGAAATACCGCCACATCGTCGAAAATCTGCTCGGCCGCATCATCGTTGTCGACGATCTGGCCGAGGCGTCCGCCGTGGCCAAAAGCCTTGGCTACCGCAACCGCATCGTTACGCTGGACGGACAGGTCATCAACGCGGGCGGCAGCTTTACCGGCGGCTCCACCGCGCGCAGCGTGGGCGTGTTCAGCCGCAAGCAGGAACTGGAAGAACTCGCCGCCCGGCTGCAAAAGCTGGGGCAGGCGCGCGCCGCCGCCCAAAAGGAGGCCGCCGCCCTCGCCGCCGAGGTGGACAACCTCGCCGCGCAGGCCGCCGGCGCCGAGAGCGAGGGCGTTTCCGCCGCCGCCGCGCAGCTGCGCGCCGCCATGGAGCATGACCGCCTGCAGGCCGCCGCCGAGGCCGTGCGCCGCAACGCCGCCGCCCTCGCCGACGAGCGCGAGGCCCTGCGCGCGCAGAGAATGAACCGCCGGCCCCTTGGAAACATTGAGCATCTTGGACTGAATAAAGGTTTTATCGATA
>CANRCB010000014.1 GCA_947629015.1 uncultured Gemmiger sp.
AAGGAGGATCCTTTTTCCATATCGACGCTTCCGCTCCCTCCATCCCCACACGCGTAGCGTGTGGTTGTTATTAGAATGTGCCGCACACCGCGCAGGGGCGTGCGCGGTGTGCGTTTTTCGGCGTTTTGCGCGGCGCGCAGCTTTTTGGTGCCCTTGAGAGCATGGCAGCCGCCGAGCTGCCCGCCAGCAGAGGCTGCGTCCCGGCGCCGGTGCAGGCACCCATCATGGCGCCAAATGCCGCCGAGCCGCCAAAGGCCGGTATCATCGCCGCCTCACGCTCCATACTGTGCGGGGCGCGCCGCGAGCGGCCGCAGGCCCTGCGCCGTGCCGCCGGGCAGGATACACTGCATGGTGAGGGCGATGACATCGTCGATGGGCATATTGCAATCCCCGCGCAGCCATTGCGCGACGATGGCCATCAGGCCGGCGATGTAAAAGGAGATGACGTAGGGCTTGTCCTTTTCCGCGAAGCGGAAGCGGTCCAGCACCGGCGAGAACACCTTTTTAAACAGCGCGTCAAAGGTGCTTTGGGTATCCAGGCCCCCGCGGCGGGAGAGCACCGCCCTGAAAAGCGGGCGGTTCTCGCGCACGAACTCAAAATACGGGCGCAGGTAGGCCGGCGAAATGAACACCAGCTCCTCCAGCTCCGCCGTGGCCAGCCGCCCGGCGACATCGGCGTATTCCCGGCTGTAACGCTCAAAGCAAAGGCGGTTGCAGTAGGCGGCACATTCGGCGAGCAGGTCGCCCACCGTCTCGTAGTGCAGATAAAACGTCGAGCGGTTGACCCCCGCCGCCGCGCACAGCTCCTTGACGGTGATGTACATGAAATCCTTTTTCTCGAGCAGCCGGAGCAGCGCCCTGTCCATCTTTTCGGCGGTGCTGCGGTAGCGGCTTTCGGAGCGTTGCACCGGCCCCACCTCGCTTTGTGCTTATTCTTCCCCGGCGGCGGTGATCTCGGCGGCAAGGCGCACGATATCGCCGGCGTACTTTTCCTTGCGGGCTTGCAGCAATTTTTTGTACAGCGGATAATTGACACACGCCCCCGCCAGGCCCAAAACGCCCAGCGCAACGCCCAGCACGGTACACAGCGTGCCGCCGTCGCCCAACACCTGCATGGCAAAGCACATACCGGTGCCCAGCAGCAGCGCCGAGGCGATGCCGAAGGCATACGCAAACACCAGCGCCGGCAGCCTGGCGGCGCGGTCCAGTTTTTTGAGCGCCACCACCTTGGACGCTTCCTTTTTGGAATACTCGTTGGCGATGGACTCGGCGTAAATTTTATCGGTGTTCATAAAAATACCTCCCGTGATTTGGTATTTTTATTGTAGCAGACACCGGCGGGGAACAAAACGACACGGCCCCGCGTTTGTGTCGATTCAAACGCCCCCGTCCTTTGGCAGCCTTGCCGCCCAGGCATCGGCCCAGCGCTCGGTATAAAAGGCGTAGTAGTCAAGGCCCTTTTCCCGCCGCAGGCGGCGCAGTGCCGGCAGGTTGTACCACACCGCGCTCGGCAGCGCTACCACCGGCAGGTACAGCGGCCCCAAAACGAGGGATTGCAGGCAGTGGCCGTATTCGTGCCGCAAAAGGCGCGCGTCGGCAAACCCCGGCACGAACACGAACAGCCCCAGCGACATGCCGGAGCACCCGCCCCACGCGCTGGCCGCCGCGCCGCGGTACCCCCGCCGCGGCCAAGCGCGGGCGCGGCCCCACAGCCACACCGCAAGGCCGGCCAGCGTTTGCGGCGCGCCCCAGGTGCATTGCAGCAGGACAAACAAAATGCGGCCCATCTTTCCCCCTCCTTTTGCGCTGCCCGGGGCCATTTGCCCCGGCCACAAAGCCATTGTACCATATTTTGCCGCCCCGGGGAACCGGGCGGCGGGCGGTTTGTGGCCCTCCGGCGGTTTTCGGCACCCCTCTGCCCTTGCATATTTTCCGCGCCGGCTTTATAATGAAGGAAAACCTGTACCAAAAGGGGGCGGCGGCATGGCGGAAGGCGGCAGGCCGGTGCTGGGCATCCTGGGCGGGCTGGGGCCCGCGGCCAGCGGGTATCTGTACCAGCTGCTCATCGAGCACACCCCCGCCGCCTGTGACCAGGACCATCTGGACGTCATCCTCTCCTCCCGCGCGTCGACGCCCGACCGCACCGCCTTTATCACCGGGCGCAGCAAGGCCGACCCGCTGCCGCTGATGGTCCATGACGCCAGGGCGCTGGTCGATTACGGCGCCACCGTGCTGGCCATCGCCTGCAACACCGCGCATTATTTTTACGAGCAGATCGCGGCCGCCGTGGCGCCGGTGCCGGTGCTGCATATGCCGGCGCTGGTGGCCAAAGAGGCGCAGGCCCGCGGCTGCCGCAAGCTGGGGCTGCTGGCCACCGACGGCACCCTGCAGGGCCTGACCTACCAGCTGGCCTGCCGGCAGGCGGCGCTGCCGTGGGCGGCGCCCGGCGAGGCGCACCAAAAGGCGCTGATGCGCGTTATCTATGAGGACATCAAGCGCGGCCGCCGCGCCGATATGGCCGCCTTTAACGCCGCCGTGGAGGACTTGAAGGCGCAGGGCTGCACCCACGCGGTGCTGGGCTGCACCGAGCTGAGCCTTGTCAAGCGGGACGAGCACCTGCCGGACGGTTTTTTCATCGACAGCACCGAGGTGCTGTGCCGCGCGGCCCTTGCCGCCTGCGGCAAAACGCCTGTGGGGCTTTGAAAAGTGTTGAAAGTGGAACGTGGAAAGTGGAGATATTGACATCATTTTAAACCCGTGCCCGAAGGGCACACAAAAACTCCACTTTCCAAACTCCACTTTCCAAACTTCCCTCGGATACTAATTGGGAAAGGAAAATACCCATGGAAAATAAACGTTTCTACATCACCACCCCCATCTACTACCCCTCGGATCGGCTGCACATCGGGCACGCGTATTGCAGCGTGGCCACCGACGCGATGGCCCGCTACAAGCGCCTGCAGGGGTATGACGTGCTGTTTTTGACCGGCACCGACGAGCACGGCCAGAAGATCGAGGAGAAGGCCAGGGCCGCCGGGGTGACCCCGCAGCAGTTCGTGGACAACATCGTCGAGGGGCCGCGCGGCGTCAAGGATCTGTGGCGGCTGATGGACGTCAGCTATGACCGGTTCATCCGCACCACCGACAGCTACCACGTCACGGCCATCCAGCGCATCTTCAAAAAGATGTATGACAAGGGCGATATCTACAAGGGCACCTACAAGGGCAAGTACTGCACCCCGTGCGAGAGCTTTTGGACCGAGAGCCAGCTCGTGGACGGCTGCTGCCCCGACTGCGGGCGCCCCGTCGTGGACGCCGAGGAGGAGGCGTATTTCTTCCGGCTTTCCAAGTACGCCGGCCGCGTGCGGGACCTGCTCGTCAACACCGACTTTTTGCAGCCCCGCAGCCGCGTGAACGAGATGGTGCACAACTTCATCGACCCCGGCCTTGAGGATCTGTGCGTCTCCCGCACGAGCTTTTCATGGGGCATCCCGGTGGATTTTGACCCCAAACACGTCGTGTATGTGTGGATCGACGCGTTGTTCAACTACACCACCGCGCTGGGGCTGTGCAACGACCGGTACCCGGCAAGCGATTATGAAAAATTCTGGCCGGCGGACGTGCATTTTGTCGGCAAGGAGATCGTGCGCTTCCATTCCATCATCTGGCCGGCGATGCTGATGAGCATGGAGCTGCCGCTGCCCAGAAAGGTGTTCGGGCACGGGTGGCTGAACTTTGACGGCGAGAAGATGAGCAAATCCCGCGGCAACGTCGTCGACCCCTATGTCCTGGCCGAGCGCTACGGCGTGGACGCGCTGCGGTTCTTTTTGCTGCGCACCTTCCCCTTTGGCTCGGACGGCAACTTCTCCAATGAATTGCTCATCCAGACCATCAACACCGACCTTGCGAACGACCTGGGCAACCTGCTCTCCCGCACGACGGCGATGGCGGAGAAATATTTTGGCGGCACGCTGCCCGCCAGCCAGGCCGAAGGCCCCGAGGACGCGCCGCTGCGGGAGATGGCGGGCGCGCTGCGCGACCGGTACGAGGCGGAGATGGAAAAATTCGCCTTCCAGAACGCTTTGGGCGAGGTGTTCGCCGTCATCGCGCGCGCCAACAAGTATATCGACGAGACGGCGCCCTGGGTGCTGGCGAAAAACGAGGCGGACCGCCCCCGCCTGGCGCGTGTGCTGTACAATTTGGCCGAGACTTTGCGCATCTGCCTGGTGCTGCTGCGGCCCTTCCTGCCCGGCACCTGCGCGAAAGCCTTTGCCCAGCTGGGCGTGGGCGAGGCCCTGCAAAGCTGGGAAAGCGCCGCTGTTTTCGGCGCGCTGCCGGCCGCGGCCGCGCTGCACAAGGGGGAGAACCTGTTCCCGCGGATCGACGCCGCCAGGGAGCTGGCCGCGCTGGACGCCCTGACGGCGGCCCAAAAGCCGTCCGAAGCCCCCGCGCCGGCCGACAAGCCCGCCGCCCCGGCCGCCGACATCGGGGAGCACAGCCCCGAAATCAGCTTTGACGAGTTCTGCAAGGTGGAGATGCGCGTGGCCGAGGTGCGCGCCGCCGAGCGCATGGCCGAGAGCAAAAAGCTGCTCAAGCTGACGGTGTTCGACGGCGAGCGGGAGCGGTGCATCCTTTCCGGCATCGCCAAGTGGTGGGCGCCGGAGGCCCTGGCGGGCAAAAAGGTAGCCATTGTGGCGAACCTTGCCCCGCGGCCGATGCTGGGCGGCAAATATGTGAGCGAGGGCATGCTGGTGGCGGCCGACACGCCGGACGGCGGCTGTTCCATCGCCTTCTACCCCGACGACCTGCCAGCCGGCAGCAAGATACACTGACCGGGGGGCGTTATGCGGCGCTCCCGGTAAGGCCGTAGGGGGCGGCGTCCCCGACGCCCCGGCCCTTGCCGCAAATGCCATTTCTGGGCAATTTGTAGGGCGGGCGTTCACGCCCGCCGTAGCGGGATGAGGGCATCCCGCCCTACGGGGATACGAGGAAACGTACCGTTTACTCCGTAGGGGCCGATTACAATCGGCCCGCAAGTCGCGAGAAACGTATCGCCCATCTGTAGGGCGGGGTCTTTTGTCAAGACCCACATAGGTTTTGCCCGCGGCGCCATGCGCCGCGCAAAGCAAATTTTTATCGGGCGATAAAAATTTGCTTTGGCAAAAACGTCCCGGAGCGTAGCGAAGCGGAGCGAGGGCGTTCCGAAATGGGCGGCGCGCGTACGCGCGCCATAAGGGGATATCGGGCACCCGTTTGCGCTGCGGCGGGCCCAAGGGCCCGCCCTACACCCGGGATATACGTCTCCGACGCCCGGAATCGCCATTCCATTCCCCCCCATCAGTCAGCGCCTTGCGGCGCTGCCAGCTTCCCCCAGAGGGGGAAGCCTTCCGAGGTATCTCACTCTTAAAGCCTTCCCCCTCCGGGGGAAGGTGGCCGCGCAGCGGCCGGATGAGGGGCCGGGGTTTTTTACCCGCTGCGTGGCACAGTTTAAATAAAGGATACCAGACCCTCTTATCTCTTATCTCTTATCTTTTATCTCTTATCTTTTATCTCTTATCTTTTATCTCTTATCTTTTATCTCTTATCTTTTATCTCTTATCTTTTATCTCTTATTTCCCCCGTTTTTGTACGGTTCAATCTTATGGAAAACATCTTTGACACCCACGCCCACTATTCGAGCCGGCGCTTTGACGCCGACCGCGACGCCCTGCTCACCGCCCTGCCGGCGGGCGGGGTGTGCGGCGTGGTGGAATGCGCCACCCATTCCGGCGATGCGCGGGCGGTGCTGGCGCTGGCACACCGCTACCCGTTCGTGTATGCGGCGCTGGGCATCCACCCCGAAAGCCTGATCGAGCAGGACGCCGCCACCGTCGCCGTCTATGGGGGGGACTGGCGCGCCGAGCTGGACGCGCTGCGCCCGCTGTTTGACGACGCGCGCGTCGTCGCCGTGGGCGAGATCGGGCTGGATCGTCACTGGCCTATCCCCGAAGAAGAACAGCTGGCGCTGTTCGAGGCGCAGCTGGCGCTCGCCGCCGGGTTGGGGCTGCCCTGCTCCATCCATGACCGCGAAGCCCACGCCGAAATGTACGCCTTGCTGCGGCGTTACCGGCCCCGGGGCGTTTTGCACTGCTACAGCGGCAGCGCCGAGGACGCCCGCTGGCTGGCCGCGCAGGGGCTGTATTTCGGCTTTGGCGGCAGCGCCACCTACAAAAACGCCCGCCGCGCGCGCGAGGTGCTCGCCGCCGTACCGCGGGAGCGGGTGCTGCTGGAGACTGACTGCCCCTACATGGCCCCCGAACCGGTGCGCGGCACCCGCAACGACAGCCGCAACATCGCCCACGTGGCCGCCGCCATCGGCACGGTGTGGGGCATGGCGCCGCAGGCGGTGCTGGACCTGACGGCGCAGAACGCCCGGGACTTGTTTGGATTGTAATATTTTATAATAATATTACAAAACGTATAAAACAAAAAGCACAGGAGTACGCATTATGAAAGCACGCATCCCCAAACACCGCGAATTCGTCATTGACTTCCCCAAAGAGGTGCCGCAGGCGCAGGCCGACGAGGGCTGGGCCGAGCTCAACGCCATCGTGGAGGCGTACAAGAAGGCCCACGACGGCCAGAGCGTTTTTGAGCCGACCTTCATCGAGGACTGTGAGCCCGCCGTAAAAGAGCTGCAAAAGAAGTACGGGTTCAACTACCAAATCAAGGAGTTCAAGTAAGTTTCCGGGGCGCGGGTGCCGCATACGCCCGCGCCGTTTTTCCGCCGGGAGGGAGGTGGCCCCCGCGTGCCGAAAGACGGATCAAAACTGACCATCCGCCCCGCCGCCGAGGCGGACCTGCCGGCGCTGCTGGGGCTGTACCGCTATCTGGACGCCGCCCTTGTGGAGATGCAGCCGGAGTTTTTCTGTGAGGCCCCGCGCGAGGAGGCCCTTGTGCGGGAACCGCTGCTGGCCCCCGACGCCGACTATCTGCTGGCGGAGTGGGACGGCGTGCCGGCGGGCTTTGTGCTGGTGGCCTACGCGGGCTGGACGCCGCCGTTCAGCTGCGTTTTGCCCCACCGCTATGCCGAGCTGTGTGACCTGGTGGTGGCGCCGCATTACCGCCGCCGGGGGGTGGGCTCGGCCCTGGTGGCGACCGCCAAGCGCTGGGCGCGCGACCGCCGGTATGAGTATCTGCAGCTTTCGGTGCTGGCACAGAACAGCGAAGCCATCGCCCTGTACGAGGCGCAGGATTTCATCGCCGCCGATTTGAGCCTGCGGTGTATGTTGTAACGCAAAAAGGATGTGAAGCCCTTGCCCCCAACCACCCGAAAACCGCGCGGCCTGGACGCCACGCAGCTTAAAACCATCGCGCTCGTGCTGATGGTGCTGGATCACATCCACTATATGTTCAGCGGTTTTGCACCCATCCCCGGCTGGTTCACCGTGGCGGGGCGGCTGGTGGCGCCCGTCTACCTGTTTTTGCTGGCCGAGGGGTTCCACTACACCCACAGCCGGCCGCGATTTTTCCTGCGGGTATGGCTGGTCTCCTTCGGGATGGAGACGGTGCAGTTTTGTATGCGGGTGCTGGGGATGTGGCGCCGCGCGGACGGGTTTGCCCCCATCAACGGCATTTTTATGAACTTCCCCATCCTGTTCTGCCTGTGGCAGGGCATCGACTGGCTGCGTGCGCGCAGCCCGAAAAAGGCCCTTTGGGGCGCGGCGGCGCTGGCGGCGCCGTGGCTGGTGCCCTGGGCCTTTCAGGGGCTGGCGCGGCTGTTCCCCGCCGCGGCGCCGGCGCTGATCTGGGTGGGGTACGCCGTTGTGCCGGATTGGCATTTCATCACCGACGGCGGCATCGTCTACATCGCGGAAGGGGTCGTGCTCTACCTGCTGCGGCAGTGGCGCGCCCCGCAGCTCTGCGCCTGGGCGGCCACGGTGCTGGGGCTGGAATTTTTTTACTACGGCTCGCTTTGGCAGGGCTGGTATACGGATTTCACGTGGGGGCAGATGTTCACGAACATCAACTACTGCCAGTGGATGAGCGTGTTCAGCGTGGTTTTGCTGGCCCTGTACAACGGCCGGCGCGGCAAGGGCCACGGGCGGCTGTTCTACCTGTTTTACCCCGCGCACGTGTACATCCTGTACGCCGTGAGCTGCGCGCTCTGCCCGCGGTAACGGCACCAAAAGGCCCGGCGCCAAACGGCGCCGGGCCCAGACTGTCGAAAGGGATATTTTAAACCTATCGCCCTTGGCGGACATGTGCCGACAAGGGCGATACCTCTAGAGCAAAAAATACCGTGCAAGTCGCCTGTAAGGCATGCGCACGGTATTTTTTGCGACGGGGTGTGTCCAAGAGAGGGGTGCAGGCGGACTGGCGCAGCCAGCTAAGCCGAACCCCTCTTTTGCCGCGTGCCGCGTGTCGCGGCACGCGGAAAGCCCGGCGCCAAACGGCGCCGGGCTTTGCTGTTTGCTTTGTGGAGAAATCAGCCAAAGATGTACGCGAGGTAGGCGTCGTTCGCGGCTTCCTGCGCGGCCTTCTTCGCGGCAACGGCCTCCATGTAGGCGTCGTTCTTGGCCAGCTGGTTGGCCTTGCGGGCGGCACCCTCGGCCACAACGGCGGCGTAGTCGGCGTTCGCCTTGGCGGTGCACTTGGCGCTGTAGGCATCAACGGCATCCAGATACGCCTCGTTCTGGGCGTCGATCTTCGCCTGGTTGGCCTTCACGGCAGCCATGTAGGCGTCGTTCTTGGCCAGCTGGTCAGCCTTCTTCGCGGAGACGGCAGCCATATACGCGTCATTCTCGGCGAGCTGCGCGGCTTTGCGGGAAGCGCCCTCGGCCACGATGGCGGCATAGTCGGCGTTGGCTTTGGCGATGCACTGCGCGGTGTACGCGCTGACGGCATCCAGATACGCCTTGTTCTGGGCGTCGATCTTCGCCTGGTTGGCCTTCACGGCCGCCATGTAGGCATCGTTCTGGGCCAGCTGCGCGGCCTTCTTCGCGGAGACGGAAGCCATGTACGCGTCGTTCTGGGCCAGCTGGTCGGCCTTGCGGGCAGCGCCCTCGGCCACAACGGCGGCATAGTCGGCGTTCGCCTTGGCGGCGCATTTCGCGGTGTAGGCATCGACGGCGTCCAGATACGCCTGGTTCTGGGCGTCGATCTTGGCCTGGTTGGCCGCGATGGCGTCAAGATACGCCTTGTTCTTGGCTTCCTGCTGGGCTTTCAGGCCGGCGGCAGAAGCGGGGATCGCAACGCTGAAGCAGGTTGCGGCGACCAGGATCGTGGCAACGATTTTGCGCAGTTTCATAGCGGGGATTCCTCCTTAAAAAATAGAAATAAATTTTACAGAACTCAGTGTCCAAACGCCCGTTCCGCAAAGCCGCTGCGCATGCCCGCCGTCGTTGGCGCGGATGCCGCACATGCATCGGGCAAAGCGGAAAAGTTTTTTGGGCATTGACCTCTGGATACCGTGCATTGTGAATGCTCCGGCAACTATATGTAGTATACACCCCCCCCCTGCGAGATTTGCAACAGGTTTTTTGGATTTTTTTGGTATTTTTGCGGTATTTTTTTGAAAAATTTCCCTTCCCCGGCGCGCCGGCGGGCCCCTGCGCCGCCGGGGCTTGCGCACGGCGGCGCCTTCTGCTATAATGGGCAGCGTTGAGCAACTTAGGATTTTAGGCTCCGCCGGGCGCACAGGCCGTGTGCCCGGTGCCAAACCGGTGCCCGGGCTGGCGGTCCGGGCGCGCGGTCAAAATCTATCCGCCGGGGTGTATCATGAAGGCCGTTCAGAAATTGTCCCGCGGGGCCATGGCCGCGGCACTGTATGTTGTGCTGTGCATGGCCTTCCAGTTCATGAGCTTTGGGCCGGTGCAGGTGCGCGTGGCCGAAGCGCTGTGCCTGCTGCCCGTGTTCGGCGCCGAGTATATCGCGGCCGTGACGCTGGGCTGTTTTTTGTCGAACCTGTTGTTCTCGGTCTGGCAGGACGTGGTGTTCGGCACGCTGGCCACGCTGCTGGCCTGCCTTGTGACGTACCGCCTGCGCGGCGTGCGTGTGCGCGGGCTGGCGCTGCCCGCCGCCGTGCCGCCGGTGGCGGCGAACGCCCTCATCGTGGGGCCGGAGATCGCGGTGTTTTTCGGCACCGGGCCGGCCACACTGCCGGTGGTCCTGTTCGATATGGTCACCGTCGGCGCGGGCGAGGTCATCGCCTGCATGGGGCTGGGCGTGCTGCTGGTGGCGGCCATTGAGAAAAGCGCCGCGCTGCGCGCGCTGGTCACAACGTGAAAGGGAGGGCCAGGATGGAGCCGGAGCTTGTTTTGTGGGACTGGAACGGTACCCTGCTCGACGATGTGGACCTGTGCGTGGCCGCGCTCAACCGGCTGCTGGCGGCCCACGGGTACCCCCAGCGGTATGACCACGCAGGCTATAAGGCCATCTTCGGCTTCCCCATCGAGGACTATTACCGCCGCGCGGGGTTCGATTTGGCAAAGCATCCCTTCCCGCTGCTGGCCGAGCGGTATATGGCCGACTACATCCCCGCCAGCGCCGCCTGCCCGCTGGCCGCCGGCGCCGAAAACGCGCTGGCGGCGCTGCAAAAAGCCGGCGTGCGGCAGGTGGTGCTGTCCGCCTCGCCGCTGTCCACTTTGCAGATGCAGGCGGCGCAGCGCGGCGTCGCCGGGTATTTTGACCGGCTGCTGGGCCTTGACGACATCTACGCCAAAAGCAAGGTGGCGCTCGGCCTTGCCTATTTAAAGGAAAACGGCTTTGACCCCGCGCGCGCCGTGATGGTGGGCGATACCGTGCACGACCTTGAGGTTGCCCGCGCGATGGGCGTGGGGTGCGTGCTCGTCGCCTGCGGGCACCAGCCGGAGGGCGTGCTGCGCGCCGCCGGCGTGCCGGTGGCGGCAGACATCCCCGCCGCCGCGCGGCTGCTGCTGGCATAGCTTCCCCTGCCCGGAAAACGGCCCTGGCGTTTTGTGCCGGGGCCTCTTTTTTTGAACATTTTTTAAAAACCGCCCCGCGGTGCCCCGCGCGGGTTTGACACGCCGCCCCGCGCGGGTGTATGATAGTTTTTGTGTGGACCGGCCCGGCTGCCACCCGCGCGGCCGCCGCTGCAAGATACCAAAACGGGAGTTTTCTGCCATGTCTTTGATCGACAAGATTTTCGGTACCTTTTCCGACAAGGAACTCAAACGCATCCGCCCCATCGCCGACAAGGTGCTGGCGCTGGAGCCCGCCATGCAGGCACTTTCGGACGACGCGCTGCGCGCCAAAACGGCGGAGTTCCGGCAGCGCCTGGCCGACGGCGCCGCGCTGGACGATCTTCTGCCCGAGGCGTTCGCCGTCTGCCGCGAGGCGGACTGGCGCGTGCTGGGCCTAAAGCCCTACCCGGTGCAGGTCATCGGCGGCATCGTTTTGCACCGCGCCTGCATCGCCGAGATGCAGACCGGCGAGGGCAAGACCCTTGTGGCCACCATGCCGGTGTACCTCAACGCCCTTGTCGGCGAGGGCGTACACGTTGTGACGGTGAACGACTACCTGGCCCGCCGCGACAGTGAGTGGATGGGCAAGGTGTACCGCTTCCTCGGGCTGGAGGTCGGCCTTGTGGTGCACGACGTGCCCGCCGCCGCGCGCAAAAAAGCCTATGAGGCCGATGTGACCTACGGCACCAACAACGAGTTCGGATTCGACTACCTGCGCGACAACATGGCCGTGTACAAGGCGAACACCGTCCAGCGCGGCCACGCCTATGCCATCGTGGACGAGGTGGACTCCATCCTCATCGACGAGGCGCGCACCCCGCTCATCATCTCCGGCAAGGGCGAGGATTCCAGCATCATGTACCGCCGCGCCGATGATTTTGCCCGGACGCTGAAAAAGAGCGTCATCGTTGAATTGGACGACAAGGTCGCGGCGGAGGAGCAGGTCGACGGCGACTACGTCGTGGACGAAAAGCACAAGACCTGCTCCCTGACCGAGAGCGGCGTGAAAAAGGCCGAGGCGTATTTCAAGGTCGACAACCTGGCCGACGCCGAAAATATGACGCTGCGCCATTATATCGACGGTGCCATCAAGGCGCGCGGCGTCATGCACCGCGACACCGACTACATCGTCAAGGACGGCGAGGTCATCATCGTGGATGAGTTCACCGGCCGCCTGATGTACGGCCGGCGCTACAACGACGGCCTGCACCAGGCCATCGAGGCCAAGGAGGGCGTGAACGTTGCGGCCGAGAGCAAGACCCTTGCCACCATCACCTTCCAGAATTATTTCCGTATGTACAAAAAGCTCGCGGGCATGACCGGCACCGCCGCCACCGAGGCGGACGAGTTCAGCGAGATCTACGGCCTGCAGATCGTCAGCGTGCCGACCAACAAGCCCTGCGCGCGCAAGGATATGCAGGATGTGGTGTACAAGACGGTGAACGGCAAATACAACGCCGTCATCGAGCAGGTGGCCGAATGCCACGCCAAGGGCCAGCCGGTGCTGGTAGGCACCGTGAGCGTGGAAAAGAGCGAAGCCCTGTCCAAAATGCTCAAGCGGCAGGGCATCCCGCACAACGTGCTGAACGCCAAACAGCATGAGCGCGAGGCCGAGATCGTGGCGCAGGCCGGGCGCAAGGGCGCCGTGACCATCGCCACCAACATGGCGGGCCGCGGCACCGACATTATGCTGGGCGGCAACGTGCCGTTTTTGGCCAAGGCCGCGCTGCGCAAGGAGCTGGCCCGCACCCTGACCGAGGGCCTTGCCGAAAAGCAGGCGCAGTATGAGAAGGCCAAGGCCTACGCCAAGGCGCACAACGAGCCGCTGCCCATCCCGCCGCAGGCGGACATCGACGCGCGGCTGGAAACGCTGATGACGGAGTGCGACGGCCACGCCGAAACGCAGGATCCCGCCATCCTGGCCGCGCGCGCGCGGTTTGAGGCGCTGTGCGCCGAGTATGCGCCCGGCGTAGCCGCCGAGGCGGACGAGGTGCGCGCCGCGGGCGGGCTGTTCATCATCGGCACCGAGCGGCACGAGAGCCGCCGCATCGACAACCAGCTGCGCGGCCGCGCCGGCCGCCAGGGCGACCCCGGCGCCTCGCGCTTTTTCCTGAGTTTGGAAGACGACCTCATGCGCATCTTCGGCGGCGAGCGGGTGCAGAACCTGATGAACACCCTGGGCCTTGAGGAAGATATGCCCATCGAGATGAAGATGATCACCAACACCATCGAGAGCGCGCAGAAGCGGCTGGAGGCCAGCAACTTCTCGGTGCGCAAGCAGGTGCTGCAATATGACGACGTGATGAACCAGCAGCGCGAGATCATCTACAAGCAGCGCCGCGCCGTGCTGGGCGGGGAGGACATCTCGGAGCAGATGCACCATATGCTGCGCGAGAGCGTGGACGAGAGCTGCAACGCCTACCTTGCCGGGGACGCCGCCGACGATTGGGATTTTGCCGCCCTGCGCCGCCATTATCTTGGCTGGCTGTGCGCCCCCGAGGACTTCCACTATACCCGTGAGCAGCTGGAAACGCTGGAGCGCGGGCAGGTGGCGGACAGCCTGTATGAGCGCGGCATGGGCATCCTGGCCGCCAAGGAGCAGAAATACGGTGCGCCCATGATGCGGGAGCTGGAGCGCATCTGCCTGCTGCGCAATGTCGATTCCAAGTGGATGGACCACATCGACAACATGGACCAGCTCAAGCAGGGCATGGGCCTGCGCGGCTACGGCCAGCATGACCCGGTGGTGGAATACCGGCTTGAGGGCTTTGCCATGTTTGACGAGATGATCGCCAACATCCGCGAGGACGCCGTGCATATGCTGCTGACCATCGAGATCCGCCGCCCGGACGAGCAGCCCAAGCGCGAGCAGGTGGCGCAGGCCACCGGCGAGGGCGCCGTGCCCAAGGCGGGCGCCAAAGGCGCGGCGCCGGTGCGGGTGCAGAAGATCGGCCGCAACGACCCCTGCCCCTGCGGCAGCGGCAAAAAGTGGAAGAAGTGCACCTGTAAGGAGTACCACCCCGATCTTCAGTAGCGAAAGTGTTCCGAAATGGGCAGCGCTTTTTGCCCGCGGCGCCATGCGCCGCGCAAAGCAAATTTTTATTGACCAATAAAAATTTGCTTTGGCAAAAACGTCCCGGAGCGTAGCGAAGCGGAGCGAGGGCGTTCCGAAATGGGCGGCGCGCGCACGCGCGCCATAAGGGGATGCGTTGGCTGCCGCGTTCTGCCGGAATTTTGCTTTTTACCGTTCCTTTTCGTGACCGAAAAGGTCCCGCTGGTTTCGCATGCAGCGGACCCACGACCAAAGGGGGTTCCCCCCTTTGGAATCCCCCGAAGCAAGATACCCGTCCGGGTGCTTGGGCGGGCGCCATCCCCCGTCCGCCGGACGGACGCCACCTTGCGGCGCCGTCCACGCTCACGCCGCGCTGCGCGCCGCTATGGGCAGGGCGTGGATTTTGCGGGGCGTCGAGGACGCCGCCCCCTACAAGGACATCGGAAAACGTACCATCCACCCCGTAGGGGCCGGATACATCCGGCCCGCAAATGCTGAGAAACGTATCATCCATTTGTAGGGCGGGCGTTCACGCCCGCCGCGGCGGGCCCAAGGGCCCGCCCTACAACCGGGATATACGTCTCCGGCACCCCGGAAACGTCATTTCCCCCTTTTTTCTTTTTTCTCTCTTCTTTCTTCTCTCCACTTTCCACTTTCCACTCTCCACTTTCCAAACTCCACTTTTTTACATCCATCCCATTGGGGGCTTTTTCAAAACCATGCGGGAGTTGAAATTTGCCGCGCGGCAGACCCTGCCGGTGTTTTGCGGCTACATCTTTTTGGGCATCGCCTTCGGCCTGCTGCTGCAGCAGGCCGGGTATGGCTGGGGCTGGGCGCTGCTTTCCAGCACGCTCATCTACGCCGGGTCGATGCAGTTCGTGCTCGTGCAGCTGCTGGGCGGCGGCTTCGCCAGCCTTGCCTCGGTGGCGCTGACGACGCTCTCGGTCAACAGCCGGCATCTGTTTTACGGGCTTTCCTTCCTGGAAGAATTTGCCAAAATGGGCAAGGCAAAGCCCTATATGGTGTTCGCCCTGACCGATGAGACCTATTCCCTGCTGTGCGGGGTGCGCGTGCCGCCGGAGCTGGACAAAAAGCGCGCGTTTTTCCTCATCGCCCTGCTGGATCAAAGCTATTGGGTGCTGGGCGGGCTTATCGGCAACATTTTGGGCAGCGTGCTGCCCTTTGATATGACCGGCGTCGATTTTGCGATGACGGCGCTGTTCGTGGTCATCTTCCTTGAGCAGTGGCTGGCCGCCAAAAGCCATGCCCCCGCCCTGCTGGGGCTGGGGTTCGGGCTCATCTGCCTGCTTGTGTTCGGGCCGGACGCCTTTTTGCTGCCGGCGCTCGTGTGCACCGTGCTGGCGCTGGGGCTGGCGCGCGGGCGGCTGGCGCCAGCCGTGGATGCCCCGGGGGAGGAGGCGGGCACCGAATGAACGTTTTTTTTGCCGCCCTGCCGCCGTATGCGGCGGACATCGCCATCGTGCTGGTGGTGGCGCTTTGCACCCTGCTGACCCGCGCGCTGCCGTTTTTGCTGTTTGGCCGCGGCGGCAAGCGGCCGGCGCCGTTCATTTTGTATCTGGGCAGGGTGCTGCCCGCGGCGGTGATGGCCATTTTGGTCGTATACTGCCTGCGCACGACAGATTTTGCCGCCGCGGGCGGCTTTGTGCCGCAGGCCGTGGCGGTGGCGGCCGTGGCGGCGCTGCACCTGTGGAAACGCAATGACCTGTTGAGCATCGCCGGCGGCACGGCTGTGTATATGCTGCTGCTGCGCGTGCTGTAAAGGAGCTGCGGATGGAAAAAGGAAACGGGCCCTGCGCGCTGGTTTGGCGCTTTGGCCCCGAGAGCCCCGGATATGGCGGGCTGCGGGCCGCGGCCGCCGCGCACGGCGTGGCGCTGCGCTTTGTAACGGACGGCGACCTTGCCGCCCGCGTGGGCGACTTGTGTGACGGCCGGCCCGGGCCGGGCTTTGCGCCGCTGCTTTTGCTGCCGACGACGCCGGCGCTCATCGTGCGGGGGCTTGCCCCGCAGGACGGCACTCTGGGCGCCTTTTTGGACGACGTGCGCCGCGGCGGGGCGGTGTTCCCCCTGCGCGCGATGGTCACACCGACGAGCGCGGGCTGGACGCTTTTGCAGCTTTTGCAGGAGCTGGCCGCCGAGCATGAGGCGATGCGCCATGGCCGCTAGGCGCAGGGTGCTGCCGGCCGTTTTGGCGCTGGCGGCCGTGGGCGCTGTGCTGGCCTGGGCACTTTTGCGCCGCGACCCGCCGCAGCGCTACACGGCCACCTGGTTCGACGTGTTCGACACCGTGACGACGGTGCAGGGCTACGCTGCCAGCGAGGCGGAATGGGAAAAGCAGGCCGAGGCCCTGCACGCCGATCTTGTGCGCCTGCACCGCCTGTTGGACATCTACCACCACTACGACGGCATCACCAACCTGTATGACGTGAACGCCGGCGCGGCCTCGGCGCCGGTGGAGGCCGACGAACTGCTGTATGATTTTCTGGGCTTTGCTTTGCAGCAGGCCCGGGACACCGGCGGCGCGTGCAACGTGGCCGCCGGCGCGGTGCTGGGCCTTTGGCATGACGCGCGGGAGGGCGGCGTTTTGCCGGACGCGGCGGCACTGGAGGCGGCCGCCGCCCACTGTGACCCGAACGACGTGGTTTTGCAGGCCGGCACCGTCCGTTTTGCCGACCCGGCGCTCAAGCTGGACGTGGGCGCCGTGGCCAAGGGCTATGCCGTGGACTGTGCGGCCCGGTGGGCCGAGGGGCGCGGGCTGCAAAGCGCCCTGCTCAACGTTGGCGGCAGCGTGCGGGCCATCGGCCAAAAGCCGGACGGCAGCGCCTGGACGGCGGGCGTCGAAAACCCGTGGCCGGACGAAAACGGGGGCTACCATCTGGCCGACATCGTGGCCGCGGCGGCGCTTGCGGAAAAGACGACGCTGGTCATCAGCGGGGATTATCAGCGCTATACCGAGATAAACGGCGTGCGCTACCACCACCTCATCGACCTTTCCACCCTCCAGCCCGCGCGGTATTACAGCAGCGTGGCCGTGCTGGGGGTGAGCAGCGCCGTGGCGGACGCGTATTCGACGGCGCTGTTCTGCCTGCCGCCGGACGAGAGCCGCGCGCTGGCCGAGGCCAACCCCGCCCTGGAGGCGCTGTGGATGCTGCCGGACGGCACCACCATGCAGACCGACGGCTGGGCGCGGTACGCGCAGGCGGCTGAAAACTGAGAGGCGTTTTTTGCGGCGGGGTCAGGGGGCCCCGCCCTGCAAATCTACCCGTGAAAGAGCTTTTTTGACACGCAGCGCGGCGCCCTTTCGGGCGCCGCGCAGTGCAGACTGTCGAAAAACGATAGTTGCCTTATGGACGTGTGTAGGGCGGGCTCTTGAGCCCGCCGGAAAATGTCGTTGCAGCGGCAAGGAGGCACGGCGGGGGCAAGCCCCCGCCCTACAAATCTACCCGTGAAAGAGCTTTTTTGACACGCGGCGCGGCGCCCTTTCGCCGCGCCGCGCCGCGTTTTGCATTTTGTTTGGGTCAGCCTTCCTCGCGCGAGAGGAGGATGCGGTCATTGTCGAGCGCATGGCCGGCGCTCTCGGCAAAGCGGTCCAGCAGGTCGTCCACCGTCATCTTCTCCCGCTCGGTGCCGGCCACGTCCAGCACGATGCGGCCGCTGTCCATCATCAGCGTGCGGTTGCCGAAGGAGAGCGCGTCGTGCATGTTGTGGGTGATCATCAGGCAGGTGAGCTTGTGCTCGGCCACGATGCGCCGGGTCAGCGCCAGCACCTTGTCGGCGGTGGCGGGGTCCAGCGCGGCGGTGTGCTCGTCGAGCAGCAGCAGCTTGGGGGTGACGACGGTCGCCATCAGCAGCGTCAGCGCCTGGCGCTGCCCGCCCGAGAGCAGGCCGACCGGCTGCTTCATGCGGTCCTCAAGGCCAAGGCCCAGCTCGGCCAGGCGCTCGGCAAACTGCGCGCGCTCCCGCGCCGTGATGCGGGACAGCGGCGAGGTGTGCCCCGAGGCGCGCAGGTAGGCGAGGGCGAGGTTCTCCTCGATGGTCATGCCGGGGGCGGTGCCGCGCAGCGGGTCCTGGAACATACGGCCGATGACCTTGGCGCGGCGGTAGTCCGGGATGAGGGTGATGTCCCGCCCGTTGAGCGTGACGGTGCCGGCGTCGGGGATGAAATCACCGGTGATGGCGTTGAACAGCGTGGATTTCCCCGCGCCGTTGGAGCCGACGATGGTGGCGAAATCCCCGGGGGCCAGGTGCAGCGAGATGTTGTTGAGGGCGAGCTTTTCGTTGACGGTGCCGGGGTTGAAGGTCTTGGTCACGTTTTTCAGGTACAGCATCAGCCCCTGCCCCCTTCCGCCTTTTCCAGCGCGGCCTGCGCTTTGGCGCGGGCGCGGCGGAAATCATAATGTGCCTTGAGGGCGGGCGCGGCGATGGCCAGCGCCACGATGACGGCCGAAATGAGCTTGAGGCTTTCGGCCGGGACGTGCGCGCGCAGGGCCAGCGCGATGATGAAACGGTAGATCACGCTGCCCGCCACGGCGGCCGCCGCCTTGAGCCAGATGCTGCTGCGGTGCGCGGTGCCGAGGATGGTCTCGCCGATGATGAGCGAGGCCAGCCCGATGACCACCATGCTGTTGCCGAGGTTGATATCGGCCGAGCGCTGGTACTGCGCCAGCACCGCGCCGGACAGCGCCGTCAGGCTGTTGGAGATGCACAGCCCGACCATGATGGTGAAAGCCGTATTGATGGAGCTGGCGCGCACCATATCGGGGTTATCGCCGGTGGCGCGGATGGAAAGCCCCAGCCGCGTGCCCAGAAAGGCGATGAGCAGCACGCACGCCAAAAGGGTGACGGCGCCGGCCAGCAGCAGCTTGTAGGGGCTTTGTTCCCCCATTACGTCGCGCAGCAGGGTGAAGGCCGTGGCCGTTTTGAGCATCGACACATTGGAGGAAAAGCCCATCACCGCCAAGTTGACGGTGTAGAGCCCCGTGTCGGTGATGATGCCGGCCAAAATCGACGGCACGCCCATGCGCGTTTGCAAAAGCGCCGTGATGCCGCCGGCCGCCGCGCCGGCGGCCATGGCCAGGAAAAAGCCCAGAAACGGGTGCCCGGCCACGGCGGCCGTGGCCGAGACGGCACAGCCCAGCGTGAAGGCGCCGTTGGTGGTAAGATCCGCGATGTTGAGCACGCGGAAGCTCAAAAACAGCGCCAGCGCGACCAGAGAATAGATGCAGCCCAGTTCCAGCGCGTTGAAAACGACGGCGGGGGTGAACATGGGAACAACTCCTTTGCCAAAATCGAGAGTGGAGTTTGGAAAGTGGAAAGTGGAGAGAAAAGAGGAGAGAGAAGAAAGAAAAGAGAAGAAATGGGGGCGAGATGGCGGTTGCGGGCGCGATCTCCCAAGGGGGAAGGCTTTTGGAGTGAGATACCTCGGAAGGCTTCCCCCCTTGGGGGAAGCTCAGACTGTCGAAAAAGGGACGCCAGATGCCTTTTGGAATGTTTGTAGGGGACGGCCTCTGGACGTCCCGCAAACTTTCTGGCGTTGCAACGTTCACGGGGCGTCGAGGACGCCGCCCCCTACGATTTGCCATATAATTGCAACCGACTTTTTTGACATACTGGGTTTCCCCCCTTGGGGGAAGCTGTCGCCGCAGGCGACTGATGAGGGGGATAGGATGCCGGTTTGCGGGGCGTCGGGGACGCCGCCCCCTACGATTTACCCGGCAACATCATTCGTCTGCGGCGGCATGAGGGCCGCAGGGCGCCCCTGTGGGGCTGCCGCCCTGCGTTTTTGGCAGACGCATCCGGTCGGGTTGTTGGGCGGGGGCTTGCCCGCCGCGGCGGGGAAAAGTGGAATGTGGAAAGTGAAAAGTGGAGAAAATGGTCTTATTTAAACCGTGCCGCGCTGCGGCACACCATCGCTCCACTTTCCACTCTCCACTCTCAACACTTACCGGCGCCCCGCGGCGGGGCGCGACGGCTCCCCCTTGGCGTTTTTCCGTCACTCGGCGGCCGTGGTCACCTCAACAACGGTGTTGGCCATATCGGCAAAGGCGCTGTAGTCGGCGCCGATCTTGGCGGCGACCTCGGTGTTGACGGTGATGATGCCGCCGTCCATCACATGGTACTCGGGCACGTTGCCGGTCTGCAGGATGTCGACGAGCATATCGGCGGTGTAGGTGCCGAGCTCGGTGTAGTTGACGCCGCAGGTGGCAAAGGCACCCTCGTTGACAAAGCTGTCGGCGCCGGCGTAGTAGGCGATGCCGGCATCGGCCAGCGTCTCGCCGACGGCCGCGGCCGCGGCCATGATGGTGTTGTCGGTCGGGGTGAAGACGGCGTCGACACCGTCCGCCACAAGGGAGGCCACGGCGGTGAGGACTTCGTCGTTGGTGTTGCCGGTGGCCTCGACGTAGGCGATGTTTTTCTCATCCAGATACGCCTTGGCCTCGGCGATGGGGGTCTCGGAGTTGATCTCGGACTTGGAATAGAGCAAACCGACCTTCTGGGCATCGGGGTCAACGGCGAGCATCATCTCCATGATGTTGGGCACGTTGAGCGCGTCGGAAGTGCCGGTCACGTTCTCAAGGCCGACCAGGTCGGCGTCGGCCGGGTAGGAGATGGCGGCAAACACGCAGGGGATGGCGCCGTTGGTGGCGTTGTACATCGTCGTGGCGGCCAGCGTGGCGATGGGGATGACGGCGTCGTAGCCGCCCTCGGCCACCTGGGTGCCGATCTGGCCCAGCACGGTGGCATCGTTCTGGCCGTTGTACTCATCGTAGAGGATCTCCACGCCCAGCTCGGCGGCCTTGGCGTCCAGCTCCGCCTCGACGGCAAGGCGGATCTCATCAAGGGAGGAATGGTCAAGCTGCTGCACGATGGCCACCTTGTAACCCTCGGTGTTGGTGGCGCCCATATTGGGCTCGGCGGCGGGTTCCGACGCGGCAGGCTCCGACGCGGCAGGCTCGGAAGCCGGGGCGGCAGGCTCCGACGCGGGGGCGGTGGAAGCGGTGGCGCCGCAGGCGGCCAAAGACAGCAGCATGGCGGCGGAAAGGACGACAGAAAGCAGTTTTTTCATGGGAATGTACCTCTTTTCAAATGTTGTTTTTGGGGTGGATGGCGGGCTGTGAGGCGGCAGCGTCACCATCGCTTGAAATACGCCTTGTTCACGGTACGGCCTCCTTTTGGATTCGCGGCCTGTTGGGGCGGGGCAAAGAAAAAAGCCCCCGCACAAAGCCGCTGCTTTGTGCAAGGACAGGTAAAAGCAAAACCTGCGGTGCCACCTTGCTTGCCGCGCGTTGCTGCGCGGCCCCTCGACGGGAGCCAACACTCCCCTGCCCTGTAACGGGGGCGGCCGTCAACGGATACTGGGGGGCTGTGCCCCGTTTCCCCGTGCCCTCAGCGAACCATTTGTCTGCGCCGCTCTCCGCCCCGTTCCCAGCAGCGGGGGCTCTCTTTGGGTGCGCTCGCAGTTTTACTCTCGCTTCAATGGTTTAAAGCATTTATAGCACCCTGCGGCGGTTTTGTCAAGCGGGTGCGGCAAAAAAAATTTTGTTTTTATTTTTTTGGCGGACAACCGCTAAAATTCTTTCGCGTCCGCCTGGCGCGATACCGAAAGCACGATGCCCATCTCGCCCAGGAGCATCATCAGGCTGGTGCCGCCGGAGGAAAAAAACGGCAGGCTGATGCCGGTGTTGGGGATGGTGTTGGTGACGACGGCGATGTTCAAAACGGCCTGCAGGATGACCTGTACGACGAACCCGACGGTGAGCAGCGCGCCGAATTTGTCCCGCGCGCGCACGGCGATGGAAAGCCCGCGCAGCAGCAGCAGCGTGAACAGCAGAATGACCAGCGCGGCGCCCACAAAGCCAAGCTCCTCGCACAGGATGGAAAAGATGAAATCGTTCTGTGGTTCCGGCACATAGAGGTATTTCTGCCGGCTGTTGCCCAGCCCCAGCCCCGCCGCCCCGCCGCTGGCGATGGCGTACAGGCTTTGGATGGTCTGGTGGCCGTCGCCCAAAGGGTCAAGGAAGGGGTTTTGCCAGCTTTCCAGCCGGGACATGGCGTAGGGCACAAGGTCGGGCAGCGCCACGACGGCGGCGGCGATGGCCCCGGCACCGAGCGCCCCCGCCAGCGCGAACCACCGCAGCCCGGTGCCGCCCACGAACATGAGCACCGCGCCGATGCTCAAAATCAGCAGCGTGCCGGAGAGGTGCGGTTCCAGCAGCATGAGCACCGCCACCGCCCCCAAAATGACGCCGAACGGCAGCACGCCGGCGGTGAAGGTCTTCATCCGGTCATGGTTGAGCGAGATGATATGGGCGAACACCAGCACGACGGAAAACTTGGCGATCTCGCTGGGCTGCAGCGTGCCCAGCCCTGGGATGACGATCCACCGCTTGCAGCCGTTGTACTCCGGCATGAACAGCACGATGGCGAGTAGCACCAGGCTCAGGCCCAGCATCGGCCACGCGAGCTTGTGCCAGATGTGGTAATCGACGAGGGAGGCCGCGTACATGGCCGCCACCCCCAGCGCCGCAAACAGCAGCTGCGGGCGGATGTAGACGTAGGCATCGTGGAAGCGGTACAGCCCCACCGCGTACCCGGCCGAGAACAGCATCAGCAGCCCGAAACACACGAGCACCAGCAGCAACGCCAGGAACGGGATATCCAGCCCCGGCTGCGCGGCGACGCGGCGCAGCAACGCCCCGGCGCCCCGGCGCCTTTGCCGGGGCGCGGGCGCCGCATCCCCAAATACCTTTGTTGCCAAAACACCGCCCCCTCCCTGCTTATTGTACGCAAGGGCGGGGGCGGTTAGTCATCGTACCGGGCGGCGGGCCGGGGGCCGGACCGCCGCGGGCTTATTTGAAGGTGGCGCCTTTGCTGCACCGCTTGCACAGGTGGGCCTGGTGCATCCCGACGGCCGCAAAGACGATGGCCGTGGTGCCGATGCTGGTGGCGATGACACCCAGGATCAGGCCGACAAGGCGGAACGCGCCGCCGCGGACTTTGTTTTTCATACCGGGGCCTCCTTATGCTTTGCTGTACTTATGGGGTGCCGGGCGCAGCGGGCGGCGGGGAAGGTGCCCCCCGCCCTGCGGGGTTTATTCGGCCGGCTTTTCGGCGGGTTCGTCGGCCGCGGCGGCGGGCGCCTCGGCTTCCGCAGCCTCGGCGGGGGCGGCCTCGGCCTCCTCCTTCAGGGCGGCGACGGTATCCGCCACCTCGGCGGCAGCCTCGGTGACCTTGTCGGCGACCTCCTCAAGGACCTCGCCGGCCTCCTCGGCCAGCTCATCCAGGCACGCCTTGATGGACAGGCTGATGCGCTTGCGGTCAAAATCGACGCCGAGCAGCTTGGCGCGGACCTCGTCGCCCACCTTGAGCACATCGCTGACCTTGTTGACGCGGTCATGGCTGATCTCACTGATGTGGACAAGGCCGTCCACACCGGGCAGGATGCGCACGAACGCGCCAAACTTGGTGATGGACACGACCGGGGCGGTAAACTCGGTGCCGACGGGGATATCGGTCTTGAGCTTCTCCCACGGGTTGTCCTCTTCCTTCTTATAGCCGAGCGAGACCTTCTGCGTTTCGGGGTCATAGCTCTTGACGTAGACGTCGATGGTGTCGCCGACGTTGACGACCTCGGACGGGTGCTTGATGTTGGACCACGAAAGCTCGCTGATGTGGCACAGCCCGTCCACGCCGCCGACATCGACGAACGCGCCGTAGCTGGTCAGGCTCTTGACGACGCCCTGGTAGTGTTTGTCGACCTCGACGTTCTTCCAGAACTCCTCGCGCTTGACCTTGTTCTCCTCGGCGGTGACCTTGTTGATGCTGCCCACGATCTTGCGGCCGGCGCACTCGGTGATGACCAGGCGCACATGGCTGCCGACGAGTTTGGTGTAGTCCTCATCGCGGCGCAGGGTGGCCTGGCTGCGCGGCACGAACACCCGCACGCCCTTGACCATCACGACAACGCCGCCCTTGTTGGCCTCGACGACGTCGCCCTCCATCACGGTGCCGTTCTCGCACGCCTCGGACACATCCTTCATGCCCTTCTGCTCCTCAAAGCGCACACGGGAAAGGGTATCGACGCCTTCCTGGTCGTTGGTCTTGACCACGACCAGGTCCAGCTCGTCCCCGACTTTGACCAGATCCTCCATCTTCGCGTTGGGGTCGCGGGTCATAGCCTCCAGGCGCACCACGCCGGTGTGTTTGGAGCCGTCGATGCTCACCTTGCATTCGGCGGGCGTCACCTCGACCACCTGCGCTTTGACGATCTTGCCCACAAACAGGGGCTTGGCTTCGGATGCGTCCAGCATCTCGGCAAAGCTCATATCGTCACGGATCTCTTCATTCATAGTGCTAAGTACCTCCTCGATTACAGACGAAGGCGTGGATGCCCCGGCCGTTACCCCCACCGTCCGGGCCCCCTTCAGCCACGCGCGGTCCAAATCCCCCGCAGTTTCGACCGTTATGGCCCGCGTGTGCTTTGCGGCGACCTGGAACAGCTTTTGCGTGTTGGAGGAATGTCGGCCCCCGATGATGACCATACGGTCACACCGTTGGCTCAAAGCCTCGGCTTCCTGCTGCCTTGTCCACGTTGCGTTACATATTGTATCAAATATTTTGAGATTTGTACACCATTTTTTTAAAGTTTCTTTGTAGTTTTCCCAGTTTTGGACGCCCAAAGTGGTTTGTGCGACGGCATAAACCGCCCCCGAAGGGGAAAAGGAGGGCAAAAATGCCGCCAAAGCCTTTTCGTCGGCAAACACGCGCACCGGCCCCGTGGCGTGCCCCACGATGCCCTGCACCTCGGGGTGGGCCTCGTTTCCGGCGACGAGCAGCAGCGCCCCGGCGGCGCCGGCCTCGGCCGCGATGGTGTGGATCTTGGCCACAAAGGGGCAGGTGGCATCGTGCACCGTCAGCCCGCGCGCGGCCAGCGCATCGTACACCGCGCGCGGCACGCCGTGGCTGCGGATGACCACCTCGTACCCTTGCGGCACCTCCTCCACGCCGGCACACACCAGCGCGCCGCGGCTTTCGAGGTCGGCGACGACCTGCGGGTTGTGGATGAGCGGGCCGAGCGTGGCCACCCTGCGCCCCTGCGCGAGCAGCCGGTAGGTGAGCTTGACGGCCCGGTCCACCCCAAAGCAGAACCCGGCGCTTTTGGCAAGGATGATCTCCATTACGCCCTCCTTAAAAGCGGGATTTGGAAAACGGCGGGTGAAGAGAAAAGAGAAGCGTGAAAAGTGAAGAGAGAAGAGATTTGGTGTGCCGCAAAGCGGCACGATTTAAAAAGCCATTCTCTTATCTTTTATCTCTTATCTCTTATCTTTTATCTCTCGATCTCCCCTTGCCGCTTTTCGGCACGCCCTCACTCCACTTTCCACTTTCCACTTTCCACTCTCCACTCTCCACTTTCCACTCTCCACACTCAAAACCGGTTCTGTTCGAGCAGGGCCTCCAGCTCCGCCTTGAGGGTGTTTTTCATACCGCGCAGCGCGGCCACCTTGTGGCCGGGGTCGGTGATGGCAAAGGTGTCGGCGGGGATGACGGGCCCGAAGCACAGCCGCACCCGGCAGAAAAAGTGCATTTTGCCGTCCTTTGTGCCGTAGATGATGCGGCAGGGCAGCATGGCCGCGCCGGCCTGCCCGGCGATGAGGAACGCCCCGCCCTTGAGCGGGCCGAGCGCGCCGGTCTTTGTGCGGGTGCCCTCGGGGAAGATGAGCAGCTTTTTGCCGTTTTTGCACGCGGCGGTGACTTTATCGAGGGTGGCGGTATCGCCCTTGCCGCGGTCGATGGCCACGGCCCCCAGCTGCCGGAAAAACCACCCCAGCAGCGGGTTTTGGAACAGCTCCTGCTTGGCGAGGATGTTCATGCGGGACCAATCGCACACGGCGACGGCCACGAACACCGGATCCAGCATCGAGATGTGGTTGGGCGCGACGACCAGCGGCCCCGCAGCCCTGGCGGCCGCGAGGTTCTCTTTGCCGATGATCTCGACGCGGAACAAAAGATGCACCGCCGCCCACGCCACCAGCAGGATAAACCAGTAAAGCAACATACCCCAAACACCCGCTTTCCGTTTTTTGCCCAGCGCGCGGCCCCTATCCCCGGCGGGCGATGCCCGCGGCGATGATGGCCTTGAGCGCGGCGAAGCTCTCGTCGATATCCATGGCGCTGGTGTCCAGCAGCACGGCGTCCGCGGCCGGGCGCAGCGGCGCGATGGCGCGGTGGCTGTCCTGCCAGTCACGCGCCTTGATGTCGGCCAGGACGGTGGCGTAGTCGGCCGGCTGGCCCTTTTCCAGCAGTTCTTTGCGGCGGCGTTCGGCGCGGGCCTCGGCGCTGGCGGTCAAAAAGATCTTGACGGTGGCGTTGGGCAGCACGACGGTGCCGATGTCCCGCCCGTCCATGAGCACGTTGCGGCTGCGCGCCAGCGCGCGCTGCGTCTCGAGCAGGAAGGCGCGCACCGGGGCAAGCGTCCCCACGGCCGAGGCGGCCATGCCGGCGGCCTCGGTGCGGATGGCGGCCGAGACGTCCTCGCCGTTGAGGTAGACGTGCTGGGTGCCGTCCACGACGGCGATGTCGAGGCGTATTTCGGGCAGCAGCGCGGCGACGGCGGCCTCGTCATGCGCGTCGGCGCCGCTGCGCAGCGCGTACAGGCCGATGGCGCGGTACATGGCGCCGGTATCGACGTAGGTGTAGCCCAGCTCGGCCGCAAGGCGTTTGGCCATGCTGGATTTGCCGGCCCCCGACGGGCCGTCGATGGCGACGGAGATCATAAAGCATACCTCATTCCGACGGAATTTTTATTATGAAAGTGGAGTTTGGAAAGTGGAGAGTGGAGAGAAAGGAATTTTTTGAAAGAGGAGCCTGGAAAGCGAGGCGTGAAAAGTGAAACACTTTTTAAACCGTGCCCGCAGGGCACACCATAATTCCACTTTCCACTCTCCACTTTCCACTTTCCACTCTCAACACTTGAAAAGCTGCGTGATCGCCCGCACCGCCGCCTGCGCGGTGCTCCAGGCGATCTGCAGGTTGTAGCCGCCGGTGCGGGCGTCCACATCCAGCACCTCGCCGGCGAAATACAGCCCCGGGCACAGCCGGCTCTGCATCGTTTTGGGGTCCACCCCGCGCACGTCCACCCCGCCCGCCGTGATGACGGCGTGTTCGGCATCGCCCAAGGCACACACCGGCACGCGCCAATGCTTGAGCAGGCGCACCAGCGCGAGCTTCTGCTCCCGCGTGAGCTGGGCGGCACGCAGCGTTTCGGGCACGCCCCACCGCGCAAGCGCCGGGGCGCGCATGCTGCGCGGCAGCAGCGGCTCCAGCAAAGCGGGGGCGTTTTTGCCGCCAAGGGCCGCCAGCTCCCGCGTGAGGCGGTCATAGAGCGCCTTTTCGTCCAGGGCGGGCTTGAGGTCGAACTCGCACACATAGGCGTGGGCGGCGGGATCCTCGACATAGGTCGAGGCCGAGAGCACCAGCGGCCCCGACAGGCCGAAATGGGTGAACAGCGCCTCGCCCTGTTCGGCAAAAAGCGGCTTTTCATCGCACAAAAGGGTCAGGCGCACGTTGCGCAGCGCCAGCCCCGCCATGCTGCGGCAGGCCGGGTCCGGGCTTTTGAGGGCGCACAGGCTCGGCTGCGGCGGCACGATGCTGTGCCCCGCCTGCCTTGCCAGGGCGTAGCCGCTGCCGTCGGAGCCGGTGGCCGGGTAGCTTTCGCCGCCGGTGCAAAGCAGCGTGGCGGCGGCGCGGCAGGCCCGGCCGTCGGCCACGGCGCCCGCGCAGGCGCCGTTTTCCAGCAGCAGCGCGCCGGCGTGGGCGGGCAGGAAGGTGCTGCCGGCGGCATACGCGCGCAGCGCGGCCAGCACATCGGCCGCGCGGTCGCTTTGGGGGAAGACGCGGCGCCCGCGCTCGGTCTTGAGCGGGACGCCAAGGCCCTCGAACAGCTCCATCGCGGCCCGGGGCGGGAACGCCGCCAAAGCGGAGTACAAAAACCGCGGGTTGCGGCGCACAAAGGGCAAAAACGCCCGCGCGTCACAGTCACTGGTCAGGTTGCAGCGGCCCTTGCCGGTGAGCAGCAGCTTTTGCCCCGGGCCTTTGGGGTTGTGCTCCACCACCGTGGCCGAAAGCCCCGCCGCGCGCGCGGCGCCGGCGGCCATCAGCCCGGCGGCGCCGCCGCCGATGATGAGCAGATCCGTCATGGGGCCGCCTCCGCCGCCCAGTAGCGGGCGGTCGCTTCCATCGAGCAGTGCAGCGCGTCGTAGAAATCGTCCTCGGTCAGGCCCAGCGCGCGCGCATCGTAGCTGCCGACGGCCGCAAGGCCGTTTTCCTGCGCAAAAGCGCGGAAATACCCTTCCAGCGCGAGCTGTTTGGCGTAGCGCCCGTCGGCGGCCATCAGGTCATACATATAGGGGTTGATGGGCGGCAGCAGCAGCGTGACCTCGGTGCCGTCGGCCAGCATCTCGCGCACGAACAGCTCAAACTGCGCCCGCAGCACGGGGGAATCTTCGTCATAGGCGCCCATGTTGCCCTCGATGTTCCACGCCGTGACCCAGCCGTTTTCCATGCGCTGCGCCGCCGTCTGGGAGCGGAAGCCAAGGTTGTAGCTGTAGCTGCCGTCGGCGCGGCGCATATCGGTCTCGGCCTCGTATTCGTCGGTGGGCAGCGGCGCGCTGGCGGCGCCGGTGCCGGATTCCAGGTACGCCAGGGCGGACTGGAAATAGGTCGGCGAGAACAGCTGGTACCACTTTTCCCGGCTGGGGGTGGTGCGCATCTCCTGCGTGCCGGTGCGCCGGGCGAACGCGGCATAACCCTCGGTATAGGCGCGGTTGTCCAGCTTGGCGGGGTTGAAAGTGCAGTAGTCCGCCATGAGGATGACGCGGCGCGGGCGCTTGCCAAGCTCCCGGTACAGCATATACAGCGAGATGCTGTCCCGCAGATCGCCGTTGGTCACGCCGGCATTAAAAAGCGTGGGGTCGCCGGCGATGCGGGCCGTCACCTGCAAACAGCGCGAGGAACCCAGCACCAGCGTGCCGGGCGCGGCGGGCAGCAGGGCGGCGCAGTTTTGCTGGAAGGCGCGGTCATCCATGTTTTTCAGGTGGGCGGCGTTTTGGCCGCCGGCCACGATCTGTGCGGCGCGGTACTCATACCCGCGCTGGAACAGGCTGGCCGGGTCCACCGTGACGTTGACGGCGGCCACCAGCACAGCCAGCGGCACAAACAGCGCCGCCGCGCGCACAAGGCGCACCCATGTGCGCGGGCGCGGCGCGGCCGGGTTTTGGGTTGTGGTTCGCGGCATAGGCCCGCCCTCCTCGGCGCAGGGTTCAGAACTGGAAATAGATGAAAGACGAGGTGCCCAGCTGGCCGAAGCACAGGATGAGCAGCGCCAGCAGGTAGTACAGTGCCACGCGGGCGGCCGGGCGCCGCGCGCGCAGCCAGCCGGCCGCATCGGTGCCGGCGCGGATGGCGGCGTGCTCGACCCCGTTGTACACAAGGGCCGAAACGCCCATATACGCGAGGAATTTGCGGCCGATGCTCATCGCGCGCAGCTGTGCGACCAGGCGCCCCGGCGCCAGCAGCACATCCCAACCGGTGAACAGATGGCGGTAATAGTACAGGCAGTCGGCGGCGGTGGCGCCGGCGTTCTCGCCCACACGGAAGAGGATGAAACACAGGCTGAACACCGTGAACACCCACACCCGCTGCCACAGCACCTGCCAGCGGGAGCCGGCATACCCCGGCACGCGCGCCGCCAGCCGGGCGCGGGCGGGCGCGGTGCATTTATCCAGCAGGTTGCACACGCCGTTGAGCACGCCCCACCACAAAAAGATCCAGCCGGCGCGGTGCCACAGCCCGCTCAGCGCGAACACCGCCATGGTGGCGGCGCACATCCGCACGGTGCCGCGGCGGCTACCGCCCAGCGGGATATACACATAGTCCCGGAACCACTGCGAGAGCGACATATGCCATCGCCCCCACAGCGCCGCAAAGCTGTGCGCGCCGAAGGGGTGGGCAAAGTTTTGGCGCAGCTCGATGCCGAACACCTGCCCCATGCCGCGGGCGATGTCGGTGTAGCCGGAAAAATCCAGGTACAGCTGGAGGCTGAACAGCGCCGCCGCCAGCACCAGCGCCGGGCCGGAGAAGGCCGCCGGCTCATGGAAGACGGGATCCACGGCCAGGCCAAGGCCATCGGCCAGGACACATTTTTTGAAATACCCCCACAGCATATTGGTCGTGCCGCGGGCAAAACGGTCATAGTCAAACGCGCGCGGCGCGCCGAACTGGGGCAAAAGCTCCCCCGCGCGGCCGATGGGCCCCGAACTGAGCTGGGGGAAAAAGCTCAAAAACAGCGCAAAGCGCAAAAGGCTGTGTTCCGCCGGGACGGTGCCGCGGTACACATCGGCGAGGTAGCCCACCGCCATCAGCGTATAAAAGCTGATGCCCAGCACCGCCAACTGCCCCAGCGCCGTGGCGCGGCCGGTGAGCAGGTCGGCATATTTGAAGGTGAGCAGCTCCCCCAGCAGCAGCGCGGTGCCCGCCGCCAGCAGCGCCTTGCGGGCACGGCCGGCCAGGCGCTCCAGCCCGCGGCCCGCCGCGTAGGCGACGGCGATCTGCGCGCAGAGCACGCCCACCGTCCACGGGCCGGCGGCCGCCGCGTAGGCGAGCCCGGCCAAAAGCAGCAGCGCGTTCTGCCAGCGGCGCGGGGCCAGATAATACGCCGCGCACACCAGCGCCAGAAAGGCGAAAAACCGCCCCGTGAACAGGCTCATATCGGTTTGCACCTCCCCGCTGCTGCAACATCCCCGCCCGCGCCCGGGCCTGAAAATACAGAATAAGTATACTGTATCGCGGCATAAAATGCAACGCCGTTTATTTGCCGCCCCGCCGGGGCACACTGAGGGTGACCGTATCCCAAGCCCCGCCACGAAAAGAGGAGTGTACCGTATGAACCCGTTTGAACAGAAAGCCAAACCCGCCGACCAGTATTATTTTGACTGGCAGACCATGTACCCCCGCCCCTATGACAAAAACGAGGCCGACCCCTACACCAAGGTGCGCATCATCCTGATGAACGGCACCGAGTATGAGGCGGTGTGGTTCTCCCAGCGGTTCCACCGCATGTGCCCGGACAATGACCTGCGCCGCGCGCTGGCGGTGCTGCGCCGCACCGAGCAGCAGCAGCAAAAGCGCATCGCCTGCTTAAAGCCCCTGGACGAGAGCCAGCTGGAGCACACCATCGCCTATGAGCAGCTGGCCGTGGACCTGACCGCCATCCTGGCCCAGCGCGAGCCGGACCCCTATGTGGTGCAGGTGATGGACCTGGCATTGCTGGAGGACTTTGACCACCTCTACCGCTATGCCGACCTGCTGGACCTTGAGCGCGGCATCCACGCCGAGCGGCTGGTGGGCGGCTACACCGAGCTGATGCCCGGCCGCCCCACCGTGGCGGAGCACCGCCACCCGCGGGACAGCGTGCGCCGTTTCTGTGATTTCAAGACGGCGGCGCCCCTCACCAAACTGGACACCGCCATCATCACCGCCGCCGAGCAGCAGACGATGAACTATTATATGAACATCGCCGGGTTTTACGATTCCGACCTGGGGCGGCGGCTGTACCAGGAGATCGGCATGATCGAGGAGCAGCACGTGACGCAGTACGGCGCCCTGCTGGACCCGAACTGCACCTGGCTGGAGAACCTGCTGCTGCACGAATACACCGAATGCTACCTCTACTACAGCGTATTCGAGGACGAGACGGACCCTTATGTGAAAAAGCTGTGGGAGCAGCATTTTGAGATGGAGCTCAGCCATCTGCACGCCGCGGCTGACCTGCTGAAAGCCTACGAGGGCAAGGAGTGGGGCGAGGTCATCCCGGAGGGGGAGTTCCCGGCGCTGCTCAAATTCGGCCCCCAGAAGGAGTATGTGCGCAGGGTGCTCAAAAACACCGTGACCAACACCGCCCTGCGCGAGGATGTCGTGCCGCTTGCGAGCCTTGAGCCGGACGCCGACTATTTCGCCTACCAGGCGGCCGTCAACACCGACATCGAAAAGGTAGCCAGCCACAACGCCATCGAGGCGGAGATCGAGGCGATGGGCAGGGACTACCGCTTTGAGGAGAGCGGGCACCCCGTCGAGGCCCTGCGCGACCGCACGGCCGACAACACCACCCTGGCCCGCGTGCCGGAATAAGGCGCCCGGCAGCGCCAACGGCCCCCCGCCGCGGCGGGGGGCTTTTCCGGTGCGAAGGGGCGCGCCAAACTCACAAAAATCCCGCCCGTGCCCCCTTGCGCAACCCGCACTTTATGGTATAATGTGGACAGGCAAGTTCCCTGTTTGCCGCCGCCTTTGTTAAAAAAGCGGCAAAGTACAGTTTCGAGAGGAGCAAAACTTATGGGTCTGGGCAAAAAAACCATCGACGATGAAAACTATGCCGGCAAGCGCGTTCTGGTACGCTGCGATTTCAACGTGCCGATGAAGGAAGGCGTTATCACCAACGATAACCGCATCAACGCCGCGCTGCCCACCATCCAAAAGCTGGTAGCGGACGGGGCCAAGGTCATCCTGTGCAGCCATCTGGGCAAGCCGAAGAACGGCCCGGAGGAGAAATTCAGCCTCAAGCCGGTGGCCGTGCGCCTGAGCGAGAAGCTGGGCAAGCCGGTCGTGTTCGCGGATGACGCCGAGGTCGTGGGCGAAAACGCCAAAGCCGCCGTGGCCGCCATGCAAAACGGCGACGTGGTGCTTTTGCAGAACACCCGTTTCCGCAAGGAAGAGACCAAGAACATCGACACCTTCAGCAAGGATCTGGCCAGCCTTGCCGACGCCTATGTGGACGACGCTTTCGGCAGCTGCCACCGCGCCCACTGCTCCACCGCCGGCGTGACCGATTTCATCAAGGACACCGCCGTCGGCTACCTGATGGAGAAGGAGATCAAGTACCTGGGCAACGCCGTGAACGACCCCGTGCGCCCCTTCACCGCCATCCTCGGCGGCGCCAAGGTGGCGGACAAGCTCAACGTCATCTCCAACCTTCTGGAGAAGGTCGACACCCTCATCATCGGCGGCGGCATGGCCTACACCTTCCTGAAAGCGCAGGGGTATGAGATCGGCCAGAGCCTGTGCGACGACGAAAAGATCGGCTACTGCAAGGACATGATGGACAAGGCGAAGAAAAACGGCGTCCAGCTGCTTCTGCCCGTCGACACCGCCTGCGTCAAGGCCTTCCCCGACCCCATCGACGCCCCGGTCGAGACGACCGTCGTGCCCGCCACCGCCATCCCGGCCGATATGCAGGGCTGCGACATCGGCCCCGAGACGATGAAGCTGTTTGCCGACGCCGTCAAGGCCAGCAAGACCGTTGTGTGGAACGGCCCCATGGGCGTGTTTGAGAACCCCGTGCTTGCCAAGGGCACGCTGGCCGTGGCGCAGGCCATGGCGGACAGCGGCGCCACCACCGTCATCGGCGGCGGCGACAGCGCGGCGGCCGTGCAGCAGATGGGCCTGGGCGGCAAGATGACCCACATCAGCACCGGCGGCGGCGCCAGCCTTGAGTACCTGGAGGGCAAGGAGCTGCCCGGCATCGCGGTCATCCAGAAAGCGTAAATCCACCGCAAATCTACGGCGCGGCGGCCATGCCGCCGCGCCGATTCGTGTATAAGGAGATATCATTATGGACAAGCAACACCGCAAGGCCATCATCGCCGGCAACTGGAAGATGAACAAGACCCCCAAAGAGGCCGCCGCCCTCATCGACCAACTCATCCCCGCCGTGAAGGACGCCGGGTGTGAGGTAGTCATCTGCGTGCCGTTCGTCGACCTGGCCGTCGCGCTGGAAAAGACCAAAGGCACCAACATCCGCGTCGGCGCTGAAAACGTACATTTTGAGGCCGCCGGCGCCTTCACCGGCGAGGTGTCCGCCCCCATGCTGGCCGAGATGGGCGTGGAATACGTCGTGGTCGGCCACAGTGAGCGCCGCCAGTATTTTGCCGAGACGGACGAGACCGTCAACAAGCGCGCCCGCGCCGCCGTCGCCGCCGGCCTCAAGCCCATCATCTGCGTGGGCGAGAGCCTTGCCCAGCGCGAGCAGGGCGTGACGGAGGAGCTGGTGCGGCTGCAGGTCAAGATCGCTTTGGGCGGCATGACCGCCGATGACCTTAAAAACGTCGTCATCGCGTATGAGCCCATCTGGGCCATCGGCACCGGCCGCACCGCCACCGCCGAGCAGGCGCAGGAGGTGTGCGCCGCCATCCGCAAGGTGGTGGGCGAGCTGTACGGCGCCGACGCCGCGCTGGCTCTGACCGTGCAGTACGGCGGCAGCATGAACGCCGGCAACGCGGCGGAGCTTGTGGCGAAGCCGGACGTGGACGGCGGGCTCATCGGCGGCGCCTCCCTGAAGGCGGACCAGTTCGCGGTCATCGTGGACGCCGCCGGCAAAGGCTGAAACGAATTTTAAGTGTGGAGAGTGGAAAGTGGAGAGCCTGCCGCAGTGTTTTTTAACACGGCGCGCAGCGCCGTACCGCAACTCCACTTTCAACTTTCCACACTCCACATTATGATCAAAGAGGAGCAAACCGCTATGGCCAAACGACCTGTTTTACTCTGCATCATGGACGGCTTTGGCTGGACGCCGGAGCATACCTACGGCAACGCCGTGGCCGCCGCCCACAAGCCGAACCTGGATAAGATCTTTTCCACCTGCCCCATGACCACCATCAACGCTTCCGGCATGGCCGTGGGCCTGCCGGACGGCCAGATGGGCAACAGCGAGGTGGGCCACACCAACATGGGCGCCGGGCGCATCGTCTACCAGCAGCTGACCCTCATCACCAAGAGCATCCGGGACGGCGAGATGCTCAAAAACCCGGTGCTGCGCAAAAACATCCAGGCCGCCATTGACGGCGGCAAGGCCGTGCACCTCATGGGCCTGACCGGCGACGGCGGCGTGCACAGCCACGTCGACCACTGGTTCGGCGTTTTGGATATGTGCAAGGCCATGGGCGTGAAGGAGCTGTACCTGCACTGCATCATGGACGGCCGCGATACCGACCCCCATTCCGGCAAGGGCTACCTGGCCGACGTGCAGAAAAAGCTGGACGAGCTGGGCATCGGCAAGATCGCCACCGTGACCGGCCGCTATTACGCGATGGACCGCGACAAAAACTGGGACCGCGAGGAAAAGGCCTACGCTGCCTTCGTCTACGGCGAGGCGCCCAGGGCCGCCGACGCCCAGCAGGCCATCCAGAAAAGCTACGACGACGGCGTGACGGACGAGTTCGTGCTGCCCGTTATCACCTGCGAGGGCGGGCGCATCCAGGAGGGCGACACCGTCATCTTTATGAACTTCCGCCCCGACCGCGCGCGCCAGATGACCCGCATTTTGGTCGACGACGATTTTGACGGCTTTGAACGCCGGTACGGGCGCTTCCCGCTGCATTACGTCTGCATGGCGGAGTATGACGCCACCATGCCCAACGTCGAAGTCGCCTACCCGCCGGTGGATCTTGTGAACGTGCTGGGGCAGGTGCTCTCGGACAACGGCAAGACCCAGCTGCGCATCGCCGAGACGGAAAAGTACGCCCATGTGACGTTTTTCTTCAACGGCGGCGTCGAGGCCCCCTACCCCGGCGAGGATCGCAAGGTCATCCCCAGCCCCAAGGACGTGGCCACCTACGACCTCAAGCCGCAGATGAGCGCGCCGGAGGTCGCGGCCGAATGCGTGCGCCGCATCGAGAGCGGCAAGTACGACGTGGTCATTTTGAACTTTGCCAACTGTGACATGGTCGGCCACACCGGCGTGTACGATGCCGCCGTCAAGGCGGTGGAGGCCGTCGACAAGGCCGTCGGGCAGGTGGCCGACGCGGTGCTCGCGCAGGGCGGTGTGGTGTTTTTGACCGCCGACCACGGCAACGCCGAAAAGATGATGAACGACGACGGCACGCCCTTTACCGCCCACACCACCAACCCGGTGCCGTTCGCGGTCATCGGCGCGGGCGACGTGAAGCTGCGCGAGGGCGGATGCCTGGCCGACATCGTGCCGACGATGCTGCCCTACATCGGCCTGCCGGTGCCGCCGGAGATGACCGGCAAGAGCATCATCGTGGGCTGAAACCCCGCGCGGAACACAATACCCATACAGCCGCCCGCGGCCATAAGGCCGCGGGCCGCCCTGCCGGCCGAAACCCAACAAAAGGAGGACCGACCATGCGCTACTGCAAAAAGTGTACCATGCCCGATACCCGCCCCGGCATCACCTTTGACGCCGAGGGCGTGTGCAGCGCCTGCCGCCACTATGAGAACCGCAAAAACATCGACTGGGACGCCCGCTTTAAGGAATTTGAGGCCCTGTGCAACAAATACCGCGGCTGCAACGGCCCCGGCGGGTATGACTGCGCGGTGGCCGTTTCCGGCGGGAAGGACAGCCATTTCCAGGTGTATATGCTCAAGGAAGTCATGCACATGAACCCCATCCTGTTCAGCGTGGAGGACAACTTCCCCATGACGCAGGCGGGCATCCACAACCTGAAAAACCTCAGCGAGGAATTTGGCTGCACCATCATCAGCTGCAAGCCCAACATCAAGGTGCAGAAGGTGCTGATGCGCAAATTTTTTGAGAAATACGGCAAACCCACCTGGTATGTGGACCGGCTCATCTACACCTTCCCGCTGCATATGGCGGCCAAATTCAACACCCCGCTGCTGTGCTACGGCGAGAACGTGAGCTTTGAGTACGGCGGCAACGCCGACGAGGAGACCTATTCCGCCCGCGACCAGATCGAGAACGGCGTGGCCGTGGGTATGCCGATGGAGGAGCTGCTTGGCGACGGCGTGACGGAGAAGGACCTTTCGCTCACCCTGGCGCCCGGCCCCGAGGAGCTTGCCAAGCTCGACCCCTTCTACATGAGCTATTTCGTGCCGTGGAACAGCTACCGCAACTACCAGCTGGCCAAGGCGCACGGCTTCCATGACCTGACGCATGAGTGGGACCGCACCCACCACGCCGAGAATTTTGACCAGATCGATTCCCGCGCGTATCTGGTGCATTCCTGGCTCAAGTACCCGAAATTCGGCCACGCCGCCGCCACCGACTATACCGCCCGCTACATCCGCTACGGCCTGATGACGCGGGAGGAGGCCATCCCCATCATCAAGGCGCGGGACGGCAGGCTGGATCCGCTGTGCGTGCGGGATTTCTGCGATTTCTGCGGCTACACCGAGAGCGAGTTTTGGGCCATCATGGACAGGTTCTACAACCGCGACCTGTTTGAGAAAAACGAACTGGGCGAGTGGGTCCTCAAGGACCCCATCTGGGCGCAGGGCTGACAGCGCCGGGAGGGTTTTGTATGGTACGGCACGTCATTTTGTGGCAGCTCAAGCAGGAATATACCCCCGCGCAGAAGGCCGCCGCCGCGGCCGGGATCCGGACGGCGCTGGAGGGGCTGGCCGGGCGCATCCCGGGGCTTGTGAGCATCCGCGTGTATACCGGCGCGCTGCCCTCCTCCTCGGGCGCCGACGTCATGCTGGACGCCGCCTTCACCGACGAGGCGGCGCTGGCGGGGTATGCCGTCCATCCGCTGCATCAGGCGGCCGCCAACGGGTATGTGCGCCCGCACACCGAGCGGCGCACCTGCCTTGATTTTACCGTATAACGCAAAAAAGGAGAAATTGCCATGACCACTTTGCTGCGCGGCGGCCTTGTGCACGACGCCGTCCACCCCGCGCCCTTCCAGGCCGACATCCTGCTCAAGGACGGCAAGATCGCCGCCGTCGGCCAGGGCGCGGCCGCCCCCGCCGACGCCGAGGTGTTCGACGCCGCCGGGCTGGAGGTCTACCCCGGCTTTGTCGACGCGCACACCCACATCGGGCTGGACGGGTTCGGCATCGGCTACGAAGGGCGCGACTACAACGAGATGAACGACATCTGCTGCCCGCAGCTGCGCGGCATCGACGGCATCAACCCGATGGACGTCACCTTCCAACAGGCGCGCCAAGCGGGCGTGACCACGGTGTGCACCGGGCCGGGCAGCGCCAACGTGCTGGGCGGCACCTTTGTGGCGCTCAAGACGGTGGGCGACCGCGTGGACGACATGGTTTTGAAAAACCCGGTGGCGATGAAATGCGCCTTTGGCGAGAACCCCAAGCGCTGCTACAAGGACAAGTGCGATTCCACCCGCATGAGCACCGCCGCCATTTTGCGCGGCGCGCTGGCCGCCGCGCGCGATTACGGCGCGCGCAAGGCCGCCGCGGGGGAGGATATCACCAAGCGGCCCAAATATGACCCCAAGCTGGAGGCGCTTTTGCCGGTGCTGGCCAAACAGATCCCGCTCAAGGCGCACGCGCACCAGGCCAACGATATCTTCACCGCGCTGCGCATCGCGCGGGAGTTCGGCGTGGACATCACGCTGGAGCACGTCACCGAAGGGCACCTCATCGCCGGACACCTTGCCAAAGAAAACGTGCCGCTGGCCGTCGGCCCCACGCTGACCCACGCCACCAAGTATGAGCTGCAAAACAAGAGCTGGGCCACACCCGGCGTGCTGGCGGCTGCGGGCTGCCGTGTGAGCATCATCACCGATTCCACCGTCATCCCGCAGCAATACCTGCCGCTGTGCGCGGGCATGGCCGTCAAGGCCGGGATGGACCCCTTTGCCGCTTTGCAGGCCATCACCCTGCGCCCGGCGGAGCATATCGGCGTGGCGCAGCGCGTGGGCAGCATCGAGGTGGGCAAGGACGCCGACATCGTTGTGACCGACGGCTCCCCCTTTGAGGTGCTGACCGCCGTCAGGGCCGTGTTCATCGACGGCGTTTTGGTCCATCAGGCATGAATTTTCCGCCGGAATCAGACCGACGAAAAGGGTATTTTTAAATCTATCGCCCTCGGCGGGCGTGCACCGACGAGGGCGATACCGCTAGAGCAAAAAATACCGTTCGAGTCGCCTGTAAGGCATGAGAGCGGTATTTTTTGCGACGGGGTGTGTTCAAGAGAGGGGTGCAGGCGGACTGGCGCAGCCAGCAAAGCCGAACCCCTCTTTTGCCGCGTGTCGAGACTCTCGACACGCGGGGGCCCGCCGGGATTTTTTGAAAAACTTTTATTTTCCCTCTTGACCTTCCCCCTGCTGGAAGGCGTATACTGCCCTCAACGCCAAGGGAGGTGGACGCCGTGCGCATCAACGAGGCCGCGCAAAAGACCGGCATCACAGCCAAAAACATCCGCTTTTACGAGGCCGAGGGCCTTTTGGCCCCCGGGCGCGAGAGCGGCAACGGCTACCGCAGCTACACCGACGCCGACCTGGAGCGCCTGCGCCGCATCCGGCTGCTGCGCCTGCTGGACGTGCCGCTGCCCGAGATACGCGCGGTGCTGGAAAAACGCCTGACCCTGGCGGACGCCATGCGCCGCCACACCGTGACGCTGGAGGCGCGCCGGCAGGACGTGGACGGGGCCCTGGCCCTGTGCGCGGCGCTGCAAAACGAGCCCGGGCTGGACAGTGTGGACCTTGCCGCCCTGCAGGCACAGGTGGCGGCGCAGCAGAGAAAGGGGGTACAATTTGTGGATATCGAAAAGCGGGACATCCTGCGCCGGCGCAGCGTGGGGGCCGCCATCGGGGCGGGGCTGTTCATGGCGCTGATGCTGTGGACGTTCGCGGTGATGCTGTGGGCCCAGATGGCCGACCCGCTACCGTGGTGGCTGTGGGCCCTGCTGGCCGGCATCCCGGCGGCATGCATCCTGGGCACGCTGGCCGTTTTGGTCGAACGGCTGAAAGAGATACGAAAGGATGAGATCGATGCTTATCGTGACTATTGAGAACATCCCCGGCAAAACCTACGAGGCGCTGGGTTTCGTCAAGGGCAGCGTGGTACACTCCAAAAACCTCGGCAAGGACATCATGAGCCAGTTCAAGGGCCTGGTGGGCGGCGAGATGGTCGCCTACACCGAGATGCTCAACGAGGCGCGGCAGATCGCCGTGGGCCGCATGGTGGAGGACGCCGCGCAGAAGGGCGCCGACGCCATCGTGGGGCTGCGGTTCGCGAGCTCTGCCATCACCGCCGGCGCCGCCGAGGTGATGGCCTTCGGCACGGCGGTCAAATTCACCGCCTGAGCGTTTGCCGCCTGGTACCCATACGGCGCTGCGGCCCCCGCGCGGCATATGCCGCGCGGGGGCCGCAGGTGTTTTTTTCCGCTGTTTGCCGTCAGCCCTGGCTCACGCCGAGGGTGACGTCGATATTCATGAGGTGGCCGTCGCGCTCGATCTGCAGCGTGACCACGTCGCCGACCTCTTTCTGGGCGAGATAGCCGGTAAGGTCGTCGTTCTGGTTGACCGGCACGTCGCCGACGGCGGCGATGCGGTCGCGCACCTGGATGCCGGCCTTTTCGGCGCCGCTGCCTTTGTCGACCTCAAACACATACACACCGTAGCTGCTCACGCCGTATTGCAGGGCAAGCTCCTGGGTGTTGATGGTGCGCACCGTGACGCCCAGCACCGCGCGCTGCACATGGCCGACGTCGATGATATCCTGCGCGATGTCCATCGCCGTGTTGATGGGGATGGCGAAACCGAGGCCCTCGGCGTCGGTCAGGTTGCCGGAACTGTCGGCGGAGCTGCTCTTGGCGTTGACGATGCCGATAAGCTCCCCGTTGGCGTTGAACAGCCCGCCGCCGGAGTTGCCGGGGCTGATGGCGGCGTTGGTCTGGATGAGCGTCATCTGCTTGCCCTCGACCTTGATCTCGCGGTTGATGGCGCTGACGATGCCGTCCGTCACGGTGCCGCCCAGCTGGCCCAGCGGGTTGCCGACCGCCAGCACCACCTCGCCGACGGCGAGCGCGTCGGAATCGCCCAAAACGGCGGGCACCAGGCCGGACGCGTCTATCTTGAGGACGGCGATGTCGGCCGCGGAATCTCCCCCGACGATGGTGGCCGTATATTCCGTGCCGTCGGAAAGGTCGACCTTGACGTTCTGCGCCCCGCTCACGACGTGCGCGCAGGTGAGGATATACCCGTCCTCACTGATGACCACGCCGGAACCGGCCCCGCTGGCGACATAGCCGCCGCCGAACCAGTTGTAATAGCCGCTGACCATCTGCTCGGTGGTGATGGCGACGACGCTGGGCGTGACCATGGCCGACACATCCTGCAGCGAGAGCGTGGCGCCCACGGCGCTGCCCTGGGCGGTATCGTCCTGCGGCAGGCGCTGAACCTGCTGCACCACGACGTTGTTGCCCGTCAGGCCCAGGCGGCTGGCGGCCACGGCGCCGCCAAGGCCCCCCGCAAAGCCCAGCGCCAGCACGCAGATGCCGGCCAGGATGCGCAGCAGCACCTTTTTGGCGCCGCCCTTTTTCTTCTTTTTGGCGGGCGGGGCGGGCGGCGTGCTCGTGTAGCTGTAGCCGTTGTAGCCCCCGGCATTGGCGGTGTAATAGCCGCCCGCGGCGGGGCGGGGCGCCGCCGCGCCGTAAGAAGCGGCGCCGGTGTTGCCCTGCCGGTTGTACACGGGGCCGGCGCTTTCCGCGGCGGCGGGCTGCGTGTAGTCGGTCCGGGCGGTGTTGGCGGTGTTGGCCCCGCTGCTGCCCACGTTGGGGTAGGCCGAGGGCGCCGGTGCGGCGGGCGCGGGCTGTGCGGGTGCCGCCTGTGCCGGTGCGGCGGCGGCGGGCGCGGCCGGTGCGGCGGCCGGAGCCGGTGCGGCCTGTGCGGCCGGAGTTTCCGCGGGCGTTTGGGCCTGCGGCGGCTGCGGCGTTGCCTGCGGGTGTTCCTGCGGCGGCTGCGGCTGGGTGCCGTACATACCGCCATATGCATATTCGTTTTCCATAAAACGGTTCCCCTTTCCGCCGGCGGGCTTGGGCGGGGCCGGCGCTTTGCATTTGCGGGGCATTGCCCTTTTGTTGACCCTATGCCCACAGTGTACCCGCCAATTGTGAAAACCGTTTTTGGCGCCGGTGAAAAAACGGTGAAAAACGCGGGGCAGGAACGCATCGCCTGCCCCGCAAACGGTATCCCATTCCCCTCATCCGTCGCCTTTGGCGACAGCTTCCCCCGGAGGGGAAAGCCCAGACTGTCGAAAAAACGATAGTTGCCTTATGGATGTGTGTAGGGCGGGCTCTTGAGCCCGCCGGAAAACGTCGTTGCAGCGGCAAGGGGGCGCGGCGGGGGCAAGCCCCCGCCCTACAATCTGCGGGAACGTATCGTCTGTCCCGCAAACGGCATCCCATTCCCCTCATCAGTCGCCTTTGGCAACAGCTTCCCCCGGAGGGGGAAGCCTTCGGGAGCATCTCCCTCTTAAAGCCTTCCCCCTTGGGGGATCGCGCCCGCGCACCGGCCGATGCGCGCGCGCAAAAGCGCGGTGAAGCCCGCCAGGGCGGCGGCATCGGCAAAGGCGCTTCGCGGGATGACGAGCGCCGCCCCGCTGCCGCTGTTGTAGACGAGCAGGCCGTCCGGGGTGGTGCGCAGGGTATCGTAGGCCGTGTAGGGGGCGTACAGGCGGCCGCCGGGGCGGGTGAGGTAAAGGCCGTCCGCCGTGAGGGTGACGATCTGCGCCCCGATGAGGCTTTGCAGGTTGAGCGGGTGCCGCATACGCCACACCCGGGTGCCCAGCGCCAACACCAGCAGGGTGAGCGCCGGCAGCCACCCGGCCGCCCACCACAACCCGCCCGCCGCCGCGAACGGCAGCGCCCAGCCCGCCCAGTGGCGCCGCCAGTAGGCCGCCGTGCGCAGCACGCCGGTGTTGAGCTGCCAGTACAGCGCGCACGCCTGCGCCTTTGTGACCGTAAAGTGCAAAACGCCGCCGCTGGGCGTAGGCTCCCAGCGGCCGGTGCCGGCCGTGCCCGCAGTGCGCTGCATCCCCTCGCCCCCCTTTTTTGCCATTATAGCACGCACGGGGGGCGCTTGCAATCGGCCCCGAAACGCGCTACTATAATAGGGTATGCGGCGGGGCGGCACCCGCCGCAGGGCCGCCGGGCGTTTTAGCCCGGCCCGGTGCCCTGTCTTGGAGAGGAGAGTTTTTATGCCCATCGACCCGGCCCTGGCGGAGCGGATCAACAGCCGCCGCACCTTCGCCATCATCAGCCACCCCGACGCCGGCAAAACCACCCTGACCGAAAAGCTGCTGCTCTACGGCGGGGCCATCCAGGCCGCCGGTTCCGTCAAGGGCAAGCAGAGCGCAAAGCATGCCGTGTCGGACTGGATGGAGATCGAAAAGCAGCGCGGCATCTCGGTCACCTCGTCGGTGCTGCAATTCCGGTACGCCGGCAAGTGCATCAACATCCTGGACACCCCCGGCCACCAGGATTTCAGCGAGGATACCTACCGCACGCTGATGGCGGCCGATTCCGCCGTGATGGTCATCGACGGCGCCAAGGGCGTGGAGGCGCAGACCATCAAGCTGTTCAAGGTATGCACGCTGCGCCACATCCCCATCTTTACCTTTATCAACAAAATGGACCGCGACACGCGCGACCCGTTCGAGCTGATGGACGAGATCGAGACGGTGCTGGGCATCAAGACCTATCCGATGAACTGGCCTATCGGCAGCGGCAAAGGCTTCAAGGGCGTGTTCGACCGCGGCACCCGCCGCGTGCTGGCCTTTGAGGGCGACGGGCGCGCCAACGGCGTGCGCAAGGTGACGGAGATCGAGGCCGCGCTGGGTGACGCGGGGCTGGACGCCCTCATCGGCGCCGACAACCACCGCCAGCTGGCCGACGACATCGAGCTGCTGGACGGCGCCGCGGAGGAATTTGACCTTGCCGCCGTGCACGGCGGCCGGCTTTCCCCGGTGTTTTTCGGCTCGGCTTTGACGAATTTCGGCGTGGAACCGTTTTTGAAGGAGTTCCTGCGCCTGACCCCGCCGCCCCTGCCCCGCGCCGACGCCGGGACGGGCGCGCTTGTGGCGCCCACCGACGAGCGGTTCTCGGGCTTTGTCTTTAAGATCCAGGCCAACATGAACAAAAACCACCGCGACCGCATCGCCTTCCTGCGCATCTGCTCGGGCAAGTTCACGCGCGGCATGGAGGCGTTCCATGTGCAGGGCGGCAAGACCATCAAGCTGGCCACCGGCACGGCGCTGATGGCGGATGACCGCGCCATCGTGGACGAGGCCTGGGCCGGGGACATCATCGGCCTGTTCGACCCCGGCCTTTTTTCCATCGGCGATACGCTGTGCACCGGCAGGGAGCACGTGCGCTTTGCCGGCATCCCCACCTTTGCGCCGGAGCATTTTGCCCGCGTGGGCCAGGTGGACACGATGAAGCGCAAGCAGTTCGTCAAGGGCATGGAGCAGATCGCCCAGGAGGGCGCCATCCAGATCTTCCGCGACCTCGGCGCCGGCATGGAGGAGGTCATCGTCGGGGTGGTGGGCGTTTTGCAGCTGGAGGTGCTAGAATACCGCCTGAAAAACGAGTACGGCGTCGATATCCGCCTGCAGCGCCTGCCGTATGAGCATCTGCGCTGGATCCTCAACGACAAAGACAGCCTTGACCCCAAGACGCTGGACCTGACCAGCGACACCCGCCCCATCGAGGACCTCAAGGGCAACCGCCTGCTGCTGTTCGGCAGCCCGTGGAGCGTGGATTGGGCCGAGAAACACAACCCGGAGCTGCGGCTCTCGGAATTTGGCAACCTGACCTTCTGACAGAAAAGGAGCGGTAGACGATGAACCTGGAAGACCGGTACGAAGCGTTTGTCAGGGGCCTGGCGGGGGCCTCCCGCGTGCCCTCGCAGGCGCAGGCCGACGCCGCTGCGGAAGCGATGCGCGCCATGCAGGCCCAGCTGGACGCCCTGAGTGAGGCGGGCGCCCGCCGCGCCCAGGCGGCGGAGGCCGTCTCGGCGGTGCAGAAGGCGGGCATCGAGGCCGCGCAGGCCACGGCGGAGGACGTGCGCCGCATGAGCAGCGAGCTGACCCGCACCCTGCAAAGCGACGGGCTGCTCTCGGGCGCGGCGGCGCCCGCCCCGGCACCCGCCGCCGTGCCCGCCCACGCCGATTTTGACGGCCTGGCCGACGAGGTGCGGGAGCAGGTGCTTGGGCAGGATGCCTTCGTGGGGGCCGTGGTCAAGGCGTTCCGGCGGCCGTTCATCCTGGGCGGCACGGACACCGGCCGCGCCCGCAGCGTGATGCTGCTGTGCGGCCCCGCAGGCACCGGGCGGCACTACGCGCTGCAATGCGTGGTGGACGCCATGGCCAAACGCGGGCTGCTCACCAGCGGCGAGGTGCGCACCCTTGACCTTTCGCTCTACCCCGGCCCCGCGCAGGAAAAGCTGTTTTTGCAGGATCTGTACGCGGCGCTGCAAAGCCCGGCGCAGGTGCTTGCGTTCGACAACTATGCCGGCTGCGCGGCCAATTACCTGAATATGCTCGCCACCCTGGCCATCGAAGGCACGCTGCCGCTGGCCAGCCGCTATGTGCTGCAGCGCGGCATCCTGGTGGACGTGGGCACCGCGCTGGCGCCCGGCGCCATCGGGGAGCTTTCGGCCGGGGGCAAGTATTTCGTGTTCTTCTCCACCAGGGACGAGGCCGACCTGGCCGACCGGTTCGGCGCGCGCTTTGTGGACGCGCTGGGCGGCGATATCTGCCGCACCGAGGCGTTCACCCCGCAGGCGCTCACCGCCGTGGCGGGGCGCATCCTGAACGGGCTGGCGCAGCGCGCGCAGGCCCACTGCCATCTGACGCTCAGGATGGGCAGCGACGTGCGGGACCTTGTGTGCGCGCAGTACGGCAGATCCAGCGGTATGCAGGCCATGCAGGACTATGCCGACAGCGTGTTCCGCGCGCTGGCCGAATATGTGCTGGACGCCGACCCCGCGCCCAAGCCGGGCGCCGCGGCGGTGCTGGCGGCGGACGGCGGCAGGCTGACCGCCGCGGTGGCGGGCGGCGAGCCGTTTGACCTGCTGGCGCTCCTGCCGCAGCAGTACCGCGGCGACGTCGATGCCGTGGAGGCGGAGCTGGACGGCATCGTGGGCTTGGACGAGATCAAGACCTATGTGCGGGACATTGCCAAAAACGTGCAGGCCCAGCAGCGCCGCAAGGCGCAGGGCCTCAAGGTGGCGGAGCTCAATATGCACATGCTCTTTACCGGCAGCCCCGGCACCGGCAAGACCACCATCGCCCGCATTTTGGCCAAGTACCTCAAGGCCATCGGCGCGCTGAACGGCGGCCAGCTGGTCGAGGTGACCCGCGCCGACCTTGTGGGCCGCTATGTGGGCCACACCGCCCCGCTGACCAACACCGTGCTGCAGAGCGCGCTCGGCGGCGTTCTGTTCATCGACGAGGCGTACAGCCTCTACCGCGGCCATGACGACAGCTTTGGCCTGGAATGCATCGACACCCTCGTCAAAGGCATCGAGGACCACCGGGACGACCTTGTCGTCATCCTGGCCGGCTACACCCACGAGATGCAGGTGTTCCTCACCGCCAACAGCGGGCTGGCGAGCCGTTTCCCCAACCAGATCGAATTCCCGGATTATACCGCGGAGGAATTGTGGCGCATCACGCTCTGCCTCGCCAGGAGCAAGGGCTATGTGCTGGACCCCGCGTGCGAGGCGCCGCTCACGGCGTATTACGCCCGCAAACAGAAGGAGGACGCCGCCAAAAACGGCAACGGCCGCATGGCCCGCAACGTGCTGGAAAAGGCCATCCTCAACCAGGCCCGCCGCCTTGTGGCCGACCCCGACGCCAGGCTCGACACCCTGCTGCCGGGGGATCTTGACATGGACGATTGACCGCCCGCCCCCAGGGCCCTGCGGAGGGGCCCTGGGGCGGGTATGATAACAGGCCATTCTTCCCGCAGGGGCCGATCATGACCGGCCCGCAAAAGGGTTGCCGTTTGCGGCGGCATGAGGGCCGCCGCCCTACGGGGATGTGGGGAAATGTATCCTTTATTCCGTAGGGGCCGATTGCCCCCGCCGCGGCGGCATGAGGATATGCCGCCCTGCGGAGATATAAGAAAACGTACCATACACCCCGTAGGGGCCGATTACAATCGGCCCGCAAATCGCGAGAAACGTAGCATCCATTTGTAGGGCGGGGTCTTGACCCCGCCGTGCGGCCTCGCCGCTGCTGCAACGTTTCCCGGCGGGCGCAAAAGCCCGGCCTGCGCGCTTCCCAAAGGCAGTCTCGCCAAAGCGGCAAAGCCCACCTGCTCCTTCCCGCTGTATCGTGCCTGCGGGCAGCCCCCTCGCCTCCATCCCTTTCGCGCACCGGCCGGCGGTGCTTGCCATTTTCGCCGGCTTCTGGTATAGTATTATTAGAGACTTCGCCTATGGTGTCCTTACTTGTGGAAC
>CANRCB010000015.1 GCA_947629015.1 uncultured Gemmiger sp.
CGCATATCCAGCATGGGGCAAGTCTCCTCTTTTTTTGATGGATGGTTTATGGAAAGGTTTACGGACGTGTAAGAAGGCTTCCCCCTCTGGGGGAAGCTGTCGCCGCAGGCGACTGATGAGGGGGAACAGGATGCTGTTTACGGGGCGCCGGGGACGTATATCCCGGTTGTAGGGCGGGCCCTTGGGCCCGCCGCGGCGGGGTCAAGACCCCGCCCTACAAAGTGACCGGAAATGGGATGCCGTTTGCGGGCCGATTGTAATCGGCCCCTACGGGGTGAATGATACGTTTTCCGTATCCTTTGTAGGGGGCGGCGATCTCCGCGCCAAGAGCCGCCCTTCGGGCGCTTGGCTCCGGTGCGAAGCCCGGAGCTTGCGCTCCGAAACGCCTCGCTGCGGCTCGGCGTCCTCGACGCCCCGCGAAATCCGCGCCCTGCCCGCAGCGGCGCGCAGCGCGGCGTGAGCGTGGACGGCGCCGCAAGGTGGCGTCCGTCCGGCGGACGGGGGATGGTGCCCGCCCAAACACCCGGGCGATATCTTGCCTCGGGGGATTCCAAAGGGGGGACCCCCTTTGGTCGTGGGTCCGCTGCATGCGAAACCAGCGGGACCTTTTCGGTTCCTTTTCGGTCACGAAAAGGAACGGTAAAAAGCAGAATTTCGGTAAAAGGCGGCAGCCAATGCATCCCCTTATGGCGCGCGTGCGCGCGCCGCCCATTTCGGAACGCCCTCGCTCCGCTCCGCTACGCTCCGGGACGTTTTTGCCAAAGCAAATTTTTATCGGCCGATAAAAATTTGCTTTGCGCGGCGCATGGCGCCGCGGGCAAAAAACCCCGCCCTACAAATGTGCGGTAGGTTTCTCGTGGCTTGCGGGCCGATTGTAATCGGCCCCTACGGGGTGAGAGATACGGTTTCTTATATCCCTGTAGGGCCTTGCCCTCACCCCACCGCGTGCAGGCAGTCACGGCCGGTAGCTGCCCAGCGCGGCGGTGAGCTTTTTCAACATGGCATCGCTGTAAAAATCCACGTGCAACGTGCCGCGGCCCTCTTTGTAATCCACGCGCACCTCGCTGCCGGTCACCTCGCGCAGGGCGGCCTCGCACTCGGCGGCCAGCGGCGCGCGGGTAAAGGCATCGGCCTTTGGCGGTTTTTTCGGCCGGGGGGCGCGGCCGCGTTTGCGGCACAGCGCCTCCGTCTCGCGCACCGAAAGCCCTTTCGCCGCCACCTCCGCGGCCGCGGCCTCGATGGCGGCGGCGTCCGGCAGGCCCAGCAGCGCCTTGGCGTGGCCGGCGCTCAAAACGCCGCTTTGCACCTGCGCGCGCACCGGCGCCGGCAGGGTGAGCAGGCGCAGGCTGTTGGCGATGGCGCTGCGGCTCATACCCAGGCGTTTGGCGGCATTTTCCTGCGTAAGGCCGTAGTTTTCGATCAGGTTTTGCAGCCCCTCGGCCTGCTCGACGGGGTCAAGGTCCTCGCGCTGGAGGTTCTCGATGAGGGCCAGCGCGGCGGCGGCCTCCTCGCTGACATCCTTGATGAGCGCCGGTATCTCGGCAAGGCCCGCCTGGCGCGCGGCGCGCCAGCGCCGCTCCCCCGCGATGAGGATGTACCCCGGCCCGGCCTTTTTGGGCCGCACCGCCACCGGCTGCAAAAGGCCGTTCTCGGCGATGGACTGCGCCAGCTCCGCCAGGGCGGCGGCGTCAAAGTTTTTGCGCGGCTGGCTGGGGTCGGGCTCGATCTCCCGCACCGGCAGGGTGTTCACGGCGGCCTCGTCCGCCGCCAGGTCCGGCAGGTCGGCAAACAGGCTGTCCAGCCCCTTGCCAAGGCCGCCCTTGGGTTTCGGCATATGTGCGCCTCCCTTATCCTTCGTTGTTTTTCAAAAATTCCCGCGCCAGCTCCATGTAGGCGGCGCAGCCCTTGCCGTTGGGCTCGTAAAAATTGATGGGCATCCCGTAACTGGGCGCCTCGCTCAGGCGCACCGCCCGCGGGATGACGGCCTTGTAGACCTTGTCCCCATAATATTTTTTGACCTGCTGCACCACCTGCATCGTGAGGTTGAGCCGGCCGGAATACATGGTGAACAAGACGCCCTCGATGTCCAGGTAGCGGTTGTATTTTTTGCGCACCGTCTTGAGGGTGTTCATCAGCTCGGAAAGGCCCTCCAGCGCGTAATACTCGCACTGGATGGGGATGAGCACGGTGTCGCACGCGCACAGCCCGTTGACGGTGAGCAGATCCAGCGAAGGCGGGCAGTCGATAAACACATAGTCATACAGCGGCACGGCGGGGGCCAGCGCCGCGCGCAGGCGGTTCTCGCGCCGGTCAAGGTCGACGAGTTCGATGCCGGCGCCGGCCAGCTGGGTGTTGGAGGGCAAAAGGTCAACGTTGTACCGCGTTTTTGTGACGGCCTCCAGCACGTTTTGCCCGTCGATGAGGCAGGTGTAAACGTTGGCGGCCGCGCCGTGCTTGGCCACGCCGAACCCGCTGGTGGTGTTGCCCTGCGGGTCGAGGTCGACCGCCAGCACGCGCTTGCCCAGCGCCGCCGTGCAGGCCGCCAGGTTGACGGCGGTGGTGGTTTTGCCCACGCCGCCCTTTTGGTTTGCCACCGCCACGACCTTTGCCATAAGACGCCCCCTTCTGTTTTTGCCGCACGGCGCGCACAGCGCCGCGAAAGCCGCGAGGCAAAGTGGCATAACAGCCACTTTGCGGCTATTATACCATACTCCTGCGCCGGGGGAAAGCGTATTGCATAAATTTTGCCCTTTGGATGTTCCACGTGGAACATCCAAAGGGCGGTTTTGGGCAGGTTTCACAGCAGTGTCACGGCAAAAGCGTCGGGCGTGTCGGGGCCGGGGGGCCCCGGCAGCGGCAGCGGCGCGCGCGCGGCGTTCATCACCGTCTCGATGCTGGCCAGCGCCTCCTCGTCCAGGCCGAAATCCGGCGCGCCGGTTTCGGGCGGCGTCTGCGGCGGCGTGCCGGGGGCGCCGGGCGCGTCGGAAGCGTCGGGCGGCGCGGGCTCGGCCGCCTCCCGCAGCGCGGCCGAGGTGGGGATGCGCACCACATACTCAAAATAGCCGTCGTGCTTGCTCGTGCTGGTGGTGGCGGGGATGCCCTTCTGCGTCATCAGCTCCACCGCGTGCTGCAAGGTGTTCACGAACAGGCGCACATCCCGCACCATGGGGGTGGTGCGGCGGCAGGGGCCGGGGCCGGTGGGCCCGGCCTTGAGCATCTGCTCGACGAGCTTGTCCGCCTCGCGCACCGACAGCCCCTCGCGCGCGATCTTTTCCAGCGCGGCGGTGCGGCGCTCGGGCGGCAGGCGCAGCACGGCGCGGGCGTGGCGCTCGCTCAGATGGTGCTCGCTGCAAAGGCGCTGCTGGGCGGCGTCCAGGCTGAGCAGGCGCAGCTTGTTGGCCAGCGCCGGCTGACTGAGGCCCAGCCGGCGCGCCGCCTCAGCCTGGGTGCAGCCCCACAGGCTGATGACCTCGCGGATGCCCCGCGCGGTGTCGAACGGGTCCAGCTGGGCGCGCTGCAAATTTTCCAGCAGGCCCAGCGCGGCGCTCTCGCTCTCGTCATAGGCCGCGAGGATGGCGGGCACCTTGTCCAGCTTGGCCAGCCGGCAGGCGCGCAGGCGGCGCTCGCCGGCCACCAGCTGGTAGCGCCGCGTGCCGATGCGCCGCACGCTGATGGGCTGCAGCAGGCCGTTTTGTAAAATGCTCACCGCCAGCGCGGCGATCTCGGTCTCGTCAAAGGCGGTGCGCGCCTGATAGGGCGAGGGCTCGATGGCCTCCACCGGCAGCATGAGGATGCGCCCGGGGCGTTGTGTCTCCATGGGAACCACGTTCCTTTCCGTTTCTCCTTGTTTTGCAAAAAACAACCAAAGCGCCTGTGTTTACCATAACACAGGCGCTTTTTGCGGGAAAGGAAAATCGTTCCCCATAAATTGGCGTTTTGCGCGCCGTTACAACGGTTTTTTGGCGATCACGCCGCCGTTGCGGGGGTATTTTGTCGGGGTTTGCGATATTTTTTTGCATACCAGCAGGCTGCGGGCGCTGCCGTCCGGCAGCGTGAAGGCGCGGGTGGCGGTGTGCGCGGCGCCCAGCTGCCGCAGGGCGTTTTGCGCGGCGGCCAGCTCGGCGGGGGCCTCGGGGCCTTTCATGGCGATAAAATGCCCGCCCGGCGCCGCCAGCGGCAGGCAGTACTCACACAGGGCCGGCAGCGGCGCCACCGCGCGGGCGAACACGACGTCGAACGCCGCGCGCCAGCGCTTGCGGGCGGCCTCCTCGGCGCGCTCCTTGACGAACTCGACGCCCGCCAGGCCCAGCTCGGCGCAGACGGAACGCAAAAAATCCAGCCGCTTGCCGGTGGGCTCCAGCAGGGTCAGGGCGAGGTCGGGCTTGTAGATCTTGGCCACCACGCCGGGAAAGCCCGCGCCGCTGCCGACGTCGACGGCCCGGCCCGCCACCTCCGGCTGCGCGGCGAGGAGGAGGCTGTCGGCAAAATGGCGGTCCTCGATGGCCTCGGGCGCGGTGATGGCGGTCAGATTGATTTTTTGGTTGGCTTCCACGAGCAGCGCGGCGTACCGGTCCAGCTGCGCGAGCTGGGCCGGGGAGAGGGCGATGTTCCACGTGGAACATTTTTGTTGCAAGCGTGCGGGGTCGATCATCGGGGCCTCCGGGGGGAGAGTGGAGTGTGGAGTGTGGAAAGTGGAAAGCGGAGAGACGATGGAAGTTGTAGGGCGGGATGCCCTCATCCCGCCGAAGGGAGGGATGGCGTTATCGGGCCGCCGCGGCGGGCGGCCCCACCGGGGCGCCCTGCAAAACGCCCGCCCTACAAATCAACCAGGAACGGGATGCCAATGGCGGGGCCCCTCGCCCCGGCCCCTCATCCGGCCGCTGCGCGGCCACCTATCTCCGGCCTAAGAGCCGGGCCTGCGGCCCGGTTGGCCGTCGAAATGCGCCTGCGGGCGCGATCCCCCAAGGGGGAAGGCTTTAAGGGCGAGATGCCTCGGAAGGCTTCCCCCTCTGGGGGAAGCTGGCAGCGCCGCAAGGCGCTGACTGATGAGGGGAAAGAGGGATGCCGTTTAAGTGCGGCGGGGTCAAGACCCCGCCCTACAAATGGACGGTGCGTTTCTCACCATTTGCGGGCCGATTTTAATCGGCCCCTACGGGGTGGATGGTACGTTTTCCGTATCCTTTGTAGGGGGCGGCGTCCTCGACGCCCCGCAAAATCCGCGCTCTGCCCGCAGTGGCGCACAGCGCGGCGTGAGCGTGGACGGCGCCGCAAGGTGGCGTCCGTCCGGCGAATGGGAGATGCCACCCGCCCAAGCACCCGGGCGATATCCTGCCTCGGGGGATTCCAAAGGGGGGACCCCCTTTGGTCGTGCGCCGGCCGCGTCGAAATCGGCTGCCCCTTTCTGGTTCTCTTTCGGGACGAAAGAGAACGGAAAAAACCCAAATCCCGGCAGAAAGCGGCAGCCAACGGCCCCTTATGGCGCGCGTGCGCGCGCCGCCCATTTCGGAACGCCCTCGCTCCGCTGCGCTACGCTCCGGGACGTTTTTGCCAAAGCAAATTTTTATCGGGCGATAAAAATTTGCTTTGCGCGGCGCATGGCGCCGCGGGCAAAAAAACCCGCCCTACAAACAGATGATACGTTTCTCACCATTTGCGGGCCAATTTTAATCGGCCCCTACGGACGTTCCGCGGGTGTCTGCAAAACGGTTTGCCGCGCTCTGCCCGCAGCGGCGCGCAGCGCGCCGTATCTCTTCTCTTTTATCTCTTATCTCTTTTCCTGCCCGCCGCGGGCCTTGCACAGCGCGATGGACAGCTGCGCCAGGTCGCTGGGCGACACGCCGGGGATGCGCCCGGCCTGCCCCAGCGTGCGCGGGCGGATGCGGGCCAGCTTTTCGCGCGCTTCCAGCGTCAGCGTCGTGAGGGGCGCATAGTCAAACTCCGGCGGGATGGGCGTCTGCTCGTGGCGCTGTGTCTCGCGCACAGCGCGCGCCTCGCGCGCGATGTAGCCGGCGTAGCGTATCTCGGTGCCGATGCGCTGGGCCATCGCCGGCGTCACCCCCTCGCCGCGGCCGATGACGTCCGCCACCAGCTCATACTCGATGCCCGGGCGGCGCAGCAGCTCCTCGGCGGTGGCGCCGCTCTCGCCCAGGGCGGCGGGGTCCAGCCCGCGCGCGGCGGCCGCGGCCTTGAGGTCGGCCAGGCGGACGCGGGCCGCGCGCAGGCGCGCAAGCTCCGCCTGCTTGACCTCCCGGTCACGGCAGAACACCGCCCAGCGCGCGTCGTCCACAAGGCCGTATTCCCGCCCGATGGGGGTCAGCCGCTCGTCGGCATTGTCCTGCCGCAGGCTCAGGCGGTACTCACTGCGGGAGGTCATCATGCGGTAGGGGTCCAGCACGCCCTTGGTGACCAGGTCGTCCACAAGGGTGCCCAGATAACTGGTGTGCCGCGCGAGCACCAGCTCGCTTTTGCCCAAAGCGTGCCGCGCGGCGTTGAGGCCCGCCAGTAGCCCCTGCGCAGCGGCCTCCTCGTAACCGGAGGTGCCGTTGAACTGCCCCGCGCCGTACACCCCCGCCACCGCCTTGCTCTCCAGCGTGGGGGACAGCGTCGTCGGGTCAACGCAGTCATACTCGATGGCGTAGGCGGGGCGCAGGATCTCAAGGTGCTCAAATCCCGCGATGGTACGGTACAATTCATTCTGCACCGCCTCCGGCAGGCTGGAGGACATCCCCTGCAGGTACATCTCCTCGGTGTCCTCGCCGCAGGGCTCGACAAAAACGGGGTGGTGGTTCTTTTCGGGGAAGCGCACCACCTTGTCCTCGATGGAAGGGCAGTACCGCGGGCCGATGCCCTCGATCCTGCCGCCGTACAGCGGCGAGCGGCCGAGGTTTTTCAGGATCACCGCGTGGGTGGCGGGGTTGGTGGCGGCGATGTAACAGTCCAGCTTGTTGTGCATCGGCGCGCGGGTCAGGAAACTGAAGGGCTGCAGCAGCTCCTCGGCGTCGCCGGGCTGGCGCTGCAATTTGGAAAAATCAATGCTGCGGCGGTGTACGCGGGCCGGGGTGCCGGTCTTGAAGCGGCGCAGCGCAAAACCGTGGCGCACAAGGTCCCGCGTCAGGGCGGTGGCGGCGTGCTGGCCGTCCGGCCCGCCGGGGTAGCCGGCCTCGCCCACAAAGATGCGCCCGCCCAGGCTCGTGCCGGTGGCGATGACCACGGCGCGGGCGCCGTAGTGCCCGCCCAGCGCCGTGAAAACGCCGCACACGGCGCCGTTTTGCACGTCCAGACGCGTGATCTCCGCCTGATGGATGCACAGGCCGGGCGTTTGCTCCAGCGCGTGCTTCATCCACATATGGTAGCGCTTGCGGTCGGTCTGCACGCGCAGGCTGTGCACGGCCGGACCCTTGCCGCGGTTGAGCATCCGGCTCTGCAAAAAGGTGGCGTCGGCGTCAAGGCCCATCAACCCGCCCAGCGCGTCGACCTCGCGCACCAGGTGGCTTTTGGCCGGCCCGCCGATGGACGGGTTGCACGGCATATTGGCGATAAAATCCAGCGAGAGGGTGAACAGCGCCGTTCTGGCCCCCAGCACCGCCGCCGCGTGCGCGGCCTCGGCCCCGGCGTGCCCGCCGCCGATGACGATGACGTCGTACTCCCCCAGATGGTCGTAGTGCATAAGCTCTCTTACTTCCCCACACAAAAATCCCGGAACACCGCGTCGATGGTGGCGGCCGGGGCGTCCTCCCCGGTCAGGTCCGCCAGCGCGCGCTGGGCGTCGGCCAAGCACACGGCCACGGCATCCAGCCCGAAACCGCCCTCCGCCGCCGCCAGCGCCTCGCCCAAAGCGTCCCGCGCCGCCAACGCCGCCGCCAGCTGCCGGCGGCTGCACAGCACCGCGGCGCCGGGGTCCAGCCGGGCGGTGCCCAAAAGCGCCGCCACCGCCGCGCTCAGGGCGGGCAGGGCGGTGTCCTCCAGCGCACACAGCGGCAGGACTTTTGCAAAATACGGCGTCAACGCGTTTGTTTTTTCCGCAAGCTCCGCCGCGCTCCCCACAAGGTCGCGTTTGTTGAGCACGGCCAGCGCCGCGCGGCCGGCGCAGCTTTGGGCCAGCGCCAGATCCTCGGCTTCCAGCGGGGCGCCGGCGTCGAACACCGCCAGCACCAGCCCCGCCTGCGCAAACTTTTCGCGCCCGCGGCGCACGCCCTCGGCCTCGATGGCGTCGTCGGTTTCGGCGCGCAGGCCGGCGGTGTCAAACACGTTCAGGCGGATGCCCGCCGGCTGCAGCACCACCGCCTGCTCCAGCACGTCCCGCGTGGTGCCGGCCACCGGCGTGACGATGGCGCGGTCGAACCCCGCCAACAGATTGAGCAGCGTCGACTTGCCCACGTTCGGCCGGCCGGTGAGCACACAGTCCACCCCGTGGCGCAGCACGGCCCCGGCGCGGGACTCCTCTATCAGGGCGTCCAGTTTCTTTTTTTGTTGGCCCAGCGTTTGTTTTAAGGCATCGGGCGCAAGGGCGGGCACGTCCTCCTCCGGGTAATCGACCCAAGCGGCCAGGTGCGCGGCCACCGCCTGCAGCGCGTCCCGGATGGCGGCGATACGCCCCCCCAGCCGCCCGTCCAGCGCGGCGCCGGCCAGCGCGGCGCCCTGGCGCCCTTCGGCCGAGATGGCGGCCATCACGGCCTCGGCCTCCACCAGGCCGATGCGCCCGTTTTCCAGCGCGCGGCGGGTGAATTCCCCCGGCGCCGCCGGTACCGCCCCGGCGGTGAGCAGCGCCTCGATGAGGCCGTCCGCCATGGCGGTGCCGCCGTGGACCGAAAGCTCCACCACGTCCTCGCCGGTGTAGCTGTGCGGCGCGCGGAAAAACAGCGCCACCGTCTCGTCCATGGGGCGGCCGTCCAGCCGGTAATGGCCGAACAGCGCCGTATACCCGCGCGCGTCCAAAACGCTTTTTTTGCGGTGCAGCGGCACAAAGACCCTGGCCGCGATGGCAAACGCCTCCGGCCCGGAAACGCGCACCACGGCCACCCCGCCCACGCCGGGCGGGGTGGCGATGGCACAGATGGTGCCCGGCATGGCGGTGCCCCCCTTTCGGGCCTGTTCGTTTGGCCGCCGGCCAGCGGGGCGGGGCCGTGCGGCCCCGCCCCGCGGCGGCAGGCTCAGTCCGTGTTTTCGGTGTCAGTGTCCCCGGCCGCCAGCTCCGGCGGTGGGGTGTTGTCCCGCGTGGCGCGGGCCACGGTCATCACGCGGTCGCCCGCGGCCAGGCGCATCACCCGCACGCCGTTGCCGTAACGGCTCTGCCCGTTGATGTCGGCCGCGTGCATACGGATGACGATGCCCTCCTGGCTGATGAGGATGAGGTCGTCCTCCTCGTCCACCACCTTGATGCCGGCCACGCCGCCGCGGCCGTAGTTGCGGATACCCTTGCCGCCGCGGTTGGTCACGCGGTAATCGCCGATGGGGGTGCGGCGGCCCTTGCCGTCCTCACTGATGGTGGCAAGCGTGGCCCCCGGCCGGCACAACCCGGCGCCGACGACCCAGTCCCCCCCGTCAAGGCGGATCACGCGCACGCCGCGGGCGCCGCGGCCCATGGCGCGGGCGCTGCGCTCCGCGATGTGGATGGCGTTGCCGTCATGCGTGGCGACGATGAGCTCGTCGTCGCCGCCGGTCAGGTGGCACCAGACGACGCTGTCGCCCTCGTCCAGCAAAATGGCGGCAAGGCCCACCTTGCGGATGTTGCGGAAGGCCGACAGCGGCGTGCGCTTGATGACGCCCTGCCGCGTGACCATGGTGATAAAGTGCGTCTCTTCGTCAATGCCGGCCGGTTCCCGAATGAGGTTGGAGACCTTTTCGCCCTCCTGCAGCTGCAAGAGGTTGGCCACATGGCTGCCGCGGGCGGTGCGGCTGCCCTCCGGCACCTGGTAGCCCTTGAGGCGGTAGACGCGGCCCTTGTCGGTCATGAACAGCATATGGTCATGGCTGGAGCCGATGAACAGCTCCTCGACGAAATCCTCGTCCTTGTGGGTCATGCCTTGGATGCCCTTGCCGCCGCGGTTCTGCGCGGTGTAGGTATCGGCGCCCACGCGCTTGATATACCCCTCGTGCGTGAGGGTGAACACGCAGGTTTTCTGCGGGATGAGGTCCTCGATGTCCACCTCGCCCGAGACGGCCTCGATGGCGGTGCGGCGGTCGTCGCCATATTTGTCGCGCAGGGCCACAAGGTCCTCGCGCACGATGCGCCGGACGTGCCCGTCGTTCGCCAAAATATCGCGGTAATCCTCGATGGCGGCGCGCAGCGCGCCGAGCTCCTCGTCGATCTTCAGGATCTCCAGCCCGGCCAGGCGGCCCAGCTGCAATTTGACGATGGCGTCGGCCTGCGGCTCGTCAAATTGGAAACGCTCCATGAGGGCGGTGCGGGCCTCGGCAAAACCGCCCTTGCAGGCGCGGATGGTGGCGATGATGTCGTCCACGATGTCCACGGCGCGGCGCAGGCCCTCCAGGATGTGGGCGCGCTCCTCGGCCTTTTGCAGGTCGTAGGCGGTGCGGCGGCGGATGACCTGGATCTGGAAATCCAGATACCGCTCCATCATCGTCTTGAGCGACATGATCTTCGGCGTCTTGTCGTCCAGCGCCAGCAAGATCACGCCGACGGTATCCTGCAGCTGGGTGTAGCGGTACAGCTGGTTGAGGATGACGTTGGCGTTGGCGTCGCGCTTGAGCTCGACGACGATCTTCATGCCGATGCGGTCACTGGACAGGTCGTTGACTTCGGTGATACCCTCCACGCGCTTTTCCTTGGCCAGCGCGGCGATGGCCTCGATGAGGCGCGCCTTGTTGACCATGTAGGGGATCTCGGTGATGACGATCTCCTGCCGGCCGGTGTGGGCGTTCTCCACGATCTCGGCGCGGCCGCGCAGCGTGATCTTGCCGCGGCCGGTGGCGTAGGCGGCGCGGATGCCGCTGTGCCCCATGATGACGCCGCCGGTGGGGAAATCCGGCCCCTTGACGTATTCCATCAGGCCGGCAAGGTCGATATCCGGGTTTTCGGACAGCGCGACGAGCCCGTCCACGACCTCGCGCAGGTTGTGCGGCGGGATGTTGGTGGCCATGCCGACGGCGATGCCCTGGCTGCCGTTGACGAGCAGGTTGGGGAAGCGGCTGGGCAGCACGCTGGGTTCCTTTTTGGTCTCGTCAAAGTTGGGGTCCCAGTCGATGGTCTCCTTGTCGATATCGGTCAGCATCTCGGTGGCAATGCGGGACATGCGCGCCTCGGTGTACCGGTAGGCGGCGGGCGGGTCCCCGTCGACGGAGCCGAAGTTGCCCTGCCCGTCCACAAGGGGGTACCGCAGCGAAAAATCCTGCGCAAGGCGCACCATCGCGTCATAGACCGAAGCGTCGCCGTGCGGATGGTAGGAGCCCAGCACCGCGCCGACGGTATCGGCGGATTTGCGGTAGGGGTGCTGCGGGTCGTTGCCGCGCTCATGCATGGTATACAAAATGCGCCGGTGCACGGGTTTGAGGCCGTCGCGCACGTCGGGCAGCGCGCGGGACACGATGACCGACATGGAGTAATCGAGGAACGCGGTCTCGATCTCCTCCTTGACATCGCGCACGATGACCTTTGTGCCGGACCCCGGCGTCATGATAATATTTTCTTCCATGTTCTCACCTTTCACGGGCCGCATATATGCGGCCCCTACAAATTATCTCTTACCTTCTAAAACCCATTTTTGTGGGTTGTTGTCGATATACTGCCAGATCTCGTCGTAGTCCTGCGGCCCGCGTATCACATGGTCGTGGAAGGAGGTTTGCCAGATCGGGCGCCCGCAGCGGCGTGAAACGCCGGATTTATACAGGCCGACGATTTGGGGGACCGTAGGGCGGGGTCTTGACCCCGCCGTTTCGACCGTGAGCAAAAAATGCACGTGATCCGGCATGATAACGTACTTTTCTATCACTGCCTGTTCAAAATGCGCCGGGATCTGCAACAATTCTTCCTCGGCGATTTTCCCATATGGTCTCAGGCACACCGTCGCCCGCACGGCGGGGTCAAGACCCCGCCCTACGATTTTGGAAAGCAGGCGTTCACGGTTTTTGGTGCAGATCGTGATAAAATAGCACCCTGCCGTATCATACGCAAACCCGCCCAGGCGCGGGCTTTTCCGTTCGGGGTATTCTTCCATCACACGTCGAGGTTGGCGTATTTGGCGTTCTTCTCGATAAATTTGCGGCGGGGTTCGACCTGCTCGCCCATCAGGATGGAAAACGCCTCGTCGGCGCGCTCGGCGTCCTCGACGGTGATCTGCACGATGACGCGGTTGTCGGGGTTCATCGTCGTCTCCCACAGCTGGGTGGGGTTCATCTCGCCAAGGCCCTTGTAGCGGTTGACGCGCGCGCCCGGCATCTCGGCCGAAAGTACCTTCATCTCGTCGTCATTGTAGGCGTACTTGACGGTCTGCCCCTTTTGCAGCTTGAACAGCGGCGGCTGCGCCACGTACACGTACCCGTTTTCGATCAGCGGCCGCATATACCGGAAGAAAAACGTCAGCATCAGGGTGCAGATGTGGCTGCCGTCGACGTCGGCATCGGCCATGATGAAAATTTTGTGGTAGCGCACCTTGGAGATGTCGAACTCCTCGCCGATGCCGGTGCCCAGAGCCAGCACCACCGGCTGCAATTTGTCGTTGCCGTAGATGCGGTCGGCGCGGGCCTTCTCGACGTTGAGCATCTTGCCCCACAAGGGCAAAATGGCCTGTATGTTGGAATCCCGCCCCATCTTGGCGGAGCCCCCGGCCGAATCGCCCTCCACGATGAAAAGTTCCGTCTTGGCGGGGTCCTTCTCGCGGCAGTCGGCCAGTTTGCCGGGCAGGCGGCCGCCGTCCATCGCGCTCTTGCGGCGCACAAGGTCGCGCGCCTTTTTGGCGGCGGCGCGCGCGTGCGCGGCCTGGGTGGCCTTTTCCAAAATGAGCTTGGCGATGGCGGGGTTTTCCTCAAAATATTCCGTCAGGCTGTCATATACGATACCCGAAACCAGGTTGCGGATGAAGGTGTTGCCTAGTTTTGCCTTGGTCTGGCCTTCAAACTGCGCCTCCTGCAGTTTGACCGAGACCACTGCGATCATGCCCTCGCGCACGTCGTCGCCGGTCAGGTTCTCGTCCTTGTCCTTGAGGATGTTTTTGGCGCGCGCGTACTCGTTGCACACGCGGGTCAGTGCCGTTTTGAAACCCTCCTCATGGGTGCCGCCCTCGGGGGTGTGCACGTTGTTGGCAAAGCTCAGCAGCATGGTATTGAAGCTGTCGTTGTATTGCAGGGCTACCTCCGCCACGGCGCCCTGCCCCTCTCCCTTGATGTAGATGGGTGCGGGGTGCAGCGGGGTCAGGCCGCGGCGCTCGTGCAGGTAGCTCACAAAGCTGCGGATTCCGCCCTCGTACAGCATGCTTTCGGCGCGCGGGGGGTCGTTTTCCTCCGTTTTGCGCGCGTCGGTCAGTGTGATGCGCACGCCGGCGTTCAAAAACGCTTCCTCCCGCAGGCGGCGCAGCAGCACCTCGTAGTCATACACCGTCGATTCGGTGAACATCTCGGGGTCGGGCTTGAAGGTGACCTTGGTGCCGGAACCCCCGGCCGGGCCGAGCTTTTTCAGCTCCCCGTCCGCAAGGCCGCGCTTGAAGCGCTGCTCATACGCAAAGCCGCCGCGCCGAACCTCGACCACCAGCCACTCCGACAAAGCGTTGACGACGCTGGCGCCCACGCCGTGCAGGCCGCCCGCCACCTTGTAGCCGGAATCCTCGCCGCCGAACTTGCCGCCGGCGTGCAGCACGGTGAACACGACCGTCACCGCCGGGATGCCCATCTTGGGCTGTATCTCCACCGGGATGCCGCGGCCGTTGTCGGCCACTTCGATGATATCGCCCTCGCGGATGGTCACGTCGATGTCGGTGCAGTAGCCGGCGAGGGCCTCGTCGATGGCGTTGTCGACGATCTCATACACCAGATGGTGCAGCCCGGCGGGGCCGGTGGTGCCGATATACATACCGGGGCGCTTGCGCACGGCCTCCAGCCCTTCCAGCACCTGGATCTGCGCGCCGCCGTATTCATGGGTGGTGGCCGTCTCGGGGTTCACGGCGGGGGTCTGGGTGGTTTTGCTCTCTTCTGCCATAAAAAGGGGAACCTCCTCTATCGTCCAAAGCTATGGTAAACTTTCACAACAACGCAGTTTCGGCGCGGTTTTTCAGCGCCTTTGGGGAAAGCTGGCTCAAACAGAGCCCATTTTCCGGGAAATCCAGAACCACAAAGCTGCGCGGCACGGTGCCCGGCGCGCAGGCGTCGATGACGGCGCCGTCGGTGCTGGCGGCGCGCAGTAGCCGCTGTGTGCGGCGCGCGCTACCGGCGGTATCCAGGTCAAAGATACCGATGATGTTTTTGGTGTTGAGCACGAAATCCTGCCCGATGTGGAAATACATGACATCCTCCGGGGGGTTGGATAAGGTAACATCTATCCCGCAGGGGCCGCATAGCCCCGCAAGGGGTGCCCTGCAATGCCACCCTTACGGTTGGTTTGGGGCATTTCGTAGGGGCCGCATATATGCGGCCCGTTCCGGCGGGCGTTCATACCCGCCGGGCCTGTTGGCTGCCGCATTTTACCGGGATTCTTGCTTTTTCCGTTCTCTTTCGTCCCGAAAGAGAACCAGAAAGGGGCAGCCGATTTCGACGCGGCTGCGCGCACGACCAAAGGGGGTCCCCCCTTTGGAATCCCCCGAGGCAGGATATCGCCCGGGTGCTTGGGCAGGTGGCTTCTCCCATTCGCCGGACGGACGCCACCTTGCGGCGCCGTCCACGCTCACGCCGCGCTACGCGCCACTGCGGGCAGGGCGTGGCAAACCAGTTTGCAGGCACCCGCGGAACGTCCGTAGGGGCCGATTACAATCGGCCCGCAAACCGCGAGAAACGTACCGCCCATTTGTAGGGCGGGGTTTTTTGCCCGCGGCGCCATGCGCCGCGCAAAGCAAATTTTTATTGACCAATAAAAATTTGCTTTGGCAAAAACGGCCGGAGTGGAGCACCGCATCGCGGTGCGTAACGAGAGCCGTTCCGAAATGGGCGGCGCGCGCACGCGCGCCATAAGGGGATGCAAGGCACCCTCCTTACCCTTCCTCCAGCTGCCCGGCGCGCACCTGCACCAGCTTGCCGTTGGTGCGGGTGAAGGCGGCGCTGTCGCAGGTGGTCACAAGGGTCTGCTTGTCGCCGATGTGGGTGAGCAGGTAATCCTTTCTGGCGTCGTCCAGTTCACTGAGCACGTCGTCCAGCAGCATCACGGGCTTTTCGTCCAGCACGGCGCCCAGCACGTCGGCCTCGGCCAGCTTCATCGCCAGCACGGCGCTGCGCTGCTGCCCCTGGCTGCCGAACAGCCGCCCCGGCTGCCCGTCCAGCGTGATGTCCAGATCCTCGCGGTGGGGGCCCGCCAGGCAGAACCCCGTGCGAAGCTCCGCCTCCCGCATTGCCGCCAGCTTCGCGGCCAGCGCCGCGGCGTAAGTCTCCCCTTCCCGCGGCACGGCGCAGGGGCGGTAGGCAAGGCGCAGCACCTCGGCCCCGCGGGAAAGCTCGGCGTAGTTGGCCGCCGCCAGCGGGGCCAGCTTTTCCACAAAAGCGGCGCGCCGTTCCATCACGGCGCCGCCTGTTTTGGCCAGCGTATCGTTGAAAGTTTCCAGCAAAATGTCGGCGCCCGGCGTGATCTCATACGCCTTGAGCAGCGCGTTTTTCTGTGCCAGCGCGCGGTGGTAGCGCCGCAGCTGGCCAATGTGTGCCGGCCGGCACTGGCACAAGGCGGCGTCCAGAAAGCGCCGCCGCCCGTCCGGCCCGTCCTTGATCAGGCGCAGATGGTCGGGCTCAAACACCACGGCGGTAAAGGTGCCGGCCAGGGCCGCCGCGCGCACCGGCTCCGCGCCGTTGAGCGCGGCCATGCGCCCGGGGCGCCGGCTGCCGGCCCCGCCCACCGTCAAGCGCAGGGTCTGCCCGCGCCCGCCGCCCTCAAACGCCGCCTCCAGCACCGCAAAGGGCTGCCCGCGGCGGATGAGGTCCTTGTCCTGCCCGGCGCGGAAGCTCTTGCCGCCCGTCAGCAGCCAGACGGCCTCCAGCAGGTTCGTCTTGCCCTGGCCGTTGGGCCCGCACAGCACCGTCAACCCCTCGGCCGGCTCCAGCACCGCCGCCGCGCAGTTGCGGAAATCGGTGACGGAAAGCCTCCGCAGCCTCATGCGCCGCCGCTTTCCGGCGCCGCGGCCGCCACCGTCAGCGCCTTGCCGTCCATGCGCACCACGTCGCCGCCGCGGCATTTTTTGCCGCGCTGCAAACACACTTCGCCGTTGAGCGTCACCTCGCCCTTCTGGATGCGCACCTTCGCCTGCCCGCCGGTCCCGCACCAGCCGGCCAGCTTGAGCAGCGCCTCCAGCTTGATCCATTCACTGTCGATCGTGACCGTCTGCATCGTTTCCCTTATCCCTCGTTTTTAAAGCGCACCGGCAGCACCAGATAGATGAGCTCCGCGCCGCCTTCCTCTGTTTCCGGCGTTTGCGGCGGCAGCAGCTTGACGGGCGACAGCGGCCCGTTGAGGTAGAACACCATCTCCTCGCACCGCGCGCTGCGCAGCGCGTCCAGCAGGTAGCGGTTGTTGAAGCCGATCTCCACCGCGTCCCCCTGCATGGCCTGCGCCGGCAGCCCGTCGACAAATTTGCCGATGCTCGTCTGGCAGCGCACCGTGATGCGCCCGCCCTCAAAATTGATGCGCAGCGGGTTTTTCAGCCGCTCGGTGATGACCAGCGACGCGCGCTCCACCGTCTCGATAAAGGCGCGGCAGTTCACCTGCACCGTCGTGTGCTGCCCCTGCGGGATGACGCTCTCGTAGTTGAGGAACTCCCCTTCGATCAGCCGGCTCATCAGCGTGTAGCCGCAGGTGGTGAACACCACATACCGCCGGTTGGCGTCGATCTTCACCTCATCGTCGGCGCCGCCCATCAGCTTGAGCAGCTCCTGCAGCGTCTTGGCCGGGATGATGATGCGGATATCGCGGCTGCACTCCACCGCGCGCTTCATGATGGCCAGGCGGTACCCGTCCAACGCCACCACCGTCAGCCGCCCCGGCTCGATGACGAACAGCTCGCCGGTGTGGGCGGGCTTCTTGTCGTCCTGCGCCACGGCATAGATGGTCTTTTCAATCATCTCCCGCAGCTCGCCGCATTTGAGGGTCATGGTGTTCTCGGCGCCGGTCACCGGCAGGGAGGGGTAGTCCCCCGCCATCATGGCGGGGATCTCAAACTCCACGTCGCCGCCGCTGATGCGCGCCATGCCGTTGTTTTCCAGCTCCACGCGCACGGTGCCCAGCGGCATACGGCTGACCATGCTCCCCAGCAGGCGGGCCTCCAGCACCGTCTCGCCGGGGACGAGGACGTTGCAGTCGATGGTGGTGGTGATTCCCATCTCCATGTCATAGCCGGTCAGCGTCAGGGTGAACCCCTCCGCCTTGAGCAGGATGCCCTCCAGCACCGGGATGGCGGCGCGGTTGGTCACCGCGCGGGAGGCGCCGTCGATGGCGGCGGAGAGGAGCGCTTTGTCACATTCAAATTTCAAACCGTGTCACACCTTTCAAGAGAGGTCCAGGGAAGGTTCCCTTCCCTGTCTGCAGGTTAAAATAATAAAACGGTCACAGCAGTAGTAGTAGGGGCCGTTGAAACGGTGGAAAACCCGCCGCGCCCCCAAAAAGGCGGGCTTTGCGCGGGCGGAGGCGGGCCGCAAAACCGTGTGGAGAAAAAAGCGGCCGTTGTGGAAAACGGGGGCTTTCCACACGGGGTGTGGAAAAGGGCGGGGTTGAAAACAAAAACCCTGTTGAAAACACAAAAATTACATTTTGATGTTGTTTATGATGTCCTCAACCGTTTCTTTAAGGCGGCGGTCCTTCTCGAGGCTTTTCTCCATCGCGCTGATGGAGTACACCACGGTGGAGTGGTCGCGCCCGAACTCCGCGCCGATCTTCTCCATGCTCATGCCGGTGACCTCGCGGATGATGTACATCGACATCTGGCGCGCGGCCGAGACGTTGGCGTTGCGCTTTTTGCCACGGATGTCGGCGGGGGATACGGCGTAGGTGCGGCTGACCTCGTTGATGATCTTTTCCACCGTGACGGGGATGGGCTGGGTGTCGCTGAGGACGTCCTTGATGGCGTGGGAGGCCACGCCGATGCTCGGGGCGATGTTCTCCAGCATATAATAGGCGTTGATCTTTTTGACCGCGCCCTCCAGCTGGCGGATGTTCTGCTTGAGGTGCTCGGCGATGTAGTCGGCCACGGCGTCGGGCATTTTCAGCTGCAAAAGCTCCGCCTTGCGGCGCACGATGGCCACCCGCGTCTCCAGGTCGGGCGGTTGGATGTCGGCCGTCAGGCCCCACTCAAACCGGGTGCGCAGGCGCTCCTCCAGGCTTTTGATCTCCTTGGCGGGGCGGTCACACGCCAGCACGATCTGCTTGCCGGCGTTGTGCAGCGTGTTGAAGGTGTGGAAAAACTCGTCCTGCGTGGCTTCCTTGCCGGCGATGAACTGGATATCGTCGATGAGCAGCACGTCCGCCTCGCGGTATTTCTGGCGGAAGCGCTCGGTCGTGGCGGTGCGGATGGCGGTGATGGTCTCGTTGGTAAAGCTCTCGCAGTCCACATACACGATCTTGTAATCGGGGTGGTTTTTCTGGATCTCGATCTTGATGGCGTTGAGCAGATGCGTCTTGCCCAGCCCCGACGGCCCGTAGATGAACAGCGGGTTGTACGCGCCGGAAGGGTTGTCCGCCACCGCCTTGGCGGCGGCAAAGGCGAACTGGTTGGACGGGCCGTGGATGAAGTTTTCAAAGGTGAACGCGTAGACGCCGCCGGCCGGCGGATCCCCGGCGGGCCTGTCCTCCTCGGCGGCGAGCGCCGTAAGGCACACCTCCACCGGGAAACCCAGCACCGCCTTGAACGCCTCGTTGAGCAGCGGCAGGTAGCGGTCCTGTATGATCTTCAAAATAAAATCGCTGCGCGTCTGCAGCGTCACCGTCTTGGAGCCTTCAAAGCTGACGAGCTGCAGGTCTTGCAGGTAGACGTTGTACACCGCCTCCACGGTCCTTTGGCGGCAATACTCCTTGGCGGCGGCAAGCACCTCGTTGATGGAATCCATAGTGGGCCTCGCTTTACACAGAATGAACCACATACAGTATAGCACAAAATCCGGTATGGCACAATGGATACGGGGCAAGAAAACAAGATTCTATATAAGGAAGGGCGCGGGCAAAGGGCGGAAAAAATGGTTGACAAAGCCCCGCGGCATATAGTATAATCATACGCTGTAGGGTTGCCCCTCTGGATGCGGGCAGCGCCGACCAGTTTTGCCCACCGATGGGCCGGGAGGAGTAAAGCAATGAAACGGACGCTTCAGCCGAAAAAGAAACAGCGCAGCCGCGTGCATGGTTTTTTGCAGCGCATGGCCACCAAAAACGGCCGCAAGGTGCTCAAGGCGCGCCGCGCCAAAGGGCGCAAGAGCCTGACCGTGTAAGGAACGGCCGGGCCGCATAACCCACCGATGGCCGCTCCAAACCAGGCGGCCATTTTTTTACTTGCGGGGGCCGGGAAGCATGCGCTACCATATGCTCAACAAAAACCGGGAATTTGCCCGGGTCTACGCCCGCGGCAAAAGCTACGTGCACCCGTATCTGGTGTTGTATGTGGCCAAAAACCGGCTGGGGCACGTCCGCGTGGGGCTCACGGCCACCAAAAAGGTGGGCGGCGCCGTGCAGCGCAACCGCGCGCGGCGGGTGCTGCGCGCCGCCTTGTGCGAGCATCTTTTGCCAAACGCCGGCGGGTATGATATAATCCTTGTGGCGCGCACCCGCACGCCCGCGCTCAAAAGCGGGCAGGTGTCGGCGGCGCTGGCCCGCCTGATGGAAAAGGCCGCCCTGCCGGACTGCCGCAAGGCCCCGCGCGGGGGCGCCGCCCCATGCTGAGCCGGCTTTTGCAGCTGCCGGTGCGCTTCTACCGCCGGTATATAAGCCCCCGCCTTGGCCACCACTGCCGGTTCGTGCCCAGCTGCAGCCAGTATATGCTCGAGGCGCTGGAGGTGCACGGCGCCGCCAAGGGCCTTTTGCTGGGGGTCTGGCGCATCCTGCGCTGCAACCCCCTTGGAAAATGGGGGTATGACCCCGTGCCCCCCAAGGGCGCCTGGGTGCACCCCGCGCGCCGGCTGAAGCGCTGACGCGGGGGCCGCGTTTTTGCCACCGGATACTTTGCCATTGCGCGGCAAAGACCCACGATAAAATCCCCGCCGCGGGCGCAAACGCGGCAGATAAGGACCGGGCTATGTTTGGTTTTCTCGCCGTCATCCTCGGGCCGCTGATGCGGCTCGTCTATGCCGTCATCCCCAATTTCGCGCTCACGCTCATCGTGTTCACGGTGCTGGTGCGCATCGTCAGCCTGCCCCTCAACATCAAGCAGCAGAAAGACATGGCCAAAAACTCCGTCTTTATGCCGATGATGCAGGAGATCCAGGAAAAATACAAAAACAACCAGCAAAAACAGCAGGAGGAGCTCATGCGCCTCCAGCAGGAATATGGGTTCAACCCCATGTCCGGCTGCCTGCCGATGATCATCGACATGGTCGTGCTGTTCGGCGTCATCGAGGTCGTCTACCGGCCGGTGCAGTACATCCTGCGCATCCCGGCCGAGACCGTCCGCGCCGCGTGCGAGCAGCTCTCCATCGGCACGCAGGTCAACTCCATGCAGACGGAGCTCATCAAAGCCATCCACCTCGGCGCGGCGCAGCCCGCCGCCCTCACGGCGGAGCAGTTCGCCGCCATCAAAAACTTCAACACCAGCTTTTTCGGGCTGGATATGTGCGATATCGCCGGGCTGCGCATCAGCGTACTGATGATCTTCCCGCTGCTGGCGGCCGTCACGATGTTTTTGTCCATGTGGCTCACCCAGAAACTGTCCGGCACCGCCGGCCAGCTCAAGGGCCCGATGAAGTACACCATGTGGGCGATGAACGCCTTCTTCATCTACTACTGCTTCTCCGCGCCGGTCGGCTTCTCGGTGTACTACGCCACCTCCAACCTGTGCATGGTGCTGCGCAGCGTCATCACCTACAAGGTGTACAGCCCCGAAAAATACAAGGCCCAGTATGAGGCCGAGCTTGCCGCCAAAAAGGCGGCCGCCAGGAGCAAGAAGAAGGTCCAGGTCGAGGAGGGCGGCAAGGCCGTGGTGAAGGAAGTCTCCTCCCGCGAGATGGACCGCCTGCGCCTGGAGCGCGCGCGCCAGCTAGAGGCGGAAAAATACGCCGGCGAGCGCACCCGCCCCCTGACAGAAGAGGAGCGCGCCGCCCAGGCCGCCGCGCAAAAGCCCCGCAAAAAAAGTTGACCCGCCGGGTGTGCGCCCGGCTTTACCCTGACCAGGAGGTATAAGACCATGCGTGAAATGGAAATGAGCGCAAAAACCGTTGAGGACGCCGTGCGGGCCGCGTGCGAGGCCCTGGGCGTCGACCGTGACGACCTGAACGTCAGCTATGAGGTGCTGGCCTTCCCCGAGAAAAAGCTGTTCCGCTCCGTGCCCGCCAAGGTGCGCGTGAAGGTGGAGGAACCCGCCCCGGCCGAGGCCCCCGCCGCCGAAGCGCCGGCGGCCAAAGCCCCCGCGCCTGCCCCCGCGCCGGCGCAGCCGGAACAAACGCCCGCCGCGCCCGCCGCCCCGGCCAAAGCCGAGGCGCCCGCGGCCAAGGCCCCCGCGCCGGAGACCGAAGCCCGCGTCGCGGCGGCGGTGGAGTATCTGCGCCCCATCTGCGCGCTGCTCGGCGCCGAGGACGTGGCCTTTACCCCCGAGATCAACGGCGACGCCTGCATCCTGCACGTATCGGGCGGGCATCTGGGCGCGCTCATCGGCCGCCGCGGCGAGACGATGGAAAGCCTTGGCTACCTGGCCAGCCTGGTCGTCAACCGGGCCGGGGGGCCGTATATCAAGCTGGGGCTGGATGTCGGCGGCTACCGCAAAAAGCGCGAGGATGACCTGGCCGCTTTGGCCGTCCGAATCGCCGAGCGCGTCAAGCGCAGCGGCTACAGCTACGAGATGGAACCCATGAACCCCTATGAGCGGCACATCATCCACACCGCCGTCAGCGGGGTGGAGGGCGTGCGCAGCGAGAGCAAGGGCGAAGGCAGCGAGCGCCGCGTGGTGGTCTATTCCACCGAGCCGGGCGCCTCCAACCAGCCGGACCGCGGCGGTTACCGCGGCCCGCGCGGCCGTAACGACCGTGAACGCCGCCCCTATGGCGACCGTACCCCCCGTGGGCGCGGCGGGGCCCGCCCGCCCCGCAATGACCGCAACGACCGCGGCGCGCGCCGCGGCCGCAGCGGCCCCCGGCCCTCCGGCGTGCCGGAGCGGGAGTTTGCCAACCGCCCGTGGGATCCCGACGCCGCCCCCACGGTGCCCGGCCGTGCCGAGCGCATCCATGACGGCGACGAGTTTGCCTTTGGCAAGATCGACCTGTGACCCGGCGCCCCGTGCGGCGCAAAAAGCAAAAAGGAGCGTGACCCCCATGGACGTGGAAAAGATCCTTGAACAGCTCAAGGCGGAGCCCGCGAAGCTGGCCAAGCTGGCCGACGCGGTCAAAAGCGGTGACATCGAGAACGCCCTCAAAGAGCACGGCATCGACCTGGAGCCGGAAAAACTCGCCGAGTTGGGCAAAAAGCTGGCGGCGGAAGGCGGCGACCTCGGCAAGAAGCTGAAGGAAGAGGGCGGCGACCTCCTCGAAAAGGGCGAGGCCCTGCTGGGCAGCCTGTTCGGCGACAAGAAGTGACCCATCCCCCAAAGACCGCAAAGATCCCCCGGCGGGCCTGCCCGCCGGGGGTGGTTTTTTGCGCGCGGGGTTTTTGCCCGCGGCGCCATGCGCCGCGCAAGCCAAATTTTTATCGGCTGATAAAAATTTGGCTTGGCAAAAACGTCCCGGAGCGTAGCGCCGCAAAGCGGCGCGCAGCGAGGGCATTCCGAAATGGGCGGCGCTTTTTGCCCGCGGCGCCATGCGCCGCGCAAACCAAATTTTTATCGAATGATAAAAATTTGGTTTGGCAAAAACGGCCGGAGTGGAGCACCGCATCGAGGTGCGTAACGAGAGCCGTTCCGAAATGGGCGGCGCGCGCACGCGCGCCATAAGTGGATATCGGGCAACCGTTTGCGCCACGGCGGGGTCAAGACCCCGCCCTACAAATGGATGATACGTTTCTTGCCATTTGCGGGCCGCATATATGCGGCCCCTACGGGTAAAGGATACGTTTTCTTGTATCTCTGTAGGGCCTCGCCCCCACCCCGCCGCAAAAACGAATGACGTTTGCCCTATCACTGTAGGGGGCGGCGTCCTCGACGCCCCGAACCTTACTGCAAATGTTGTTCCCGGGTGGTTTGTAGGGCGGGGTCTTGACCCCGCCGCAGCGCGGGTTGGCGTTCGCGGGGATACGGAACGTTCACGGTCATCCCGTAGGGGCCGATTACAATCGGCCCGCAAAGAGGATGCCGCTTGCGGGGCAGGCGGGGCGTTCCCACAAAATGTGCGGCGGGGGCTTGCCCCCGCCGCACGGTTTATCCAAAAACGCCATCCCCCTGCGGCAAGGTCACGCCGCGGGGCAGAGGGTCAGCAGGTCGCAGGTGCCCCAGCCGCTGGCCTGCATATCGACGGTGACGCACACCTGCACCTGCACCTCGGCTTCGGCGGTGTAGTCCAGCGTCAGGGTGTGCCAGTCGGCCCAGCCGGTCAGGGCGGTGGGCTCGTTTTCGGCCAGCACCTCGCCGGAGGCGGCGTCCACGAGCTGCAATTTGACGGTGTCGCCCGCAAAGCCCTGCGCCATCAGCGAGCAGGTGTAGGCGCCGGGCGCCAGCGTCACGGCCTCGGCCGTGGTCACGGTGCCGGTCACGGCAGCGCTCTCGCTCCACCAGTGCATATCGTTCTCGCCCTCATAGGGGTCCTCGCTGTTGGGGATGCCCGAGATGCCGCTCCCGCCGATGACGAACCCGCCGCCGTCGTCAAAGCTCGCCACCGTGGCCGGCAGCAGGTTGCCCTCCACCGCCACGGGGCCGGCGCCCGTCTCGGCCGGGGTGCCGGTGCCCTCCAGCCATTCCTCGGGGGGCAGGCCGGGGTTCTCGCAGCCCTCGCGCGCGTACTGCCACACCTTGATGCTGGCAAGCGGCTGGCCCGCTGCGTCAAAGAAGGCCTGGTTGTCCACCGCCGAGCCGCCGTAATACTTTCCGGCGTCCTCGGGGTCATAGGCGGCGGCGTAGCTGCTGGCCCAGCCGCTGCCGAACTCCTCCCACAGTTTTTGGTTGTTTGCCTTGGAGGCGCCGGCCGTTATGTCGCCCACGGTGATCCACGCCGGCTCCCAGTAAAACACGCCGATGCCGCCGGCGGTGTTCACCGCGTCGATGAGGTCCCGCAGAAACACCGCCTGCCCCTGCGTGGTGAAGGACCAGTGCAGATCCATGCCGGTGTCGTTGGAGCCCTCGGCCACCGTGTTGCCGGAACCGTCGGTGTCCACAAGGGTGTTGGCGTAGCTCGTCTCGGCGACCATCGCCTCCTTGCCGAACTCGTCCTGCACGGTGGTCAATTCGGCCGTCAGGTTTTCCAGCGAGCCGTGCCAGTAGGGGTAATAACTGGTCGCAAGTACGTCATAGTCCACGCCCTGCTCGTCCAGCGTTTCGGCCCAGTCGGTCACCGTGCCCTTCTCGGGGTTGGTCACGTGGATGACGCGCTTCACCCCGCGGCCCTGCTCCTCGCCAAACGCCTTGACGGCGGCGCAGCCGGCGGAAAAGAGTTTGCACATATCCGGCCGGGCAAAGATGCCCGCCACGCCGTTGGTCGTCTCGTTGCCGATCTGCACCATGTCCACCACGCCGGGCGCGACCTCCTCAATGGCGGTGAGCGCCTCGGTCAGATACGCGGCGGCGGCGTCACATTTTTCGTCCAGCGTATAGCCCGCCCACGCCTTGGGCTCCATCTGTTTGTTGGGGTCGGCCCAGAAATCCGAAAGGTGGAAATCCACCAGCATATGCAGGCCGGCCTCCTTGCAGCCCTCGGCCAAAGCCGCCGCGGCCACGACGTCGTTGTTGCCGCCGCCGTAGCCGTTGTGGTCGGCGTCATAGGGGTCGTTCCAGACGCGCACGCGCACGTGGGTCACGCCGCATTCCGCCATCAGCCTGCAAAAGCCGGCGATGTTGGTGATGGGGTTGCCGTCCAGGTCATGGTACACCACGCCGGACTGCAATTCCGCCGGCAGGCTGGAGATATCCACCCCCATGATGAAATCCTCACCGAGGCCGTCCACGGCCTCGACGTTGAGGGCGTAGGGGTCGGCGCCGACAGTCTCGGGCGCAGGGGTCGCGGCGGGGGTGCTGTCGGCGGGCGCCGGCTCGGATGCCGGGGTGGACGCCGGCTGTGAGGCGGGTTCGCTTTGCCCGGCCTGGCCGGCGCAGCCGGCGGTGCACAGCGCCAGCGCCGCGGCCAAAAGCCCGGCGGCCAGCCGCCGGGGCAGGGTTTGTGACAGATGCATACGGGATCCCTCCTTTTATCTATGCAGGAAATCGCTGCCTTCAGCATACCACGGCCGCGCCGTTTTTGCAACCGCGCCGGCGCGCGGGCGCGCCATAAGGGGATGCGTTGGCTGGCGCGTTCTGCGGGGATTTGACTTTTTACCGTTCCTTTTCGTGACCGAAAAGGAACCGAAAAGGTCCGGCCGATTTCGACGCGGCCGGCGCACGACCAAAGGGGGTTCCCCCCTTTGGAATCCCCCGAGGCAAGATATCGCCCGGGTGTTTCGGCGAATGTCATCCCCCGTCCGCCGGACGGACGCCACCTTGCGGCGCCGTCCACGCTCACGCCGCGCTGCGCGCCGCTATGGGCAGGGCGCGGATTTCGCGGGGCGTCGGGGACGCCGCCCCCTACAGTTTGGCCGGGAACGGCATCCTCCTGCGGCGGCATGAGGGCCGCAGGGCGCCCCTGTGGGGCTGTCGCCCTACGGAGAAATGAGAAAACGTATCTCTTACCCCGTAGGGGCCGGATATATCCGGCCCGCCGTGGTGGGGGATGCCGTTTGCGGGACGGGCGAGACATTCCCGCAGGTTGTAGGGCGGGGTCTTGACCCCGCCGCACTTAAACGGCATCCCGTTCCCCCTCATCAGTCGCCTTTGGCGACAGCTTCCCCCAGAGGGGGAAGCCTTGTGGGGTATCTCGCTCTTAAAGCCTTCCTCCTTGGGGGAAGGTGGCCGCGCAGCGACCGGATGAGGGGTGAGGGCGGGAAACACCCCGCCGCACTGCCCGCTGCCCCTATGCAAAACGCCAAAAACGGGCGCGGGATAACAGTTTGTAAAACGGTTTTGCACGGTGGATTTGTTGAAAAGTCCGTTGAATCCGTGGAAAAAGCATTCTTGTTTTTCGGGTTTTGGCGGGTGTTTGTGGCTATTTTATGAACACGCGCCGGGTTTTGGGCCGCCGGCGGGCCGCGCGCGCCGCCTCCGACAAGAAATCTGTTGAAGTTGCGCGCCCAAAATGGTACAATGGGACAAACCCTACCGGAAGGGGGCCTGCCCATGCGCTGGCTGGACCGCTTGGAGCGCCGCTTTGGCCGCTATGCCATCCCCGGGCTGATGAACCTGCTCATCCTCGGGCAGGCCGTGCTGTGGATGGTGACGGAGTTTTTTACCCAGGTACCGCTGCTGCTTTTCCCGCTGGAGAGCACCGCGCTGCTGCACGGGCAGGTGTGGCGGCTGGTCACGTTTTTGTTCATGCCGTCGCTGGCGGACCTGCTCTCCCCCAATTTGCTGAGCTTCGCGCTGTTCCTTTATATGTACTGGTGGATCGGCAACGCGCTGGAGCGCGCCTGGGGGGATTTCCGGTTCCAGATCTTCATCGCGGCCGGCATGGTGGGCGCGTGGTGCAGCTGCCTGCTCTCGGGCTACGCCGATACCAGCGGTATGTTTTTGAGCCTGTTCTTCGCCTACGCCTGGATGTGGCCGGAGCAGCAGATCCTGTTCCTGTTCTTCCTGCCCCTCAAGGTCAAGTGGCTGGGCTGGGCGGCGGCGGCGATGTGGGCGCTCAACTTTTTGCGGGGCGGCTTTTCCACAAAGGCCACGCTGCTGTTCGGCCTGGCGGGGTTCCTGCTCTTTTTCGGGCGGGAGCTGTGGGACTGGGCGCGCGGCGCCGTCGTGAGCTGGAAACGCCGGCGGGACTGGCAGAACCGATGGAAATGATTTTGGGCAAAGGGGGGCTTTCGCCATGAAACTGGTGACGGCGATCGTCAACAAAGAGGATTCCAAGGCGGTGTGCGGGGAGCTTTTGCGCCACAAGTTCTACGTCACGCGGCTGGCCACCACCGGCGGGCTGCTGATGGCCGGCAACCTGACGCTGCTCATCGGCACCGAGGACGACCGCGTCGACGCCTGCATCGAGTGCATCCGCGCTTGCTGCCGCCAGCGCACCGAGATCGTGCCCGGTGCCGCCACGCTGGGCCTGGGGCTGGAGAGCGCGATGCCGATGGAGGTCACCGTCGGCGGGGCCACGGTGTTTGTGACCAACGTCGAGCGGTTCGAAAAGCTGTGATGCTGGAACGCCTGTACGGCAACGCCGCCTTAAAGGCCGACTGGGCCGCCGCGCTGGCCGCCAAACGGCTGCCGCACGCGCTGCTGCTGTTGGGCGAGGCGGGCTGCGGCGCCGGCTTTGCGGCCCGGTGCCTGGCGGCGGACTGGCTCTACCCGGCCGGCGGCCCCCACGCCGAGGCGGTGCTCGCCGGGCAGGACAGTGAGTGCATCACCCTGCGCCCCGAGGGCGCGGGCGGCTTCATCCGCATCGAGCGCATCCGCGAGGCGCGCGCCGCCATCGGGCGCAGCGCGCTCTCGGCCGACGCGGGCGGCCGGGTGCTGTTTTTGTATGACGCCGGCCGGCTGAACACGAGCTCTGCCAACGCCCTGCTCAAAATTTTGGAGGAGCCGCCCGCCGACGTGCTGTTCCTGCTCACGGCGCAAAACGCCGCCGCGGTGCTGCCCACCGTGCGCAGCCGCTGCGCGGCCTACACGCTGGCGCCGGTGCCCCATGCCGAGTGCGTGCGCGCCCTGCGCGCCGCGCTGCCCCGCCTTGGCCCCGCCGAGGCGGACGAGCTTGCGTTTTTGTACGGCGGACGGCTGGGCGCGGCGCTGGACGCCGCGCGGGACCCCGCCTGCCGCGGCGCGCTGCAAACGGCCAAAACGCTGTGCGCCTGCGCCATGCAGAACGACGCCTACCGCGTGCAGGCGGTGCTGGCCGGGGCCGAAAAGGACCGCGACGCCGCCAAAGGGCTGCTGTGGCAGCTGCAGCAGGTGTGCGCGGCGGCGCTGCGCCGCCCCGGTTTTGCCGGGCTGGCGCCCGCGCGTGCGGCGGCGGCCCTGCGCGCCCTGGACGAGGCGGACGCCGCCCTGCGGGCCAACGCCAGCCTGCGGCTGACCCTTGCCGTGCTGGGCGCGGCGCTGGCGGACGGCGGCCGCGCCGCCGAAGGATAAGGAAGGTTTTTGAGAATGAAAGTAGTCTCGGTAAAATTCAAAGAGAGCGGGCGCGCGTACTATTTTGACCCCAACGGCTTCGCGCCCAAAGAAGGGGAGTACGTCGTCGTCGAGACGGCGCGCGGCAACGAGTGCGGCGAGGTCGTGCGCGCCGCGCACGAGGTGCCGGAGGCCGGCTTTGCGCGGGAGCTCAAGCCGGTGCTGCGCATCGCCGACGGGGTGGACATCCGCCGCATGAAGCAGAACCGCGCCGACGTGCAGGCGGCCTTTGCCACCTGCGAGGAGCGCATCGCCGCGCACGGGCTGGCCATGAAGCTGGTGGACGCCGAATATACGCTGGACCGCAGCAAGCTGGTGTTCTATTTCACGGCGGACAACCGCGTGGATTTCCGCGAACTGGTCAAGGACCTGGCCGCGCGCTTCCACACCCGCATCGAGCTGCGCCAGATCGGCGTGCGGGACGAGAGCAAGATGATCGGCGGGCTGGGCATCTGCGGGCAGCCGTTCTGCTGCAGCCGGTTTTTGCGCAATTTCCAGCCCGTGTCCATCAAGATGGCCAAGGAGCAGGGCCTCAGCCTCAACCCCGCCAAGATCAGCGGCAGCTGCGGGCGGCTGATGTGCTGCCTTGCCTATGAGCAGAAAAACTACGAATACCTCAACAGCGTCACCCCGCAGCCGGGCAGCATCGTGCGCACGCCGGACGGCGAGGGCACCGTGCTGGAGGCAAACGTCATCGCCGGCACGCTCAAGGTGCGGCCCATGGTGGAAAGCCTGCCCCCGCGCACCTGGCCCGTGCGGGACTGCGTGTACCTGCGCGGCGGGCGCCGCGCCCCCAAAAAACCCGAACCACAAGATTTTGTGCCCGAAACGCCCGCGCCGCAACAAGATGGGTGAAGCGGGCCGCCGGGGCAGTTAGCGGCGGCTAATTTTTCGGCACAGGGTTGCAATCTTTTGTGCAAAATGGTACAATAATACAAACGCGGCGGCAGTGTTTTTGGCTGCCGCGTAGCCGCCCGGGCCGCCCCCGCCGTGCAAGGGGCCTGAGGGTGAACACACAGCACGGAGATAAGGAGATCGAACATGGCTCATAAAGTCAGCGACGAATGCGTTGCCTGCGGCGCTTGTGTTGATACCTGCCCCGTCGGCGCGATCACCCTGGGCGACACCAAGGCGGAAGTCGATGCCGCCACCTGTGTGGACTGCGGCGCTTGCGAAGGCGTTTGCCCCACCGGTGCCATCAGCGCGGAATGACCGCCTGACCCGCGAACGCAAAAAAGCCGGCCGCGAAAGCGGCCGGCTTTTTGTGTACGGCGTTGCCCGCCTTAGCCCCGTATCCGGGCCGCGCAGCCAAGGCGGGAAGCGCATACGCCCCCTTATGGCGCGCGTGCGCACGCCGCCCATTTTGGAACGCATGGCGCCACGGGCAAAAAACAAGTAAACCAGAAAAGAAATGCCGATGGCGGGCTGGATATATCCGGCCCCTAAGGGGTGGATGGTACGTTTTCTCACATCCCCCGTAGGGCGGCAGCCCAACGTGGCGCCCTGCGGCCCTCATCCCGCTGCGGGTGGATGACGTCCCCGGAAACCGTAGGGGGCGGCGTCCTCGACGCCCCGTGAAATCCGCGCCCTGCCCATAGTGGCGCGCAGCGCGGCGTGAGCGTGGACGGCGCCGCAAGGTGGCGTCCGTCCGGCGGAGGGGGGAAGGTGCCCGCCCAAGCACCCGGGCGATATCCAGCCTCGGGGGATTCCAAAGGGGGGAACCCCCTTTGGTCGTGCGCCGGCCGCGTCGAAATCGGCCGGACCTTTTCGGTTCCTTTTCGGTCACGAAAAGGAACGGTAAAAAGCCAAATTCCTGTAAAACGCGGCAGCCAACGCACCACGCGGCGGGGCGTCGGGGACGCCGCCCCCTACAGTTTGTCCGGGAACATCATCTACCCGCGGCGGGGTCAAGACCGGTTTACCCGGCGTGGGGGGCGTCGTCGCCGGCGGCAAAGGTGTAGCGGCCGCGGTATTTTTCAAACCGCTTGGCAAAATCGCTGCTGATCTCGCCGTTTTTCACGGCGTTGAGGTATTCGTGCGTGTCAAAGCGATCCTCGGCCACCTCGATCATCGCCACCGCGATGTTGGAGCAGTGGTCCGCCACCCGCTCATAGCTGGTGAGCAGGTCGTCCAGCACAAAGCCGAACTCCAGCGTGCAGGTGCCGGCCGTCAGGCGGGCGATGTGGCGGGCCTTGATGTCCCGCACAAGGCCGTCGATGACCTCCTCCATCGGCTCTATCTTGCCGGCCGCGTACAGGTCGTTTTTCTGGAAGGCGTCCACCGTGCGGTTCACGATGTCCTGCACGGCGGCCTCCAGCACCGTCAGATCGTCCAGCGCCTCGCCGCTGAACTGGATGCCCTTGTCGTGTATTTCCTGCGCCGTCTCGATAAGGTTCATGGAATAATCGCTGATACGCTCAAAATCATTGATAGTGTGCAGCAGCGCGTTGACCACGCGCTGGTCGGCGCGGGCCAGGCGCTTGCCGCCCAGCTTGACGAGATAGGTGCCCAGCACGTCCTCATAATGGTCCACGCCCGTTTCCTGCTCCGCCACCTCGGCGGCAAGCGCCTCGTCCCAATGGTGGGTGTTGGCCATCGCCTGCAAAACGGAGGTGCGGCAGATCTCGGCCATATCGCACCCCACGATGAACGCGCGGTTGACTGCCACCGACGGCGTGGAGAGCAGGCGCTCGTCCAGCAGCTCATGCTGTTCGGGCGCGGGGGCCTTGCCGTCCGGCACGATGAGGTAGGCAAGGCGTTCCAGCTGGCGGGTGAAGGGCATGAGGATGAGCGTCGTCACCACATTGAACACGGTGTGCACCATCGCGATGCCGAAGGTGGTGACGGGGGCGTTGTAGAAGCCGAAATGCAGCGCGGCGTTGAGCGCGTAGAACGCCACCAAAAACACCAGCGTGCCGATGGTGTTGAACGCCGTGTGCACCACGGCGGTGCGGCGGGCGTCCTTGTTGGCGCCGGCGCTGGAAAAGAGCGCCGTGAGCGTGGTGCCGATGTTCTGGCCCATGATGATGGGCATGGCCGAGGCGTAGGTGATGGCGCCCGAGGCGGACAGCGCCTGCAGGATGCCGATGGACGCGGCGCTGGAATGCAGCAGCGCCGTCAGCACCGCGCCGGCCGCCACGCCGAGCGGCGGGATGTTTTTGAACACGAGGAACAGGTCCGCAAAGCCGGGCATATCGGCCAGGGGGGCCATGGCGTTTTTCATCGTCTCCATGCCGGCGATGAGGATGGCGAAGCCCAGCAGGATGCGGCCGGAGCTTTTTTTGCGGTCGGCGCCGCGCATATAGAGCAGCAGCCCCGCAAAGCCCAGCAGCGGGCTCCACGCCGCGGGGTTGAGCATACGGATGAGGAAGGAATCCCCCTCCAGCCCCGAGAGCGACAAGATCCAGCTGGTGGCGGTGGTGCCGATGTTGGCGCCCATGATGACGCTGATGGCCTGGTGGAACTGCATGATGCCGCTGTTGACAAAGCCCACGGCCATGACCGTCGTCAAGGTGGAGGACTGCATCACCGCCGTGACCACGATGCCCAGCAAAAGCCCCAGCGCGGGGCTGGCGGTGATCTTGCCCAGCAGGCTTTGCAGCTTGCCGCCGGCGGTCTGTTCCAGGTTTTTGCTCATCATGTCCATGGCGTACAAAAACATCGCCAGGCCGCCGAGCAGGGTAAAGATATTGAAAATGCTCATGGTACGGTTTCACATCCATTCCCAAGGGTCCCCGGGCCGTTGCGCGGCGCAAAAACGCGCTTTCCCCTATTATACCGGAAAATCACCCCGGCGAAAAGACGTATTGGAAAGGATTTGCAAAAGAATTGCGGCAAAACCGGCAAAAAACCGCCGCGCGGGCCGCAAAAAACCGCCCGCGGCCGGCCGCGGGCGGGGGGAAACGGTGCCAAGCGTTACGCGCCGTGCCGCTTTTTGAGGAACAGCAGCAGCCCGATGGTGCCCGCGGCGCCCACCGGCAGCATCACCCGGGGGCAGCCGCGGCCCGGCTCAAGCGCGGATGTTGTCTTTTACGGCCGCAAAGGCCGGGTACTGGGCGTAAAGGTGCGCGGCGATGGCTTCCATCAGCAAAAAATCCTGCTCCGAGTCGATGTCCACGATGCCGGTGTCCATCATCACGCTCACGTCTATCTTGCCGCGCCAGAGGATGCCGTCGGGGTTTTGGGCCAGAAAATCCCGCGCAAAGACGTAGATGCTGGCGTTCACGTCATAGACCTCCGGCGCCATCTGGCGGGCGGTGAAGGTGCTTTGGTTGACCTGCTCGACGTGGTCCCCCGCGCGCTTGACCATGTTGAACCACGGGTTGCGCCGCGCCTCGCACACGCTGAACACAAGGTCCAGATCGGGCCGGCGGCGCTTGAGGGCGAAGGCGTTTTGGATGTCGGCCGCGGTGCGCAGGGGGCTGGTGATGTCAAGGTCAATGTACCAGTCATACCGGGCGCCGAGGCGCCGCTCCATGCGGGCGAGGGTATCCTGAAAGACGGCCATCTTGGGCACGCGGTCCCCGCCGAGCGCCGCGCCGCGCGGCAGGTAGACGGCCTCGGGGTATTTGGCGGCGACGAGGTCGGCCAGGGGGGCGCTGTCGGTGTTGAGGGCAAGGTCGACATGGACGTCGGGGTCGGTCTCGGCGAGGGAGCGGCAAAACAGCTCCGCCGCCGAGAGGGTGTAGTAGACGAGCGGCGCCCCGCAGAAGGTCTTGAGGTTTTTGTTGGCGAAGCCCTTGCTGCCGGCCCGCCCGCAGATGCTGATGAGAAGGTTGGACATAAACAGCCCCCCGGATTTGAGTGTGGAGAGTGGAGTGTGGAAAGTGGAGAGAAAAGAGAAAAAAGAAAAAATGGGTTTTGGGGTGAGATGCCTCGGAAGGCTTCCCCCTTTGGGGGCGGCGGGGTGAGGGCAAGGCCCTACACGCCGCAGGCGACTGATGAGGGGAATGGAATGACGTTTCCGGGGTGCCCAAGACGTATATCCCGGTTGTAGGGCGGGGTCAAGATGCGGCCCCTACGGACGTTCCGCAGGTGTCTGCAAAACGGCTTGCCGCGCCCTGCCCGCAGCGGCGCGCAGCGCGGCATGAGCGTGGACGGCGCCGCAAGGTGGCGTCCGTCCGGCGGACGGGGGATGGTGCCCGCCCAAGCACCCGGGCGATACCTCGCCTCGGGGGATTCCAAAGGGGGGAACCCCCTTTGGTCGTGGGTCCGCTGCATGCGAAACCAGCGGGACCTTCTGCGCCCGCAGGCGCGTCTCGGAGCGCAACCGGGCCAAAGGCCCGGCTCTTAGCGCGGAGAGGCGGTTCCTTTTCGGTCACGAAAAGGAACGGTAAAAAGCCAAATTCCGGCAGAATGCGGCAGCCAACGGGCCCCGCGGCGGGGTCAAGACCCCGCCCTACAAACGGATGATACGTTTCTCACTATTTGCGGGCCGATTGTAATCGGCCCCTACGGGGTGGCCGTTATCTTATCCGCCCACTTATGGCGCGCGTGCGCGCGCCGCCCATTTCGGAACGCCCTCGCTCCGCTTCGCTGCGCTCCGGGACGTTTTTGCCAAAACAAATTTTTATCATTCGATAAAAATTTGCTTTGCGCGGCGCATGGCGCCGCAGGCAAAAACCCCCTACCCGATGCCCAGCGTCAATTGGAGCACCTGCGCCGCCATGGCGGGGGTGTTCGCGCTTTCGGCGGCGGGGCCCAGCGCGTAATCGAGGAAATATTCCATCTCGCGCTCATACCGGCGGTTGACGGGCTCCTCATACCGCTGCACCGCGCCGTTTGGCAGCGTCAGCGTGCCGGCGCCGAAATCCGCCACCAGCGACCCCTCGTCAAAAAACAGCTCCAGTGTGCGGCGGTAGCCGCGGCCGAAATAGTCCAGGTGCACCTCGCCCAGCATCGCCGGCCAGCGCGCGATATACAGCGCCACATCGTCGGAATCCAGCTCCAGCCCGCTGTAGGTGCCCCTGAGGCAGTGTATCTCCTCCGGCGCGCCGAACAGATCGGCCAGATAGTCCCACTCATGGATAAGGTCGATGGCCACGCCGCCGCCCAGATCCCGGTGGGCGCTGTACACCGTGCGGTAATCGACGCCCGGCCGCCAGTCGGGCAGATAGCTCGAGCACAGCACCCGTGCGCAGTAGGGCCGGCCCAGCGCCGGCAGCGCTTTTTTGAGCGCCAGCATCACGCCGCACCAGCGCATCGGCGCCGCCACGTAGGCTTTCTGCCCCGGCGCCAAACAGGCCGCCGGGGCAAGGGCCGGGTCGTCAAAAATGGGCTTTTCGATGAACAGCGCGCCGGCGCGGCCGCGCACGGCTTTCAGCGCCCGCGCGTGCAGGGCGGTGGGGTTCGTGATGAACACAAGGTCATAAAACGGCAGCGCCGCGGCGTCGTCAAGGGCGGTGAACTGCGCGTGCAGAAGCGCCGCCGCGCCGGGGCGCAAAGGGCGCGCCAGATCGCTGCGCAGCGCGTCGGCGCGCAGGGCCAGCCCTCGGCTTTTGCACAGCGCCGTCAAATTTTGCAGGTGCCGCGTGCCGATGGAGCCCAGCCCCACGAACAGCGCGGTGAGGGTGCGCGTTTCAGGCTTTTGCATCGCCGGGCTCCTTTTCCTTTTGATAAATGGGCACCGTGACCGTCGCCCCGCCGATGACGCCGGGGTCCGGTTTCGCCCGCCGCTCGCCGGCGTGCTGCACGGCGTCCATCAGCTCGATGGCGGCAAGGTCCTTCTCAAAGCTCCAGCGGGGGGCCTCCTCCCCGCGCAGCACCCCGAAAAAGTTGAGCAGCTCGTCCACGTAGGCGTTTTCCACGATGTTGTCACTGTAGCGCGGGTCATGCTCAAAGGCGCCGTAGGTATCCACAAAGCGCTTTTCGCCGTCGGCAAATTCGTACAGCGCCTTGGGGTTGCCCTCCCAGAACAGGTGCACGCCGTCGCCAAAGCACTCAAAATTGCGCACGGCCTTGGGGGAAACGACGTCCGCCACCACCACGCCCTGCGTGCCGTTTTGGTGGCGCAGCAGCAGCGTGGCGGTATCGGGGTAGGGCAGGCCGAGGGCGCTGACGGTGTGCACCTCGCAGCTTGCCTGCCGCCACGGGCCGAAGGCATCCAGCAGCCACGGCAGGTCGATGCCCAAAATCTCCCGCACGCCGCCGGTGCGCGCGTCGCCGACGAAGAAGTTTTTATAACTCTCCCAGGGGTGCCAGTCCGGCAGATACTGGCCGATGTGGTAGATGTAGTGCATCGGCCCGCCGTATTCCGCCGCCCGCTGCTTGATATACTGCGTCTCCCGCCGGTAGAGCATGGTGGAGGACAAAAACAGCGGCAGGCCCTTTTTCTGCGCTTTGGCGATGTTTTCCGCGTAACCGTCGGAAACGAGGTTGAGCTCGGTGAACACCGGCAGCCCGGCGTCGAGCAGTTCGCCAATGAGGCCGGCGTGCGCGAGCGGCGCCGTGCAGACGAGCGCGGCGGCGGGCGTTTCGGCCGCGAGGGCGGCGGGGAGGGAAGCAAACGCCGCGTCGATGAGGCCGAGCGACAGCGCCTCGGCGCGGCGGCCTTCGGCCGTATCGACGCCGAGGATGCGGATGCCGGCATCAATGCCCTTGGCCAGCCGCGCGCGGCGCTTGCCCATGCTGCCAAGGCCGATGAGGAGCAACGTCATAGGAGCATACACCTCGAAAGTGGAGTTTGGAAAGTGGAAAGTGGAGAGTGGAAAGTGAAGAATGGAGAGAAAAAAGAAGAGAGAAAAGAGAAAAAGAGGGTGCGGGATGGCGGTTGCGGGGCGCCGGAGACGTATATCCCGGTTGTAGGGCGGTGCGTTTCTCGCGATTTGCGGGCCGATTGTAATCGGCCCCTACGGGGTGAATGATACGTTTTCCGTATCCTTTGTAGGGGGCGGCGTCCTCGACGCCCCGTGAAATCCGCGCCCTGCCCGCAGCGGCGCGCAGCGCGGCGTGAGCGTGGACGGCGCCGCAAGGTGGCGTCCGTCCGGCGAATGGGGGATGGCACTCGCCGGAACACCCGGGCGGTATCTTGCCTCGGGGGATTCCAAAGGGGGGAACCCCCTTTGGTCGTGCGCCGGCCGCGTCGAAATCGGCCGGACCTTTTCGGTTCCTTTTCGGTCACGAAAAGGAACGGTAAAAAGCAAAATTCCGGCAGAACGCGGCAGCCAACGGGCCCCACGGCGGGGCGTCGAGGACGCCGCCCCCTACAGTTTATCCGGGAACGTCATCCACCTGCGGCGGGGTCAAGACCCCGCCCTACAACCTGCGGGAACGCATCGCCTGTCCCGCAAACAGCATCCCGCGTTACAACGGGCCGATTGTAATCGGCCCCTGCGGGATGGATGATCCGTTTCCCGCAATTTGCGGGCCGGCCGTCAGGGTGCGTCGAAAAACACGCGCGGGCGGGAAAAATCAAAGGTCTTTAAAAGCTGCACGATCCTGCCGCTGGTATCCCCGCCGCGGTAGGGGCTGACGGCCTGCCGGGCCCTGGCGGCAAACCCCGGCGAGAGCGCCTCGCCGATGGCGGCGGCGATGGCGTCGGGGGCGGCGCCGCAGCACAGCACATTTTGGCAGACGGGCCGCCCGACCTGCCGCGCCCCGATGTTGACGGCCGGCACGCCGAAAGTCGGCGTTTCCACCACGCCGGAGGAGGAGTTGCCCACCACCACGGCCGCGTACCGCAGCGCCGAAAGGTAGCGCCGGGCCCCCAGGCTTTGCACAAACCCGGCATTTTGCGGGTGTGCGGCGGCAAAGGCGCGCAGCGCCGCCGTGCACGCGGCGCCGCCCTCGTCGGCGTTGGAGCCGGTGCACACCCAGAACACCGCCGGGAACCGCGCCAGCGCCGCCGTCAGCGCCGCGGCCTGGGCGGCCGGTTCGGGCGCGCCGGCCCCCGTCTCGGGGTGGAAGGTCACAAGGCCGAACGCGCCGTTTTCCAGCGCCGGCCAGCCGGTGCCCTGCGCCAGCTCGGCGCGGGAAAGCGGCGGCATCGTGCGCAGGTTCTCGTCCCCCAAACCGCCGACGTTGTACACCGTCTGCGGCGCGGCGCCCATGCGCACAAGGCGCGCGGCGCTTTCGGCGTTGGAGGGGAAGTGCAGCGCCGCCATCTGGCTGATGCAGTGGCGGTAAAAATCGTCGTCGGCGCCGGCCGTCACGTCCCCGCCCGAGATGTGCGCGATGGGGATGTGCCGCGCGGCGGCCGCCGCCGCCACGGCAAAGATCTCGAACCGGTCCCCCAGCAGCAGCACGGCGTCCGGCCGGGTGCCGGCAAAATACGCGTCGAACGCCTGCACCGCGCGGGCGATGGCCTGCGCCGTCGGCTCCGGCGTTTCGGTAAAGACGGCCAGCCGTGCGTCGATGCAGAACGCGATGTCTTCGTCGGCCTCGATCTCACGGACGGTATCGCCCAGCCACGGGCACAGGTGCGCGCCGGTCACCGCCACGCGCAGCGTGATGCCCGGCTCTGCCGCCAGCTTGCGCAAAACGGGGCGCAGCAGGCCATAGTCGGCCCGGGTCGAGGTGACGGCGGTGACGGTGCGCGGCATGGCAGGCCCCTTTCTAAAATATACGGAACGTATTATTTGTTATGGATTATACGGAAAGTGGAGAGTGGAAAGTGGAGAGAAAAAAGAAGAGAGAAAAAAGAAGAGAGAAAAGAGAAGAGATGGGGGTTGGGGTGAGATGCCTCGGAAGGCTTCCCCCTCTGGGGGCGGCGGGGTGAGGGCAAGGCCCTACACGCCGCAGGCGACTGATGAGGGGAAACGGGATGCCGTTTACGGGGCGTCGGGGACGTATATCCCGGTTGTAGGGCGGGCCCTTGGGCCCGCCGCGGCGGGGGCAAGCCCCCGCCCTACAAATGGGCGGTACGTTTCTCGCAGTTTGCGGGCCGATTGTAATCGGCCCCTACGGACGTTCCGCGGGTGTCTGCAAAACGGCTTGCCGCGCCCTGCCCATAGCGGCGCGCAGCGCGGCATGAGCGTGGACGGCGCCGCAAGGTGGCGTCCGTCCGGCGGACGGGGGATGGTGCCCGCCCAAACACCCGGGCGATATCCGGCCTCGGGGGATTCCAAAGGGGGGAACCCCCTTTGGTCGTGGGTCCGCTGCATGCGAAACCAGCGGGACCTTTCTGGTTCTCTTTCGGTCACGAAAGAGAACGGAAAAACCCAAATCCCGGTAAAATGCGGCAGCTAACGGGCCCCGCGGCGGGGCGTCGAGGACGCCGCCCCCTACAGTTTGTCCGGGAACGTCATCCACCTGCGGCGGGGTCAAGACCCCGCCCTACAAACGGATGATACGTTTCTCACTATTTGCGGGCCGATTGTAATCGGCCCCTACGGGGTGGCCGTTACCTTTGCCGCCCACTTATGGCGCGCGTGCGCGCGCCGCCCATTTCGGAACGGCCCTCGCTCCGCTTCGCTACGCTGTGCGCCCGCAGGCGCCTGCCGGAGCGCAACCGGGCCAAAGGCCCGGCTCTTAGCGCGGAGGCCCGGGCCGTTTTTGCCAAAACAAATTTTTATCATTCAATAAAAATTTGTTTTGCGCGGCGCATGGCGCCGCGGGCAAAAAACCTTACACCTCGATCTTTTCGTCCTCGGCAAAATCGCGCGGGGCGGGGCGGCCCAGCACCTCGTACCACCGCATGGGGGAGACGCCGTCCCCCGGGCGCTTGGTGGTCAGGTTGTCGGCGGTAAAGGGTTCGCCCTTGCGGATGGCGCGCGCGGCCACGATGCTCTTGCGGGCCACGGCCTTGTTGGGGGCCTCGCTGCCGGTAACGTGCTTGACGCCGTTGCCCAGCGCCGCCTCGGTGTGGCGCACGGCCTCGACCAGCGCGCGCAGGCCGGCGGGGTTCAAGCTGGCCTTCTGGTCCGGCCCCGGCCAAGAGCGGTCCAGCGTGAAATGCTTTTCGATGACGCAGGCTCCCAGCGCTACGGCGGCCGCGGCGCACTCCACGCCCTGCGTGTGGTCGGAAAGGCCCACCGGCAGGCCGAACTGCTCGGCCAGGTCCAGCATGGCGGTCAGGTTGGCGTCCTCATAGGGGGTGGGGTACTGGGTGTTGCAGTGCAGCACCGTCACGGCGGGGCAGCCGGTGTCGTCCAGAATGCCCAGCGCGTCGGTGATCTCATTAAGGGTGCTCATCCCGGTCGAGAGCAGCACCGGCGTGTGCAGCCGCCCCACGGCCTCCAGATAGGGCAGGTTGGTGATCTCGCCCGAGGGGATCTTGAGCAGCGGCAGGCCCAGCGTGCCCAAAAATTCCACGCTCGGGATATCGAACGGCGCCGAAAGGTACTGGATGCCGATGGAATCGCAGTATTCTTTCAGTTCTTTGTGCGCCGCAAAGTCAAAATGCAGCTTGCGGATCATCTCCAGCTGGCTCTCGGCGGCACCGGTGGCCTGCTTCTGGTAGGCGGCCTTTTCGGCAAAGCGGGAGACGACCAGCTCCGGCACGGCGGTCTGGAATTTGACGATGTCGGCGCCGCAGTCTTTGGCGACGCGGGCCATGGCCTTGGCGGTCTCCAGGCTGCCGTTGTGGTTGACGCCGGCCTCGGCGATGACGGTGACGGGCATAGGTGCCTCCTTTGCCCCGCGGGGCGGGGAGAGTGGAAAGTGGAGAGAAGACGGAAGTTGTAGGGCGGCATGCCCCCATGCCGCCGGAGGGAAGGATGACGTTATCCGGCCGCTGCGCGGCCACCTATCTTCGCGCGGTTGCGCTTCGAAATGCGCTTGCGGGCGCGATCCCCCGGAGGGGGAAGGCTTTCAGAGTGAGATAACCCCGCAAGGCTTCCCCTTTTGGGGGAAGCTGTCGCCGAAGGCGACTGATGAGGGGAAAGTGGGATGCCGCTTAAGTGCGGCGGGGTCAAGACCCCGCCCTACAGAATGGACGAGACGTTCCTCACGATTTGCGGGCCGCATATATGCGGCCCCTACGGGATGGATGGTACGTTTCCCGTATCCTTGTAGGGGGCGGCGTCCCCGACGCCCCGCAAAATCCGCGCCCTGGCCGAGCGGCGCGCAGCGCGGCGTGAGCGTGGACGGCGCCGCAAGGTGGCGTCCGTCCGGCGGACGGGGGATGGTGCCCGCCGAAACACCCGGGCGATATCCAGCCTCGGGGGATTCCAAAGGGGGGACCCCCTTTGGTCGTGCGCCGGCCGCGTCGAAATCGGCCGGACCTTTTCGGTTCCTTTTCGGTCACGAAAAGGAACGGTAAAAAGTTAAATTCCGGTAAAAGGCGGCAGCCAACGCCCCGCAAACGGCATCCTGCGGTATAGCTCCGCGGCGGCGGGCGTGAACGCTCGTTACGGTTCCGGTTCCGCCAGGCGGCGGCGCATCTTTTCCAGCTCCTCCAGCTGGCCCATGTCCATCCAGCCGGCCTCCCCGATGGGGTACACCCCCACCCGCTCGCCTTTTTGGCGGTACCGCTCGATCACGTCGGGGAAACCGAGCTTCTCCCCGCCCGGCATCTCCTCCACCACGCGCGGCTCCACCACATACACGCCGGTGTTGGTCAAAAAATCCAGGGCCGGCTTTTCCCGCATCTGTTTGATGGCGCCGTCCTCCCCGGCCTCCACCACGCCGTAGGGCACGGTGTAGTGCTTGGCCGCCACCACCATCGTCACCACGTTGCGGCGGCGCTTGTGGTACTCATACAAGGCGGCAAAATCAAGGTCCAAAAGCGTGTCACAGTTGGTAAAAAAGAAGGGCCTGTCCACCTTGCCCTTGAGCAGGCACAGCCCGCCGCCGGTGCCCATAAAGGTCTCCTCGTCGATGAAGCTGACGGTATAGTCCTTCTCAAGGTCGGAAAAATAGGACTTTATCATGTTTTTTTTGTAGTTGACGATGAGGCGGAAATCCTTGCAGCCAAAGGTGTGGAACCGGTCGATGATGAGCTCGGCGATGGGCTGCTCCCCCACCGGGATGAGGGGCTTGGGCAGGATCTTGGTGTAGGGGTACAGCCGCGTGCCAAGGCCGCCGGCCATCATCACCACCGGCAGGTCCAGCCCGCCGCGGGCGGGCACGCCGCGGCGGCGGGCAAAGGCGATGTCCACCACGCGGCCGTCCTCGCCCAAAAGCGGCAGCGCGTCGATGCCGCGCGCCGACAGCACCTCCCGCGCGGCGCCGCGCTCCGCCACCGGCAGGCTGATGGGGCGGTAGTTGGCGGCCTTTTGCACGGGGTCGCCCAGCGCGCCGCCGCGCAAAAGGAATTTGCGGATGTCGCCGTCCGTCACAACGGCGCGCAAAATGCCCCCCGGCGCCACGAACAGAATGCGCTCGCCCGTTTCGTCGAGCTTTTGCATCGTGTCGCGCACGGTGGTGGTCTCCTCGATCAAAAACGCATGCAGGTCGGGCATGGGAACCTCCGCAGTTACAAGCTCAGCACCGCCTGGATCACGCGGTCACAGTCGGTTTCGGTCAGGTTGGTGGAGCAGGGCAGGTTGACGATGCGGGCGCGGTAATCCCGCGCTTTGTCCAGGCCGAGGGCCTCGTTTTTGCCGTAGTCCGCCTGTTCGTGCACCAGCGCCCACACCGGGCGCGTCTGGATGCCCTGCGCCTGCAGGGCGGCGATGACGGCGTCGCGCGCAAGGCCGCTTTCGGGGCCAAGATACAGGCTGAAGAACCAGTAGTTGGGGCGGGTGGAGCTTTCGTCGAACGGCAGCACGCGCAGCCCGCGCACGCCGTCCAGCGCGGCGCGGTACTGTGCGTAGCGCGCCTTCTTGGCGGCGATGAACCCTTCCAGCCGTTCCAGCTGGGCAAGGCCCAGGCACGCCTGCACGTTGGTCATGCGGTAGTTGTAGCCGACCTCATCGTGCAAAAATTGCAGCTCGTCCGCCTTGGCCTGGGTGGAAAGGTGCTTGGCGTGCTGCGCCCAGTCGGCGTGGTTGGAGACGAGCATCCCCCCCGCGCCGGTGGTGATGATCTTGTTGCCGTTGAAGCTGTAGCAGCCGATGTCGCCCATCGTGCCGGCGTACCGCCCGGCCAGCGGCCCGGCGGTGTAGCGGGTGCCCAGGGCCTCGGTCGCGTCCTCGATGAGGGTAAGGTGATAGCGCCTGGCGATGTCCAGCAGGCGCGGCATATCGGCCATGGCGCCGAACACGTGCACCACGGCGAGCGCCGCCACCCGCGCGCCGGTCTTTTTGTTGTAGAGGGCGCCGCCGCGCAGCGTGCAGCGGTTTTGGCAGAAATCCTCCACGGCGTCGGGGTCGATGCAAAGGCTGTCATCACAGCCGATGAACACCGGCTCGGCGCCGACGTAGCGCGTCAGCGGGTTGACGGCGGCGATAAAGGTCAGCGTCGGCACGATGACCTCGGTGCCCGGGCCAAGGCCGGCGGCCATGGCGGCCAGGTGCAGGGCGCTGGAGCCGCTGTTGGCGGCCACGGCGCGCGGCATACCGACATACGCGGCGATGGCCTGCTCAAACTCGCCCACCTTGGCGCCGCTGGTGGACACCCACCCGCTGGTGATGGCCTCGAGCGCGAGCTCGGCCTCACGCGCGCCGAAATTGGGCACCGACAACGGGATAAAACCAGCCATAACATTCCCCCGCCATTTGCAGAAATTTATACATATTTGTATTATACGCGCTTTGCCCCCAAACGGCAAGAACAAAAAAACCGCGCGCCGCCAAAACGGCGCGCGCCGGTGTGCCAGATCCGCCCGTTTTCGGGAGGCGATCTCCAAAAACATTTGCAGGGGCGCCCTGCGATGCGGCCCCTGCAGTGTTCCTGTCAGGGTCAAGCAGTTTTTTCTGTTTTGCGGCAGGCTCTCAGGGCTGTTGGGGCGGCCCGGGGTCATACCGGCGGGTGGCGGGGCGGTGCCGGATGGTGCGGCGGGCCGGCACGGCGGCGGCCGCGGGGGCCACCGGCGCGCGCCCGGCGCCGGGCGCGGCGGGCGGCAGCTTAAAGGTGCCGGAATCCGTCAGGTAGCCCGGCAGCTCAGGGGCAAGGTCCTCCAGCGGCAGGCCTTGGGTAAGGGTGTCGGCCGGGTCGGTCATGCGGCCGCGGGCGGCGTCGGGCGCCGCCTCGGCGAACAGATCCCCAAAAGGGCCGTCCGGGTCGGGCAGGGGGTCGGGTGCGGGCGCAGGGGCCGGCGGCGCGGCCGGGGCGTCCGGCGCGCGGTCCAGCCCCAGCACGCCCAAAAGCTGCTGCATGGCGGCGCAGTCCTCCGGCACGTCGGTCAGGCTGGCGCCGTAATGTGCAAACAGCACGGTGCCGTCGGCGTCCAAAATCAGTGTCAGCGGCAGCTGCTGCAAAGCGTTTTTGGGCGGGTGGTAGCCCTGGCGGCGTGCCTCCCGCAGGATGCGCCAGCCCTCCAGCGAATAGGTCGTCAGCGTGCCGCTGCGCTCCGGGATGGCCAAAAGGTCGTACAGGGTGCCCTCGGCGTCACACAAAAGCGGGAAGGGCAGCGTGTCCGGCCCGACGATGCCGGCCAGCTTTTCCGGCACCGAGCGCACCACCAGCGCCAGGCTGCCGCTTTTCAGCGCGGGGAAGGTGCCGGCGTACCGCTCCACGAAGGTGCGCGTGACGGGGTGGCCGAAATTGCTCAAAAACACGAGGATGAGCGGCGGGTGCGCGGCCAGCAGCACGCGGGAACGCTCCTGCGCGCTGTAGGGGGTATCGTACCGGAAAAAGGGCAGCCTTTCGCCTTCTTTGATGCGCTGCGGCAACGGGATACCCCCCTTAAAGAGTGGAATGTGGAAAGTGGAGAGCGGAGAGTGGAAAGTGGAAAGTGGAGAGTGAAGAGAAGAAAGAAAAGAGAAAAGAGAAGAAATGGGGCGGGGTGGCATTGGCGGCGGGGTCAAGACCCCGCCCTACAATCGGAATAAACGTCCCCGGCACCCCACAAGCGCCATCCCGCGCCACGGCGGGCCGATTGTAATCGGCCCCTACGGACGTTCCGTGGGCGTCTGCAGAACCTTTGCCGCGCCCTGGCCGGGCGGCGCGCAGCGCGGCGTGAGCGTGGACGGCGCCGCAAGGTGGCGTCCGTCCGGCGGACGGGGGATGG
>CANRCB010000016.1 GCA_947629015.1 uncultured Gemmiger sp.
TCCTGCCAGGTATCGGCGGCGCGCATAAAGGCCCCCTTTGGGTTTTGCCGGGAAACGGGATCGGTTTGGAGAAGAGAGAAGAGATAAGAGATATGAGATAAGAGATATGAGATAAGAGATATGAGATAAGAGACATGAGATAAGAGATATCAAGGAAAAGAAGCGTTGTTTCGCAGGGTACATCTTTTATCTCTTCTCTTTTCTCTTTTATTTCTTCTCTATTTCTCTTTTCTCTTTTCTCAAGCCAGGATGCGCTTGCGTATCATCTCGGCGATGCGCTCGGCGCTGGCGGTGATGGCGGCCATATCCTCGCCCTCCACCATCACGCGCATCTTCGGCTCGGTGCCGGAGGCGCGCACCAGCACCCGGCCGGAGCCCATCAGGTTCTGCTGCTCGCTCTCGATAAAGCCGGCGATGTACTCATCCTCGCGGAAGGCGCGCTTCTGGGCGTCGTTCATCTCAAGGTTGAGGAGCACCTGCGGGAACTTTTTGTAGATGGCGTTGAGGTCGCTCATCTTAAAGCCCTCGCGCTTTTTGGCCGCCAGCAGCTTGAGCAGCTTGCCGGCGGTCAGCTCGCCGTCGCCGGTGGTGGAATGGTGCAAAAAGATGACGTGCCCGCTCTGCTCGCCGCCGATGGCGTAGTGCCCGGCGCGCATCTTCTCCAGCACATAGCGGTCCCCCACGGCGGTGCGCGCCGTCTCGATGCCCTGCGCCTGCATATATTTCATGAACCCCAGGTTGGACATGACGGTCACCACCGCGGTGTTGCCGTCCAGGCGGCCGCGCTCCTTCATGTCCTTGCCGACAAGGGCGATGATCTTGTCGCCGTCGATCTCGGCGCCGGTCTCGTCGCAGGCAAGGCAGCGGTCGGCGTCGCCGTCAAAAGCGATGCCGCAGTCATAGTCCCCGGCCTTGACGGCGGCCTCCAGCGCCGCAAGGTGGGTGGCGCCGCAGCCCTTGTTGACGTTGAGGCCGTCGCCCTCGGTGAACAGGAACTCCGCCTGGCAGCCCAGCTGCGGGAACAGCCGCTGCGCCACCTCGGCGGCGGCGCCGTTGGCGCAGTCAAACAGTACGTGCAGGCCGGCCAGGTCGGCGTCGATATGCTCGGCGAGGAAATCGGCATAGTCGGCCACGGCGGTGCGGCGCATATGGATGCGCCCGATGGCGGCGCCCTCCGCCAGGGGGATGCCGGCGCAGTCGTTTTCGATGCAGGCTTCGATCTCGTTCTCCACCTCGTCGGGCAGCTTGTAGCCGTCGCCCTTAAAGATCTTGATGCCGTTGAATTCCATCGGGTTGTGGCTGGCCGAGATGACGATGCCGGCGTCGGCGCCGTATTTCTGCACAAGGTACGCCACCCCCGGCGTGGGCAGCACGCCCAAAAGATCCACGTCGGCGCCGACGCTGCACAGCCCGGCCGCCAGCGTGCTTTCCAGCATATCGCCGGAGACGCGGGTGTCCTTGCCGATGAGGATCCTGGGGCGGCGGCCGTCCCGCCGGGTGAGCACGGCGGCCGTCCCGCGCCCGATCTTGAGTGCCAGCTCACAGGTCAGCTCCCTGCCCGCGATGCCGCGGATGCCGTCGGTGCCAAACAGTTTGCCCATCGTATCAGTTCCTTTCGCTGCCGCCAGGCGCGGCAGAGTTCACTTTTCCAGTCTATGAGGGCCGTGCCTGCGGTGTGCGCGGCGCGCTCAATAAAAGCTCTGCTGGGCGGTGCCGTCCCCGTCCTCGTCAAAACGGCGGGGCACCGGCATATGCAGGTGCTCGTAGGCAAGGCGCGTCACGCAGCGCCCGCGCGGGGTGCGGGTCAAAAAGCCCATCTGCATCAGGTACGGCTCGCACACGTCCTCAAGGGTGACGCTCTCCTCCCCCAAAACGGCGGCCAGCGTCTCCAGCCCCACCGGCCCGCCGCCGTACAGCTCGATGACGGCGCGCAGCAGGCTGCGGTCCAATTCGTCCAGGCCCAGCGCGTCGATGTCCATCTGGCGGCGGGCGGCGGCGGCGATATCACCGTCGATGGTGCCGTCGCCCTGCACGGTGGCAAAATCCCGCACACGCTTGAGCAGGCGGTTGGCGATGCGCGGCGTGCCGCGGCTGCACTGCGCCAGCTCCAGCGCGCCCTCCGGCGTGATGCCGATGCCCAGCAGCCCGGCGCTGCGGCGGATGATGCGCGCCAGCTCCCCGGGGCTGTAGGGCTCGAGCTTGAGCAGGATGCCGAACCGGTCCCGCAGCGGGCCGGTCAGCTGCCCGGCCCGGGTGGTGGCCCCGATGAGGGTGAAGCGCGGCAGGTTGATGCGGATGCTCTGCGCGCTGGGGCCCTTGCCGATCATGATATCCAGCGCGTAGTCCTCCAGCGCCGGATACAGCACCTCCTCCACCTGGCGGGAAAGGCGGTGGATCTCGTCGATAAAAAGGATATCCCCCTCCTGCAAGTTGGTCAGCAGGGCGGCCAGATCCCCGGGCTTTTCGATGGCGGGGCCGGAGGTGATGCGGATCTGCACGCCCATCTCCTGCGCCACGATGCCGGCCAGCGTCGTTTTGCCAAGGCCGGGCGGGCCGTAGAGCAGGATGTGGTCCATCGGCTCGCCGCGCTGCTGCGCCGCGCGCAGATAGATGCGCAGGTTGGCCTTGACCTTCTCCTGCCCGATATATTCCTCCAGCGTTTTGGGGCGCAGGGTGTTCTCCTCGGCGTCCGCGGGGGTCGTCTCGGGGCTGATCAGGCGGGAGGGATCCACGGTGTATTCCTGATTTTGGGCCATACGGGGTCACCCTCCCTCTTTATATTTTGGACAGGCCCCGCAGGGCGATCTTGATGATATCCTGCACCGGCAGCGTATCGTCGATGCGGGCCACGGCCGCCGCGGCGTCGGAGGCCGTATACCCCAGCGAGACGAGCGCCGCCACCGCCTGCCCGGCCGCGCTGGCGGCGAGCGCCGGCGCGGCCCCGGCGGCAAAGCCGCCGCCCTCGGCCAGCCCGCGGCCGACCTTGTCCTTGAGTTCCAGCGCGATGCGCCGCGCCAGCTTGGGCCCCACGCCGCTGGCGGCGGTGAAGGCCTTGTAGTCATCGGCCGAGGCCGCCAGCGCGACCTTTTCGGGGCTGAGCACCGAGAGGATGGCCAGCCCCGCCTTGGGCCCCACGCCGGACACGGCGGTCAACAGGCGGAAACAGTCCCGCTGGGCCTCGGTGGCAAAGCCGTAGAGGGTGATGTCGTTCTCGGTGACGTTGAGCTCGGTATACAGGGTGGCCTCCTGCCCGGCGGGGGGCAGCTGCTGGGTGATGCCCGCCGGGATGTGCACGGCATAGCCGACCCCCGCGCAGCTGACGACGGCCAGCTCTGCGGTTTTTTTGAGCAGGGTACCGGTGAGGGAATACAGCATACAGGCAACTCCTTACTGCACGCGCAGCCCGTTCAGGCGGCTGGTGCTGGCGTGGGCGTGGGTGATGGCCATGGCCAGCGCGTCGGCGGTGTCGTCGGGTTTGGGGACGGCGTCCAGGCGCAGCAGCGCGCGGGTCATCTCCTGGATCTGTTTTTTGACCGCCTTGCCATACCCGGTGACCGCCTGCTTGACCTGCATGGGCGTGTATTCATACACCGGGACGCTGCACTGCGCGGCCGCCAGCAGGATAACGCCGCGGGCCTCGGCCACGCCGATGACGGTGGTCTGGTTGTGCTGGTAGTAGAGCTTTTCGATGGAGAGCGCGCCGGGCTTGTAGCGGCGGCAGATATCGGCCACGCCGTCGTAAATTTCCACCAGGCGCCGCTCAAAGGGGGTGTCCTTGTCGGTGATGACGGCGCCGTAGGCCACCGGCGCCAAACGCGGGCCGGCGGCATCCACGATGCCCCAGCCGACGATAGCGTACCCCGGGTCAAGGCCAAGGATGCGCATGGCCGCGCGCCCCCTTCCGGCAGCGGGCTGTGCCGCCCGGCGGGCAGGGCACAATCCCACATATACAGTTGTATAGTATAGCACAAATCCGCAAGGGCGGCAAGGGCCGGCACGGGGTTTTGCCGGTGTTTTGCCAGCGCAAAACGCCGGCAAAAAACGGGGAACGCCTCATTCAGGCTGTAAGGGCGGGGTCAAGCCCCGCCCCAGCGTATCAAAAAAGTCAACTGCGATCCCAAGGCAAACTGTAGGGGGCGGCGTCCCCGACGCCCCGTAAACGTTGCAGCGGCGGAAAGTTTGCGGGACGTCCGGAGGCCGTCCCCTACAAGCGCTCCAAAAAGCATTTGGCACTCCTTTTTCGGCCGTCTCCGGCGGGGTCAAGACCCCGCCCTACGGTTGAAAAAGGGCGTTTTTCAATCCAGTGCCCCCGGCTGCACAGGGCAGCCGGGGGCGGCAGATCCACATATAGCTTTTTCGACAGCAGGTTTCAGCCCGGGGGCGGTATCTCAGCGCTGGATGCGGCCGGAACCGTCGCCGCCGGCGAGCTTCTCGACCTCGTCGACGGTGACCATGTTGTAGTCGCCCTCGATGGAATGCTTGAGCGCCGAGGCCGCCACCGCGAACTCCACGGCCGCCTGCGTGCTCTTGCCGCTGAGCAGGCTGTAGATGAGCCCGCCGCCGAAGCTGTCGCCGCCGCCGACGCGGTCGATGATGTGCAGGTCGTACTTTTTGCTGAAGGCATACTCGCCGGAGGCAACGTCGTAGAGCATGGCGCTCCAGCCGTTGTCAAAGGCGGAATGGCTCTCGCGCAGCGTGATGGCGACCTTTTCAAACCCGAACTTGTCGGCCAGCTGCTTGGCCACGCTCTTGTAGCCCTCGTGGTTGAGGGTGCCGCCGTAGATGTCGGTGGCCTCGGCCTCGATGCCGAACACGTCCTTGGCGTCCTCCTCGTTGGAGATGCACACGTCGACGTACTGGCACAAATCGGTCATGGCGGCGCGGGCCTGCTCCCGCGTCCACAGCTTGCCGCGGTAGTTCAGGTCGCAGCTGATCTTGACGCCCTTGGCCTTGGCGGCCTTGCAGGCCTCGCGGCAGATATCCACGACGTTGGGCCCCAGCGCCGGGGTGATGCCGGTGAAGTGGAACCAGTCCGCCCCTTCAAAGATGGCGTCCCAGTCGAAATCGGCGGTGGAAGCCTCCTGGATGGCGGAGTGCGCGCGGTCATAGATGCACACCGAGCCGCGCTGGGAGGCGCCCTTCTCGTTGAAATAGATGCCCACGCGGTCGCCCCCGCGGGTGATCTTGGAGGTGTCGACGCCGTAGCGGCGCAGGCTGTTGACGGCGGCCTGGCCGATGGCGTGCTTGGGGAGCTTGGTCACGAACACGGCATCGGCGCCGTAGTTCGCCAGCGACACGGCCACGTTGGCCTCGCCGCCGCCGAAGGTGAATTCCAGATGGTCGGCCTGGACGAAACGCTCATAGTTGTACGGCTGCAGGCGGATCATCAACTCGCCAAAAGTTACGACTTTCATAATAGCTTGTCTCCTTTTTACCGTTTATTTTTGAACGAGGTGGATGGCGAAGCCGGCGATCTCGTCGGCGAAATAGATGGCGGTGTTCTTGCCGTTCTTGGTGACCATGCTGCCCATGTCGAACTGCACGCCGCGGCGGCCGAGGTGGTAGACGGCGCGGTCGACGTTGTTGCACTTGATGGCGATGTGGCCGTGGGTGCCGCGGCCCTTCTTCTTCATGATCTCGAACTCCTTGTTGCCGACGAAGATGCTGGAGTTGCCCTCCGCGACCTTCTTGTTCAGCAGCGCGCCCAGCGCCTTGGCGGTGGCCATGGCTTCGGCGTCATCGGCCGAGTTGATGCCGATATGCCCGAGCTCCAGCCCGAGCATGACGTCCACGGCCTCCTTGCACATGGCGGTGATCTCGTCCCACGCGCCGGCCTTGATCTTGTCGGCCTTGCACATCCAGGTGCCGCCCACGGCGACGATCTGGTCATAGCCGAGATAATCGTTGACGTTCTTGGCGTTGACGCCGCCGGTGCACATCCACTTGGCGGTCTTGAGCGCGGCGCCGATGTTCTTGAGCATGCCCACGCCGCCGTTGGCCTCGGCCGGGAAGAACTTGATGACCTCGCAGCCCATGTTCATGGCCTGCTGCATCTCACCGGCGGAGGCGGTGCCGGGGCACATGATGCCGCCCTTGTCGATGACGTGCTGGCTGACGATGGGGTCAAAGCCGGGCGCGACGATGAATTTGGCGCCGGCGGCCATGGCGCGGTCCGCCTGCTCACAGGTGAGCACGGTGCCGGCGCCCAGCAGCATCTCGGGCACTTCGTCGTGGATCTTTTTGATGCATTCCTCCGCGCAGGCGGTGCGGAAGGTGACCTCGGCGGCCGGCAGCCCGCCGGCGACCAGGGCCTTGCACAGCGGCACGGCCTCGTCCACGCTGTTGAAGGCGATGACGGGGATGATGCCGATCTCATACACGCGCTGCAATACTTCGTTCATACCACATATCTCCTTTGCGGTTTTATGGCCTACGGGCGGCGCAAAGCGCTGCTCCACCCACTAAATTCCATTATAAAACCGCCGCCCCGCCCCGTCAACAGCAAACTGGGGGGCGGGGCGGCAAATCGTCAAAAGCGACAGGGCCGCGTAATGTTTTTTGGTGAAATTTCCTCCCCGGCGCGTCAGCGCCCCATCTCCGCCAGCAGGGCGCCCATGGCCTCAAAAAGATCCTGCGGCAGCATGGCCAGCTGGCCGCGGCGCGTCTCGGCTTTATCGGCCGCGGCGCCGTGCAGCCACACCGCGCACACCGCCGCGTGCACCGGGGCAAGGCCCTGCGCCAGCAGCGCCGCCAGTATGCCGGCCAGCACGTCGCCGCTGCCGCCGCGGGCAAGGCCGGGGTTGCCGGTGCGGTTCTGCCACAGCCCGCCGTCCGGCGCGGCCACCAGCGTGCCCGCCCCCTTGAGCACCGCCACACAGCCGTACTGCCCCGCCAGCGCGCGCGCCGCGGCCGGGCGGTCCCGCTGGACGTCGGCCGCCGTCCACCCTTTGCCCAGCAGGCGTGCGGCCTCGCCGGGGTGCGGGGTCAGCACGGTGTCGGGCGGCAGATGCGGGTGCCGCGTCTCGGCCAAAGCGTTCAGGGCGTCGGCGTCCAACACGGCGGCGCGCCACGGCGCCGGGGCCCTGCACAGCTGCGCCAGCAGGGGTTTGGCGTTTTCGCCCAGGCCCGGCCCCGCCAGCAGCACGGCGCCGCGCCCCTCAAAGTGCGCGCGCAGCGTGGCGGCGTGGGCGGGGTCGATACCGCCGTTTTTGGCCATGCGGCAGGGCAGGATGCACACCTCCGGCGTGCGGGTGAGCGCCAGCTGCACCACCGGCTCGATGCCGGCCAGGTACACAAGCCCCGCGCCGCCGCGCAGCGCGCCCTCCACGCACAGCGCGGCGGCGCCGCGGTAGGCATAGCTGCCGGCCACCGCCACCACGCTGCCGAAACTGCCCTTGTGGGCGTCGGCCGCGCGCGGGAGCAGCAGGCGGAGGATGGCGTCTTTTTCGATGCGGACGATTTCGGCCATGGCGGTTGCAACCTTTCCCAAACGCGTTATAATAAAGGTATATTTGGATGATACACCATTTCCGGCGCAAAAGAAAGGGGTTTGACGGCGATGGACACGGCGCTTGAAAAAATTTTGGCAAAAAGCAGGCGGATGGTGTTTTTCGGCGGGGCGGGCGTCTCGACCGAGAGCGGCATCCCGGATTTCCGCAGCGTGGACGGGCTGTACCACCAGAAATTCAAATACCCGCCCGAGGTGATGCTCTCCCACAGCTTTTACGAGAGCCACACCGCCGAATTTTTTGACTTTTACCGCCAAAAGCTCATCGTGCACGGCGCAAAGCCCAACGCCGCCCACCTGCGCCTGGCCCGCCTGGAGCGCGAGGGGAAATGCGCGGCCGTCGTCACCCAGAACATCGACGGCCTGCACCAGGCCGCCGGCAGCAAAACGGTGTGGGAGCTGCACGGCTCCACCCTGCGCAACCACTGCGCCCGCTGCGGCCGGCCTTACCCCGTGGAATACATCGAGGCGGCGGCGGCCACCGGCGACGGCGTGCCCCGCTGCGCCCGGTGCGGCGGCATCGTCAAGCCGGACGTCGTGCTCTATGAGGAAGGGCTGGACCCCGACGTGATGGAAGGCGCCGTCAAAGCCATCGCCGCGGCCGATACCCTCATCGTCGGCGGCACCAGCCTGGCGGTGTACCCGGCGGCGGGGATGCTGCGCTATTTCCGCGGCGATGACCTTGTGGTCATCAACAAGCAGCCCACCCCGGCCGACGCGCTGGCCAGCCTCGTCATCAACGCGCCCATCGGGCAGGTGCTCGGCGGCGCCGCGCCGGACACCGCGCCCGGCGGGCGCTGACCCCGGACGGAGGGCAGGGTATGCAGGTCGCAAATGCAAAATATACGCCGTTCGCCGGGCTGCCCGCCCGTGTGCTGGGCCGCACCGGCTCTGACGGCGGGGCGCCGGTGCTGCGCCACACCGGCAGCGGCTTTGTGTGCCGCTTTACCGGCGGCGGGCTGTGGCTGCGCGCCGCGGCGGACTATGCGCAGTACGAGCCGTGGCTGGCCGTGGAGGTAAACGGCGCGTGGGTGCAGCGCTTCCCGCTGCCGCAGGGCGAGAGCGAGGTGTGCCTGTTCCGCGGCGGCACGCCCGGCACGGTCAAACAGGTGCGGGTGCTGAAAGAATGCCAGGCCATGCCGGCGGACCCCGCCCACCGTGTGCGGCTGCTGGGCCTTGCCGGCACGGACGGGGGCTTTTTGCCGCTGCCGGAGCCAAAATACAGGCTGGAATTTATCGGCGACAGCATCACCAGCGGCGAGGGCCTTGCCGGCGCGCAGTGCGAAAGCGACTGGCTGCCGATGTTTTTCAGCGCCGTGCCGCACTATGCCCGCCTGACGGCCGACGCGTTGGGGGCGGAGTACCGCATCTTCTCCCAGAGCGGCTGGGGCCTTTGCAGCAGTTGGGACAACGACCCCCGCCATGTGGTGATGGACTACTACGGCACCGTCTGCGGCCAGTGCGGCGATACGGCCCCGTATGACTTCGCCGCCTGGCCGGCGGACGCCGTCATCCTGAACCTTGGCACCAACGACTGGGGCGCCATGCACGGGCCCGTTTGGCGGGACCCGGTAACAGGGCAGTGCTTCCAACAGGCGGACACCTCGGAAGGGCATACCCGCATTTCCAAGGCCGTGGCCGGGGCGCTGCACACCGCGCGCCGCCGCAACCCCGGCGCTTTGCTGGTGTGGGCGTTCGGTATGCTGGGGGAGGAACTGCGCCCCACGCTTGAGGCGGGCATCCGGCAATACAAGGCGGAAACGGGCGACGCGCGGGTGTTCTACCTGCCGCTGCCCGCCGCCGTGCCCGCCACGATGGGCGCGCGGGAACACCCCGGCCCCGCCTGCCACCGGCAGGCCGCCGAGGCGCTGGCCGCCTTTTTGCGGCGGCATCTGGAGTAACAGGCAAAGGGGGGCCGGCTTTGCCGGCCGCGCCGGGCCGTCTGCGCCCCCTCACAGGGCGCGCCCCGCCGCAAAACCGCCTTTTTCAACACACCGGGGCCGCCCGCGCGGGCGGCCTTTTCCTTTTTGCTTTCCGCCCGGTATATTTGGCCGGTTTGCTGTTGAAAAATCAATATTGCCGTGCTATGATGGTACGAAAACGGCGCGGCGCGGCCCGGCGGGTACGGCTTTTGCGCGGCGGCACGGGAGGGGTACGCCATGGGGGCGGCAAAACGGAAATACACGCTGTTCACCGGCAAACAGCTTTTGTGGCTGATCCTGCCCATCGTGATCGAACAGATCTTTTCGACCTCGCTGGGCTTTTTTGATTCGCTGATGGTCTCCAACATGAATGTGGCCGAGGCCGTGCGCAGCAACGCCAGCAACGCCATCGGCAACGTGGACTACCTCAACAACCTCATCATCCAGCTGTTCTCCGCCTTTGCCACGGGCGGCGCCATCGTCACCTCGCAGGCGCTGGGCGCCGGCGACCGCGAGCGGGCGAACAAGGTCGCCAAGCAGCTGGTCATGCTGGCGGTGTGCCTTGCGCTGGGCGTGGGCGGGGCCTGCCTTTTGCTCAACCGGCCCATCCTCCGGCTGTTTTACGGCAACGTCGACGCCTCCACCTTCGCCTTCCAGCGCACGTATTTCTACGTGACCGCGGCCTCCTTCCCCTTTATCGGGCTGTTCAACGCCTGCGCGGCGCTGCTGCGCGCCCAGCGCAAGGGCTTTTCGACGATGGCCAGCGCCGCCATGAGCTGCGTGGTCAACGTGGGGCTCAACGCCGTGTTCCTGTTCGTGCTGAACATGGGGGTTTTGGGCGCGGGGCTCGCCACGCTGTTCTGCCGCGCGGTGCCGGCCGTGTTCATGCTGGTGCTGCTGGGCCGGCAGGGCAACACCGTGCGGGTGCGCGTGTTTGAAAGGTTCCGTTTTGACGGCGCGATGCTCAAAAGCATTTTGAAGCTGGCCGTGCCCAGCGGGGTGGAGAGCGCGCTCTTCCAGCTTGGCAAGCTGATGACCAACACCTTTGTCAACGCCGGGGTGTACGCCGTGGGCGCCAAGAGCATCACCGGCCTGGACGAGGCGGGCAGCCTCATCCACATCAACGTCCAGGCCAACGGCAACACCATGGCCAACCAAATCAACAACTTTGCCTCGGTGGTGGGCAGCGGGGTGGGCACCTCCGCCCTGACGGTCATCGGCCAGTCGGTGGGCGCGGGCGACCCCGACCAGGTCAAATATTATATGCGGCGGATGTTCCTCATCGCCTATATCGCGAACGGGCTGTGCGTGGGCACCATCCTGGCGCTGATGCCGCAGCTGACGCAGCTCTACGGGTATGTGGGCGAGGCGAAGGCCATCGCGCGGCAATGCCTGTATTTCTGCCTGACGCTGCAATTTTTCACCTACCCGCTCTCCTTCACGGCGCCGGGCATCTTAAAGGCGACGAGCGACGTGAAATACGTGATGTGCAGCGCCGTCTTCTCGATGTTCACCATGCGGGTGAGTTTGGCGTTCCTGCTCACGACCGACCTCATCCCCGGCCTGCCGCAGCTGGGCGCCATGGGGTATTGGATCGGCATGTGTTCCGACTGGGTGCTCCGCTCCCTGCTGTTCTCCTCCCGCCTGCTGTCGGGGCGGTGGAAAAAGGCGTCGGGCCTCATCCGGGAGCCCGCCCCCGCGCCGCACCAAAGCCCCGGCTGATCTTGTGCCGGCGGCGTTTGCATAAAGTCTCAGGGGGCCGGGCGCTTTCCGCGCCCGGCCCCCTGAGACTGTCGAAAAAGCCCCTGCCCTTTCGCGGCGGGGTCAGGGGATCCCGCCCTACGTTCTCAAATCGCACTTACTTTCGTTGTGGACGTAGGGCGGCCTGCCCTCAGGCCGCCGCAGCGAAGATACTTCCTGCCGGTTGTTTCAATTTTTGCCGCGTCAGCGCGCCTGCTTTTCGGCGGGCGCGGGCTGCGCCAGCATGGTCGGCGTAAACGCCTTGATGACGCGCTTTTGCGGCGGCGCGGCCTCCCACACGGCCAGCAGCAGCGGCGTGCCGGGGGCAGCGCCCTGCCGCAGCACCGGGAGCCATACGGGCAGCGGCTGCCCGTATGCAGAGACGAACCGGACCAGCACATAGCCCGGCCGCTCGCAATTGGAGCCGACCTCGCGCACCCGACCGTCCAGGACCCGGTACGCGCCGTTTTGGAAGGCACGCAGGGCGGCGCGGTCACGGTTTTTCCCGGCGATGGCAAGGCACGCCCCCGCAAAGGCGGCCGCCCCCAGCAGCACGGCGGCGGGGCCCAGCCGGCCCGCCGCAAACAGCAGCGCCACACCGCCCGCCGTCAGCGCCGAGGCCAAGCGGTTGCCGGTGCGGATCGCCGCCGTGTAGCGGCCGGTCATGAAAGCGGCGATGGCCCGGTGCTCCGCCGGGGCCGGTGTGCGCAGCCCGGCCAGGGCTGCGGCCTCATTCGCTTTGGTCATAGACGCTTTGCAGCCTTGCGATGAAACGCGTGCGTTCCTCGTCCTCATAACCGCGGAACAGCACCTTATCGACGTCGGCGTGGTTGAACAGGAACTGCGAGCCGGTGCCCATGCTGCCCTCGGGATACAAAACGCCGATGTAATCGTAGTCAACATGGTTGGTCTCGTCCGTCTGGCCGATGCCGTAGATCATCAAGGGCTTCTGCGCGTCCTGGAGCAGGACCACGCTCCCGATGGGAAGAAGGTCAGCAAATTTCATAGCGATTTCTCCTTATCTTAGTGCCCTTACCGGAATCCGCCACCGCCGGCGGCGGCCCGTTTTCCAAACATACCGTTCCACCAGCCGGAGATTTTTTTGCCGGCATCGGAAAACGCCTTGCCGATGCCTTTGCCGGCCTTCTCCAGGCAGCCCTTTGGGTCCTCCACAAAGTCCATGATACCGTCCGAGACGGTCTCGGCCAGGTTTTTCCCGGTGGCCCATTCGCATACCTTGTCGACAGCCCATGTGATGCCCACCGTCACCGTGCCCACCGCGACGGCAGTGGCACCCACCGGCAGCAGCATCGTAGCCGCCGCGCCAGCCAGAATGCCGGTGCCGATCTTGACGCCGGATTCTATGACGGTCTCGCCGACCATGCGGCCGGTGATCTTCCCGCCGGCTTCCTCATAGTTGTCCCAACCGGTGGTCAGGACAGTCAGGGCGCTTCCGGCCCATTTGCAGGCGACCGCCGTCTTTTCCCCCACCGTCGTGGCGTTTTTGAAGCTGTATTTGGCGAGCTCTTTTTCGAGCGCCCCGCCAAAGGACAGGTTTTCCTCAACACCGATGTTGAGCCCGAACAGACGTTTCCAGTCAAACCCGGCCTCGGAAAAGCCCTTGGCGATGTTCCCGCCCATTTTGGCGCCGCCGCTCAATGCCTGCAGGACGCGCTTGGGCCAAGCCGTGGTGCCGCCGGTCACCTGCTGGCCGATCGTGCCGATGGCCGTCCCGATGATCCCCCACTCGGATACGACTTTCCAGAAAGAGTTCCAGTCAAACGTGCTGCCCGCCGGGGCCTGCGCGGCGCCGGTGCCGGCACCGTTCCCGCCGCCGTGGGGGGCGCCCTCGTCCGCCCCGGTCAGGCCGGGCGCGCTGCACAGCGCGCCCTCCGTGCTGCGGAAGGCGTTGGCCGCAGCGCGCACCCCTGCCGACAGCTCACGGGAATAGCCGCCGACACGACCCAGCGCGGCGCGGTAATTCTGCACGGCCTGTGCCACGCTGGCCGCACCGACCGTCCCGCCGACCGTGCGCAGCGCGACGGTGCTGAGGTTGACCCGCATCTGTGCGCCCGCTGCGGCCGAGAGCTGCGCGCCGGAAAGCAGCGACAGCGCTGTGTTCAGTTCATTGTCGGCATAGTCCAGTTTTGCTGCAATGCGTTCCAGCGCATTAAAATCCACGATTATGCGGTTTTCCATGGCGTTACTCCATTATACGGGGGTCCGTTTTCCTTTGTCAAGCCGGCGGCCGCAGGGCTGCCGCCGGCCTGGCGGAGCTTCCTTAAATGCTGAACGGGTCCGTGCCGACATCCAGGTTGGCGAACGTGCTCTGGTTGGTGGATTCGATCTGGTCGTAGATCTCGGCCGCCTTGGTCAGCTCGTCCACGGCGTCCTGCACCTTGGCCTCGGTCTTTTCGATGTTTTTGTACATCTGCTCGAACTGGTTCTTGAACGCCTCGCTGGCGTCGCCGTTCCAGCTGCTGTCAACGGTACGCACCGCGTTGGACATCTGCAAATAGGCCATCTGAAGCTGGGTCTTGCAGGTGTTGTACTTGTTCACCGCTTCGCGGAGTTGGTCGGTCGATACATGAATGATGTCTGCCATGATAATATCCTCCTGCCATGTTGTTTTGTTTGGTCGTAGTTCGCCTTACTTGGCGCGGATCGTGCTGGCGGCTTCGGAATCGGTGTCGATGTACCGTTGCGCCGCGGTGTTCATGGAATTGGCGTATTCCTCGCAGATGGCGGCCATCTTTTTGTACCAGTCATAGGCGGCCTGCTGCTCCGCGACGAACGCTATCTGTGAATCGCCCTCCCAGGTGGCGGCCAGCTCATCGGCCGCGGCCTTCAGGCTGTCGGCGGCGCTCAGGTAATCCGCCGCATACTGGGTGATCTTGCTGGCAGCGCTCTGCAGCTCGGAAATGGTTACTTCGATTCTGGATGCCATGGTTTGTGTCCTCCTTGATGTGTTTTGTATGGTTGGGGTCTTGCTGTGGTTTCAGTATCGCATAAACGGGAACGGGATCCCATTTATCTTGACGAAATGCACCTTTTTTGGCGTGAACGGTTCTCCGGTACGGGAAAGTGGCCGTTTTTTACTGCGTCGGCATCCGGTCCGCCGCCTGTGCCAGCCATTCCGGCACGATGCCGTAGGCCCAGCGTGTGGGCGGCACCGTGTACAGCGGGGCGGCGGAAACTGCCGCGGCAACGGGCCTTGCGGCCGCCTGCGGGGCCTCGGCGCCGGTGGGTAGCTCCGATACCATCCTGACGAGCTCCTGCTCGGTGCGGGCCATATCGTCCCCGATGCGCGCCAGGACGTCGGCCAGGTCGGCGCTGCGGGCGCCGGCATTGCGGGTGCGCCGCTCCAGCAGCTCCAGCTCCTCCACCAGCTGCCGGGCGGGGCCGGCATTGCTTTGGAACATCTCCTGTGCCGCCGCGCCGGCCGTGTACAGCCGGGCCTGGCATTCCTGTATCTGTTGGGCCGCCCTGCGCAGCCGGGCCAGCATGGTATGCAAAGAATCCAGATCCCATATCAAGCGGTCCATGTATGTCTCCTTTTCCGGGCACGGGCCGCCGTTACAGCAGCTGGATCGCCTTTTGGGCCTCCCGGTCCGCGTATTCCACACGGCTGGCCAGGTCGTTCAGGGCTTTGCTGACGGCCGCCAGGTGTGTGCTGATGGAAGAAACATCCGCCGCCAGCTCGGTAACGGATTCCTGCAGGGCCGTGGCCGCACTACCGCTGAAATTTCCGGGGATCTCGCGCAGGATACCGTTCAGCGTATCGTTGCGCACCTCCGCCACGGCGCCCGCCGTGCGCGAGATCTGCCGGGCCAGCGCGCGTATCTTGACTGAATCGTATTGCGTGCTCATGGTTTACCTCTCTTCTGGAACGGCCCCTCAATCAAAGGGCGAGGTGCCCACGTCCAGCGCCTGGAAGCTGCTGATCTGTGCGGCCTCGTTGCTGTCAAACAGGTCGGCGCTTTTGTTCAGCTCGTCGATGGCGTCCTGCATGCGCTCGTTGGAGCGCTCGATGTTGTTGTAGGTCAGCGTCCATTGGGTGCGCATGATGCTGTAGGCGGCGCCCTTCCAGCAGCTGTTCAGCATCTTGACCGCGCGGTCCATCCATTGATACGCTTCGTCCAGCTCGCGCTGGGCGGTGGTAAACTCCGCCACGGTATGGCGCATTTCCTCTGTGGAAACTTTAATGATCTCTGCCATGGTGCTTGTCCCTCCTGAATGCTTCCGTCCGGGTGCCGTCAGCCGTCGATCAGGTTTTTGATCTGCTGCTCGGCTTCGATATATTTGGCCGCTGCGGTTTTGAGCGTGTCGGCAAACGCTGAGACGATGTCGGAAATGCTGATATGCCAGCGGTACGCCTTGGACTGCTCCTCCACAAATGCCTTTTGGGCGTCGCCCTCCCAGTTGGCGGCAAGCGCGTCGGCCGCCGTCTTCGCCTTGTTTGCGGCGGCGCGGTAGGCCGCGACGGCCCGCAGGATCTCTGCCTCTGCCGTTGTCAGCTTGGCTGCTTCAACTGCCCATTCGATCATTCCGGTTTTCCTCCTTTTGTTTTTTGCGGGCGGGCCTGCGGATCCAGTATGGCAGGGCCGCTTGCTGTATACCCAGCATCGCACAAGCGGCGGTGCCGTTCTACCAAACTTGACGGACGGTACGTTTTTTGCCGTGAACGGCAGCTTCAGACCAGCATCAGCCGCACGCCATCGTACACACCGGCCACGGCCAGCGGGTCATCCATATCCAAGATGCGGGCGTCGTCGAGGTGGCACAGCATGGGGCAGTCGCCGTCAAAGGTCAGGCCGGGCTGCGTTTCGGTCAGGATGCGGATCATCTCGGCCAAAACATCGCGCACGATGCCCGCCGCCGGCAGCTGAAAATCAAAGGTCCTGTTGATCGCGGGGACCGCGACCTCTACGATCATCGTCTCCATGTTTTGTATCCGCCTTTCTTTGGGGTGCGCCGTGTGCGGCGCCGGTCACTGCGGGGCCTGCGGCTCAGGCGGCTGCTCCGCAAGGGTCTGCCGGAACAGCCGCGCCGCCATATCGCGCTGGGCGCCGACGGCATAGGTATAGGTATGCGCCTCGCCGGGGGTCTGCACAAAAAACGTGCGGTCCGGAGCCGGCGCGGGCAGCTGCGTAAGGGCCTGGGCCAGCGCCTCCTGCGGGGTCTGGAACGGGGTCACCACCCAGCGGCCGGCGTTGTACCGCAGCCAGAGGGTGGCAGGGGGTGTGTAAAACAGGCCGAAATAGCTTTTTTCCCCCCGGATGCACGCCCAATACCGCGCCGCCGCGAGGCTTTTGGCCAAAAAGGCGGCGATGCTGTCCACGCCGGTCTGTACCCCGCCGCGGTGCAGCAGGCGGGCCTTTTCCAGCTCGTCCAGCCCCTGGGGGATCCACTCGGGGCGGCCGGGCCACAACGGCACACCGCCGTACCCCAGCAGATGCATCAGCGCGGCCATCTGCGCCTCGCTGTATACGAACGATACCGCCTCAACCTGCACCGGGCAGCCCCTCCTTTTTCATCCGCTCCTTGAGCGGCGCCTTGCCGGAGCGGGACAGCGGCAGCCGCACGCCTCCGCGCAGGGTAAGCTCCATGGCGGAAAAATCCACGCTTTCCAGCCAGGCAAAATTGATCAGGTAGGAGCGGTGGCAGCGGAAAAACGCGGCGCCCAAAAGCTCCTGCACGTGGGCCAGCTTCTCGTACACCGTCAGGCACTGCTGCCCGGTCCAGATGTTCAGCTTTTTGTCCAGCGCCTCGATGTAGCTCACGCTGCTGACCGGGATGCGGTGCACGGCACCGCCATTGTGCAGCATCAAAAAATTTTCCGCCGGGGCCTGCGTGAGGGCGGCGTAATCGGCAAACACGCGGGCCATGATCCAGTCGAACTGCTGCTGGTCGGGCGGCGGCAGCACGAACCCCGCCGGGTGCAGGCACGCCGCCGCTACGGCCGGCAGCTGGTCCAGGCGATCCATCCAATAGACGGTGTAGCTGTCGCGGTTTTGGGCGGTGGCATCGCGCTCCAGGCCCGTGGCGGTCTGTGCGGCCGGCCCGCCGCCCACCCCGGCGATCAGCAGCAGGATCCCCGGCGCGCCGCGGATGCTGCGCGCCGCCTGGTCGGCGGAATCGGTGTTGTTGAGGATGGTAAAGCGGTCGTTGGAGGTTTTCGCGTAGTTGTGCAGGAATTCCAAAATGCCGGAACGGGTCTGCGGGCTGCCGGCGTAGATCAGGATAGGAAGCATCCGTCAAGCTCCTGTTCACAGCGATTTTGGCACAACGATGCGCGTCACGGTGCCGTTGTTGATATGGTACGCCTCCCCGCGCGGCAGGGCGGCATTCTTCCGCGCATACGGCATCGACACGTTCCAGGGGTCGCACTCATTTAGCCGGCCGCCCAGGGCGACGCCCCTCTGCTGCCGCGCCAGCGACACCAGCGGCTCCATCATGCGCACCTGCGCGTAAGAATTGTGGGAGAGCGACGCATACAGATAAATGCCGAACCCGGCCGCCTTTTTGGCCACCTCCGCGAAAAGGTTGTTGGCAACGTCGGGGTTGCGGGTGATAAAGTTCTCCAGATCGTCGATGAGGATCACGACCGGCTCCCACGCGCGGATCAGCTTGTCCAGCTCCGCGCCGCCCTTGGCCTGGGCGGCCTTGCGCGCCTGGGCGCGGCTGCGTATCTCGGTGTTCAGCCAGGCCACATAGGCCTCCCAATCGGGGGTCTTGAGCGTATAGCGGGCCAAGCCCTTGTCCGCGCAGAATCCGCTCCACTCCTCGTTCGCCACAACGCAGATGTTGGCGCCGCGCTGCTGCCACAGCCCCGCCAGCAGCTGCAAAAGATTGGTCTTGCCGCCCTGCCGGGCGCCGCAGATCAGCAGCGTATAGCTGTCCGCCAGGGAAAGTGCCTCCGGCAGGCCGGTGGCGGCATCGTAGGCGAAGCCAAAGGCCATCGGGTCGGCCGCGATCTGCCGGTAGGCCTCGTTTTCGGCAAGGTCGCAAAGGGTCGGGTTTTCGGGGATGCGCGGGATGCCCTTCGGGCGCACGCCGCTCCAGCATTTGTCCATAGCGGCGGCGATCTGCGCCAGCTCGCGGGCGCGCTCCACGTCGGAGAGGCTGCTGCCCGCCAGGGCGATCTGGATCTCAAACAGCTGCTCGTCCACCTGGGCCAGGCCGCGGCCGGGCAAGGCGGCGATATCCGGCATTTCCGGCGGCATACGCATACCCACGATCTCGGTGTAATCGGTGCGGTCGTTGATCTGCAGGCCGATGCCCTTGAAGCAGTCCCGTATCTTGTAGGGGATCTCGCCGGTCTTCATGGCGGAGGCCACGAAATAGATCCCGCGGGCGCTGGCTTCCCGGACCAGATCCATGACCCGCTGGGCGTCCTCCTCCGACAATGCCTCGGTGAGCTGGGCATAGCGGTCGACAAAAACGATCACGGCGGGGACGGGCGCCTTGCCGCCCAGATTGCGCGAGCGGTTGTATTCCAGAAAGCTGTCGGTCGACGCCCGGGCAAAGGCCTCCTTGCGGGCGCGGTCCTCGTTCTCCAGCAGGCGCAGCAGGCGGCGCAGCTCGTCCGTTTCGCCGGCGTACACGATCTCGCCCACATGGGGCAGCCCGGCCACGGAGCCCAGCGTGCGGCTGGACAGGCTGAGCACATACATTTGCAGCACCGCCGGGCTGTACCGCAGCGCGAAGGACAGGATCAAGGTCTGCATCAGGGTGGTCTTGCCCGTCGACGCCATGCCCACGACCATGTGGTTGCGGTTGTTCATCAGATCCAGCCACACCGGGAAATGGCGCTGGTGCAGCACATCGTCCCCCAGGGCGTAGACCGTCTTGAGCTCCTCGCCGGTGGCGGGCCCGTCCCAGAAGGCCTTCCCGCCCGCGGAGGAAAGGGGTGCGTCCCGCAGGAAAACGGCGGGGGGCAGCTCCTCCATCCACAGGCTGGCGGCCGGGGCAAGCCCGTGCTCCCGCATGACCTGGCCGATGCGGCCCATCACGGCGTCCATCTGGGTGGCCTGGCGGGCGTGCTCCGCCGCATTGCGTGACTGCCGCACCGACACGATGCGCCCGGCGTTGTCCAAAAGATGCGGCATTTCCACCTCGGACGGCTCGTCGGGATTGTAGGCCATGCCGCTGTAGCTGGTCTGGGCCTGCTCAAAGATCTCGTCGTTGCCGACCTGGATGTAACAGCGCCCTTTGTTTTTGATATACGCGGCATCGGGGCGGCGCAGCATCTCCATGGAATCTCCGCGGCTCTGCACGCGCAGGCAGATGCGGAAATTGGAGTTGGCCCAGATCTCGTCCGAGACGGAATTGGACGGTTTTTGGGTGGACAGGATCAGGTGTACGCCCAGGGAGCGCCCCACGCGGGAGGCGCTGATCAACTCCTGCATAAAGTCGGGGCGGTCGTTTTTCAGCTCCGCAAATTCGTCCACGATGATGATCAGATGCGCCAGGCGTTCCTCGGCGGGGTCATCGTAGTAGAAACGGATGTAGTCGTCGATGTTGGAGACGCCCACCTTGTGGAACAGCTCCTCTCGGCGGTGGATCTCGCCGTGGATGGAGGCCAGGGCGCGGGCGATGGTGTTGCCGGTCTGCAGGTTGTCGATGATGCCGGTCACATGGGGCAGATGGCGGAAGGCATCGGCCATGCCGCCGCCCTTATAGTCGATCAGGATGAAGCGCACCTGGTCCGGGTGGTAGTTGACGGCCAGCGAAAGGATGTAGGTCTGCAGCATGACGGATTTGCCGGATCCGGTCGTGCCGGCGATGAGGCCGTGCGGGCCGTGGCATTTGTCCGAGATGTCCAGCACAAAGGGCTGGGAGCCGGCGCGCAGGCCCACTGTGGAGCGGATGCCGTCGTAGACGTAATTTTCATTCCAGAAGCGCCAGATGTCCAGATCCTCCACCCGCTTGACGCCGTAGATGTCCAAAAACGAGACCATGGTGGGGATGGCCGCGCTTTCCGTGGCGTCCCGCACGCGCAGCGGCGCCACCATGTGGGCGAAGGATTCCAGCACGGCCTGGCCCGGGCATTCGAACTTCACGTTGCTGCCGTCGCCGTCAGCGTAGTACAGCGCGCCGTCGGGGGTGGTGGTATCCAGGATGATGTTGCACTCCTTGGGCAGCACCTCCATGCCGGACGCCAGCAGGATGAGCGTCATGCCGCAGGCGCGGGACATCATATGCCGGAACAGCGGCTTGTTCTCCAGCAGCTCCGGCCGGGTGCAGAAAACCACATAATGCGGCAGCGGAAGGCTTTCCCCCTCGGCCTTGCCATCCTCACTCTGTGCCTCCTCGTTGCGCATGAGCAGGACATCGTCCAGATGGGTCAGTACCTCCTGGACGGCGTTTGGCTCCGACACGACCATACGCAGCTGCCGGTCCTCGGAGGCAAACACGTGCGGTAGCCAGCGCGCCCACTGCCAGCGGGACTGGTCGCCCTCGCCGTTGATGACGGCGATGCGCACGTCATGGTAGCTGTGCAGGGCAGCCAGCTGGAGCAGGATGCTTTGGGCGACCTGGGTGGCCGTCTCGCTGCCCAGGATGCCGATGATGGTCTCCTGCCGCAGGGAAATGGTGAGCGGGGCGTTGCGGATCTTGCTGTAGGTATCCAACAGGCGGCTGGGCTCGTCCCGCAGCGGGTCATCGATGGCGGATAGCTTGACCTCGTCGATCACGATGGGGTTGGGGATGCTCACATCGCCCAGCCCCAGGCGCACGGCCATGAAATCGGCATGCTGGGGCATACGCTCCCACAGGCGCCATGTCTTGCTCTGCGGCAGCGCGGCGCACGCCTCGACATCCAGGAAATTTTCCATCAGGCGGTTGTATTCCTGCGTGCAGACCCCTTGCAGGTAGCGCTCCGCCTGGCTGATGTACAGCGCGTATTTGGCCACACGGGCTTCCTCCGTCTCCCGGGCCTGCTTTTGGCGGTAGCGGTTGTTCATCAGCCCCCAGAAGACGGCCAGGGCCGAGGCCGTGCCGACCATGGCCAGCCCGGCCCCCATCATGCCCCGCTGCGCGCTGGCGGCCGAGCCCACCAGCATCGGCAGGACCATGGTGAACGAAGGCCCGATGGTCAGCCACAGCGGCATGGTGCGCTGCTCCTGCTTGTCCAGTGGGGATTCGATGCGCAGCTCGCCGTTGTCCGGCTTTTGCAGGAACCGGGGCGAACGGTGGTGCTGGATCTGTACCGACGGCAGAAGGCCGCCGCGGGCCGCACCGGCGGGGGGCGGCGCCTCCTTCCGGGGCAGGTCGATGTGGTCAAAGGCGCTCATGCGGTCTATCGCGATGCAGCGGCCGAGGTAGATGAACTTTATGCCGGCGTTCAGCGTGAGGATATCGCCGAAATTCAGCTGCGCGGCGTTGGAGGCCAGCAGCAGGCCGTTGAGGTAGCTGCCGTTGGAGCTGTGGTCGGTGTAGACGCAGGTGCCGTCCTCACGCACCGCAAAGGAGCCCTGGTGGTTGGACACCACCCCGACGTGCGGAGCGATCTGCAAGGTACAGCCGCCGGCGCGGCCCATCGTGACCGTCTTGCCCGCCGGCAGGATGAATTTTTTGAAACAGGTATCGGCTTCCTCGCATTCGGCAAAGGCAATGCCCAGCCGGAACCGCCCGTTCGCCATCAGGTAGTGGCTGTTGCTGAAGACCGGCATCTCGCCGCTGTTGGCCGGGTCGTGCACCCAATGGAACCTGTCCCCCAGGGAGACATAGCATTGCCCGTCCAGTGCGCGGATGGTCAGGGAATAGTCCCGATCCCAGCCGCTTTCCGCCTGGTAGATGACGATGCTTTTGGACCATTTTGGGGTGGACGGCAGATACATATCCTTGAAACGGTTTTCAAAAAATAGCCATGTATAGTACAAAATCGTCCCCCTCCCGGCCCGGTGCCCCCGGTATGCGGTTCATGCGGAAATCAAATATAAATTTGGTGTGCGCCGATGGAGATGCAGTCGCCGGGGTTGACCCGGCATTGCGATTTGTGCACCATACGGCCGTTGACGCGGGTACCGTTGGTGGAATGGTCCCGCAGCATCAGCACCGCCCCCCGGTAATACAGCGAGCAGTGCTGTGCCGAGACGAGCGTATCGCGCGGGTCCAGCTGGACGTTGCAGCCCTGGCGCCCGATGGTGATGCCGGGGTCACATTTGCAGCGCACATTCTGCACCTGGCCGCCGTAATAGATCTGCATATCCAGCCAGTGCTCCGTGGCGGAGAGCCGCTCCGCCGCCAGCAGGCCGGAGGTGATGGGCAGCGTGCCCTTGCGCCAGTATTTCGGCACGGCCAGCGGCACCGGTTGGGCGGGCGGCCCGGCCCGGCGCAAAAGGAGGAAGTGCACACAGAGCACCACAGCCGCCGCCAGCACAACGCCCCCCAGGATCCAAACGGCATACACCGGCACCTCCAGGCCAAACAGGTCCAGATCCTTTGTCATATATGCGATAAAGCCTTCGCCCATGGGTGCCCCCTCCGGCAAAACGGCGCGGCCCGGGCCGCGCCGCCCTGTTTTGCGTTTTGCGCCGTTTTACCCGTGGTTGGTCACGGAAAGCGTGCCGTGGTCAATGGTGCATACATACCATGTGTTGTTGAGGCCGGCCGGTATCTCCACGGTGTGCGGCACGCTCTCGCCCGGCAGGTAGATCTTGACCGTGGCACCGGAGGAGGACATATCGCCGGTCTGCTGATAATCCTCGACCGAGAAGCGGTACACGCCGTTCAGATCATAGATGGTCGTCGTCTCGGGCCCGTAGCCGTCGCGGTCATCCACATCCAGCTCGGCCAGGCGCTGCCCGTTCCGGCTGGCGGTTTTGGACATGAAGTTGACATGAACGGACGTACCGTCATCCAGCGTGCCGTCCAGGTAGCTGTCAAGATCCGCCGGGTAGCCGCCCCATTCCAGCACGATGCGCATCTGCCCCTCGGCGAGGAGCGGCGAGATGACCAGATCGTTCAGGGTGCCGCCGGCCGCGCTGACGTATATCTCAAACGTCTCGGTGGTATAGCCGCTGCAAACCACCTCGGCGGTGTAGGGGCCGGGGTCAAGCGCCACCGTATAATGCCCGAACCCGTCGGTGGTGGTGGCCACCAGCGGCTCGCCACTGGTCAGGCTGCCGCTGCGCACGCGCACCTCGGCCCGGGCAACGCCGCTGCCGGTGGTGGCGCTGACCACGCGCCCGCTCACCTCCGGGGCATCCGAGACCGCCTGGGCGTCACGGTGCGGCACCGGCTCCAGGCAGTGGGGGCCGTCCATCTGGATGCTGCCGTCCGCGTCCGCCGTCACAGTGACTACGCAGCTTCCGGCGGTAAAGGTGACTGTCTGGGTGCCGTCGCCGTTGTCTTCCCGGGTGAAGTCCAGCGGGTTTTGCGCGCGCAGCATCTCCACGGTGACCTGCCGCGCCCCGCCAAACAGCTGGGCCAGGTCATCCAGGCGGACCTCGGCGGGGTAGTTGTCCGCGGCGGGCTGCCCGCCCACATGGTCGAGCGTGCCGGCGTCATCGTCGCGGAAGACAAGATCCGCCGCCAGGCCGGCCACACGCACCAGGCAGGTCCCGCCATCGGTCATCTGCGTGCTTTCGATGCCGTTGCGCAGGCGGTAATCGTTATAGCTGCTGCTGCCGATGAGCGAGAGCAGGCCGGTGTTCAGCGCAAAGTCCCCGGCCGCCTTGCCGGTTTCGCCGGGCGCCGTGCCAAGGGCATCGGTGGGGGTGGAGCCGGTCATTGTTTCCAGCATCAGCGTCAGGCGGGCGCTGCCGGTGCGGTCGATGCCGGTGCGCAGCACCGCTTCGGCCAGGGTATTACTGCCGTGGCTCTGGTACACACGCACCAGGCCGATATAGCCCTCCGCCGCTTCCGGGTCAAGGCTGATGGCCCGCTGGTACGCCAAAACGGCGTTGGCGTAATCATCCTCGGCAAGGTATTTTTCGCCCAGCGCCAGGCAGCGGCCGTAGCTTTGGTAGCTGCCCGTGTACCAGGCCGCGAACACGCCGCCCCCCGCGATGAGGATGGCCGCCGCCAGCAGGATGAACAAGACCCTTTTTCGTGTTTTTGTCATAAAAAACTCCCCCTTTTCCGTCCCGTCACCCCATGGCCAGGACGATCAGCTGCAGCAGCTCGATGACAAAGATGCCCCCCAGCAGGACGGCGCAGAGCAAGCTCCAGACATCGATGTTGCTGATATGGCGGCTTGTCCGCTGGCTGCTACGGTCCATACGGTAGACCGTCGTCTGCTGCGGCTCCCGGACAGGGGTGGTGCGGGTCGGGTTGTATACGCGGCTGCCGCAGTAGGGGCATACCTCCAGCGTTCCGATCTCACACCGGCATTTTGGGCAGCGCAATCAGAGCCCCTCCTTTCGCCATTCCCGGATCCAGCGCAGCAGCAGGATCTGGGTCACCAGCAAAAAACCGGCGCCCGCCGCCAGCAGGCATCCGCCCACGATAAACCATGTACGGGGTTCCATCCTTCCACCTCCGGGCTCCTCAAATGTTCAAAACACGCTGCAAGCGGCCCAGCTCCGTGATCAGGGCGGTATCGGCCGCGTCGCGCTCCTGCCGGCTCAGCGCCGAAAAGCTGCGCAGGGCGCTGCTGCAATGCACCGCTGCTCCGTCGTTGTCACCCAAGGCGTAGCAGGCCAACGCCATGTACGCCTGGACGCGATATTCCTCCGGCCATTCGCGCTCACAGGGGGCCAGCTGCTGCAGGCAGTCCTCATAGCGCCCCAGCATATAGTAGGCGATGGCACAGTTCAGGCGGTCCTCCGGCGCCGGATCCGCCGCGCCGCACAAAGCGACAAAGCAGTCCAGCGCCTTTTGCGCGTATTGCCGCTGCTGATCCGCAAATGCCTGCTGCCCGGCCAGCGCCGCATAGGCCGCGCCGAGCTGGCGCAGCACGCGAGGCTGTGCCTCATATTGGCGGGCGCGCTCCAGCCAGGGCACCTGCGCGGCCGGGTCGTCCGCCAAGGCCTGCGCGGCCACCAGGCAGACGCGCAGGCACAGGGCCGTGTCGGCGCTTTCGTCCAGCACGGCCTGGGCCTCGTCCAGGCAGGTGGTTTTATCGCCCGCCGCCCCGGCCAGGGACGCCTGGATCGCGGCGCAGGCCGGGGCCGATGCGCCCGCGGCGCGCGCCTGCTCCAAAATCCGGCCGGCCTGCTGCAGGCGGCCATCCTCCCCAAGGGCGATGGCATAATCAAGGTAATAGACATCCCGGTCGGGGGCGGAGGGCGGCAGCGCCTCCAATGCCTGCGCGTAATATCCCTGCGCGCCGCCCAGATCGTCCATGGCGTAGCAGCTGTCGCCCAGCGCGTGCAGGATCAGCGCCTTATCCCGCGGCTGGTCTTGCAGGATGCCGCGGAACCGCGCATCCTGGAGCAGCTCCACACCCTGCTGCAACGCCTGCTGCGGCTGTGCGGCGGCAAAAAAGGCATCGTATGCCTGCCGGTAGGCAAGGCGGCGGCCTTCCTGCACGCCGCGCACCATGCAAAACAGCCCGGCTGCGACCAGCAGCGCGCCACACAACCAGCTGGCGCCCTGCAAAGCCACATATTTGCGGTAGCGGGCGTCCTGCCGTTTCAGGCGGTCGAGCGCGGTCAGCATCCGCCGGGCGCTGGCGTAGCGCCTAGTGCGGTCCCACGCCATGGCGCGGTCGAGCACCGCGCACAGGGCGGGGCTGTAGGGCAGGCCCGCTATGGCGGACAGGGGCGTTACCGGGCGGGTGGCGTCTGGCGGGATGCCCGTCATCAGATAATAGAAGGTCGCCGCCATGCTGTACAGGTCGGTGCGGGCATCCAGCGCATAGCCCACCGGCTGGCCCCGCATCACCGCGGCGGCCATGGCCGCCTGCTCGGGCGAGGCAAAATTTTCGCTGTAGCCCATGATCTTCCACGGGCGGGTGGCATCCAGCGAGATGTTGAAATCGATCAGGCAGAGCTGGCCGGACGGCGTGCGGATGATGTTGTCGGGCTTGATATCGCTGTGCAGGACGGGCGGCTTGCGGGTGTGCAGGTAGTCCAGCACCTCGCACATCTGGCGCAGCCAGCGCAGGATCTGGGCCTCCGGCCATTGGCCGGGGCCGGCGGGTAGATCGCCGAGGGCCGTGCCCTCGACATAGTCCATCACGGTGTAGACCTCTGGCCCGTCGTACAAAAAGTCATACACCTGCGGCAGGCAGGGATGGTGCAGGTTTTTGAGCACGTCCGTCTCGACGCGCAGCTGCTCCAGCCCCTGCTGCCCCACAAAAATGCGCTTGAGCACCACATATTTTTGCAGGCGCAGATGGTAAGCCAGATATACCGCCGCCGTGCCGCCCTGCCCGATCTGCTGCAGGACGCGGTAGGTGCCGTGGAACAGTTCGTTTTGCTGCACCATTTGTTTCACCGGATTCCAGATACGCCACCCCGAAAATTCAAGGTGGCGTATCGGATTTTTATGATTTTACAAAGGTTGCGGGCCTGGGCGTGCAGGCGGGTCATGCGGCGTTTTTCCTGCGGCGCCGGGCCAGCAGGAAGATCAGCAGGCCCAACCCGCCGGCGCCGCCCGCGCTGCCGATGAGCAGCGGCGTGTTGTTGATGTACTGTACCCACAGGTTGTCGGTCAGCAGGAAACGCCCACTCACCGTTTCGGCGCTGTTGCCTGCCGCGTCGACCGCCGTCACCCGCAGGGCCTGCCAGTCGTTGGCGGCCTTCGCGGTGTACTCCAGTTTCCCGCCGGCGTTGCGCAGCTCCTCGGCGCTGTAGTCGGCCACATGGTCGTTGCCGACATACAGGCTCAGGCCGGCCAGGGCGGTGTTGTCCTGGTAATCGACCATGAGCGTACGCTCGGTATCGACATAGCGCTCGCCGTCCTCGACACCGGTGACCATAAGGACGGGGGCGGTCATATCCACCAGGAACTCGATGGGCAGGGTGTTGGTGCCGCCGTCGTTTTCACGGATGGCCTGGTTGGTGTTGGTGTTGGCCGCGTCATCCTCGGAGTACAGCGTCACTGTATAGGCGCCTTCCCTTTCAAAATTGGCGGCATGGACGGTATAGTCATACTGGCTCCAGCCGGGGTTGCTCTGCTGGACGGTGTAATCCACGTTGGCCCTGAGCTGCGCAAGGTCGCCGTTCAGGCTGACGGAGATGCTCTGCGCGACCAGCTCGCTGACGTTGATCTCGGTGATGTGCAGATCCTGCGGCTGGTTGGTGTAGTAGTTTTCGACCAGGGCGCGGGTCTGCTCGCCCAGCATATAGGTGGAGCCGAACCGGTTGACGCTGAACACGATGGTCGCCTCGGAGGTGTTGCCCGCCAGGTCGCTGACAAAGCCCGTGGCGGTATACACATCGTCGTTTTCCTTCAGGGCGGGGATGTTCTCGCACACCAAACTGCCGCCAAAGGCGTCGTCGGTGCGCACACCCTGCAGGTTTTCGCCGTCTGTATGCTCATAGCCGGTGATGGTCACCTGGGCGCTGGCGCTGTCATAGTTGATGTCATGGTAGGTGATGCTGGGCGCCACCTCGCCGTTGTAAGCGACATGATCCTCCACACCGCCGATCTCCAGCTCCGGCGGGGTGGTATCGATGGTGAACAGATCCACGCTCACCTCCTCGGCCTCGTTGCCGGCAAGGTCAACGTAGGAGACATTCATCGCAAAGTCGCCGTCCTCGGTAAAGGCCAGGGTGGCAATGTTGTTGTCGCCGTTTTCCTGCCAGCCGTTCAACGGCGGCGCCGAGACGGTGCCCTCCTGGATGGCGGCGGTGGCCTCCACCACGGCATCTCCGGCGCTGAAATTGTGCTCCCGGATAGTGACGGTCGCGGTGCGCGCGGCGTCATAATAGCGGACGTTCTGCGCGTTGTTGTTGTCAAACGTGACCTCGATGACGGGGGCGGTCAGGTCGATGGTAAATTCCTGCGGGGCGACGCTGTTGCCGTAGTCCGCACCGCCGGCGTCATGGCCGGCGATATCGGACGCCGAGATATCCAGGGTATAGTCCCCGTCTTCATCGTAGGTGATGGTATTGGTCCAGGTATCGGCGTCGCCGTTGGCGCCGCCGGCCGCGTACTGCCAACCGCTGCCCACGCCCACCTCGGTGTTGATCTTGACAAGGGCGGGGTCAAAGTTGCGCTCGGTCACGGTCACGGTCGCGGTGCGCGGGGCCTTGAAATATTTCTCGTTTTCGGCGTCGTTGTTGTCAAAGTCGACCCGGACGGTGGGGGCGGTTGTATCGATGCCGAACCGATAGAACGCCGCGCTGCCCTCGGGCAGGATATTGCCGGAGTTATCCTCCGCCCAGACCGCAAGCGTAACGTCGTTGTAGTTGAACATACCTGCGTCAAAGGTAAAGAGGAGGGTGTCATCACATACGATGCCTTCATCATAGGCGCCGGTACCCTCGTCGAGGGTGTGCCCCGCCGTACCGTAGGAGACGATACCGCTGCCGGCGGTGCCCTTGCCCGACACGCCCACGGCGCCCGTCATATCCGCGCCGTCCGCAAGGACCTTGTAATATACGTGGTACAGCCCCGACGCGCTGATCCCGGGGTAGGGGTCACGCACGACGGCCCGCACCGAAACACTGGCGTCGTACAGGTCCACATTGGCCGTGCTGTGCCCCATGCCGTTCTGGATGGCGGTCAGCTGCACCGTGGGGGCCAGCTGATCCTCCTCCGGCGGGACGATATCCAGGTAGAACTTGTTGGTGGCGCCGTCCTTGACGCTGATGTTGCCCGCAAGGTCGGAGACCGAGAGGTTTTCCAGCGTAAAGATCTGCTGCCCGTCCATCTTGTGGGTATCCGCCACATTGGGGGCGGGGCCTACCGCGATATCGGCCACGGCGCCCTCCTGGGAGGAGCCTACATGGTAGCTGAGCGTTACCGGCGAGGCATCCTGCGTTGTGAGGGAAACCGTCGCCTCGGCCTTCTGCTGGTAGGGGCGGTTGATCTGCGGCGCATAGCTGGTGCCGTCCAGCACCGCCTTGTAGAAATCGTCTATCGTGACCGTGGCCACGGGCGCGACGGTATCCACCGCCACGGCGTAGGTGGTGAACGGGGCGGCGGTGTGCTGGATGCTGTAGCGGTTCGCATCGCTCTCGGCAAGGACCAGCGGGTTGCCCGCCCGGTCGGTGCCGGCCACGCTGTAGATGTACAGCCCGTCCTTGCTGGAGGCCAGCGCACCGGAAACGCTGCCGTCCTCATTGAGGGTGAGCACGTCGGCGGGGGTATCGGCCGCGACGGGGCCGGTGGCGTACTGCCCGGCGTCAAAGTTCTGGCCAAAGGCAAAGGTGATGAACTCGGGGCTGAGGTTGGCGTCCCTGACGGTGAGCGCGGCGGTGAAGGCGCCGCTGTAGTAATAGCGCGTGGTGCCGCTGTTGGTCTGCGCGGCGGTGTCCTTTACGCCCTCGCCGGGCAGCAGGGCAAGCTCCGCCTGCGGGGCCACAGTATCCAGCACAAAGGTGCCGCTCCCGCCGGTGACAGCCATGCCGGCGCTGCCCTCGCCGGCGATGCCGGCGCTGTTGCCGGCCTCGTCGGTGGCGGTGACGGCGACGGTCACGGTGCCGTCGGCAAGGTTCGCCGCCAGCACATCGGCCGGCACCGTCACGGTGACGGTGGTGCTCCCCTCATGGGTGACCGTGGCGGTGGCGCCGTTATTCTGCGCCGGGGTCTCGGTTGCCAGCGGGAACGTCGCCGTATACGGCGCGTCCGGCGCGCCGCTGCTGGTCAGGGTAAGGGTGATCCGGCTGGCCAAATCGCCCACCATGTCCTTGTCGGTGGCGGTCACGGTCAGGCCGCAGTTGTCCGCCCGGTAATACCACACATCGTCCACCGCGCGGCCGTCCGCCATGCTGACGGTGACGACCGGGTCGGTCATATCCAGTATGCGGGTACCGGCCAGGGTAAAGCTGCCCTGCTCGGCCGTGTCGGGGTCGTCGATGACGTCGTCCTCGGGGCCGCCGGTCTTATACTGCTCCGCAAGCGTCAGCGGGTTGCCGGCAAGGTCGGTGCCGGAGATGGTGATGCCGCTGTACACGCCTTCCGCCGAAAGGGTCAGCGTGAGGGTATCCTCGCCGTCCGTTTCGGTCTCCTGCAGGGCCTCGGGATGCTGCTGCGGGGTGCCGCCGTCCAGGCTATAGGTGACGGGCCAGCCGCTGTGGTTGCTGGTCACGTCCTCGATCTTGAACTCGATGCTGATGGGCTGTTTGTAGAAATAGTGGCCCGTCCCGTCCACGTCATCGCGGGGGGCGGTGGGGTTCGTTACGATGCTTTCCAGCACCGGCGCGACGGTATCCAGCACAAAGGCAGCTTTGCCTTCGGTGACGGCCACGCCGTCGCTGCCCGCGCTGGCGACGGTGTTGCCGTCGTTGCCGGCCTCGTCGGTGGCGTCAACGGTAACGGTGACGGTGCCGTCGGCAAAGTTTTCCTTCACCACGCTGGCGGGGATGGTCACGGTGACCGTCGTTGCCTCGCCGCTGTGGGAAAGGCTGGCCGTGACCATGTGATTCGGATCCTTGAGGTCGTCGTCATTCTCCGGCGTCGGGGTATTGTTTTTGTCGTCCGTCAGCGGCACCTTGATGGTATGGGAGTTGCGCGCACTGTCGGCCAGCGTGATCTGGAGCTGGCTGGTCTCATCGCCCGCCATGTCCTTGTCGGTGGCGGTCACGGTCAGGCCGCAGTTGTCCGCTTTATAGTAGAATGTGCCGTTATCCTCTTTGCCGCCCGCCATTTTGACGGTCACGGCCGGGGCGGTAAAATCGAGGATCTTGGCCGCTTTCAGCGTGATGTTGCCGTCACCTTTGTCCTCGGCGTCATCGTCCGGATCTTTGTCCGCTCTCAGCGCCAGGGTCAACTGGTTCCCCGCAAGGTCATGGCCGGAGACGGTGATATCGGTATAGGCACCCTCGTCGTTCAGGGTGAGGGTCAGCACCTTGTCGGGCTCCGCGTCCGTCACCTTCTGGTTGACGCTCTCTGGCTGTGCCTGTACGCCGTTGAAGGTATAGCTGGCGATCCAGTCCTCGCCCAGGCTGTCAGCGTCGCTGATGGTAAACTCCACTTCAACAGGGTGCTGGTTATAATAGTAATGGTTGTCTTTATCGCCGATCGCATTGCCTTCCTGGTTTGTGGCGATCTTGGTCACCTGCGGCGCGGTGGTATCCAGCACAAAGGCGGCTTCACTCCCGCTGACGGCCACGCCTTTGCTGCTGTTTTGGTCCTCACCAACGGGCTGGATGGTGGTGGACGTGTTGCCGGCCCGGTCGGTGACTTGCACCGTGACGGTGATCTCGCCGTCGGCAAGGCGGTTGGCTTCAGCGGTCAGCGTATCGGCCGGGAAGGTCACGGTGGCCTGCTTTTGCTCGACGCTGACGTCGACCGTCATGTTTTCGGTGGAGCCTGTCTCTGTCGTTTCGGTCCCTTCGACCAGCTTGACAATGGCCTTGAGCTCTTTGTCCTCCGTATCTTTCAGGGTGACGGTGAGGGTCTTGTCACTTCCCTCCCCGCTTGCTGCCGCAAGGTAATCGTCTGTGACGGTCACGGTCAGGGCGCAGTTGTCCATATTATAGTAGAAGGTGTCATTGGCCGTCCGTCCGCCCGCCATGGTGACGGCCACGGCCGGGGCGGTGTTGTCCAGAATAAATTCATCGCTTGTTTTGCTTTGCGTATTGCCGCAGAAGTCGGTCGCGGTGACCCGCAGCTTGTACTTGCCGCTCAGGCCGCTGACGGTGGTCTCTTTGTCCGTCAGCGTTACACGATCGCCTGTGATGTCCTCCAGTTTATTTGGCAGTTCGTTATTGACATCCCCCTCGCCGGAGAGGTTGCCGGTGGCGCCCATTTCGGTACCGGGCTCCCCGGCCGCCATGTCCAGCAAGGTCAGGGTGACGGTATCAATGCCGGAGTGCTCCTTGACTGACCCTCCCACGGTATCATCTACGGTCCACTTGATCTTCTGCTGTTGGACCGGATTCGCCCCCGTGACGGGCTCGGACAGGGCGACCGTTACCGTCGGCGCGGAATCTTCCACCACCAGCGGGCGGATGGCCTCGCTGATTTTCTCATTGCCGGCATTGTCACTGGCTTTCAGGAACAGATATCCCATCGCCGGCGCGGTGACGGTGACGGTGCATTCTTCCGCATCCTCCACGGGGGTGACTTCGATCCATCCGTCCACCGGCGCGGGATCCTTTGTCATATTGACGGCATATTGGATGCTGCTAAGGTCGATATTGCTCTCGCCTGTGTCGCTGATGGCAACGGTGTAGATAAGTTGATCCTTCGCAAAGTCCCCACTGTCCAGGGTATCTTTTATCTGCACGTCTTTCAGATCGAACGTCGGCGCTGTCTTGTCATAGTTGTAGGTCACGGCGACGGGGCCGTAGACGGTGCCGTTTGCGGCGCCGCTTGTGGCTTTGATAAAGAGAGAGAGTTGTTTGCCGCTGCCCTCGATCAGATCCGTCTCGGCGCTAAATTCTTTGATCTCGTCAAATTTCCCGTCCTGCGCGGTGTATAGCTTCACCTCACCGGAATCCAGGCCGAATTCGTTTTTGCTGTTGTACCAGGTCTTGCCGTCTGTGCCGGTCGTGCCCGCGTTGAACGTGACGGTCACGTCCTTACTGTTGTCGACCGTCAGCGATGTGCTGCTCCCACTTGTCGTGTCAAGGCTGGGCGTAAACGAAGGCTTGGCCGTGATGGTACCTTTCAGGCCCTCGGCGTTCACGCTGTTGATGGTATAGTTATCCGGGTCGGCCGCGCCCCCATCGCCCGCGGCCAGGGTAAAGTGGGTACCCGCAACGTTGGTGATGGGGAGGTCGGTGGCCGGGTCGGTGCCGCCAAATGTCCAGGCGCCTGCCGCGTCAGCGGCTTGCACCTTCGCTGTGAGGCTCTCGCCGTCGACGGCGTCAGCCACCGTGCAGGTGAAGCCGCCGCCGTCGGCGCCATTCCTTTCCGCGTCGGTGATCTCCTCCTCGCTTGCTTTGTCCTGGCCGTCGCTTATATGGGTCACCACACCGGTGACCGTCAGGTCGACCGGCTTTTTGGCAATATTAATTTTCATCTTGTCGGGACCGAGCATGTTCAGCGCGTCGACAATGCCTTGATCCCCGGTCAGCTTGTAGTTGTTGCTGTCGAGGGCAGCGCTGCTTCCCGAGGCGATGACGGTCTGGTCGCCTGCATTTTCGGAGCCGGCCTCAAAGGTCACCTCTTTTACGCCGAGCGGTTCATCGTTGTAAGTGCTGTCGAATGTATAGCCTGTCGCCGTTACTGTTTTTGTTTTGTCATAGGTTTTTTCCGCAAATTTAACGCCGGTCAGCGTGACCTCTTTTGGATCGATGGTCACATTTACGGTATTAACGCTATCCTTGTTCGTGAGGACATGCCATTCATCGTCACCGGTGTATGTGACCGTTGCGTTATGCTGACCGACCCCCGTCCCTGCGGGCACCGTTGCTGTCGCCTTGATTTCCCCATACGCGGGGTTCAAGGTCACTGTGATTTTGTCACTTGGGAGATCAGCCGCCGCGCCATAAGTCACGTTTTCGCCAGTATACGTTACCTCTTTGATCAAATACTGTTGAACAACTTTGATCTCGTGCGTCGCCTCCTTATCGTCGCAGGTCACCTTAACAGTCGCCGTGCCGGGGGCTATCGCCTTGACCGTGGCGGTTGTTGCATCACCGGGTTCACCATCAAATTCGATGAAATCCTGCCCACCCGATTCGATGCTCCAGCTGTACGCTCCCACTGGATCGCCATCGGTCAACGCGGTCAGTGTGAGCTCCTTCCCGGCAAGGGTTTCGCCTGGTGTGGCCGTGATATTGTCATCACCCAAAATGGACACATTGTCCAGCGCCATCGGCATGACGCCATACTCGTCCTCCGGCATATCCGCGGCGGGGTCGCCGGCCGCCGGCTCCTGCACAGGCGTGGTCGTGGGCTCCGGCGTGGCCGAGGGCTCCGGTGTAACCGTGGGCGCAGGCGTGGCCGTCGGCGCGGGCATGGCCGTGGGCACGGCAAGCATCGCCTCCGTCCCCGGCGTACCGGGCGCGGCGGTGGGGCCGGGCTGCTGTGCGGCGGCAAAGGCCCCCTGCGGATACAACGCAAGCAGCATGGCCAGCGCGCAGAAAGCCGCCAAAAAACGCTGCCCAAAGGTTTTGGACGTCTTTTCCATCGTTTCTCTCTCCTTTTTCGCCAACGAACCGGCGCTTGTTTTATATGACCTCATCGGTATGGACGATCACGGTGTTTTCCGTTATCACAAAGCGGAATCCGGGCGGCAGCGGGGCGGTGGTCTGGGCCGCGGCGTCGGCCGCGGGCGCGGGGGCCAGCGGGGCCGACGTGGCCAGGGGCGTCGTCTCCTCCGCGGCGGGCGGGGTGCCCGCCGACAGGCCGTCGGTGGTATATTCTATCTCGGGGGCGGCGCGCAGGGTGCCGGTGCGGGCGTTGGCCTCCCGCAGCTTTTCCACCGTCTGGCGCTCCGCCCGGCCGGTACGGATGGCAAAAATGGTGCGGATATCAAACTTGAAAAACAGGAAGATGGCGCCGGCAACGCCCAGCACGGTGATGGCCAGGCAGATATTGAACCCGGTATTGTAGGCCGCGATCATGGATTGTGCGTTCATAGCGTTCTCCCCCTTCTCAGCCGGCACTGACTCTGGCAAAGGTGGTATCCACCATTTGCCGTGCCTGTGTGATCAGGGCGGCGGTATCCTCCATCTGCTCGGCGATGGTCGTGTTTTCGGGCACAAGATCCGCCATGCCACGCTCGATCTTGTCCAACTGCGCCTGCATATCGCTCTGGGTGATGCCGTAGGATTTAAAGTTGCCGGTGTTGTTGTAGATCTGGGTGGCCATTTCCCGGTAAAGGGCGATCGCGTAGTGCGCGCCGCCGGTCTTGACGACGAGGTCGCCGTCGGTCAGCTCCACCATCTGGTTCCAGAAGGTGAGGTAGCTGCCGGTACCCTCACCGACGGCGTACACGCTCAGGCCAGACCCCAGGGCGGAGTAGTAGTTGCCGATGGTGTACAGGCTGTTGGCAAGCTCGCGCTGCTGGTCGGTCAGGTAGGTGCTTTCCAGTATCTCGCCGTACCAGTTGGCCGCCTGGGCGCGGTTGTCACTGCCTTCGTAGAAAAAGTAATAGTCGTTGGCCAGCTGGTAGACGAATTCATCGTGGGCGCGGTGGTTGCTGGCCTCCAAATAGCTCAGGTTGCTGCGGGTGCTGCCGTCGGTATCCATGATGCAGCGGCGCAGCGCGGTGCTTTCTTCGGCGGTAAAGACCATGTCGGTATCGATGGCGCCAAGCATCTTCATATAGGCGTCCGGCGCCGAGGGGCGCAGGCGCATCGCCTGGCGGTAATATTCGGCCGCTTCGGTGATGCTTTCCACGCTGTTTTGCGCTTCGCGGATGTAGTAATCATAGCTGTTGGCGGTGGCCCGGTTGGCGGCCACACGGAAGCCGACCATGCCCACGACGCCCACCAGCGCCACGGCCACGCTGGCCCAGAAGACCCGCCATTTGCGGTTGCGGCTGCGCATGGCCGCATCGTCGGCGTCGTGCACGTGCTCCAGCGCGTACATCAGCTCGGCGCAGCTCTGGTAGCGGTCCCGCGGGTCCGGCTCGCAGCATTTGGCCACGATCTTTTCAAGGCCGGTGCCGGCGAATGCCGGGTTGAGCTGGCGCAACGGCAGGATGGCAAGGTTGGTATCGGCGGGGCTGTAGCCGGTGAGCAGATGGTACATGGTGGCGCCCAGGCAGTAGATATCGGTGCGGGCGTCGGTCTGCTGGCCGCGGTCACCGAACTGCTCCGGCGCGGCGTAGCCGCGCGTGCCCAGCCAGGTGGTATCGCCGGCGTGGCCGACCTTATACTCCCGCGCCGTGCCGAAGTCGATGAGCTTGACGCGGCCGGAGGGCTCCAGCATGACGTTGGCGGGCTTCATGTCGCGGTAGATGATGGGCGGCGTGCGGCTGTGCAGGTAACCCAGCACATCGCACAGCTGCTTGGCCCACTCGACCACCTTGTCGGGCTCCTGCGGACCGCCGTGCTTGAGCAGATCCTGCAGGCTGCGGCCCTCGATAAAGTCCATCACGATAAGGAAGCTGTCGTCCTTATCGATGACGTCGATGATGCTGGGCAGGTTAGGGTGATCCAGCTTTTTGAGCATCTCCGTCTCGGCCACAAGGCCCTGCTGCACCACCTCGGAGCCGTTGGAGCCGTCCTTGCGGACCTCCTTGATGGCCCAGGTCTTGTTGGCGCGCTCATTGATGGCAAGGTACACGACGCTCATGCCGCCGTGGCCCACCTCGCTCAGGATCTTGTATTTCCCGTCAACGACGGAACCTACGCCAAGCATCCGGGTGTTTCCCCTTTCCGGTTGGTTTTCCGTCCGCTCACCGCGTCCGGATCAGGATGACGGAAATGTTGTCATCCTCGCCGCGCGCCTTGTTCAACTCCGTCAGCGCGGCGGCGGCCTTTTCCATCGCCGCCTTGTTGGGCAGCGCCTTGGGCGAGAGCATCTGCTGGAACTCCTGCGGCTGGATCACATGGCGGAACCCGTCACAGCAAAGCATATACACCTGCCCGGGGGTGACGGTGCCGGAGATGAAATCCGGCTGGACGATGGCGCTGGCGCCGATGCATTGCAGCAAAATGCTGCGCTTGGCATCCATCATAGCCTGCTCCGGCGTCATGTGGCCGAGGTCCACCTCGCGCTGGACAACGGTCTGATCCTTGGTGAGCTGGTAGACCGCGTCCTCGATGCGGTACGCGCGGGAATCGCCGACGTTCATGATGTAATAGGTGCTGCCCACCACGAGGAAGACCACCGCGGTGGTGCCCATATCGACATGGATGCCGGCCCCGTAGGCGGCGATGCGCCGGCCGGTATCGTTGACCAGGCGCGCCCACTCATCATGCAGGCGTTCGGGGGTGAATCCCTCGGCCAGAAGCGCCGGCAGCCCGGTGCGGAACCACTGGGCCAGCGCGTGCACCATCGCGGCACTGGCGGTCTCGCCCTTGGCGAGACCGCCCATGCCGTCACAGACGGAAGCCATCAGCACCGGGCCATGGGCGGTATCTGCCTGCTGGACCAGCATGGAATCCTGATTGGTGGATTTTCGCGTACCGACGTCGGTATAGGTCGCGGTCAAAAATTTCATGTCAGACAACTCCCGGTGCCGTGCAAAGGCATTCAGTTGGCGTTGAAGGTAAATTCTTCATCCGCCAGGGACAGCTTGTCGCCGTTTTTGAGCGCCACTTCCTGGTTGGGGTTGAGCTTGACGCCGTTGACAAAGGTGCCGTTGGTCGTGCGCAGGTCCGTGACATAGGTCACGCCGCCGCGGCTGGTCAGGCGGACATGGGTACGGCTGACGGAGGTGTTGTCGGAAATGCAGTAGTTGACGCGCGCCATCTCCTTGCCGATGACAAAGGAGGTGTTGTTGATGCTGATGCGCTCGCCGCTCTTGGCGCGGGTCAGCGTGCCGTAACTGGCGCTGCCGGCGTTGAGCACCGTCGTCTCGCCGGAGCCGGCGTTGAGCACCGTCGTCTCGCCGGAGCCGGCGTTGAGCACCGTCGTGGCGCCGGCACCCATACCGCCCATCGGCGGGGCAAAGTTGTTCTGCGGCACGTTGGGCGCCGGGCTGAAGCCGCCGCCAACGGGCGCACCGCCGACGGACACACCGCGCGGCGCGGGGGCCGGGGCCGGGATGGGGGCGGGGGCGGGGACGGGCGCGTACTCCGGGGCGGCCTTTTTCTTTTTGCTGCCGGTCAGGATGAGGATCAGCGCCACGATGACGATGATCACCACCGCCAGGATCACCACGATCAGCCAGATGGGGAAGCCGCTGCCTTTGGGGACAAGGGCCGCCTGCGCATTGCTCAGGCGGGTAAGGGCATCGTCGACCTGCTGCTGCGTGGCGGAGGCGTTGGCCAGGACGTTTTGGGCGTTGTCCAGCGCTTGGGAGAAGGCGGTGCCGCTGGCATCGTCATAGTCCTTTACTTCCATCTTCTGCGCGTCGGTGATGAGGGCGCTCAACGCGCTCTTGTCGGCCTCGGTGCCCTCCTTGTCGGGCGCGGTGCCTTGGTCATCCGTGGGTTCCGGCGCGGGGACGGTCGCGTCCCAGGGGGTGTACTCGATGCCGAGGGCGTCCAGCGTGCTGATGAGCTGGTCGATGGCGATGGCATAGAAGTAGTTGATATCAAAGCCCGTGCCGGTCGCGCCCTGGCAGATGCCGATGACGTTGCCGTCCGCGTCGACCAGCGGCCCGCCGGAGTTGCCCGCCGTGATGCGGGCACTGGACTGGATGTAATCCACGCCATTGAGGCGGTTGGTCTTGTTGACCTGGCCGTTGGTGATGGTGACGTCGTCGCTGGTGTAGGTGTTCACGTCCTGGAAGACCTCCACCTCGCCGGGGAAGCCGAGCGCGTACACGGTCTCGGTCTGCTGCACGGTGGCGCTGGGGCGGAGCTTGAGGTAGGTGCGGTCATAGAGCTGGCTCTCAAGGTTGAGGATGGCGTAGTCCATCTCGGCGCTCTGGTTGCGCACGGTAGCACGGATGGTGACGTCACGCAGGACGCTGATCTGGATTCCGAGACGGTCCTTGACCTCGCTGACCGATTTGCCGAACGTCTCGGACGCCTGCTGGAGCAGCTCGTCATCAATGGTAACGACATGGTCGCAGGTGATGACCGTGTTGTTGTTGATCAAAAAGCCGGTGCCGCTCACGACGTCCAGCACGTTCTGGTTGTCATCGGTATACACGACCTTGACCTGTACCACGCCGGTGGTATCGTCGGTGACCTTCTGGTTGATGTTCTGGGTAACGGCTCCCGCCGGGAGGGCCGCCGTCACGGCCAGGCAGAAGACCGCAAGCATCAGTGCCAGCCGGCGCAGGAAGGGGTTATGGTTTTTCATCGTGGATCCTCCTTTTTTTATCGCTCTGGCACGGGCCAAAGCGTTTCGTCCGTGTTCAAACGGATCAAAAACAGGGTATGGCCTTTACCCCACCTCAAAGCGGAACAGCTCGTCGCCCAAGCGCAGGATCGCACCGGAGGGCAGCTCCGTCGGCGTTTGCGGGGGGATCTGGCGGTCATTGATGTACACATGGTTGGTGGATTGCAGATCCACCACCATGAACACGCCGTTCTGGTACAGGATGTCGGCGTGGCGGCGGCTGATGGCCGTATTGTTTGAAATGCAGAGGTCCGTGGCCGCCGGATCCTTGCCGATGCAGAACGGCACGCGGTTGACCGCCACCACCGCGCCGCTGCTCAGGTGCACGAGCCGGGCCGGCGGCAGGGGCTGTGTGCCCGGGTTGAGGACGGTGGTGTCACCGTTGGCGGGCAAGGGCTCGTTCAGGACGGTGGTGTCCAGATGCGGCGTGGGCTCAGGGGGTGCCTGCCAGGGCGCCACCGGCACCGCATCCGCGGGCTGGAACGGGCCAAGCGCAGGCGTAGGCGCGGGGGCAGGGGCGGGCGCAGGCACAGGGGCAGGGGCGGGGGCGGGCGCAGGCACAGGGGCCGGGGCCGGGGCCGGCGCGGGCATGGGGGCCGGCACAGGGGCCGGCATAGGCGCGGGCACGGGGGTCGGCGTCTGGGCGATCATGCGCATCCGGCCGCGGTAGTTGAACAACAGGCAGCCGAACGTGATGGAGGCCGTGGCGCTGCACAGGCCGGACAGCAGCCGCAGGAACCCGCCGCGGGCCGCAATGGCCATGATGGCGGCGCCGCCGCCCATGATAAAGCAGCACACGGCCACATAGACCGAGACATTGTCCGAGGGGATCTGGGTGCGCAGGGTGGTGCCCATCGTGTTGATGGTCTTGACCAGCAGCACATAGTACACCACAACGACCGCAGCCACAGCCAGCACCACAAGCGCCAAAACGATCATCACGCCTATCACGCTGCCGCCGCCGTACTCACTGGCGGCCACGATGCTGAGGATCAGCACGCCTTCCACAAGCACGAGCCCCAGCACGAACAGGACCAACCGGATGATGGTGACCACCTTGATGAAGGTCAGGCCGGTCGTGGAGGCGGGGGCCGGGCCGCGCTTGAGCGCGGACGCGAACAGCAGCCACATACCCACGCAGATCAGGATGGCGGGCAGCTGGCCCAGCAAGGCGCCCAGCAGCGCCGTGCTGCCGCCCCAGCGGTCCATGAGATCCAGCATCTGCCAAACCGCCGGGTCCGACAGGGCGTCCATATCCGCAAGCATGGCGAACTGGTAAAGGTACTGGGAGAAGGTCGCCGGGGCAAGCGCGGCATTGACCAACGCAAACAGGGTGGCGCAGGTAAACGCGATGATCCCGGTCAGGTAAAACGGGGAGCGGGCGGCCGCTTTGATCTGCTCCCCCCGGGAAGGCCCCGCCGCTTGGCGTGGCCGGGCCGCGCCAAGCGGCATCCCACATTGCTGGCAAAACTGCACACCGTCATTGTTTTGTGTGCCGCATCGCGGACAATACATGATGTTGCCTCCTTCAGCTGTTCCTCAGCGCAAGAATCCCAGGCTGCGCACGATCGCAGGCTCCACTGCGCGGCCGTTGCAGATCTGGAAAAAGCAGATGATGCGGATGACCAGCAGCACGACCAGCATAATGAGGTAGGCGATGGGCACGATGAAAGTCCAGAACAAAAACACGGTGCAAATGGTCATCAGCAGCTGCACCACCGTCAGCTTGAGCGCCTGGCGCACATGGAAGGACACATACGGCGACGAGGCGCTGGCCAGCATCGCGATGATGATGCCGATGTTGCCCAAAAGGTACACGACCATGCATATGACCTTGTTCTTGGAGACGTCCTCACGGTCAAATTCCGCCGTGTGATCATAATAGTTGGGCGCCGCCTGATAGTAGCCCTGTGGCGGGACCTGGCCCGCGGGGGCATCCGCACAGGGGGTCCCGCATTGGGGGCAAAAAGCCGCCCCATCCGCCAACTGGGCACCGCACTGTTTACAAACCTTCATGATGTTCCCTCCCGATACTTTTTGTCTTTTGCTTATGCCCCGGCAGGGCACTGCCGGGCCGCCAAAACGCAGCGCGCCGGGGCCGTTCATCACATAAGATGAATTATGTGGTACCCTTTTGCGCGCGTTTCGCCTGCGATTGGCGACATTTCCAGCCAATCTTTTGTAATTATACAAGAGGCTTCCTTGTTTTGCAATCCTTTTTCCCCAATTTTTTCTCATTTTCTGCCAGATGCGTCACCAAAAAAGAACGGTTCCTACCACATAATTCATCTTATGTGGTTATCCTTTTTTACTTTTCGACGCCCGGAGGCTGCCGTGTATAAAAATGCCGA
>CANRCB010000017.1 GCA_947629015.1 uncultured Gemmiger sp.
GCCGTGCTGGATGACCCCTCCCTGGCCCCCCGCCAGCGGGAGGAGTTTGCCTACCTGTAAGCGGCAGCCGCCCGCCATAAATGACGGGGCCGGCTGCGCCGGCGGGTCTGCATCCCCTCTCACCGGCACGCCCCGCCGCAAAATACATTTTTCACCGTTTGCGCCGTGCGGGCAGTCCCGCGCGGCGTTTTTTGCGCGCCGGAAAATTTCGGTGCCCGGGGCGCGGAAAATTTCGGTGCCCGGGGCGCGTTCCTTGATTTCCCACGCGCGCTATGGTAGAATAGAATTGGTATAGTACAGGCCGAAAGCGAACGGCCAAGACAAAACAAGAGCGCAGGTGCAGGATGAAAAAGCGGTTTGCAAAATGGCTCCCGGTGATCTTGCTGTGTATCGTGGGGGCGGCCTCGGTGGGCATCGGGCGGGTCTATTTCGACTACATCGCCCAGCACATCTACGAGGACAGCACCTCCCACCTGGAGGAGCTCTACGGGCAGGTCAACCGTTCCCTGGGCAACTTTATCACGCGCAACTGGGGCCTTTTACACAGCTGGAGCGCCCACCCCGCCCTGGCCGGCGGGGCCGCCGCGCCCGGTGCACAGGCCGAAAACGCGGCCCCCGCGTCCGGTGACTTTGCCGCCTTCATGGCCGACGAGCAGGCTTTTTGGGGCTTTTCCGGGTTTTATCTTCTGGGCGAGGACGGCGCGTGCGACACCCTGGCCGGCAGCGACGCCGCCGTGCTGGAGAACACCGGCGCCGCGCTCGCCGCGCGCAGCGAGCCGGTGATGGTGGGCGAGACGCTGCCCGACGGGCGGGAGGTCACGGTGTTCGCGGCGCCGGCGGGGCCCGGCGTGTACAAAGGTTTTTCCTACGATGCCGTTGCCGTCAGCTATACCAACGCCGACATCGCCGCCTCGCTCAACGTCGACGCCTTCTCCGGCAAGGCGAAATGCTTCGTCGTCTATCCCGACGGCGACGTGCTGCTCTCGACCCAGAACGGCGGCAGCGTGTTCGACAACTATCTTTCCTACCTGCAGGCCGTCTCCGACCTGGACAGGGCGGCGCTTGCTTCCATCCGCGCGGATTGGGAGAAGGGCGTCTCCGGCCTGCGGCAGTGCAGCATCGGCGGCGTGAACCAGTGCATTTTGTACCAGCCCGTCGGCTATGAGGACTGTATGCTGCTCAGCGTGGTGCCGGAAAACGTCGTCAGCGGCGGGTTTTTGTCGGTACAGAAGGCCACGATGAACGTGCTGCTGTTCATTTTTGCCCTTATCGGCGTGACGGTGGTGGCGCTGTTCCTTGTGCGCAGCCACCAGCAGAACCGCCAGAGCCGGCGGGAGCTGCAATACCGCGACGCCATGTTCAACGCCCTGTCCGAGAGCGTGGACGACATCTTCCTGATGCTGGACGCCGAGAGCCAGCGGGTGGATTACATCAGCCCCAACATCGAGCGGCTGCTTGGCATCCCGGCGGAGGAGGCGCGCCGCGACATCTACGTGATGCAGCGCTGCGCGGTGGACCGCGATGTGGTCATCCCGCGGGGGCAGCTGGCCGCCATCCCCTTGGGCGGCAGCGCCGAGCGGGAATACGCGTACCGGCACCAGACCACCGGCGAGCGCCGCTGGTACCGGATGCGGGTGTACCACACCCGCATCCAGGATGTGGTCAAATACATCATGGTGCTTTCCGACCGCACGCAGGACGAGCAGCTCAACCAGAAATTGCAGGAGGCCCTGAACGCCGCGCAGAGCGCCAACGAGGCCAAGAGCAACTTCCTTTCCAACATGAGCCATGACATCCGCACCCCGATGAACGCCATTGTGGGCTTTTCGGTGCTGCTGGAAAAGGACGCCGGCGACCCCGAGAAGGTGCGCGAATATACCCGCAAGATCACCGCCTCCAGCCATCACCTTTTGAGCCTTATCAACGACGTGCTGGATATGAGCAAGATCGAGAGCGGCAAGACCTCGCTGAATGTGGACCGCTTCAGCCTGCCGGAGCTGCTTGAGGAGCTCAGTATCATCCTGATGCCGCAGGCCAAGGCCAAGCACCAGAGCTTTACCGTCCATGTGCACGGCGCCCCGCCCGAGCAGCTGCTGGGCGACAAGCTGCGCCTCAACCAGATCCTCATCAACCTGCTCTCCAACGCCATCAAGTACACGCCGGAGGGCGGCAGCGTCGATTTCTCGGTCGAGGATCTGCCGCGCACCGCGCCGCAGTATGCCAAGCTGCGCTTTGTGGTGAAGGACAACGGCATCGGCATGAGCGAGGAATACCAGAAACGTGTTTTTGAGCCCTTCAGCCGCGAGATCAACTCCGTCACCAACAAGATCCAGGGCACCGGGCTCGGCATGGCCATCACCAAAAACCTTGTCGATCTGATGGGCGGCATCATCGGCGTGCAGAGCGAGCCGGGGAAGGGCAGCACCTTTACGGTGGAGCTGCAGCTGGCCCTGCCGGAGACACAGACGAGCGACGTCTGGGCGCGGCACAGCATCACCCGCATCCTGGCCGTCGACGATGAGGAGGAGATCTGCCAGGGCATCCGGGAGCTGATGCGCGGCGTGGGCGTGGAGGTCATTTACACGACACAGGGCGCCGAGGCCGTGGAGCTGGCCGCGGCGGCACACCGCCGCGGTGAGGATTTCCAGATCATCCTGCTGGACTGGAAGATGCCCGGCATGGACGGCGTGGAGACGGCGCGCCGCATCCGCGCCGAGGTGGGCAGCGGCGTGCCCATCCTGGTGCTGACCTCCTACGATTGGAGCGACATCGAGGCACAGGCACGGCAGGCGGGCATCAACGCCTTTATGCCCAAACCGTTCTTTGTATCGACCTTCTGGCAGACCATCCAGCCGCTGTTCGCCGACCGGCAGCCCCCCGCCGCGCTCCCGGACGCCGATGCCGCCGCGCCCAGCCCGCTGGCCGGCCGGCTGTTCCTGGTGGCGGAGGACAACGCCCTCAACGCCGAGATCCTGGCCGAGATGCTGGATATGGAGGGCGCGCGCTATGAATTGGCCGAGGACGGCAAACAGGCGGTGGAGATGTTTGAAGCCTCCGCGCCGGGGCACTATGACATGATCCTGATGGACGTGCAGATGCCGGTGATGAACGGCTACGAGGCCACGCGCGCCATCCGCGCCGGCACCCACCCCGAGGCGAAAAGCATCCCCATCGCGGCGATGACCGCCAACACCTTTGCCGAGGATGTGCGCAACGCGCTGGCGGCCGGCATGGACGGCCACTTGGCCAAGCCCATCGACATGGCCGCCGTGCGCGAGCTGGTGGGCCGCCTGCTGCGCCGCAGGGACGCTGCAAATACGGAGGAAGGAGACCGGCAGGAATGAAAAAACATCTGGCGCCGCTGCTCGCTTTGCTGTTTGCCGCCGCCGCGGTGCTGAGCGCCTGCGTCCGCGCCGACGACGGGCATTTGACGCTGACCCTGATGGGCAAAAAAAGCGACCTGGAAAAAAGCTACATGACCGATATCTTTGCCCGCTATGAGGCGCAGACCGGCAACCGGCTGGAGCTTGTGGCCATAGAGGACAGTGACTATGAAAACGCCGTGGCCGAGCGCCTGGACGGCGGCAAGGCGCCGGATATCCTGCTGCATTTCCACAACGCCGACCTGGCGCGCTTTGACGTGGAAAATAATTTCCTCTACCTGAACGGCCAGCCCTGGGCCGACGATCTGACCGAAAGCGCGCGCGCCTACTGCCTGGACCGCAACGGCAACCTGCTGGGCCTGCCTTTTTGGGAGAGTTCCGTTTCCGGCTGCTACTACAACAAGACCATCCTGGACAGCCTCGGCCTGCGGCCCGCCGCCACACAGGCGGAGTTCGATATGCTCTGCCAGGTTTTGGCGGACGCCGGCTATACGCCCATCTGCTGGCCGGCGGACGGCTGCACCTGGATGTTCCAGTTCGGGCTGGACCCCGTCTTTGCCGACGACCCCGCGCTGCTGGAACGCCTCAACGCGGGCGATGTTTCCTACGCCGGCATCCCCGCCGTGGCCGATATGGTGCAGTGGGTGGCCGGCGCCGCCGAAAAGGGCTGGTTCGGCACCGACTATCTCAACACCGGCTGGGGGGATATCAGCACCGCGCTGGGCAGCGGCGAGGCCGTGATGACCTTCATCTGGGATACCTGGTTCTACACCGACCTGGCGCCGGGGCAGGCCTATGACGTTGCGGATTTTGCCCTGATGCCGGTGTTCATGGGCACCGCCGACGGCGGCACCTATGAGGGCGGCAACCTCAACATGATGATGGTCAACAAAAACAGCGCCCATACCGACGAGGCGCTGGCCTTCCTGCAATTCTGCGCCACGCCGGAAAACTACAACGCCGCCTTCGACGGCATTGCGACGGTGAGCTGTTTCCGGGGCCAGACGACCAACATCGAGTCCCCCATGGTGTCCGCCGCCGCGGCGTCCATCCGGGCGCATGAGCGCGTTTCGACGGCAGCCTCCCGCATCGTCGGCTACAGTGCCGACGACGTAGCCGACGCCTTCGCGGCGCTGCTGCGCGGCCGCACCGATGTGGCGGGCTGCGTTGCCATGATGGACGCCGCCCGCCTGCGCGAGGCGGGGCTGGAGGGCGGCACCGTCTGATGACCGGCGATGCGCAAAAGGCGCCGCCGCGGGCTTCGGCCCGCGGCGGCGCCTTGGTTTTTGTATCCGCCTTTACAGCGCGCAGGGCGCAAAGCCGCCCTCACCCAGCACCAGCACCTTTGCATAGCCCAGCTCCCGGAGCTGGGCGGCGGCGGCCGCAAAGCCGTAGGTCAGGTGGCTTTTCTCGTGTGCGTCGGCGGTGATAACCACGTTACCGGAAAGGGCCAGCCATTCCTTCAAAAGCTCCGGCCCGGGGAACAGGTCCTGCCGGAAGCCGCGCGCCATGCCGGAGGTGTTGACCTCCAGCACGCAGCGGCTGCGGGCGGCCGCCACCAGCGCGGCGCTGGCCGCCCGGCGGTAGCGCGGGCTGCCCTCGTCAAAAAATTTGTTGCCGGCGTTGATCTTTTTGATCAGGTCAAAGTGGCCGAGGATGGTGGGCTTTTTGGCCGCCACCGCCGCGACGTTGGCAAAATACTGCTCCGCCACGGTCAGGCCGTCGCCGTCAAAATCCTCAGCGATGCAGGCGGCCAGGTCCGCCTCGCGCCAGTCGATCTCATAATACCGGCCGGTCTTGGGGCCGCGGATGTAGTGCGCCGAGCCGATCCAGTAATCGTAGCCGGCGGGGTCGTCGTCGGAGTAAAGATCCCACTCCAACCCCGAAAGGATCTCCAGCTTGCCGGCGTACCGCTCCTTGAGTTTGGCGATCTGGGCCTTGTAGAGCGCGGTACGGCTGGGGGTCATGCAGTATTCAAGGTCACAGGGGGTGTGGCTGTGGCCGGAAAAGCCCAGCGTTTTCAACCCCTGCTTCCACGCCGTGACGGCCAGCTCCTCGGGGGTGTTTTTGCCGTCACAGAATTTGGTGTGGACATGCACGGAGCTCAACAGATATTCGCTGCCCATTACTGCATCCTTTCCTGCTTGACCTTGTGGTCGATGACATGACGTTTTTCGAGTTCTTTGGTGATATCCTCGATGGTGATGCCGGCCTCGATCATGAGCACCAGGACATGGTAGGCAAGGTCGCTGATCTCATACACCGTCTCGGCGTTGTCGGCCTTGGCGGCGGCGATGATGACCTCGGTGGCCTCCTCGCCGATCTTTTTGAGGATCTTTTCGCGCCCTTTCTGGAACAGGTAGGTGGTGTAGCTGCCCTCCTGCGGGTGGGTCTTGCGGCCGGCGATGAGGGCGTAGAGCGCCTGCCAGGTGAACTGCTTGAGCTCCTCCGAGACGTAGACCGGTTCAAAAAAGCAGCTTTCGGCGCCGGTGTGGCAGGCGGGGCCCGCCTTGATGACGTCGACGACCAGCGCGTCGCGGTCACAGTCCGCCGTGACGGAGACGACGCGCTGGACATTGCCGCTCGTCTCGCCTTTGCGCCAGATCTCCTGCCGGCTGCGGCTCCAGAACACCGTGCGGCCCTCGGCGATGGTCAGGGCCAGCGTCTCGGCGTTCATGTAGGCGAGGGTGAGCACCTCGCGGGTGTAGTGGTCCTGCACGATGGCGGGGATGAGGCCGTCCTTGTCAAACTTGAGGGCATCGGGTCGAAGATATTGCATTGGGTACGCTCCCCTGTTTTCAGCTTACTTCCAGTGTAGCGGGAAAATGCCGGTTTTGCAAGTGTTTTATCACGCGGGGGCCCCCAGCCGCGCCCCCAGCAGCAGCACGGAGCCGACCAGCCCCAGCGCGAACCCGATGAGGAACAGCCGCCGCGCCGTTTTGCGGGGCTTGCCGTACTGCCACAGCGCGAACACCGCGCCCGCGTACAGCAAAAGGAAGATAAAGCCGAACGGGCGCATGGCGGTGTCGTCGGCGTAGGCGGCGTCGCCGGGCTTGGAAAGCGGGTTGAACGCCATGATGAACGCCGAGGTCAGCCAGTAAAAGCTGAGCCAGCCAAAGGCGAACCCCGCCGCGATGACCAGAAACTTGACAAAGATCTCATACGGGTTGCTCCGGTTCATAGCCGCACCTCCACGCCCTGCGCGCGCAGGGCCTTTTTCAGTTCCGGGATGGTGAGTTTGCGTTCATGGAAGATGCCGGCGGCAAGGCCGGCGTCGATGCCGGGATGGGTGAACAGCTCGATAAAATCCTGCGCCCGGCCGGCGCCGCCGCTGGCGATGATGGGCACGCCGGGGCAGCGCGCGGCGACGGCATCGAGCAGCTCCAGGTCAAAGCCGGCGCGCACGCCGTCGGTGTCGATGGAATTGACGACGAGCTCCCCCGCCCCGTGGGCCACGCCCCAGCCGAGCCAATCGAGCGCTTCGCGGCCCGTATCCTCGCGCCCGCCCCGGGCAAACACATGGAAGGCCCCGCCCACCCGCTTGATATCGGCCGAGAGCACGACGCACTGGTCGCCGTAGCGCTGCGCGGCCTCGGGGATGAGGGCCGGGCGGCGCAGCGCGCCGGAATTGACGCTGACCTTGTCGGCCCCGCATTTGAGCACGCGGTCAAAATCCGCAAGGGTGTTGACGCCGCCCCCCACGGTGAGCGGGATAAAGATATTTTCGGCCACACGGCGCAAAATATCGGTGAACAGGGCGCGGTGCTCGGCGCTGGCGGTGATGTCGTAAAAAACAAGCTCGTCGGCGCCGTCGGCGTTGTACATACGGGCCATCTCGACGGGGTCGGCCATATCGCGCAGGCCGGCGAAGTTGGTGCCCTTGACGACGCGCCCGTCCCGGACATCCAGGCAGGGGATGATGCGTTTGGTGAGCATGGCGGCACCCCCCTCAGGTCTGGTATTGCCGGATGGCGGCGGCCAGGTCGATGCTGCCGGCATAGAGCGATTTGCCCAAAATGGCGGCGTGGCAGCCCATCTTTTGCAGCGCGTCCAGCTCCGCCATGGCGGCGATGCCGCCGCTGGCCGTGACCTCCAGCCCCGGGATGGTGAGCAGTTCGCGGTAGAGCGCGAGGTTGGTGCCCTGCAGGGTGCCGTCACGGGAGATGTCGGTGGCGATGACGGCCCGGACCCCCGCGGCGGCGCAGCGCCGGCAGAAGGCGACGCCCGGCTCCGGCGTGAGCTCCCGCCAGCCGGAAACGGCGACGAGGCCGCCCTTCATGTCGACGCCGACGGCGACCTTTTCGCCGTACCGGCGCGCCATTTCCTCCGCAAAGGCAAAATTTTTGACCGCCGCGGTGCCCAAAATGCACCGCCCGGCGCCAAGGGCCAGGTACGCCTGCAAACACGCCTCGTCCCGGATGCCGCCGCCGACCTCGACAAAAAGGCCGTCCAAGGCGGCAAGGGCGGCGATGGCGGCGCGGTTGGCGGCGGTGGGCTCGCCCCTGGCGGCGTCCAGGTCAACGACGTGCAGGTACCGCGCCCCGGCGGCCAGGAATTCCCTGGCCTGGGCGACGGGGTCGGGGTTATAGACGGTCATTTGGGCGTAATCGCCCTGATAGAGGCGCACGGCCTGCCCGCCGCGCAGGTCGATGGCGGGGAAAAGTTTCATACGGATGGCTCCTTTGTGCGGGGCTGCGGGATGCGCTACAGTTCGGCAAAGGCGCGCAGCAGGCGCAGGCCGGCGTCGCCGGATTTTTCGGGGTGGAACTGGGTGCCGTACACGTGCCCGCTGCGCACGGCGCCGGTCACCGGCAGGCTGTAGCCGCTGGTGGCAAGGGTATGGGCGGCGCAGTGCTTGGCGTAGTAGCTGTGGACATAATAGACGTGCTCCCCGCTTTGGAAGTAGCGGAACAGCGGGTCGTTTTCGCGGCCGGGCACGATGTCCAGCGCGTTCCAGCCCATGTGCGGCACCTTGAGCGTTTTGTCGGCCAGGTCGTCGGCCAGCGGGCACACCTCGCCGGGGATGAGGCCAAGGCCGGCATGCACGCCGTATTCATAGCTTTTTTCAAACAACAGCTGCATACCGAGGCAGATGCCCAGCAGCGGCTTTTGCGCGGCCTGGGCCCGCAGCACCGGGACAAGGCCGGTGCTTTCAAGTTTTGCCATGGCATCGCCGAAAGCGCCCACGCCGGGCAGCAGGATGTGGCTGGCGGCGGCGAGCTCGCCGGCCTTTGCGGTGACGCACACCTCACACCCGAGGCTGCGCACGCTGCCCGCCAGGCTGAACAGGTTGCCGACGCCGTAATCCACGATGGCAAGCATAAAAGCGACCCCCTGAGAGATAGGAGTGAAGAGTGAAAAGATAAGAGATGTGGTATCCCCTTTTTACCGCGCAGCTTTGCGGCACAGAAACCCTCTTCTCTTTTCTTTTTTCTCTCTTCTTTTTTCTCTCTTCTTTTTTCTCTCTTCTTTTTTCTCTACTTTGAAAGCAGTATTTCCCGCAAAGCCGTTTCCAGCGCCTGCATCTGTTCCGGCGTGCCGACGGTGATGCGCAGCCAGTCTTTGGTGCGCGGGGCGCCGAAATGCCGCACAAGGATGCCGCGGGCGCGCAGCGCTTTGTACAATCCTTCGCCGTCCATTTTGGGCGTTTTGGCAAACAGGAAGTTGGCCTGGCTGGGTAGCACGGTAAAGCCCAGCGCCGTGAGCATGGCGGCCGTCCAGGTGCGGGCGGCGCGGATGGCGGCGGTGGTCTGGCGGAAATACGCCTCGTCGGCCAGCGCGGCGGCGCCCGCCGCCTGCGTGAGGGCGTTGACGTTGTAGGGGTTCATGCTGTATTTGACGCGCTCCAGGTCCGCGATGAGCCCGGCGCTGCCGACGCAGAAGCCCAGCCGCGCACCCGCCATCGAGCGGGATTTGGAGAAGGTCTGCACCACGAGCAGGTTGTCATACCGCCGGGTGAGGGGCACGCAGCTGGCGTTTTCGGCGTCACAGAAATCGACGTAGGCTTCGTCCACGATGACGACGTTGTCGGGGTTTGCCTCCAGCACCGGCACGAGCGCCGCCGGCGGCAGCCACCGCCCGGTGGGGGCGTTGGGGTTGGCGATGACGATGGTCTGCCCGAGGCCGCAGTAGGCGGCGGGGTCAAGCGAAAGATCCTCGCACAGCGGCACGATGTGCTTGGGGATGCCGAACAGATCGCACCAGACGGGGTAAAAGCCGTAGGTGACATCGGCAAAGGCGAGGGGGCGCTGCGCATCGCAGAAGGCGCGGATGGCAAGCATGAGGTTTTCGTCACTGCCGTTGCCGAACAGCAGGTTTTCCGCCCCGACGCCCAGCCGCGCGGCGGCGGCGTCCTTGAGGGCGGTACAGTTCAGATCACAATAGCGGCGCAGCGCCGGCACCTCGCCCGCCACCGCCGCCGCCACGCCGGGCGCCGGGGGGTAGGGGTTCTCGTTGGTGTTGAGCTTGATGAGGTTTTGCACCCGCGGCTGTTCGCCGGGGGTGTAGGGTTCCAGCCCGGCCAGCGCCGGGGTAAGGTAGCGGCTCATGGTGGTTTCTCCTGTTTTGCGGCGGGGTGAGGGCACCCCGCCCTACGGCTTTTGCGGCGGGATGAGGGCATCCCGCCCTGCGGCTCTTGCGGCGGGGTGAGGGCACCCCGCCCTACGGCTTTTACGGCGGGATGAGGGCATCCCGCCCTGCGGCTCTTGCGGCGGGGTGAGGGTATCCCGCCCTACGGGTCCTTATAGAACGCATCTTCCCGCCAGCGGCGGGGGTTGTCATCAATGTATCGCCAAATCTCCTGATATGAGATCTCATCCCGCACGATATGGTCATAAAACGACGTCTGCCAAATCGGCTTCCCGGCTTCCCGCGTGGTCAACCCTTTGATGGCACGCACGATCAGCGGCAACGTAGGGCGGGGTGCCCCCACCCCGCCGTCCAACGGGGGATGGATGGTCAACAAAAGATGGATATGGTTGGGCATGATAACATACTTGTCGACGGTGACCCCACTGTACGCCTGCGCGGTATCACGGATATGCCTCTCCACGGCCCGGCCGGTATCCGTCAACACTACGTCCGGCGGGGTGAGGGCACCCCGCCCTACGATCTTGCTGAAAAGGCAGCGCTTGTCCTTTGCGCAGATCGTCACAAAATAACTGCCCGGAGCGCTGTAGTCATACCGCTTCAGCCGGGGGTGCTTCCGTTCCGGCGGCGTCATTTTTCCGCAAAGCGGATGGTCACGCTTTGGGCGTGGGCGTGCAGGCCCTCGTGCTCGGCAAAATCGGCCACGGCGGGGGCCACGCTGCCCAGCGCCTCGCGGGTATAGTAGATAAAACTGGACCGCTTGACGAAATCGTCCACGCCCAGGGGGCTCGAGAACCTTGCCGTGCCGGAGGTGGGCAGCGTGTGGTTGGGCCCGGCGAAGTAATCGCCCAGGGCCTCGGGGCAGTTTTTGCCCAGGAACACGCTGCCGGCGTTCTTCACCTGCCCCAGCGCCGCGAACGGGTCCGCCACGCAGAGCTCGAGGTGTTCCGGCGCGATGATGTTGGCGGCGGCGATGGCCTTTTGCAAATCGTCCGTCACAATGATTTTGCCGTTTGTATCAACGCTTTGCCGTGCGATTTTTGCGCGCGGCAGCAGCGGGATCTGCCGTTCGAGCTCCGCCTGCACGGCCCTGGCCAGGTCGGCGCTGTCGGTCACGAGCACGGGGCTTGCCAGCACGTCGTGCTCGGCCTGGCTGAGCAGGTCGGCCGCGACCCAGGCGGGGTCGTTGTCTTTATCGGCCAGCACCAAAATCTCGCTGGGGCCGGCAATCATGTCGATGCCCACCTTGCCGAACACCTTGCGCTTGGCGGTGGCCACATAGATGTTGCCGGGGCCGACGATCTTGTCAACGGCCGGCACCTGTTTGGTGCCGTATGCCAGCGCCGCCACCGCCTGCGCGCCGCCGGTCTTGACGATGCAGTCGATGCCGGCGATGGCGGCGGCGGCCAGGATGGCGGGGGCCACCTTGCCGTCCGGGCCGGCGGGCGTGGTCATCACGATTTGGGCGACGCCCGCCACCCTGGCGGGGATGACATCCATGAGCACGGTGGAGGGGTAGGCCGCGGTGCCGCCCGGCACATAGACGCCGGCCTTTTCGATGGGGGTGTAGCGCTGGCCCAGCAGCACGCCGGGCGCGCCGTCCATGACGAAGTTTTTGTGCACCTGATGCTCATGGAAGGCGCGGATGTTGGCGGCCGCCTGCCGCAGCGTGGCAAGGAAATCCTCCCCGCAGGCGGCGAACGCCTCGTCCAACTCGGCTTTGGTCACCAGCAGGGTGTCCTCGGTGAGGGGGGCGCGGTCGAATTTGCGCCCGTACTCGACGAGCGCGGCGTCGCCGCGCTCGCGCACGTCGGCGATGATGGCGTCCACCACCGCCTCGACGTCCGCCTCGGCGCGGATATCGCGGTTGAGGATGTCCTCGGGGCGCACGGCGTCAAAGTCCAGGATGCGTATCATCGGGGCAATGCCTCCTTCATTTTCTGCAACAGCGCCGCGACCTGCCGCTGCTTGAAGCGGTAGCCGGCCTTGTTGGCGATGAGCCGGGCCGAGATGGGCATGAACTCTTTGAGCACCGTCAGATCGTTCTCGCGCAGGGTGGTGCCCGTCTCGACGATATCGACGATGACGTCGCACAGGCCCAAAATCGGCGCCAGCTCGATGGAACCGTTCAGATGGATGATCTCGATATCGCGGCCTACGCTCTCGAAATAGCTGCGGGCGATGGCGGTGAACTTGGTCGCCACGCGCAGCGCGCGGCTCTCGTCGTCCCGGAAGCCCTTGGGCCCGGCCACGCACATACGGCAGGTGCCAAGGCCGGTATCCAGCAGCTCATAGACGTCGGCGCCGGATTCCTCGAGGATGTCCTTGCCGACGATGCCGATATCGGCGGCGCCGTGCTCCACATAGATGGCCACGTCGCTGGGCTTGACGAGGAAATACCGCACGCGGGCGGCGGGGTTTTCCACCACCAGCTTGCGGGTGGCCTTATAGTCCTCGTTGGCGCTGTAGCCCGCCCCGGCCAGCAGCGCGTAGGCGGTATCGCCCAGGCGCCCCTTGGGCAGCGCGATGTTGAGCCAGCCGTCCTCCAGGCTGCCGGGGGCGGCGGCGGGCAGATGCTCCAGCTCGTTGAGGTAGAGCGCGAAGCCCACCGCCCCGGCGCCGGGGGTAAAGCGCTGCAAAAGATAATCGTACCGGCCGCCCTTGAGCACGGCGCGCGGCGCGCCGGAAAGGTACCCGGTAAAGATCAGGCCGTTGTAATAGTCCGCCTCGGCGGTCTGGCTGAGGTCCAGCTGCAGGCCCGCCGCAGCGCCGCCCTGCGCCGGCCGCAGGGCCTCCAGCTCCGCCAGGGCGGCGCGCTGGGCCTCGCCGTGGCAGTGGCGGCGGGCGGCGGCGAGGGTGGCGGCAAAGGGGCCGCGCAGCTCCAGCAGGGCGCACAGCGCCGCGGCGGCGTTGGCGCCAAGGCCGGCGGCCAGGGCAGCTTCCCGCAGGGCCTGCGGGTTTTTGGCGCCCAGCAGCCGCAGCAGGCGCGGGTGCACGGCCTGCGGCACGCCGAAGGTGTCCAGCAGGCCGTTCACGAACCCCATATGCCCCAAAACCAGCACCGACGGGGCGCCCAGCCCCGCGAGGCTTTGCTGTGCCAGCGCCACCACACGGCCCTGCTCGGCGGCATCGACGGCGCCGATGCATTCCAGGCCCATCTGGTCGATGGAGGCAAAGGTATGGCTGGCGCGGGCGGGGCGGCAGACCTGCTCGATGTAATAGTATTTTTTGCACTCCCCGGGCGCGGGCTGCGCGTTTTTGGCGATGGAGAGCGTCACGTCCGGCTTGATGGCGCACAGGCGGCCGTCCAGGTCGGTAAAGGTGATGACCTGCGGGTCGGGCAGGAAGCGCTCATACTGCTGGTAGAGGGCGTACTCCTCAAAGCGGGACATACGGTACTTTTGGTACCCGGCCTGCTCGTACAGCCCGCGCAGGGTGATCGTTGCGCGCTCGGGCGCGGAAAAGTTGGAAAGATCAAGCTCCATGGCGTTCCCCTCTCGCTGCGGGTGGGATACCGCTATTATACGTTAGGGCGGGGAAGTTGTAAAGCGGTTTGCCCAAAAAAGCGGGCGCGTTTTCGGCTCTGTGCACAAAAACGCGCCCGCGGTACCCATCGGTACGGTATCAGCCCTGGCAGCCCTGCTCGTCCCAGGGGGCGAAATCTTCGGGGGAGGCCAGCTTGGTGGCGTCCAGGCGGCCGTCCTCCTGCACCGGCGCCGCGGCGGGCGCGGCCTCCACAGGGTTGGGGTTGGGGGCGTCCGGCGCGTCGGCGGCGGGGGCGGCCTCCTCTCCGGCCGGGGCGGAGGGCTCCGCTTCGGCCCCGGCCTCGCCGTCCCGCGAGACGACCACGATGATATGGCGGCGCAGCCAGCCTTTGGCGAGGGCCAGCCCCGTCTTGAGGGCATTGCCCTCGGCCGCCTTGAGTTCCGCCTCGGTCCTGGCCTCGTTGGCGGCGCGCGCCGCGTCGAGCTCCTCCCCGGTGGCGCCCTCCTCCGGCTCCTCGGGGAGTTCCTCCCCGGAAAGTTCGTCCTCCGGGCGGACATCCACCTTGACGTCATAGTTCTTTTTGGCCCACGCGGCGGCGCCGGCCACAGCGCCCGCGCCGGCCAGGACGGCCAGGATACGACCCAGTTTCATACAAAAGCCCCCTTGTGTGGAAGTATTTTCGGTGTTAAACATACCAGTTCCAGTATAGCACACGCCGGGCGGCGGCGCAAGGTGCGGCGGCGCTGCATATTACATTTTATGGTCGGCAAAGAGCGGATCCCCCGTCCAGAGCACGGTGTGCCCGGCGGCACGCGTGGCGTTCAAATCGATGATGCGCTGGTTGGCGCTGCCGCGGAAACGCAGCGTGATGTCCTTCTCGGCCTCGACAAAAGCGCCGTCCACCAGTACGTCTATATAGGTGAGCAGCTCGTCGGTGACCTCGCACCGCCCCGGGCCGTCGGCCAGGACCTCCGTCTCGTAGACGTTGCCGGTGTAGCACCAGATGTCCTTGTGGGGGTACAGCACCTTGACGTCATGCAAAAAAGGCAGCAGCGCGCGCTGGTTCTCCGGCTCCAGCGGCTCGCCGCCCAACAGCGACAGCCCCCGCACATACGCCGGCGCGAGGCTTTTCAGGATGGCGTTGCGCGTCTGCTTATCAAAGGGCTTGCCGTAGGCAAAGTCCCACGCGACGGCGTTGAAGCATTCCGGGCAGTGGCGGCGGCAGCCCGATACGAACAGGCTGGTGCGCACCCCGTCGCCGTTGGCGATGTCACAGGTCTTGATGGCCGCGTAATTCAAATGCTTGCGCCCCCTTGCTTTTTGCGCTACAATATCTTGTGCCCGCCGGGACCCGAAAACCGCCCCGGCCACCCGTAGTATAGCAGACACATCCGCCCCGCGCAACCCCCGGGCGGCGCGCCGGAGGTCACCTTTTTGTCGTTTTTACGCGGTTTTGTTGCAACCTGTCGAAATTTGCCAAAAAAACGTCACCAAATTTGGCGCCCTCACTTTTCGGCGTTTCACCGTCAAAAACAGCACATTTTGTTGTAAACAGGAATCCTGGGCACAATATATTGTGGTTTTGGGTATTGACTTTCCGGGGCGCAGGGGGTAAAATAAATGTGCTCGCCCGGAAGGATTTTGTACAGGGCGTAGAATGCGGTCATATATTTCAGTCTGTAATATCGAGTGAGGAGAAGAGGACATGAAGATCATCAAGCGCAACGGAAGTGAAGCGGTTTTTGACATTTCCAAGATCATTGCGGCGGTCACCAAGGCCAACAACGTGGTGGAGGCCGACCAGCGCCTGACCCAGGCCCAGATCCTGAAGCTGGCGGACGACGTGCAGAAGATCTGCCTTGCCCGCCCCCACGCCATGAACGTGGAGGAAGTGCAGGACCTTGTGGAGGACGGCATCATGCAGGCCGGCGCCTACGAGGTCGCGCGGCGGTACATCACCTACCGCTATGTGCAGAGCCTCAAGCGCACCAGCAACACCACCGATGACCGCATCCTCTCCCTCATTGAGTGCAACAACGAGGAAGTCAAGCAGGAGAACGCCAACAAGAACCCCACCGTCAACTCGGTGCAGCGGGACTATATGGCCGGCGAGGTCTCCAAGGATCTGGCCATGCGCCTGCTGCTGCCGGCGGACGTGGTCAAGGCGCACGAGGACGGCATCATCCACTTCCATGATTCCGACTATTACGCCCAGCATATGCACAACTGTGACCTTGTCAATCTGGAGGATATGCTGCAAAACGGCACCGTCATCTCGGGCACCCTCATCGAAAAGCCGCATTCCTTCTCCACCGCGTGCAACATCGCCACGCAGATCATCGCGCAGGTGGCCTCCAACCAGTACGGCGGGCAGAGCATCAGCCTGACGCATCTGGCGCCCTTCGTGGACATCAGCCGCAAAAAGATCCGCAAGGACGTCAAGGCCGAGATGGAAACGCTGGGCGTGGCCCCCGACGAGGAGAAGCTGGCCCAAATCGTCGAGGCCCGCCTGCGCGAGGAGATCAAGCGCGGCGTGCAGACCATCCAGTACCAGGTCGTGACGTTGATGACCACCAACGGCCAGGCGCCGTTCATCACGGTGTTCATGTATCTGGGCGAGGCAGGCGGCGACGAGCGCCTCAAGGCGGATCTCGCCATCATCATCGAGGAGACGCTGCGCCAGCGCTACGAGGGCGTCAAGAACGAGGCCGGCGTGTGGATCACCCCGGCGTTCCCCAAGCTCATCTACGTGCTGGAGGAGGACAACGTCCGCGAGGGCACGCCCTACTTCTACCTGACCAAGCTGGCCGCCAAGTGCACCGCCAAGCGCATGGTGCCGGACTATATCAGCGAGAAAAAGATGCGGGAATACAAGCTCTCCAAGGGCGAGACGGAAGGCAACGGCGACGTGTACACCTGCATGGGCTGCCGCAGCTTTTTGACGCCCGACCGCTCCGGCAACGGGTGGGACAACATCGCCAACGCCAAAAACTACCAGCCCGGCAAGCCGAAGTACTACGGCCGCTTCAACCAGGGCGTGGTGACCATCAACCTCGTCGACGTGGCGCTTTCCAGCGGCGGCGATTTTGAGAAGTTCTGGCAGATCTTTGACGAGCGCCTGGCCCTCTGCCACAAAGCGCTGATGTGCCGCCACAACCGTTTGAAGGGCACGCTGTCCGACGCGGCGCCCATCCTGTGGCAGTACGGCGCGCTGGCGCGCCTGGAAAAGGGCGAGCCCATCGACAAGCTGCTCTACGGCGGGTACTCCACCATCAGCCTGGGCTACGCGGGGCTGTATGAGTGCTGCAAGTATATGACCGGCCGTTCCCACACCGACCCGGCCGCCAAGCCCTTCGCGCTGGAGGTCATGCAGCACATGAACGATGCCTGCGCCGGCTGGAAGGCCCAGCACAACATTGATTTCAGCCTGTACGGCACCCCGCTGGAATCCACCACCTACAAGTTCGCCAAGTGCCTGCAAAAGCGGTTTGGCATCGTGCCCGGCATCACCGACAAGAGCTATATCACCAACAGCTACCATGTGCACGTGACGGAGGAGATCGACGCCTTTACCAAGCTGAAATTCGAGAGTGAGTTCCAGAAGCTCTCCCCCGGCGGCGCCATCAGCTATGTGGAAGTGCCGGATATGCAGGACAACCTGGAAGCGGTCATCAGCGTGATGCAGTTCATCTATGACAACATCATGTACGCCGAGCTCAACACCAAGAGCGATTACTGCCAGTGCTGCGGCTACGACGGCGAGATCAGCATCCAGGAGGAGGACGGCAAGCTGGTGTGGGTGTGCCCCAAGTGCGGCAACCGTGACCAGACCAAGATGAACGTGGCGCGGCGTACCTGCGGGTATATCGGCACCCAGTTCTGGAACCAGGGCCGCACGGCGGAGATCAAGGACCGTGTGCTGCACCTGTAATGCGCAAAAAGGGGAGGTTCGGCTTTGCCGGCTGGCGCCGGTGTGCCGCGCCTCCCCTTCCCCTTTCCAACGCCGCAAAAAATACCGTGCGTATGCCCAAAAGCGGCCGGCACGGTATTTTTCTCTCTACCGGCATCGGCCCCGGCCGATGGCCCTGACGCTCGGAGGCGCCCTTATGAAATTCATCCATCTGGCCGATCTGCACTTGGGCAAGCGGCTCAACGGGTTTTCGATGCTGGAGGACCAGCGGTATATCCTTGGCCGCATCCTGGACATCGCGGACGCCGAAAAGCCCGACGCCGTGCTCATCGCCGGCGACGTATATGACCGCGCCGTCCCGCCCGAGGAGGCCGTGCGTCTGTTTGACGATTTCCTTGCCGCGCTGGCGGCGCAGGGCGCGCAGATCCTCATCATCAGCGGCAACCATGACTCGGCCGAGCGCGTGGCCTTCGGCGGGCGGCTGATGGAGGCGGGCGGGGTGCATCTGGCCCCGGTGTATGACGGCACGGTGGCGCCCATCCTGTTGGAGGATGCCCACGGCCCCGTGGCCTTCTACCTGCTGCCGTTTTTAAAGCCGGTGCAGCTGCGCGCCCTCTTTCCGGGCGAGGACATCGCCACCTGCACCGACGCCATGCGCGCCGCCATCGCCCGCCTTGCCCTTGACCCCGCCGTGCGCAGCGTGGCGGTGGCGCACCAGTTCGTGACCGGGGCCGCGGTGTCGGACTCGGAGGAATTGGCGGTCGGCGGGCTGGACGAGGTGGACGGCGCGGTGTTCGAGCCGTTCACCTATGTGGCGCTGGGGCACCTGCACAGCGCGCAAGCCGTGGGGCGGGATGCCGTGCGCTACGCGGGGGCGCCGCTCAAATATTCCTTCTCGGCGCACGAGCGCGACAAGAGCGTGACGGTGGTGGAGCTGGGCGCGCCCGGCACGCCGCCCGCCGTGCGCGAGGTGCCGCTGGTGCCGCTGCGCGCCCTGCGCGAGATCCGCGGCCCCTTTGAAGAGTTGACCGCGCCCGCCTTTGTGGCCGCGCAGCCCCGGCCGCGCGGGGATTACTACCGCATCGTGCTCACCGACGAGCAGGATATCCCCAACGGGCTTGCCCGCCTGCGGGATCTTTACCCCAACTGCATGGAGCTTGCGTATGACAACCAGCGCACCCGCCGCAGCGCCGAGGTGCGCGGCCCCGGCGAGGTGGAGCGCAAAAGCCCGCTGGAACTGTTTGAGGAGCTGTACGCTTTGCAAAACAACCAGCCGATGACCCCGGAACAGCGCGCGCTGGCCGCCGGGATGATCGACGAGATCTGGGAGGTGGCGCCATGAGGCCGCTGCGGTTGACGATGTCGGCGTTCGGGCCGTATGCCGGCCGCGTGGAGCTGGCGATGGACCGTTTGGGCGAGAGCGGGCTGTACCTCATCACCGGCAGCACCGGCGCCGGCAAGACCACCATTTTTGACGCCATCACCTTTGCACTGTACGGCCGGGCCAGCGGCACCGGGCGGGACGCCGGGATGCTGCGCTCCAAATATGCCCTGCCGCAGACGCCGACGGAAGTGGAGCTGGTGTTCAGCTACCGCGGCCGGCCGTACACCGTGGCGCGCAACCCCGCCTACACGCGCCCGGCCCGGCGCGGCGGCGGCACCACGACCGAAGCCGCGAACGCCACGCTCTGGCTGCCGGACGGCAGCGTGGCCACCGGTGTGAGCAAAGTGGACGCCCGCATCCGGGAGATCCTGGGCATCGACTACGCGCAGTTCACCCAGATCGCCATGATCGCGCAGGGGGATTTTCTGCGCCTTTTGCAGGCGGGCACCGACGCCCGCAAGGAGATCTTCAGCCGGCTGTTCCGCACCGGCAACTACGGCCGTTTGCAGGAGCGCCTGCGCGCCGAGGCCAGCCGCCTGGACGCCGACTACGGCCGCCTGGCGGCCGACCTGCGCGCGCAGCGGGCGCAGGCCAAGCTGCCGCCGGAGGACGCCGAAGGATGGGCCGCCCTGCCCGACGGGCCGGACGGCGGCGAGGGCGCGCTGGCGCTCCTTGCCGGCGCCATCGCCAAAGACGAGGAGCGGGACAGAGCGCTGGGCGGGCAGCTGGCGGCGTATGACGCGCAGCTGCGCGCCGTGGCGCAGCAGATCGGCAAGGGCGAGGAAAACGCGCAGCGGCGGCAGCGGCTGGCCGAGGCCGAACAGGCCCTGGCAAAGCAGCGCGCCGCGCAGGAAACGGCCGCCGCCGCGCACAAGCAGGCGGCCGCCGGGCTGCTGCGCGCCAAAGGATTGGCGGCGCAGGCCGCGGCGCTGGAAAACCGCCTGCCGGACTATGACGGGCTGGAGGCCGAGCAGGCCCGCCTTGCGCAAAAGCAGCGGGAGCAGGCCGCCAACGGCGCCGCGCTGGCGAGCGCCCGGCCCGCCGCGGCGGCGCTGGAAAAGGAGCTGCGGGCCCTTGAGGCGGAGGCCGACACGCTCAAAGACGCCGGCGCCATGCTGGAGCGGTACACCAACCGCCTGCGCGCGCTGGAGGAGCAGCAAAAGGATCTGGAGGCATTGCAGCGCGCCGAGCGGGAGCTGCGGCGGCTGCGCCGGCAGCTGGCGGCCGAGCAGGCGGCCACCCAAAACGCGCAGGCGGTGCTCGAGCGCTGCCGGGCGGTATCCGACCAAAAGAGCGACGCCTTTCTGCTGGGGCAGGCGGGCATCCTGGCCCAAAGCCTGCGCCCCGGCGCGCCCTGCCCCGTCTGCGGCAGTACGGCGCACCCGGCCCCGGCCGTGCTGGCCGACAGCGTGCCCACGCAGGCCGAGGTGGAGCAGGCCAAGGCGGACTGTGAGGCCGCGCAGGCCGCCTTCAACGCGGCCGCCCAAAAGGCCAACGGCACCAACGAGCGCGCCGGGATGCTGGGGGGCACGGTGGAGGAGCAGGCCGCCCGGCTGCTGCCGGAGCGCGGCGGGGCCGAGCTTGCCGACGCGGTGCAAACCGCCCTTGCGGAGAACGCCGCCCGCCGGCGCAAAGGGGCGGACTGCATCGAGACCGAGCGGGCAAACCTGGCCCGCCGGGAAAAGCTGGGCGCACTGCTGCCGAAAAAGCGCGCGGCGCTGGAGGCGCAGCGCGCCGAATCGCAGCGTTTGGAACAGCAAAGCGCCGTGCTCGCGGCCGACATCGCCAGCCTGACACAGCGCATCGGGCAGATGGCCGCCGCCCTGCCCTGCCCCGACCGCGCCGGGGCGCAGGCCGCCATCGACGAAAAGCGGGCGGCGCAGGCGGCGCTGGAGACCGCGGCGGCCAACGCCGCCGACGCGCTGGTCGCGCAGCAGACCGCGGCGGCCGCCGCCGAAGGCAAGGTGAACGAGCTGAAGGCGCAGCTGGCCGCCGCGCCGGACATCGACCTTGCCGCCGCGCAGGCGCAGCACGCCGGCTTGAGCGCCGAGCGCGAGGCCTGCCAAACGCAGAAAAACGCCGCCTGCAACCGCCTGGAGGCGGACCGCCCGCTGCTGGAGGCCCTGCGCCGCACCTGCCGCGACCTGCGCGCGGCGGAGGCGCGCTGCCGGACGGTGCGCGCGCTGGCCGATACCGCGTGCGGCACCCTGGCGGGCAAGGACAAGGTCATGCTGGAGACCTATGTGCAGACCGCCTACTTTGACCGCATTTTGGAGCGGGCGAACCTGCGTTTCCGGGTGATGAGCCGCGGCCAGTACGAGCTGGTGCGCCGCACCGAAGCCGGCAACCGCCATTCCCAAAGCGGGCTGGATCTGGACATCCTGGACCATTACAACGGCAGCCGCCGCAGCGTGAACACCCTTTCGGGCGGAGAATCCTTCATGGCGTCGCTCTCGCTGGCGCTGGGGCTCTCGGACGAGGTGCAAGCCACCGCCGGCGGCGTACAGCTGGACGCCATGTTCGTGGACGAGGGCTTTGGCACCCTGAGCGAGGACGCGCTGCGCCTTGCGGTGGACGCCCTGCAAAGCCTGACCGCGGGCGGGCGGCTGGTGGGCATCATCTCCCATGTGGGGGAGCTCAAGGGCCGCATCGACCGCCAGATCGTGGTGGCGCGCCTCCCCTCCGGGGACAGCACCGCCGCCATCCGAGAATAAAAGCTATGTACCCGGAAGGTTGTCGAAAAAGAAGCGACAAATGCTTTTTGGAGTGCTTGTAGGGGACGGCCTCCGGACGTCCCGCAAACCTTTCGTCGCTGCAACGTCCACGGGGCGTCGAGGACGCCGCCCCCTACAGTTTGCCTTGGGATCGCAGTTGATTTTTGTGACACGCTGATCAGGAACGCCCCGGCACCTGTACGGTGCCGGGGCGTCAGTGTGTCAAAAAAGCGCTTTTATGGGTAGATTTGTAGGGCGGGGGCTTGCCCCCGCCGCATCCTACTTGCCGTTGCAACAATGTTTTCCGGCGGGCTCAAGAGCCCGCCCTACACGCTTCCATGTGGTAACGATCGTTTTTTGACAGTCTCACCCGGAACGCCCCGGGTTTACTTTATCACAGGCCGAGCAGCTGCAGCAGCACGCCGCAGGCGGTGCCGCAGGCCCAGAGCAGGCCGGTCAAAAACAGGTCCTGCCGGCGGCTGGGGTTGACGCGCCACAGCACCGCCAGCCCCACCCCGGCGCCGGCCGCCAGCCCGGCGAACAGGCTGCCAAAGCTGATGGTCCCCTGCGCGTACAGCTGTGCCAGCAGCACGCTGGCGGCGCAGTTGGGCACCATACCCACCAGCGCGGCCGCCGCCGGCTGCAGGATGCCCAGCCCGGCGAGCATCCGCGCGATGGTCTGCTGCCCGACGGCGGCGAACAGCGCCCCCAAAGCGAGGTTGAACAGCAGGATAAAGGCAAAGATCTCCAGCGTGTGGCGCAGCGCCGCCAGCCACACGCCGCTCGTTTCGGCGTGTTCCTCGCGGCAGTCCACCCCGGCGGCGCTGCCGGCATACCCGCCGTACAGCCCCTTTGGCAGCACGCGCCGCAGCGGCACGTCCAGCACAAAGCCCGCCGCGATGCCCAGCACCGCCTTGCCCGCCAGCAGCAGCCCCAGCGTGCGCCACAGCCCCGGCACGGCGGCCAGGACGGGCAGGGCCTCGTCGCTGGTGGCCAGGAACACCGCCAGCAGCGCCCCCGGCGTGATGACGCGCCCCGCGTACAGGTTGGCCGCCAGGGCCGAAAACCCGCACTGCGGCACGCAGCCCAGCAGCGCCCCCGGCACAAAGCCCCAGCGCCCGCCGCCCGCCAGCACCTTCTCGATGCGCCGGCCGTGGTGGCGTTCGATCGCTTCGATCAAAAGGTAGGCCAGATACAAAAAGGGCAGCAGGCGCGCGCTGTCCCACAAGGCGTCGGCCACAACATCCAGCACCAAAAACGGAACACCTCAAATCCAGGGATAAGATCGGGGCGGCCGCACAGGGCCGCCCCGGCGTTTTCTCAATACCGCTGTATCATGGGGAAGACCAGCGCCAGCACCGCCCAGGCCACCTGGTACAGCACCAAAGCGGGCAGCGGCAGCGCCGTCAGGCCCAGCGCCGGCACCGACATGATGAGCGCCAGCACCGCGCTGAACAGCACCGAGGCCGAAAGCACCATGCTGCCGCGGCGCTCGCCCTCGGCCGCGCCGGCCGCGGCCTCCAACCCGCCGACAAAGCTGGCAAAGCTGCCCATGTGCAGCATATTGCCGCTGCTCTCCGGCAGCCACGCGGTGGCGGGCTCGAGCGCTTCGCGCTCTTCCTCCGTGAGCACCTTGACGGCGCCGGCCTGCAGGCCGTACACGGCGGTGAGCAGGGCCTCGTCACAGTTGAAATCGTCGCCGTCCACCACAAAGGACACACCGCTGCGGCGCAGGCCGTCCAGCACGGCGGCGGTATCGGCATCGCGCTGGTAGGCCACCTGGAACACGCTGAACAGCTTGCCCGACACCGCCAGATAGATGAAGCGGCGTTGGTCGGCCGGGTCGCGCAGGTCATCGAGGTTGGGCACCTTGACGCCGTATTCCAGCATGAGCGCCCGGTTGCCGGCCAGCACGCGCTCGCCGTCGATCCAGCCGACATACCCCTTGCCGTACTCGGCCGAGAAATCATCGACCTTGGCCAGCAGCTTGCGGTTGCCGCCGATCATGCCCAAAAACACGCTCTGCATACTGGGGCAGCCCAGCGCCAGCAGCGAGGCGGCGTAGGTGATGGCGCGGTCGATCTGCTCCTTGTGGGCAGGCTTGATGCCGCACAGCCGGACCGAGCCCTCGGGGAAAAGGTCGTGCGTGGTGAGGTGGATGACGTTGATGCGCCCGAGCTGGCGGATATCGTGCCAGCCGGGGATGACGGCCCCTACCTGCGCCGCGCTGCGCTGCATGAGGAAGGCGGGCAGCGCCGAGAGCAGCGTGCCGGCAAGCGGCGCGCCCAGGCACAGCACGCACGCCAGCGCGGTGACGGCCTTGCCGGCATCGCGGTGGTACAGCAGCGTGAACACCACGCAGAGCAGCGCGCAGCCCGCCAGCACGCGGGCCAGCTGCTGCTGGTTCTTGTCGCTGGGGCGGCGGGCGGTGGCCGAAGCCAAAAAGCCCTTGAACAGCTCGGTCGGCCGGCTGATGAGCACGTAGGGGCGCGGTTCCGCCAGGCCGCGGGCCGCGGCCTGCAGCATACCGGATTCCGTCAGGCGGCGGGCCACGGCGTGCTCGGTCTTTGCCGAGACAAGGTCGAACCCGGCGCACAGCGCGCGGGCATCCAGCGCCTTGCCGAGGGTGTTGCCGCACAGCAGCAGCACCGCCGCGCCGCCCACAAGGGTGAAGCGCGCGGGGTCATACAGGTCCGGCCAGATGAGGAGCACCAGCACCTGTACCAGCGCGCCGACGGCCGCCAGCGCGGCCATACTGTCCGGCGAGGGGGTGCGCACAAGGCCCGCCAGGCCCCACAGCATGGTGCGCCAGGCCACCGCGCACGCGGCGGCGACGAACACCAGCATGGTGGCCAGCAGCGGCGTTTTGCCGGCGCTCAGCGCCAGCGGGGCGGGCATGGGCGCGCTGCCGGCGGCCGCCACGCCCAGATAGATGAGCAGCAGCGCCAGCGCGGCCAGGATGATGGTGCTGATGCCCAGCGTCATCGCCTGCCGCCGCAGATCCGCCTGCACGGCGGGGGCGTCCTCGGGTTTGTCGTAGCTGTGCTGCGCGGTGTGCGGCGCGGCGATAAAGGGCGAGGTTGGGGTCTCGGCCTGCTCGTCCTCGGGCACGCCCTTCAGGCGCACCGGGGCGGTGCCGGCCGGGGCGGCTTTGCCGGGCACGGAGGCGGTATCGGTCAGGATCTTTGCGGCTTCGGCAAAGCGGTCCTCCGGCTTGCCCGCGGTACCGGCCGCGGGGGCCGCCGCATCGGCGGGGCGGCTGTTGATGGCCTCCTCAATGTTGCGGACGAACTGGGAGGCCGAGGGCGGCGCCTCCTGCCCGGCGGGGGCCGGCTGCGGCTGCGCGCCGGCGCCGGCATCCAGCAGCACCTCGCCGGTGTGCGGCGCGGCGGGGGCAGGCCCCGCCGCGGGGCGGCGCATCCGGCGCGCCTCGCCGTACGCTTCCAGGAACAGGGCGGTATCCTCGGCGGGGCGTTCCCCGCCGATCTGCATGGTAAAGCCGCCCGTCCCGTCGGCGGGGGCGGGGGCAGGGGCCGGGGCGGCGTCCTCCGCCATCACCGGCTCGCCCACCGGCCCGGGGGCGCGCCAGGTCTGGGGCTCCGCCTTGCGGCGGGCCTGGCCGGGGAAATATTCCACGGTATCCCGCTTTTTGCGGTAGACGCCGCCGGCGGGCGGGTCGGAGGGCTGGCCGCCCAAGATGTCCCCCATCCCCTGCTGGAGGAACTCCATCGTCGAGGTGCCGGGCAAGATGCCCTCAAGGGGGTCGCCCTGCGGTGTCTCAAAGGTGATCTCACCGGTGGTGCCGGCGCCGCCCGGCGCCGCGTCAAGGCCGAGGCCGGCGTCAAGGCCGAGGTCGGCAAAGATATCCGGTTCGGGTTCGTCCTGCGGCGCGCTATCCGCGGCAGACGGCACCTCCGGCAGGGTCTCGGGCGCGGGGCCGGCGGGCCACGATGCCGGTTCCGGCTCCGGCGCGGCCTCCTCGGGCCAGGCCTCTTCCTGCGGTTCCATCCGGATGGCCGGGGGCACATCCAGCCCGTTGCCGCGCCCCGCCGTATAGCGGGAGCGGATGCTGTCCATCGGGAGCTGCATGCTCAGCTGCCCGGCGGGGGGCAGGTCGGGGAAGGTCTCGTCCTCCAGCACGACGCCGCGGTGGGCGGGCGCCGGGCCGGGGGCGGGCTCCGCCTCGCGCGATTCGGGGATGTAGAGCTCCTCGGCCTGTTTGCCGCGGCCGAACAGCCGGGCAAAAAAGCCCTTCTTTTTGGGGGCGGCGGGCTCCTCTTCCTCTTCCTCCTCCGGCGCGGGGGCGGTGTGGTCGCCGGTGAGCGAGACGTTGATGGGGCGGAATTCGCCGCTGTCCTCCACACGGCCGAGGCCGAACAGCCCCTTCTTTTTGCTGCGGGCGGGCTTGTTCCCCTTCTCGTCGGGGACGACGGCCGCGCTCTCGCCGAAAAAGCGCTGGAAGTCCGCCTTGCCCTCGTTGAGGGCGCCCTGGCTGGCGTCGGCGGCGCCGGGCGCCATCTTGAGCAGGAAATTTTTGATGATGCCGCTGCGGGTGGTATCGCCCAGCCCGTCGGTGGCCCCCTGCGGGGCAGGCGCAGATCCGGGTTCCGGCGCGGGTTCAGGCCGGGGCTCCGGTGCGGGGCCCGGCACGGGTTCAGGTTCGGGCGCCGGCTCGGGCGCAGGCTCGGGCGCGGGCGTAAACTCCGGCACAGGCGCGGGGGGCGCGGGTTGTGCGGCACCCTGCAGGCTGGGCAGGTCCTTGAGGAGCTCGTCCAGCATCAGGGTGGGGAACCGCTCCTCCCCGGCCGGCAGCGTGCCGCCGGCCAGCTCGACGGCGGGCAGGTCGGCGCGCTCGATGGGGCCAAGGCCCCCCGCGGCGGCGGGGGCGGGCTCCTCATACAGGCCCATGCCGCGCAGGATGTCATCCACCTGGCGGTCCGTCATGCTGCTGTTCACACTCTGGGCGGCCTGCTGGCGGTCCAACTCCTGCAAGATCTTATCGACGGAGTCATTGGTGCTTTTGCCTGGCATCGGTGCTTCTCCTCTTTTCTTGCACGTTTTGCCCCGCGCACAGACGGGGCCTTTTTTACATCAGGCGCGGCGGCGCATCATCACGTCATACAGCAGGATGCCTGCCGCCACGCTCACATTGTAGCTGTCCACCCCGGTGGCGCCGGCCGCGGGGGCCATGGCCAGCGTGACGGCGCCGTCACACAGCTTGCGCACCAGGGCGCCGGGGCCGCGCCCCTCGCTGCCGAACACCAGCGCGATGGGGCCGGAAAGGTCACACCGGGCAAGGGGCTCGCCGCCGAGGTCGGCGCAGTAGACGAAGATGTTTTTCTCCTTGAGGGTGCGGATGGCAGCGGGCAGGTTGCCCACGCGCGCCACCGGCAGCCGGGCGGCCGCGCCGGCGCTGGCTTTCATCACGGTGCCGGTCACGCCGACACCGCCGCGCGCCGGGATGACGGCGCCGTGCGCGCCGCACAAAAACGCCGAGCGCAGGATGGCGCCAAGGTTGTGCGGGTCCTCGATGCCGTCACACAAGACAAGGAAGGGCGGCTCCCCTTTTTGCGCCGCGGCGGCGAGCAGATCCTCCAGCTGCGCGTACCCGACGGGCGCCGCCCACGCCGCCACGCCCTGGTGGGCGGTGGTGGCGCACAGCTTTTGCAGCTTGCCCGGCGGCACACGCTTGACGACAGCCCCGGCGTTTTTGGCCAGCGCCGTATAGTAGCCGGCCAGCGCGGGGGCAAGGGTATCGGCCAGCAGGACGGTATCGACCGCGGCGCCGCTTTGCAGCAGCTCCGTCACGGGGTTTTTGCCCCACACGGGCCCTGCCGGCGCGGGGCCCGGCTGGCGGCCGCCTTTTGCGGTATCCATGGCATACCTCCACCGGTGGGGTACAATACCCCATACTCATACAATTCGTAGTATAGCACATCCGGCAACGGTTTGTCACCTACCCAAAGGGGGAAAACCGTAAAAATTTTCCGCAAAACCGGTTTTGGGGCACTGCCGGCATGGGGAAAAGCGTTTTTTCCATATACAAACCGTAAAACCGCCGCCGGGCGGGGGCGGCGGTTTCCACATGGTTGAAAACCTTGGGGAAAATGTTGGTAACCCGCCTTTTTAAGCCATTTTGCCGCCATACCCGGAAAAATGGCGGCCGCACTTTCCACTTTTTGTGGAAAACTTTTCAACATAACGGGGCGGATAACCCCCTTTGTCAAGCCCGCAAAGCGCCGAAAAACGGCCCCGTTTTTGTGGCAAAAACCGCAGTTTGCCCAAACCGCCCGAGGGAGAAAAATGTTGCCCCCGCGCGGCGAAACCCGTTGATTTCTTCGCGCGCTGCGGCTATAATAAAAATTGTAAAACGCGCCGGGGCGCCCCGGGCGCGAAGCAAGCGATTGGAGGTATGACGATATGTTGGTGAACGCGACCAATATGATGCTGAAAGCCCGTGACGGCAAATATGCCGTGGGCCAGTTCAACATCAACAACCTTGAGTGGACCAAAAGCATCCTTTTGCAGGCGCAGGCGATGAACAGCCCGGTGATCCTGGGCGTCTCCGAGGGCGCCGGCAAATACATGACCGGCTTCAAAGTGGTGGCGGCGATGGTGCGCGCCATGGACGAGGCGCTGGGCATCACGGTGCCGGTGGCGCTGCACCTGGACCACGGCACCTACGAGGGCTGCAAAGCCTGCGTGGAGGCCGGCTTTACCTCCATCATGTTCGACGGCAGCCACTACCCCATCGAAGAGAACGTTGCCAAAACCAAGGAGCTTGTGGCGCTGGCACATGACCACGGGCTTTCCATCGAGGCGGAGGTCGGCTCCATCGGCGGCGTGGAGGACGGCGTCGTGGGCGCCGGCGAGATCGCCGACCCGGAGGAGTGCGCGCGCATCGCGGCGCTGGGGGTGGATTTCCTGGCCGCCGGCATCGGCAACATCCACGGCCTGTACCCCGACAACTGGAAGGGGCTGGACTTTGACGCGCTGGACCGCATCCACAAGGCCACCAACAACATCCCGCTGGTGCTGCACGGCGGCACCGGCATCCCCGACGCGATGATCCAGAAAGCCATCAGCCTGGGCGTTTCCAAGATCAACGTCAACACCGACTGCCAGGTCGTGTTTGCCGAGGCCACCCGCGCCTACATCGAGGCCGGCAAGGACCGCCAGGGCAAAGGCTATGACCCGCGCAAGCTGCTCAAGCCCGGCGCCGACGCCATCATCGCCAAGGTGGAGGAGAAGGTCAACCTATTCGGCAGCGCCAACAAGGCGTGAACCGGCCCCCAAAAACAGCCACACATTGCCGCGGCCCGCATCAAACGATGCGGGCCGCGGTTTCCGTGTGCGGAAAAAGCAAAAGGACATCCCCTGCGGCGGGGGCAGGGCCCTACGCGCCGCAGGCGACGGATGAGGGGAAACAAGATGCCGTTTGCGGGAAGGCAATCGCCATCCCCACGTGTACCTCGCGGGAAAATTGTAGGGCGGGCCTTCAGGCCCGCCGTGAAACGTCGATGCCGCGGCAAGGTTTTGCGGCGGGGTCAAGACCCCGCCCTACAATCCGGATGATACGTTTCCGTATCCATGTAGGGGGCGGCGTCCCCGACGCCCCGCAAACGGTATCGCGCAGGGCGGCGGCCCCACCCAGGTACCACTTACAAAGATACGACGAAAGCCCCCGGCTTTTGGCCGGGGGCCGCTGTAGGGTTTTGGGCAAAGGTTTACTGCGCGCGGATGCCGTACCGGCGGCAGAGGACGGCAAATTCGTCGCTGCCGGTAAAGCCGTCCATCACGGTTTCCCGGCTTCCGCCGCCGTTGAGATCCGTCACCCAGCCGCTCTCCTCGCCGCCTTCCGGCATGCGGTCAAAGAAGGCGCGGTACATATACTGTACGAATGTCTCGTTGTCAAAGCCGCGGGCTTTGAACTCATCGCTGAAAATAAACCCGTGCGCCACCTGCCGGCCCGTCTCCTGCCGCGTGCGCAGGATCTCCATCCATTTCTGTGCGTCAGCGTCCGGGTCGCGGTCAAGGCAGATGCGGTACAGCCGCACCACAAAGTCCTCCACGCCGTCGGTGGCGCCGCACCCGGCGCAGGTACCACGCCGCACCGTGCCGACGCCCTCCGGCTCGGCGGTGCCGGTGCCGGGGTCGATGCCGTACTGTTGGCAGAGGGCCTTGAACTCGTCGCTGCCGACAAAGCCGTTGAACACACTTTCACGGCTCTGGCCCTCTTCCTCAAGTACGCGCATCCACCCGGCGTGGCCCTCGGTGTCCGGCTCGCGGCCCATGAAGGCGCGGTACAAATGGTCGATATAGCAGCTGTTGCAGTAGTTTTTCGCCTTGAACTCATCGCTGAAGATAAAGCCGCAGGCCGCTTGGCTGCCGGTGTTGCGGTGGGAGACAAGGGCAGCCGTCCAGCCGTCGAGGCCGGCGTCGTCCGGTGTACGCCCGAGACAGACCTCATACAGGCGGGTGACAAAGGCCCGGACCTGGCTGTCATCGGCCGAAGTGCCCGGCTGCGTGCCGGGGTCGGGCTGTTGGGCCGTCACCGTGACGGTTTTGCCTGCGCTGTAGTCACTGTAGAGGGTCTGGCCATCCTCGCGCAGGCAGCACACCGCAAGGGTGTAGGTGCCGGGGGCGGCGTTGCTGATCATATACGAAGCCGAGGAGCTGCCATCGCCGGCCACATCCCCCGCCGCCGTCCAACCGCTGCCGTTCAACTGATAAAACACACGGTAGTACGAGACACCGGGGACACTGCTCCACTCCAGCGTGATGGTATTGCCATACACCAGCGGGTCATAGAGCGTGGGCGGCAGCGCGCCGGTGGCCACAAAGCGGTAGCCGTTCAGGTTGGCGCAGCGCTGCGCCTCGCTGCCGCAATAGCCCTCGATGGTAAAGCCGACGGCGGGCGAACCAAACGCGCCGCCGGCGATGGAGTTGACGGACGGCGGGATGGAGACGGTGCGCAGGTTGGCACAGTCCGAAAACACGGTGTTGCCGATTTGGGTGATGCCGCTGCCGATGACGGCCCTGGTGATGCAGCCGCTGAACGCCTCCCACTGTTTTGCGGCGTCCTTATCCACGGCGCCGGTGCCTTCCACATACAGCGTATAGTTTTCATCCATGTGCCAGCGGAGGCTGGCGCCGGCCGTACCGCCGGGCATCTCGCCGCAGCTGTAGCCCCCATCGGCGCTGGAGAAGGCGCCGCTGCTGCTGACGGTATAGAAGGTGGTCCTGCCGTCGCTGGTATACCAGACCGCCGCCCCGTTTTTGACCACGGGCTTGCAGTCCGACAGGCGGCCGTCCACGGTATGGACGCCGCCCACCAGTTTCCCGCTGGCGTTGACAAAGGCATAGCACAGCTTGCGCATGGGATCCTCTTTCCAGATATCCTGGGCCTGGGCCATCTTGTCGCCGATCTCCCACAAAACAAGGAAGGAATTATCCCCCATCTTGACCATCTGCGGCGTGGAGGTGGTCAGCGTGCCGTTCTGCGTATAATTGGTCAGCCATGTGGTGGTGGTAGTGCCCGTCATGCTGCTGCGCGGCGTGGCGGTGACAAAGACGTTGCGCACCGCGACGTTGCTGAAGTACATGGTAGGCGCCTGCACATAGTTGCCCGCCGCAAGGTAGTTGCTGGCAGAGTATTCCAGCCCGCCGAGCGACGCACCGGTGGCGTTTGTGCCATCATTTCCTTCGAAGGAGCGGATCTCGGCATAGGTGTATTGGCTGCCCAGCGGGTTGCTGCCGTTCGCCTTGGTGGCGTAACGCCCCAGCACGGCGCTGCGGGGGCTGGCATCGCTATGGTCGAGCGCGACGAGGTTGCCCGCGTCATCCACGAGGATGAACTGGTTGTTGGAATGGCTGATGTACCCTTTGCCGGGGTACGATACCCCAGTAGCGGAACCCGTCACCGTCATATTCGAGGTGCGCACCTGCATCGTCAGGTTGGCCTGGTGGTTCTCGCCGTTTACTGTGTACATTTCGTGGCAGGTACGGATGTAGAGGTACCCGCCGTATTCCGCCATGCGCAGCGAACCGGCTTCGAACGGGCGGGTGGTGTTGGCGCCGCGCAGGGACGCGGCGCCCTTACGCACCCAGTTGGTATCGTATTTGGTCACGCGGATGACCTCGGTCTGGTCGTTCTGTCCTGGATTGTTCTGGCCGGTGACGAGGTAGCAGGACCCGCCGCTGCCGGCGTAAAACCCGCCGTACAGCGGCAGTTCGCCGCTGATATCGACATAGCGGTACGACGTGCGGCGGAACGCATCGTCAAAATAGCGCACAAGCAGGGCCTTGCCGCTTTGGGTGAGCTCCACCGCCATGTACCCGGACGCCTGCGGCACAAGGCAGGAGGTGACGGGCGCCGCCCAGGTGAGATAGTTTTGCGTGCCAAGGGTGGGGCGGCCCGGCTCGTTGCTGCCCGCGGCCTCCCATACGGCTTCGGCCTGGTCCGCCTCTGCCGGAAGGGGGCCGGCCGGGGTCTCGGCAAAAGCGGGCAGCGCTGCGGCGGCGCACAGCGCCAGCGCCAGCACCAGGGCGGACAGCGGTTTTTTGAACATGGCTCATCCTTCTTTCTGTTTTGGGCTTTCCCCTGCAAGCGGTGGCTCAGTAGGTGGCAAGGGTGGTGCCGGGGAAATAGTGGGTAAGGATCTGGTCGTAACGCCAGCCGTTGCGGGCGCAGCCGACGGCGCCCCACTGGCTCATACCGCAGCCGTGGCCGTAGCCGTAGACATCAAAGATAAAACAATCGAGTTCCGCATCATAGGTAAAGGTAAAGCACTGGCTGCGCAGGCTGCCGCCCGTAACGCTCTGCCGGGCCAGCAGCGTCTCGCGGAACCACGCACCGCTGCAGGTGGTGTTCTGGCCGCCGTCGGGGCCGATCTGCATTTTGGACACCCAGCCGTATTCATTGGCCGAGAGGATCTTGAACCACTGGTTGGGGTCTACGCCGGCAAGGTCGATGCCAAGGCGGCTTTTGATGCGCTCCTCGAGCTGGGCGCGGGCAAAGCGCGCCGTGCCGCTGGTGGCGCCGTTGGTGTGCCAGTTGGTGGCGAACCGTTCGTCATAGGGGCTGTCCACCGGCTGGAGCCACGCGCGCTCCCCGCCCCAGACATCAGCCGAGGAGGCCGTGCCCTTGCTGGCGGAGGCAAAATAGGGCGTGAACGCCACCTTACCGTTGTAGGTGACGAGCACGTGCGCCACCTCCCGCGCGGCGGCCAGCGCGGCCTCGCCCGGCTCCTGCCCGAGCACCGCAGGGTAGCCCCCCTGGCTGAGGATCCAGCAGTGGGTGGCCACGCACTGGGCCTTGTACGCCTCGGCGGGCGCGCCGGCGCCCAGCTCGTTCTGGGCCACCATGGCCAGGCAGCGGACAAGGTCCATCGTCTGGGCGCTGCCGTTCATCGTCACGTTGATGGTCTCGCCCTCGGCGGAAGTCACGGGCGGTTCTGCCGGGGGTTCCGGCGTGGGCTCCGCGGGCGGTTCCGGCGTGGGCTCGGCGCCGGGATCGGCGCCGGGTTCTGCGCCGGGGTCGGCGGGGTCATCGACGACCGGGTCGTCGGGCGGGGCGGGCGTAGGCTCCTGCGGGGGCGGCGTGGGCTGGGGCGGGGCCTCGGTGGGGGCGGCGGGCGGCGCGGCGGGCAGGGTGGGGATATCCACCTGCTGCTCCGGCAGCGTGCCGGCGGCGCCCTGGTCAAGGTCGCTCTCGATGACGGAATGCCCGTCCACGACGTCGGTCAGGCCCTTGAGCATCAGCTCGTCGGCCTGCGCGATGACGTTTTCGGCCTGGCTTTGCAGGTTTTGGAGATCTTCCTCCTGCTGCTGCAGGCCGTCCAAAATGCCGGTGCGGCCGGGGCCGGCCATCTCCTCCAGGGTGGAGCGGTCGGCGGCATAGTCCGCAAGGCAGGCCGCGAGCAGGGCGCCGACGTCGGGCATGGCGTCCGTGCCGGCGTAGCGCGCGGCGGGCAGCAGCGGCTGTTCGGCCGCCGTGATGGCGGCAGCGTTGAGCTGGGCGGATTCCGTCCCTTTGACAAGGCGGCCCGTCACGCACAGCAGCCCGCCGGCGTCGTCGGGGGCGGCCAGCGTCAAAAAGCTGGCGCCAAGGCCGGTTTGCAGGCCGGTGTCGAACAGGCTGCGCATCCGCACGCCCATCACAAAGGCGAGGTAGCGCCCGTAGGCGGAAAGGTCGCCGTAGGCGGCCGGGTCAAAGGCGGTGGCGGGGGGCTCGGCGGGGTCGGCATAATAGACGCCCAGCACCTTGTAGCGCAGGGGGTCTTGCGCGGCGGTATACAGCGTAAAACCGCTGTTTTCTTTGAGGGTCTCAAGCGCGGCAAAGGGGCCGAGGCCGTCCTTCATGTCGATGACGGTATGCCCCGGCTGCGCCGAGCCCAGCCAGCACGGCTCCCCCAGCGCGGCGCGGGCGGGGGCGTCCGGCCCGGCAGCGTCCGCCTCGGCCGCGGTGTAGACAAGGCGCCCCGCCTGCCCGGGGAAGGCGAGGTACCCCAACACCCCGGCCTGCTTTTGCTGCGCGTTTTCCAAGTAGGCGGCAGCCTGCGCGTCAAAGCGGGCGGTGCCGTACATGCGCGGCTCGGGCGGGGTGCCGAGGCTGCCGCGGAAATACCGCCACAGCGCGAACCCGCCCGCCAGCAGGATGAGCAAAAACAGCAGCAGGATCAACAGCACGGTGCGGCGGCTGCGGCGCTCGCTCCGTTCGATAAGCTGCAGGCTGCGGTTGCGCAGCGCCTCGGCGCGGGCGCCGGGCAGCGGGTCCCCGCGGCCGTACAGGCGGTCGGCCGCCTGCTGCATATCCGGCTGCGGGGCGGAACGCGGCAGGGTGTAAAAATCCGGCACATCCTCATCCAGCAGCGAATGCGGCGGCGCGGGCCTTTCTTCCGGCTGCGGCGCGGGGGCCGGGGCCGGGGGTTCCGGCGCAGGCGCGGGGGCCGGGGGTTCGGCCTTTTCGGGCGCGGGGGGCTGGGGCTGCGGGGCGGCGCGGCGGATGCGCCGCGCGGGGGCGCCGCCCGGCGCCTCAAAGGTGATGGTGCCGGTGCGGCGGGCGCTGCCGCCAAGGTCCATCTCGCCGCCAAGGGTCCTTGTGGCGGCGGCAAGATCCAGCGCGGCGGCATCTTCCTCCGGCTGGACGGGCAGGTTTTTGGGGCGCGCTTTGTGCGCCGGGAAACGGGCGGTATCGCCGCGGCGCGCCTGCCCCACCTGGGAGACGAGCAGCAGCGGGTGCTCGTGCCCGGGGCGGAACGCGATGCTGCCGGCGGCGGGCGCCAGGCCCAGCACGCGGCGGCGGACCAGGTCCAGCAGGTGGTTGGTGATGGCGCCCTCGCCCAAATCGGGGGCAAGGGCGGTGGCCACGGCGCCGCGCCGGTCACACACCAACACAAAGGGCGGCTGCCCCACGCCGGCGGGGGTGTACACGGCGGCGCAGTCCGCCTGGCCGGCCAGCAGCGCCGTGGCGGCGCGCCCGGCCGCGGCCTGCACAGGGTCACCGGGGAATTTTTGCGCAAGCGCCGGCGGCACCACGATGCGCTTGGCGTTTTGGGGGTGGCGGTAGGTCTGGCTGCCGAAATCAAAGGCGGCCTCGCTGTGCGCAAGGCCCTGCAGCGCGCCGCCCAGCAGGCGGCCGGTGGCCTCGTCCACCGCGACCAGCAGCTTGCGCTTTTGCAAAAGCGCGGTGAGCGCCGCCTCGGCCAGGCCCACCTCGCCCTCGGCGTAAAGCGCGTCGCCAAAGGCGGCGCGCAGGCGCGCGGCCCATTTTTCGCAGTAGGCCTTTGCCATCTCCCGTGTGGGGGCGCTGCCCTGGATGCAGACGGCATATTCCCCGTCGCGCTCCAGCAAACGCAGGCCGGGGCAGCCTTCGTCCCGCACGGTGCGCAGCACGGCGGTGACCTCGGCGCCCGGCAGGCCGAACACGCGCAAGATTTGCAGACAGGTTTGCAGCATGGCCACACCCCCAAAAACTTTCCAAAATGCCGCCTTGCGGCCGTTACAGATCCCAAGTATCGGGCGCGGCGTCGGCGGCGGCGCACCGCGCCCCCGGCTGGCCGAGCCCCAGCGCCATGCGGCGCAGCACATCCAACGCCCACAGCGCGGCGCGGGCACGCACGACCTCCCGCTCCCGGTAGGCGGAAAGCGCCAGCCGGTACAGGTACGCCTGCCCGGTGCGCGCATCGGCCCCCGCCAGGTAGACGGTGCCCACCGGCTTGCCCGGCAGCGCCCCGCCCGGCCCCGCGATGCCGGTGACGGCAACGGCCAGCTCGGCGCCGGAAGCGGCGAGCGCGCCGCGCGCCATGGCTACGGCCACCGGGCCGGAATAGACGGTATACCGTTTTAAAAGTTCCTCCGGCACGCCCAGCAGCGTCTGCTTGGCGGCCTCGGCATAGGTGACGAACCCGTAGCCGAACACCTCGCTCGCGCCGGGGGCCTCGGTCAGGCGCTGGGCGATGAGGCCGCCGGTGCAGCTTTCGGCCGTGGCGGCGTGCAGGCCCCTTTCCCTGAGGGCGCGCACCACCGTCCACGCAAGGCCGGGCACATCGGTATCGTAGGCGGCGTCGCCCAAAACAGCGCGGAATTTTGCAAGGCGCTCCTCGCACAGGGCCTCGGCGGCGGCCGCGTCGGCGGCGCGGGCGGTGACGCGTATCTCGCTCTCGCCGGTCTTGCAGTAGATGGCAGCGGTGGGGTTTTCGCCCTCGAACAGCGGGGCCGCCTTGCTGGCGATGCTGCTCTCGCCGCCCAGCACGTGCAGCGTGCGGCTGCGGATGGTGCAGTTTTGCCGCCGCTCCAGCAGCGGGCGCACCTGCTCGGCCCACATGGCCTTCATCTCCCGCGGGACGCCGGGCAGCAGCACGGCGCAGTGCCCCTGCCCATCCTCGAACCACGCGCCGGGCGCGGTGCCGTGGTCGTTTTCCACGGCGTGGCCGCGGGTGGGCACCATCGCCTGTTTGCGGTTGTTTTCGGTCGGCGTGCGGCCCATGCGGGCGAAAAAGGCGATGATCTTCCGCCACTGCGCCTCGTCAAAGCGCAGCGGGTCGTCAAAGGCGGCGGCGACCGTCTCCTTGGTCAGGTCGTCGGCCGTGGGGCCAAGCCCCCCGGAAAAGACCAGCAGCCCGCTGCGGGCTTTGGCCTGGGCGACGAGCGCCTGCAAACGGGGGACGTTGTCCCCCACCACGTGCTGGTGCAGCACGCTGATGCCCAGCTCGGCCAGTTCCCGGCTCAAAAATTGGGCGTTGGTGTTGACGATATCGCCGAGCAGCAGCTCGGTGCCGACGCAGATGATCTCAGCGGTCATGGCCTCTCCTTTTTGTACGGCTTTCACGGCAGCGGGGCGTCCCCCATGCGCACGGGCACCTTTTCGGCGCCTTCGGCGGCCGCCGCTTCCAGCGCCGGCAGTTCCGGCATGGCGGCCTCGGCGTCAAGGATCCCGGCAAGGCGCGGGCGGGTCTTTGGGTGGGCCGGGGTGAAGATGGTGCAGCAATCCTCATACGGCTGGATGGAGGTATCAAAGGTACCGATGCGCCGCGCAACGGCGATGATCTCGTTTTTGTCCATGCCGATGCAGGGGCGCAGCACCGGCAGCGCCTGCGCGGTATCGGTGCATTGCAGCGCGGCCAGCGTCTGGCTGGCCACCTGGGCCAGGCTCTCGCCGGTGACAAGGGCGTCCAACCCGCACCGCTTTGCCACCGCGGCGGCGATGCGCAGCATGCTGCGGCGCATGAGCACGGTGAAGATATCGCCGGGGGCGTGGTCGCGCAGGTATTCCTGCGGGGCGGTGTAGGGCACGACGAACAGCGTGCAGTCCCCCGTATATTCGCTGACGAGGGCGGCCAGCTCCTCGACCTTTTGGCGGGCGCGGGGGCTGGTGTAGGGCGGGCTGGCAAAGTGGATGTGGTGCAAAGCCAGCCCCCGCCGGGCCATCATGTAGGCGGCGACGGGGCTGTCGATGCCGCCGGAAAGCAGGTTGAGCGCCCGCCCGCTGGTGCCCACCGGCAGCCCGCCGGCCCCTTCCCGCTTGGGGCCGTGCAGGTAAGCGCCGCCCTCGCGTATCTCGACCATGACCTCCAGCTGCGGCGCGTGCACGTCGACGCGCAGATGCGGGTGGCAGCGCAGCAGATGCGCGCCCAGCTCGCGGCAGATCTCGGGGCTTTGCATGGGGAATTTTTTGTCCGCCCGCCGCGCCTCGACCTTGAAGGTTTTGACGCGGCGCAGTTCCGGGTCGAGGTATTCCTCGGCCGCCGCGCAGATGGCGGCAAAATCCTTTGCGCACACGGCGGCGCGGGAAAGGCGCACCAGGCCGAAAATGCGGGAAAGGCGGCGCTCGGCCTCGTCCAGGTCAAAACCTTCGCTCTGCGGGGTGATGAACACCGTGCTCTGCGCCTGGGTGAAGCCGAAATCCCCAAGCCCGCGCAGGCGCGCGCGGATGGTTTTGGCAAGGCACGCCTCAAATTTGCCGCGGTTGAGGCCCTTGAGCGTCATCTCGCCCTCATAAGCAAGCAGTATCTCATGTATCATCGTTATTTTCTCCCGTTTTGTCAGATGTGCCGCAGCGCGGCAAGGCCATCGCGCACGCCGTCGAGCAGGGCGTCGATGTCCTCGGGGGTGTTGTCGGCGCAGAGGCTGACGCGCAGCGCCGTGCGGACGGTGCGCGCATCGCACCCCATGGCGAGCAGGGTGTGGCTGGGCTCGCCCTTGTCGCACGCGCTGCCGCCCGAGACATACACCCCGCGCGCGTCCAGAAAGCCGATCATCGTCTGGCTGTTGACGCAGCCGGTGGAAAAATTCAGGATCTCCGGCACGCCGCCGGCGCCCGGCGCGGGGCCGTTGAAGGTGATGCCCCCAAGCCCTTCCAGCCCCGCCCGCAGGCGCGCGTGCAGCGCGGCGACGGCCGCGGCGCGCTGGCGGAGGGTGGCGGCGCCCTGTTCGGCGGCAAGGCCGAGGCCGACGATGTAGGGCGTGTTCTCGGTGCCGGGGCGGATGCCGCGCTCCTGATGGCCGCCGAGGTAGGGCGGGCGCAGGTGCTGGCGCTGGTTGTCGCACAGATAGAGCGCCCCCACGCCCTTGGGCGCGTGCACCTTGTGCCCCGAGACGGAAAGCGTATCCACGCCGGGCAGGCGCTTTATATCAACGGGCAGGCGCAGCCACGCCTGCACGGCGTCGATATGTACGGCGCAGCGGCTGTTTTTGACCTTGACGCCCGCCGCGAGGGCGGCGATGTCCTGCAGGGCGCCCGTCTCGTTGTTGACGGCCATGCAGGCCGCGAGGGCGGTATTTTTATCGACGGCGGCCAAAAATTTCTGCAGGTCCAGCGTGCCGTCCCTTTCGGGCGGGATCTCGCGCACCTCCCACCCCTGCCGGCCCAGCGCGCGGATGGGCCGCTGCACGCTGGGATGCTCGAACCCCGACACGACGATGTTTTTGCCCCATGCGGCGCGGGCCCCGGCGGCGCCGAGGATGGCCAGGTTGTTGCCCTCCGACCCGCCGGAGGTGAAATAGACCTCGTCCGCGCGGCAGCCAAGGCTTTTGGCCACCTGCGCGCGGGCGGTTTGCAGCGCGTTCTGCGCCGCCACGGCCGGGCCGTACAGGCTGCTGGGGTTGGCCCAGTGGCCCGAAAGCGCTTCGGCCACGGCCGCCGCCACCGCGGGGCTGACAAGGGTGGTGGCGGCGTTATCAAGGTAGTGCAGCGCGGGGTCGGTGCGCATGGCGGGGCATCCTTTCGGTAAAAATGTACAAACTGATACAGGATAATTATACACGTGCCGCACACCAAAAACAAGGCGGAAATGTAAAAACCCGGCCTGTGCGGCGCAGCGCACAGGCCGGGTGGGGGATGCGGCGGGAAACGCCCCGCGGCCGCCATCCCCCTTGCGGGCCGATTGGACCCCGCCCTACAAACCACCCGGGAACAACATTTGCAGCAAGGTTCGGGGCGTCGGGGACGCCGCCCCCTACAAACCCGATGCTATGTTTCTCGCGGTTTGCGGGCCGCATTGCAGGGCACCCCTTGCGGGGCTATGCGGCCCCTACGGACGTTCCGTTGGTGTCTGCAAAACCGTTTGCCACGCCCTGCCCATAGCGGCGCGCAGCGCGGCGTGAGCGTGGACGACGCCGCAAGGTGGCGTCCGTCCGGCGGACGGGAGATGGTGCCCGCCGAAACAACCGGGCGATGTCTTGCCTCGGGGGTTTCCAAAGGGGGGAACCCCCTTTGGTCGTGGGTCCGCTGCATGCGAAACCAGCGGGACCTTTCTGGTTCTCTTTCGGTCACGAAAGAGAACGGAAAAACCCAAATCCCGGCAGCAGGCGGCAGCCAACAGGCCTCGTGGCGGGGTCAAGACCCCGCCCTACAAATCGACCGGAAATGGGATGCAATTTGCGGGCCGATTGTGATCGGCCCTTACGGGATGGATGATACGTTTTCCTTTTCCCTGTAGGGGTGCGGCGGGGCCTCAAGCGGCGGCCTGCATCGCCCAGTAGATGAGCCCCCACACCCAGGAAGCAAGCGTGCCAAAGGCGATGACCGGCCCCGCGATGGTGAAGATTTTGGCGCCGACGCCGGTCACCCAGCCTTCGGCCTTGAACTCCACCGCCGGGCTGACGACGGAGTTGGCGAACCCCGTGATGGGCACCAGCGTGCCCGCGCCCGCCTTGGCGGCGAGCTTCTGGTACCATCCCGGCACCGTGAGCACCGCCGACAGCAGGATGAGGCTGACGCTCGTGAGCATACCGGCGGTCTGCTTGTCATACCAGAGCAGATACATCCGGCGCAGCGCCTCGCCGACAGTGCAGATGAGCCCGCCGACGCAGAACGCCCACACGCAGTCCCGCCATACCGGCGACGGCGGCGAGGCGTTTTTGACCATCTCGCCATATTTTTTGGGGGTGAGTTTCATGGGGCATCCCTTCTTTTGGGGGTACTATGCCCCGCGCGGCGGCGGGATATACCTTTGCCTTGGCGGCGCGGGTGTGTTATACTTGGGAAAAAGCAGGACTGTGGAGGGTTTTGTATGGAATGGACCGACATCAGCGTCACGGTCGCCAAGCGCGACGCCGACACCGCCGAGGCCATCGCCACGATGGCCGCGGGCGGCGGCATCTACATCGAGGATTACAGCGACCTGGAGGAGCAGGCGTGGCAGATCGCCCACGTGGATCTCATCGAGCAGGAATTGCTGGACAAGCCGCGCGACGTGGTGACGGTGCATATGTACCTTGCCCCCGACGAGGACCCCGCCGAGGTGCTGGCGCTGTTCCGGGCGCGGCTGGACGATGCCGGCATCGCCTACACCCTGAACACCGCCGGCGT
>CANRCB010000018.1 GCA_947629015.1 uncultured Gemmiger sp.
CGGAGGAAGGCGAGGTAGCGGACAACAACTATACCCGCACCGTTGACCTTGTGGGCGGCCTGCTGCCCGCCGACGCGAAGGACGACCCGCCCGTCTACGCCTTTGACCTCGACGGCGCCGCAAAGAGCCAGCCCGCCGAGTTCAAGGGCTGGTACACCGAAAAGTCCGTGGCCGAGACGACGGAGCAGGACGGCTACCGGACATGGTCCATCCATCCGGCCGGGACGCCGGTCGAGCCGGGCACCGCCGTCGGCGAGGGCATTACCACGCTGTACGCGGGGTATGAGGCCACCGCGGAGGCCCAGGCGCAAAGGCACATCACCTATTACCTTGACTACAACGGCGTAAACGGCCTGTTGGGGCAGAAACTTTCCTGCTCCCGCCCCGTGGCCGGGCCGGACAACACCTACACCCTGACCCCCGGCGACCTGGCGGTGCGCTACCTCAACTGGAACGGCGAGACGGACACACCGCTTGACAGCATGGAGGCGCTGAAAGCCTATTGGAAGGCGCACACCTTTGACGGCTACACCTTCCTGGGCTGGGCCACCGCCGCAGATAAGCAACAGCCGGATGTGGATGATACCACCCCGATCAAGGACGGTGCCACCCTTTACGCCGTGTGGCAGCGCGAGGACGGCACCAACAGCTGGGAATTTGACCGCACCCGTCCCGCGCCGGGCCCCCTGCAAAGTATGCACATCGTCGGCGCGGGCGGCAGCCACACCGACGGCACCATGACCTGGTCCGCGCACGTGACGAAGGGCAGCGCCCTGCGCTTTACCGCCGCCACCAGCCCCAGCCCGGCCACCTACACCTCGCTGACCTGGCACGTCAGCAGCGGGAGCGAAAGCACCGACATCGTATGTGAGGGCGCGGGCAGCGCCAGCGGCACGCTGGGCGATGCCAAGCTGGAGGCCCAGGGCGGCACGCTGACCGTCACCTACGACGGGAGCGACGGGCCCGAGGACGGGCTGACCCTGACCGTGGACGTTTCGGCCGCGGTGGAGGGCGGCACCGTCGCCAACTCCGGCCTGCCGGCCACCGCCGTCTTTACGCACAGCTGGACGCAGACGGATTACAAAAAGCCCACCTGCAAGCAGACGGGCTCCATCCGGTACGAGTGCAGCGTCTGCAAAGCGGAGCTCGAGGAAACGATAGGCTCTACCGGCCACGCCTACACCCACAATCTGGCGAGCTCTTCGGGCTGGAGGACCATCAAGGAACCCACCTGCACCGAGCCGGGCGAGCGGATGTTCATCTGCCTCGTCTGCAAATCCGAAGCGGAGGAGGACGTGCAGCGCGTGACGGTGCCCGCCCTTGGGCATGACTGGCAGACGACCGTCACCCACCTGAGCTGCAACCGGGACCGCGTGACCACCTCCTGCAGCCGCGCCGGCTGCAAGGAGACCTCCACGAAGGAAGTCTGGGCCGACAACCCCGATATGCATACCTGGACCGAATGGTCGGTGGCGTACCCCGCCACCGAGGACGCCGACGGCCTTGAGGTGCGCCACTGCCAGACCTGCGGCACACAGCAGACGAACGTGCTGCCCCGCAAGCAGCCCGCCGCCACGCCCCGGCCGACGGCCACCCCCCAGCCGGCCGCGACGCCCGCACCCACCGCGGTGCCCGCCCCCGTGCCGACCGTGACGCCCACCCCCGCGCCCACACCGGCCCCGTCGCCCGCCCCGGCGGCCGACGAACCGGCGCAGACCGGCGTCGAAGGCTTTGTGGAGCGCCTGTATGAGGTCTGCCTGGACCGCCAGGCGGATGCCGAAGGCCTGCAGGGCTGGACGGACAGCCTGGCCGCCCACACGTCCGGCGGCGCCGACGTCGCGCACGGCTTCATCTTCAGCGACGAGTTCCAGAACAAAAACTGCGGCGACAGCGAATATGTCCGGTACCTGTACCGCGCCATCCTGGGCCGTGAGGCCGATGCCGAAGGCCTGGCCGCCTGGACCGCCCAGCTGCAGAGCGGTACCTCGCGCGAGGAGATCTTTAACGGCATGACCGGCAGCGCCGAGTTTGCCAACCTCTGCGCCGGCTACGGCATCGAGGTGGCCACCGCTCCGGGCGCACCGTCCGGCAGCGGCGTCGAGGGCTTTGTCGCCCGCCTGTATGAGGTCTGCCTGGACCGCGCGCCGGACGACGACGGCCTTTCCGCCTGGACCGCCCAGCTCAACAGCGGGGCCGCCACCGGCCGCGAGGTCGCCTACGGCTTTGTCTTCAGCGATGAATTTGCAAACAGGGGCTTCTCCGACCGCGAATACGTCGAGCATCTGTACAACGCCTTCTTTGGCCGCCCCGCCGACGACGGCGGTATGCAGGGCTGGCTGGCCGTGCTGGCCGGCGGCGCCCCGCGTGCGGATGTGTTCGACGGCTTTGTCGGCAGCGATGAGTTCGCGGTGCTTTGCGCCGGCTACGGCATCGCCCGCGGTTGACCCGCCGCAAAAACAAAAAACGCCTTTTTGACAAACTGCGCCGCCCCGGCCGAATGGCCGGGGCGGCGTTCTGCGTGTCAAAAAAGCACGTTCACAGCCGTCCCGCAGGGGCCGATTAGCCCCGCAAGGGCTGCCCTGCAAATCGGCCCGCCGCAGCGCGGGCCGCCGTTTGCGGGGCAGGCGATGCGTTCCCGCAGGTTGTAGGGCGGGGGCTTGACCCCGCCGCACGGCCTTGCCCCGCCGCAGTGTTTCGGCGGGCTCAAGAGCCCGCCCTACACGCTTCCATAAGGCAGCTACCGTCTTTCGGCACACTGCACCGTCTTGGCCGGCTCACTCCTGCCCGCGGCAGTTCTCGCACAGGCCGGTCACGATGAGATGGTAGCCCTCCACCTTGACGCCGGGGTACGCCTGCAAAGCGGATTCCAGCCCGGCGGTGGGCAGATCCAGGTTTTGGGTGCCCTTGCAGGCGCGGCAGTAAAAATGCTGGTGGGGATGGGGGTCCCAGTCAAAACGGTCGGCCTCGCCCGGGATGCCCACGCGCCCGGCCTCCCCGATCTCGACCAGGGTGTTCAGGTTGCGGTACACGGTGCCAAGGCTCAGCCTCGGGCAGGATTTGCGCGCCAGCTGGTACAGCCGCTGCGCGGTCACATGCTGCTTTTGGGCGCGCAGCGTCTCAAGCACGACCTGCCGCTGGTAGGAATAGTTCATCTCTCCGCCTCTTATGTACCGGGCACGCGGGGCCGCCCTTCGCACAGGGGGCCCGCCCGGGATATCAACATACCAACTATTACTATATACGCATTTGGCGCCCGCGTCAAGCGGTTTGCCGCCGCCGGGCGCTCACCGGTTTTGGGCCGCGCCGCACAGGCGGCAGGCCGTGGGGGTGGCGGCGCAGCCGCCCAGCGCCGTCTCGCGCAGCTCGGCCGGCAGGCGGCGCCCCACCGCCAGCATGGCGGCAAGCATCTCGTCCAGCGGGATGGGTGCGGGCACGCCGGCCAGCGCCAGCTCGGCGGCGGCCAGCGCCACGGCCGTGCCGGCGGCGTTGCGGCTCTGGCACGGGCTTTCGACCAGGCCGCCGATGGGGTCACACACAAGGCCCAGCAGGTCCATCAGCACGGTGGCGGCCGCGCCGGTACAGGCGTCGGGGCTGCCGCCCATCATCTGCACCGCGCCGGCGGCGGCCATCGCCGCCGCCACGCCCACCTCGGCCTGGCAGCCGGCCACCGCCCCCGCGACCGAGGCGTTGCGCATGGCCAGGTACCCCACGGCCCCGGCCGCCCACAGCGCGTCGACCACGGCGGTATCCGGCAGGCGGTGGGCGTCCTGCAAGGCCAGCAGCACCCCCGGCACCACGCCGGAAGCCCCCGCCGTGGGCGCCGCCACGATGAGCCCCATCGAGGCGTTGACCTCCAGCACGCTCATCGCGTAGGCCATCGCCTGCCCCAGCACCGGCCCCGCAAGGCTTTGCCGCGCGGCGCAGCGGCCCTGCACGCGTTTGGCCCCGCCGCCGATAAGCCCGCCCATCGTCCGGGGCGGGGCCGCGGCGGCCTCGTGTGCGGCGCGCCGCATGATGGCAAGCGCCTGCGCCATGCGGGCGTCCAGCGCCTCGGTGGGCTGCTGCGCGGCCTCCGCCTCCCGCCGGCGCATCACCTCGCCGATGGGCACGCCGTGCGCCTCGCACAAAGCCAGCAGTTCCCGCGCGGTGGCAAAATCGAACGCCATCCCGGCACCCCCTTACTTTTGGATGATCATCACGTCATGGACGTGTTCGTGCGCGCGCAGCGCGTCGGCGATGCCGTCGGGCAGCACGCCGTCGGATTCCACCACCGTGTAGGCCGTCTCGCCCCGGGCCTCGCGGTAGACGCGCATGAAGGCGATGTTCACCCCCGCCTCGCCCAGGCAGCGGGTGATGTGGGCGGCCAGGCCCGGCCGGTCCCGATGGACGACGACGGCCGTGGCATATTCCCCGGTAAAATCCACCTCCACGCCGCCCAGCCGGCAGATGCGCACCTTGCCGCCGCCCAAACTTTCGCCCCGCACCGTCAGGCGCTGCCCGGCGGCGTTTTCCAGCGCGATGTCGGCGGTGTTGGGGTGCAGGTTGGGGGCGTTCTCCTCCCGGTCAAAGGTATACGCGAGGCCGCGCTGCGCCGCGATGTCGAAGGAATCCCGGATGCGGGTATCGTCGGTGGCAAAGCCCAGCACGCCGCCCAGCAGCGCGCGGTCGGTGCCGTGGCCGCGGCCGGTGCGCGCGAAGGAGTTGTACAGGGTAAAGCGCGCGGCCGTCAGCGGGCCGGGCAGCAGCTTGTGCGCCAGATACCCGATGACCGCCGCGCCCGCGGTGTGGGAGCTGGACGGCCCGATCATGTTGGGGCCGATCACATCGAACACGCTGATAAATTCCATACGCGGCTCCTTTCCAAAGCGGTGTGCGGCGCGCGTTACGGCGCCGGCGCACCGGGCACGAAGGCCAGATCCCGCACCACCTCGGCGGCCAGCGCCAGCCCGGCGGCGCCGGGCACAAAGGCCAGCGAGCCCGGCACCTGCCGCCGCGCATCCCGGCCGGGGCGCGCGGGGCCGGCGGTATCGGGCACGGCGGGCGGCAGCGGGGCGCGCGGCGCCTCGGTGGAATAGACCACCTTCAACGCCCTGACGCCGCGCTTTTTGAGCTCCCGCCGCATGACGCGCGCCAGCGGGCAGACCGACGTCTCGTAGATGTCCGCCACGCGCAGCGCGGTGGGGTCCAGCTTGTTGCCGGTGCCCATGCAGCTGATGACGGGCACCCCCGCCGCCTGCGCCTGCAGCACCAGCGCCAGCTTGCCGGTGACGGTGTCGATGGCATCGACGACGTAATCGTACTGTGAAAAATCGAACTGCCCCTGCGTGGCGGGCGTGTAGAACACCCGGTGCACCCGCACCGTGACGGAGGGGTCGATGTCCGCCACCCGCGCGGCGGCCACCTCCGCCTTGGGCCGGCCGAGGGCGGCGCGGGTGGCCAGCAGCTGGCGGTTGAGGTTGGAGGGGGCGAAACAGTCGTCGTCCACCAGATCCAGCGTGCCAATGCCGCTGCGGGCCAGCGCCTCGACGGCATACCCGCCGACGCCGCCCAGCCCGAACACCGCCACGCGCGCCGCGCGCAGCCGCGCAAGGCCGGCCTGCCCCAGCAGCATGGCGGTGCGGGCGTATTGCTCTTCCATCGGCGGGGCCCCCTTCCCTTTTTTACCAGTATAGCCCGCCGCGCGGCAAAACACAAGGACTTGACGCAGCGCGTGCCAAAAAACGATCGCTGCCTTATAACAGCGTGCAGGGCGGGCTCTTGTGCCCGCCGAAAAATGTTGCCGTGACCACGGCGGGGGCAAGCCCCCGCCCTATAAATTTACACGTGAATGCGCTTTTTGATGCACCGCACAAGGGCCCGCCGCAAATACGCGGCGGGCCCTTGTCATTTGGAAACAGCGTTTATTTGCGGCGGGTGCGGCGGGTTATGCCCGGCGGGTGGCGAGGTAATCCTGGATGTCCTTGAGGACGGTGTCGGCGTCCAGCCCGTGGACGGCGCAGGCTTCCTCCAGCGTTTCGCCGATGGAGGACGGGCAGCCCACGCAGTGCATGCCCTCCTGCATGAGGATGTAGGCGATGCCGCGGTCATATTCCAGCATATCGCCCATGGTGGTGGCTTTGGTCACTTGCATAAGGGGTCCTCTCCTTTTGTGGGTTTTGTTTGTGTGCTTATCATTGTACCACGGCGGGCAAAAAATACAAGCACTTACCATACGGTGCCCGCCCCTTTTGTTGACACGGCGCCGCCGCTTGCCGTACAATACAGGCATACCACAAACAAAAGGGGGCCATCCCATGGCAATGCCGGACCAACAGCGGCGCTACATGGCCGCGCTGGCGGAAAAATACCCCACCGTGGCCGCCGCCGCGAGCGAGATGATCCGCCTGGAGGCGCTGCTGCGCCTGCCCAAGGGCACGGAGCATTTCATGTCCGACCTGCACGGCGAGCACGAGGCGTTCACCCATATTCTGAACAACGCCTCCGGCGTCATCCGCGAAAAGATCGACATCGTGCTGGGGGATACCGCCTCCGCGCAGGAGCGCAGCGACCTTGCCACCCTCATCTATTACCCCGAGCAAAAGCTGCCGGAGCTCAAGGCCGCGCAGGCCGACCTGCCGGCGTGGTACCGCACCACGCTGCTGCGCCTTGTCGAGCTGTGCCGGTTCGTGTCCAGCAAGCACACGCGGGACCATGTGCGCGCCTGCCTGCCGCCAAGCTGCGCCCACATCCTGGACGAGCTGCTCCACGCCCATTTTGAGGACCATGACAAGGACCTCTATTACGGCGAGATCATCGCCAGCATCATCCGCTACCGCCGGGCCGACGCCTACATCCTGCGCTTTTGCGAGATCATCAAGCGGCTGGCCGTCGACCGGCTGCACATCGTGGGGGATGTATTCGACCGCGGCCCCCGGCCCGACCTGATTTTGGACAATTTGATGGAGCACCACAACGTCGACATCCAGTGGGGCAACCACGACGTGGTGTGGATGGGCGCCGCCGCCGGCAGCGCTTTGTGCGTGGCGACGGTGCTCAAGACCACGCTGGCCTACAACAACGCCGATACCATCGAGCGCGGCTACGGCATCAGCGTGCGGCCGCTGGACCATCTGGCCGCCGAGTGCTACGCCGGCAGCGACGTGGCCCGCTGGATGCCCCACGCCGACCCGCGCACCAACTGTGAGCCGGCCAACCTGCTGCGCGCCGCGCAGATGCACAAGGCCGTGACGGTGCTGATGCTCAAGCTGGAGGCGCAGGCCATCGCCCGCAACCCGGATTTCCTCATGGACGGGCGGGACTATCTCAACCACATCGACTACCGCGCCGGCACGGTGGTGTGCGGCGGCCGCCGCTGCCCGCTGCTGGACACCCACTTCCCCACCGTGGACCCCGCCGACCCCACCGCCCTCTCCCCGCGGGAGGAGGCCGTGATGGCCGAGCTGGTGCGCAATTTCCGGGAGAGCAAGCAGCTGCAGCGCCACATCCAGTTTTTGTACGCCAAGGGGTCCTTATACAAGATCTGCAACGGCAACCTGCTGTACCACGGCGCCGTGCCCATGACGCCGGACGGCCGCTTTGCCGCCGAGCGCTTTGAGGGCCGCGCCTACGCGGGCAAGGCGCTGTTCGATTACTGCGACGCCCGCGCCCGCGCGGGGTATTTTGCCCCCGAGGGCAGCGCCGCGCGCCTGGCCGGGCAGGACTTTTTGTGGTATCTTTGGTGCGGCGCCATGAGCCCCGTCTTTGGCCGCAGCGCCATGACCACCTTTGAGCGCCTCTATATCGCCGACCCCGCCACCCACGCCGAGGTCAAGGACCCCTATTACCGCCTCATCGACCGCCCCGGCACCGCCGAGAAGATCCTGCGGGAGTTCGGGCTTTCGGGCGAAGGGTGCCACATCGTCAACGGGCACGTGCCGGTCAAGGCCATCGAGGGCGAGAGCCCCGTCAAGGGCGGGGGGCGGCTCATCGTCATCGACGGCGGGTTCTGCCGCGCCTACCATGAAAAGACCGGCATCGCGGGGTACACGCTGGTATACAGCAGCCACGGGCTGACGCTGCGCACCCACCAGCCCTTTGAAAGCCGGGAGAAGGCCATCCGCGAGGACGAGGACATCACCTCCCGCAGCGAGTATATCTACACCGCGCCGCACCGCCTGCTGGTGGCCGACACCGACGAGGGCGCCCGCAAGCGCGCCCTTATCGGGGACCTGGCCGCCCTGGTCGAGGCGTACCGCCGCGGCGATATGCGCGAGGACGTGCGCTGACCGCGCCCGGCCTTCAGGACGAGATACCCCACAAGGCTTCCCCCTTTTGGGGCGGCGGGGTGAGGGCACCCCGCCCTACACGCCGCAGACGACTGATGAGGGGAAAGTGAGATGCCTTTTAAGTGCGGCGGGGTCAAGCCCCCGCCCTGCAAACAGATGATACGTTTCTCGCCATTTGCGGGCCGATTGTAATCGGCCCCTACGGACGTTCCGCAGGTGTCTGCAAAACGGTTTGCCACGCCCTGCCCGCAGCGGCGCGCAGCGCGGCGTGAGCGTGGACGGCGCCGCAAGGTGGCGTCCGTCCGGCGAATGGGGGATGGCACTCGCCGGAACACCCGGGCGGTATCTTGCCTCGGGGGATTCCAAAGGGGGGAACCCCCTTTGGTCGTGGGTCCGCTGCATGCGAAACCAGCGGGACCTTTCTGGTTCTCTTTCGGTCACGAAAGAGAACGGAAAAACCCAAATCCCGGCAGCAGTCATCCATTTGTAGGGCGGGGTCTTGACCCCGCCGCGGGGCAAACATCTGCCCGGCACCCACTTATGGCGCGCGTGCGCGCGCCGCCCATTTCGGAACGCCCTCGCTGCGCGCCGCTTTGCGGCGCTACGCTCCGGGACGTTTTTGCCAAAACAAATTTTTATCATTCAATAAAAATTTGTTTTGCGCGGCGCATGGCGCCGCGGGCAAAAAGCGCGCGCCCATTTCGGAACGGCTCTCGTTACGCGCCGCAAGGCGGCGGCCCCGCCGGGGGGAAGGCCTCCAGCAGGGTGTGCTTTTCCCCCCTTGCGCTGTAGCCGGGGAAGGTGTCCAGGCACACGGCGTGGATGGCGTTGAAGATGCTCTGCTCCACATTGGGGTTGGCGGCGTGCAGCGTGCGCAAAAGCTGCTTGACCTCCTGCCGTTTGCCGCTTTGGCCGTTGGCCTCGGCGGCGGTAAAGCGGCAGGCGCAGCGCAAAAACGTCGGCCCGTTGTACCGCTGCCAGGCGATGATGTCGTTTTCCCGCACGCAGTACAGCGGCCGGATGAGCTGCATACCGGCAAAATTTTTGCTGTGCAGCCGCGGCGGCATCGCCTGCAGCTGGCTGCCGTAAAACAGGGCGATGAGCGTCGTTTCGACCACATCGTCAAAATGGTGGCCGAGGGCGATCTTGTTGCAGCCCAGCGCCTGCGCCTGCTTGTACAGGTGCCCGCGGCGCATACGCGCGCAGCGGTAACAGGGCGAGGGGCCGCCTGTCTCGGCGCGGGAAAAGACGTCCGTCTCAAAAAAGCGCAGCGGCACGCCCAACCGCGCGGCGTTTTGCTCGATGAGGGCGCGGTTTTCGGGGGCGTAGCCGGGATCCATGCACAAAAATTCCAGCCCGAAGGGCACCGCGCTGTGGCGGCCAAGCTCCTGCATGAGCTTGGCCAGCAGCATACTGTCCTTCCCGCCCGAGACGCACACCGCGATGCGATCCCCCGCCTCGACGAGGCGGTAGCGCTTGACGGCGGCGATGAACGGCGTCCACAGCCGGGCGCGGTAGGTGGTCTGCAAACTGTGTTCGGCCTTTTGGGCGGGCGTAAGGCCCGCAGGTTCCCGGCCCATGGCGGGCACCCCCTTTTTTTGTAAAACTACGCCCCCATCATACCACACGGCGCGCGGGTTTTCAACGCGGCGTGGGGCGGGCCTTCCGGCCCGCCCCACGCGCAGCATATCGAAAAAGCGCTCTCATGGGTGGATTTGTAGGGCGGGGGCTTGCCCCCGCCGCGCCCCCCTTGCCGCTGCCTCAACGTTTTCCGGCGGGATCAAGAGCCCGCCCCGCACGCTTCCATAAGGCGGCTATCGTTTTTGTTCATTCAAACCGGCGGCCCATAGCGCGGTACAACTCATACGCCTTCTGGACGAACGCCTCCGTCACGCAGAAATACTCCGCCAGTTCGGGCAGGGTGTCGCCGCGGCGCAGGCGGGCGGCCAGCTCGGCATAGGGGATGTTTTTGAGGATGGCGGCCTTGTCGGTGCGGTACTCGGCCTGGCATTTGAGCTGGTAGGGGCTGTAGGGCAGGTAGAAGGTGCCGCTGTCAAAATGCGCCTGCTCGTGGATGAGGGCGGTGCGCAGCTCGGCCTCGGTGCCAAAGCGCGCCGGGTCCACCCCGACGATGCGCCCGTCCTGCAGCGCCAGGCAGCGGTGGCTGCGCAGCGGCGTCGGCAGGACCAGGATGTCCTCCTCGGCAAGCTCGCGCTCGGTCTGTTCCAGCGTATAGGGCAAGGTGCGCTCCTTTCCGGCCGGGCCGCGGCCCGCCCTGGGGGCGGTCACGGGCGGCGGCCTCGGTTGATCTCCGCGCGCAGGCGGATCAGGGTGGCGATATCGGCCTTATCGTCCTCGGTCAGATAGCGTTTGAGGTTCTCATACGCGGCGATGGGCTCCTCCCGGATGTCCAGCCCGGCCACGCCGTCGGCGGGGGCCGGCTCGGCGGCGCCCGTCAGCGCCGACACCGGCACGCCGAAATACTCGGCGATGCGGGTGGCGTGGCGCAGCCCCAGCTGCCGGGTGCGGCCGGTGCTCAGCTCCGACAGTGTGCTGCGCGGGATGCCCAATGTGCGGCACAGCTGGGTCACGTTGATGCCGCGGCTGCGGCACAGCGCCAGGATGGCTTCGTACATATCGTTCATGGCGGCCTCTCTTTTGTCTGCGGGTGGATGCGGTACCTTTACTATATTACAGAATTTTGTAATTGTCAAGCCACAATTTACAGGTTTTGCAAACATTTTCCGGCCGCAGCCCCAGTATAGCAAAAATACCGTCCCATAGTACGGACGGCAAAAGTTTTTTGCGCCCGCCTCACCGATCCTTGGTGAACTCATACAGCAGGCTGTTGAGGATGTCCAGCTGGCGGGGGGTCAGCGCTTTGGCGCCGCGCGGGTGGGGGCTTTGCAGCTCCACCACCAGCGTCTGCACCAAAGCCGCCTGCGCCGGGGCCAGCTGCTCCACCGGGACCATCTCGCGCTTGTCCACCCCGGCCAGATAATCCAGCGATACGCCGTACAGCGCCGCCAGGCTCGTCAACACGTCGAGCGAGGGCTGGCGCAGGTCCGTCTCGTACCCGCTGATGACGGATTTCGCCTTGTTCAGCTTGCGGCCCAGGTCCTCCTGGCTCCAGCCTTTGGCCTTGCGCAGCGCGCGCAGGCGTGCCCCCAGATCGTACATGGCAGACGCACCTCCATCCCGTTTTTGTAAAAATCGGCCTGGGAATAGTCTACCGTATTGACGTTCTATTATATGGGATTTATAATAGATAAAGTTTACATATATAGAACAACGAAAGGGCCGGCCGGCACAGAAAACGCGAACGGTCGGCAGAACAGGAAGATGAAAACAGCAAACCCTTCCCGCCCGGTGCGAACAAACGATATCCTGCGGTGCGGTGAAATCGAACTGGACACGGCAGCCGGGCTGGCGTGGTGCGCGGGGCTGCCCGTGCGCCTGACCCCCAAGGAGAGCGCCCTGCTGGCGGTGTTTTTGGCGGCGCCGGGGCGGGCTTTTTCGCGGCAGGCGCTGCTGGGCCTGGTGTGGGAGGCGCCGTGCGGCGGCGGGCTGCGCACCCGCACGGTGGATATGCACATCCGCCACCTGCGCCAGAAGCTGGGCGCCTGGCAGCGCATCGAGACGGTGTACCGCTTCGGTTACCGCTGGGCGTGGCCGTAAGGCAGAGGGCCTTTGCAAAAGGCGCTGTATTCCGGGCGTATCTTTTGCCGCCATTTTGATGCCTTTTTGCACGGGAGCGGCCGCTTCCCGATAAAGCCCGACCGTGGGTCGGATGCGCCCGAAGGGTTTGTTGGCCCGTTTGCGGGCCGCAGGGATACGAAAGCATAAAAAGAGCCCCGCCAGGGGCCGCCGCGGGCCGGCAACGCAGTTGGCTGACCGTTCGCGGCCCCCTGGCGGGGCGTTTGTCCGTATTATGCCCTTTCAGGGCTATCCGGGGCCGCCGGCTTTGCCGGCGGCCCGGACGCATGATTTACGTCAGATCCGTTCTTTAACAACCGCAAAGCGGGAGGAAGCGCCGCCGGAAACTATCATTCCCGGCACATCTTCGGCTTTTTCCCATCTGCGAGAGCGGCGCTGCAGATAAGCCCTTCCCCAACTCTATTGCGTTTTTATTTCTCATAGCTTTGTTCCGCATTCGGTGCAGAACATCATATCCGCTGCAAGCGTTGCCCCGCAATTTGGGCAGACTTTGCCTTCCTTCTCCGCGTCCACGCCCGACGACGGGGCCGGTGCCTCCACATCCGGTGCCGGCGCAGGGGCGGCTTCTTCCAGCGGCTGGCCGCATTCTATGCAGAAGCGCATCCCTTTTTCCACCAATGCGCCGCAATGCACACATTTGATGCCGTCTTGCCCTTCTGCTGCAGGCTCTGCGGCGGGCTCTGCCTCCTGGGCCGCCGGCAGGGCCTCATCCGCCGTTCCGATCGGCGGTTCGATCACTGGCTGCTCCAGCGGGGGCGTCTGGCTGTCTTGCAGGACGGGGGCCGCTGCTTGCGGCATCGGCTGTTCCTGCGGGGCAGGCGCGGCCGGCGGGACGATCACGGGTGGGGCAGGCGGCTGAACAGCGGCAGGCGCTGCCTGCACGGCCGGCAGCGGTGTACCGCACGAGGTGCAGAAGCGCATCCCTTTCTTGCCCATGGCACCGCAGCGGGGGCATTTGACATAATCTTCCGCCGCCGGGGGGGCGGCTTCCTGCAGCGCAGCGCCGCACACACTGCAAAATGCCGCGCCCTTTGCTACCTCGGCACCGCATTTCACACAATGCTGTATCCCTTTTATTTCTTCGATCTCCTTGCGGCAATCCTTGATTTTTTCTTCTGCGGCCACAACAATATTCACCATATCGGCGAAATTTTCCTCCGGGTCCAGCCTGTGGACTTCGGCATACAATTTCCCGATCTGGAAATACGTGCTGTTTATCGTTTTCTCCGCCTCGGAAATCATCCCGTTTATCTTTGTGACCTGAGACAATTCTTTTGTTTTTTGCACCGCCTTCTGCCCTGCTGCGGATGCCCGTTTGCTCAAATCATCAAAAAGCGCCATATTTTATCGTCCTTTCTTTTCTTGATTTTTTGTGTATGGGAAAAATTGTGCGATCCGGATCAAAGGGAACGGCCGGCCTTTGTTTTGAACTGGCCGTTACAGGTACGGGTATCGGGAAGTTTTATACACCCCGGCAGATCTCATTTGTTCTATAATACGATATTTTATATTGCGTGTCAATAGAGGCGGGGCATCCCGGCGCATGGCAAAGCGCACACTTTTTTGCCCCCTGTCCGCTTTTTGAGGAACCGCTTGGCGCGCACACCCCTTTTGCGAAAAGCCGGCCTGCCATGAATTGCCGCAGGCAGCAAAATGTGGTACAATGGGACGGCGGACGAAAACCAACGCACCGGAAGGAGAAAAACCATGGACTACTGCAAGCAGCTGCTGGCCGGGGTGCTCATCGGCATCGGGGGCATGGTGTACCTGAATACGATGGGGGAATTTTGGGCCCCGTTTTTGTTTTCCATCGGGCTCGTCAGCGTGGTGGTGCTGGGCGCGCAGCTTTACACCGGGCGCATCGGGTATTTCCCGTTCAAACGGCAGGGCCTCGGCGGCGCCGCGGCGCGGTACGCCGTCATGCTGGCGCTGAACCTGCTGGGCGCCGGGCTGGCCGGGGCGGCGGCGCGGCTGTTCTATACCGTGGACGCCGCCGCACTGGCGGCGGGCAAGGCGGCGCAAAGCCCTTTGCAGGCGCTTTTGCTGGCCGTGGGCTGCGGCATGATGATGTACACCGCCGTTGAGGGGTACAAGCGCACCAAAAGCCCGGTGCTCATCATCTTCCCCGTGGGGGCGTTCATCCTGTGCAAGTTTGACCACTGCATCGCCGACGCGTTCTACTTCGCCTACGCCGGCGTGATGCCGCCGCTGTACTACCTGCCGCTGGTCGTCCTCGGCAACAGCCTGGGGGCGCTGGCGCTGCGGCTGGTATTTGAGGAAAAATAACGCCCCGCACACGGGGGGAAGGGGGCGGCGGGATGCCGCTTGCGGAAAAGACCGGCCGCGGCCTTTGGCGGGCGGCGGCGCGGGCGCTGCTGCCGTGGGCCGCCGCGGCGCTGGTGTTCGCGGCTGCCATCGCGGTGTTTGGCCTGCGCTATGACACCAACGACGACGCCACGCTCGCAAACATCGCCGCCGGCGCCTACGGGCCGGACCGGCTGCACCTGATCCACATCAACATCCTGCTCGGGGCGCTGCTGCGCCCGTTCTATGCGCTGGCGCCGGGCGCCAACTGGTATGTGCTGCTTTCCCTGCTGGCGATGCTTGCGGGCGGCGCGCTGCTGTGCCGGCTGGCGATGGAACGCTTTGGGCCCGCCTGGGGGCTGGTGCTGTTCGCGGCGGGGGCGGCGGCGTTCGCGCCGGAGATGCTCTACCGTTTCCAGTATGTGCGCACCACGGCGCTGTGCGTGGTGCCGGGGCTGGCGCTGCTCCACGCGCGGCTGGGCCAGCCGCTGAAAAAGTGCTGGCCGGGCATCGCCCTGACGGTGCTGGGCAGCATGATACGCTGGGAGATGTTCTGCGCCGCCGGCGGGCTGGCGGCGGCGCTGCTGCTGGGGCGCTTTTTTGCCCTGGAAAAAAGCGGCCGCCGCCGCGCCGTGGGCACGATAGCGGTGCTGTTCGCGCTGGTGCTGGGGGCCAAAACGGTGGATATCGCCGCCTACCGCCTGGACGCGGGCTGGCGCGCCTACCGCGCCTACAACGATGCCCGCACCGAGTTCAGCGATTACCGGGTGCAATGGCTGCCTTCCGGCGTCAACGCCCTGGCGGCGCAGGGCGTCTCCGACACCGAGAACGCGGTGCTTCTCTCCTGGGATTTTTATGACGGCGAGGTATTCCCCACCGGGCGCCTTGCCGCGCTCAACGCGTCGATACCGCCGCGGCCGGTATGGGCGGCGGTGCGGGATGCCGTCCACAAACTCCGCACGCTGCTGGCGGGCAGCGCCGCGCACTGGGCCCTGACACTGGCCCTGCTGGCCGGGGCGCTGCTGCTGCCATGGCGGCGCAGCCTGCCGTTTTGGGGCACGGCGGCGCTGCTGTGCGCCGAGGTACTGTATCTGATGTGGCGCGCGCGCTGGACGCGCTATGTGGAGATGTCGGTGCTGTTGGCGGTGGTGGTGTTCCTGCTGGCGGCGCTGCCGCGCGGCGGCCTGCGCCTGGCGCGGCACGGGCATACCGTGCTGGCGGTGTGCGCCGCGGCGGTGCTGCTGCTCAGTGTGCCGCAGTTTTCCGCCCTGCGGGAGGAAAGCGCCTACTACCGCGCCACCCGCCTGCCCGCGGCCGCGGCCTGCGATGCATATTCCGCCGACAAAGCGCATTTTTACCTGGTGGATGTGGAACAGAGCGACGCTTTGGCCGGCTACGATGTATGGCACCCGCGCCCGGCGGGGTATTTTTCCAACATCGTGGTGTTGGGCGGCTGGCTCAGCCATGCGCCGGGCTGTGAGGCGCAGTTGGCGGCGGCGGGCCTGGCTTCGCCGCTGCCGGACGCCGTGGATGACCCCGATGTGTACGTTGTGAGCGGGCATATTGGTATGCTGGCGGACCTTGCCGCCGAACGCCTCGGCCGCCCGGTGCGCGCCGAGGCCGTGCCGGGCCGGGAGAACGTCTACCGCCTGGTCAGCGGCGGGTAAAGGCTTTCAGAGTGAGATACCCTACAAGGCTTCCCCCTCTGGGGGCGGCGGGGTGAGGGCACCCCGCCCTACACGCCGAAGGCGACTGATGAGGGGAAACGGGATGCCGTTTGCGGGAAGGCAATCGCCACCCTCCACGCGCACCCCGCGGGAAAATTGTAGGGCGGGCCTTCAGGCCCGCCGTGAAGCGTCGATGCCACGGCAAGGTTTTGCGGCGGGGGCAAGCCCCCGCCCTACAACTCGCTATCACGCCTTTGGCCATACCGTAGGGGGCGGCGTCCCCGACGCCCCGCAAACGGTTTCCCCTTTGCGGGCCGATTGTAATCGGCCTCTACGGATGGCCGTAAATGTTCTCTATCTCCGCAGGGTGGGATACGGTTTGCGCGGCGCATGGCGCCGCAGGCAAAAACCCCCTCATCCGGCCGCTGCGCGGCCACCTTCCCCCAAAGGGGGAAGGCTTTCAGAGTGAGATACCCTACAAGGCTTCCCCCTTTGGGGGAAGCTGTCGCCGAAGGCGACTGATGAGGGGAAACAGGCCGCCGTTTGCGGGTAGGCAATCGCCACCCCCCACACGCACCCCGCGGGAAAATTGTAGGGCGGGCCTTCAGGCCCGCCGTGAAGCGTCGATGCCACGGCAAGGTTTTGCGGCGGGGGCAAGCCCCCGCCCTACAACTCGCTATCACGCCTTTGGCCATACCGTAGGGGGCGGCGTCCCCGACGCCCCGCAAACGGATTCCCCTTTGCGGGCCGCATGTATGCGGCCCCTACTGGATGGCCGTAAATGTTCTCTATCTCCGCAGGGTGGGATATGGTTTGCGCGGCGCATGGCGCCGCGGGCAAAAAGCCCCCGGTTGTTGGCCGGGGGCTCTGTGTATGGCGGGTGTTTTGCGCGCCGCCTTTTTACTGCGCGAGGATGCCGTACCGCCGGCAGAGGGCGGTAAATTCCGGGCTGCCGGTGAAACCGGCCATCACGCTCTCACGGCTCCCGCCCTCGCGGAGCTTTGTCAGCCAGATGCCCTCCTCGCCGTCTTTCGGCACGCGGTCAAAGAAGGCACGGTACAGATACTGTACAAACGTCTCATCGTCAAAGTTGCGGGCCTTGAACTCATCGCTGAAGATGAACCCTTCCGCAACGGTATGGCCCGTGTTTTTGCGGGTGCGCAGGTTCTCCATCCATGCCTGCGCGTTTTCGTCCGGGCCGCGGTCGAGGCAGACACGGTACAGCCGCACCACAAAGTCCTCCACGCCGTCGGTGGCGCCGCACCCGGCGCAGGTACCACGCCGCACCGTGCCGACACCCTCCGGCTCGGCGGTGCCGGTGCCGGGGTCGATGCCGTACTGCGCGCAGATGGCCTTGAACTCATTGCTGCCGACAAAGCCGTTGAACACGTGCTCACGGCTCTGGCCCTCTTCCTCAAGTACGCGCATCCACGCGGCGTGGCCCTCGGTGTCCGGCTCGCGGCCCATGAAGGCGCTGTACAGATGGTCGATATAGCAGCTGTTGCAGTAGTTTTTCGCCTTGAACTCATCGCTGAAGATAAAGCCGCAGGCCGCCTGGCTGCCGGTGTTGCGGCCGGTGGCCAAAGCATCCGACCAGCCCCGCAGGCCGGCCTCGTCCGGATCACGCTCCAGGCAGACCTCGTACAGGCGCTTGACAAAGGCGGAGATTTTCAGCGCCTTGGTGTCAACGTAGCTGACGGTATATTGGATGGCGTAACCCCGCCCGTCGGCGGCGGTATAGGTGACCCTGACATCCAGGGTATCGTCGATGTCAAAGGAGTTGCGGCCGTCGGGGTTGAGGCCGAAGATCACGCAGTTGCCGCCGCCGTAGCCGCCGGTGTTGTAGCGGAAGTACCCGTCACTGGTGCCCCCGTGCTCGTCATCAAAGAAGGTGTAGGTGCGGTCTTCCTTGTGGCTGTAGATGGTGGCGCGGACGTTGGTCATGGTCAGGCTGCGCGGTGTAGACAGGGTGAACAGGCCCGCGCTCAACTCATAGGGGGTATTCTCGGTCGGCCAGGCGACATACTCGCCCGCATCCCAGCTGCTGCTGCCATCAAGGGCGTACATGGCGCTGTAGAAACTGCTGCTGTAGGCATTTTCACTCTTTTCGGCATAGCCGAAGCCGGTTTGCGTCATCCGGGGGTCGAGCACCCAGCGGCGGTGGCCCATGGTCTCGGCATTTTCCAACCCCTCCGACAGATACAGCTGCACCGTGCCGGCCAGGTTGAGTTTGATCCCATACCCGCTGGAGATATTGCTGGCGGCGGCGCCGGCGGCGCCCAGGGCGAAAAAGTCCTCCGGCATACCGGCGGGCATTTCGGGGTAATGGGTCATTTTTCCATTCACCGCCATGACCACGCTGGCATGCTGCGCCAGGTCATTGTAGTTTGTGTTGAGCTCCACCGGTTCCAGCCCCGCCACAAAGCGGGTGAGGTTGAGCGCGTTGAGGCCGTTTTGCAGGGCCGCATCGGTCAGGGTGCCGGCCGCCAGGGCCACGGTATAGTTTGAAAAGTTGGGAGACTGGCCGTAGCTGACGGGGGTCGAAAGATCCAGCGGCCATTGTGCCACCGCCTCGGCGACCTCGTCATAGGTACGGCCGTGCAGCGTAAGGTTTTGCGGCTGGGCCGCGGCGTAGCCCGCCTCCCACTGGACGGCCTCTTCCGTCATGACCGGCGGCTCGTACCCTTCGGGCAGGCCAGCCTCCGGCTCCTCGGCGGGGGCAGGCTCCTCCGCAGGGGCAGGTTCCTCCGTGGGCACGGGCTCCTCAACGGGCGTGGGCTCCTCAACGGGCGCAGGTTCCGCCGTCTGTTCGGCGGGCGGCACCGGCCCGGCCGGCAGCTCCGCCAGGGCGGCCAGGGTGCTGTTCAGGCACAGGGCCGCGGCCAGCAGCAGCGCCGCAAGGTTCTTTTTGCGCATGGTCCTCGCTCCTTTTTCTTGCCGGCCCGCGCCAAAGCGGGCCGTTTGTTTTACCGCCTTGATTTTACACCTTGGGGCGCGGTTTTGTCAACATCGGCGGGGCTCATCCGTCCAGCGCCGCGGCGGCGGCCTCCTCGGCGAACTGGCGGCTGTAGAGGGTGTGGTAGTACCCGCGCTTTTGCAGAAGCTCCTGATGGCGGCCCTGCTCGACGATGTGCCCGTCCCTGACGACGAGGATGAGGTCCGCCTTGCGGATGGTGGACAAGCGGTGCGCGATGAGGAAGGACGTGCGGTCCCGCAGCAGGTGGTCGATGGCGCTCTGGATGAGCTGTTCGGTCTGGGTGTCGATGGAGGAGGTGGCCTCGTCCAGCACAAAGATGCGCGGGTCGGCCAGGACGGCGCGCGCAAAGCTGATGAGCTGCTTCTCTCCGGTGGAGAGGCGGTCGCCCCCTTCGCCGACCTCGGTGTCCCACCCGCGGGGCAGCTTGGCGACGACGGTGTCGGCCGAGACGGCTTTGGCCGCGGCCTCGACCTCGGCGTCGGTGGCGTCCAGGCGGCCGTAGCGGATGTTATCGCGCACGGTGCCGCTGAACAGGTGCGGGTTTTGCAGCACATAGCCGAGGTTGGCGTGCAGCCACAGCTGGCTGCGCTGCCGGTAATCCACCCCGTCGATGAGCACCTGGCCGGACGTCGGCTCAAAAAAGCGGCAGGCCAGGTTGACCAGCGTCGATTTGCCGGCGCCCGTCTCGCCCACAAGGGCCACCGTGGTGCCGGCCGGGATGTGCAAATTGAAATGGCTCAGCACCTCGTCGCCGCCGTCGGGGTAGCGGAAGCTGACGTCCCGGAATTCGATCTCGCCCCGGAGCGGGGGCCAGTTTTCCGGCCTGGGGGCGAACACGTCGCCGTACCGCGCCGTGACGGCGGGGCTGTCGGCGATCTGGGGCTTTTCGTCAAACAGGCCGGTGACGCGCTCGATGGATGCCTGGATGGAGATGAACTCGGCGATGTTGGCGGCGGTGTTCTGGATGGGCTCAAAGATGCCCACGGCATAGCTGGTGAACACCGACAGGGTGGCGATGTCCAGCACGCCGTCCAGCGTCATGTAGCCGCCGCGCAGCAGCACGATGGCCACCGCCGCGGTGGAGAAGAACAGCACCAGCGGGATGTACACGGCGTTCAGGCGGTAGGCCTGCACGCCGGCGTGGCGGGCCCTGGCGCTCAGGGCGGTGAAACCGGCGGTGTTTTGCGCCTCCAGCACAATGGTCTTGCTCGTTTTGGCGCCGGTGATGCCCTCGTTGAAGGCGCCGGTGATCTCAGAGTTGAGCTTGCGCACCTTGCGGTTCCAGCGCAGGATGCGGTTCTGGAAGGCCCACGTCAGCACCGCGATGGCGGGCACGATGGCGATGACCGGCAGCGCCAGCCGCCAGTTGAGGGCCAGCATTGCCGCGAAGGTGCCGCCGACGTAGAACAGCGCCCACATAATATCGGTCAGGTTCCAGGCCAGCGTGCCGGCGATGCGCTGGGTATCGCTCATCAGGCGGGAGATGAGGTAGCCCACCGGCGTGACGTTGTAAAAGCTCAGCGACAAGGTTTGCAGGTGGCGGAACAGGTCCCGGCGCATATCGCGGCCGAGGTGCATCTCGATCTGCATCGAGCCGCGGCCGAACCCCACCACCGAAAGCGCCTGGATGAGGATGGCCCCCAGGTACGCCAGCGCGTAGGGCCAAAGCCCCGCGAGCGTGCCGGGCCCGATAAAGCGGGCGATGGCATACCGCTGGAACAGCGGCAGCACCACGTCGATGAGGGCGGTGAAGCCGTTGCACGCCACCACCGCGAGGAATATCCAACGGTAGGGCCGGCAGAAGGGCCACAACCGCTTCCAGACCGAAAGGTCAAGATCCTTTGTATATTCCTGTTCGTCAAAGGCGGGCATCAGGCTTCACCTCCTTTGGGGGCGGCGGCGCCCTCCAAAAGCAGGCGGTCGCCGCTGTTCATCTGGATGTCGTAAATGTCCTTGTACAGGCCGGGGCGGGCGATGAGCTCGGCGTGGGTGCCGATGTCGGCCACGCGGCCGCCGTCCAGCACCAGGATGGTGTCCGCCTGCATCAGCGTGGTCACGCGGTGGGAGATGAGGATGACGGTGCTGCCGCCCAGCTCCCGCCGCAGCGCGGCGCGGATGGCGGCGTCGGTCTCGGCGTCAACGGCGGAGAGTGAATCGTCAAACACCATCACCGGCGCGCCCTGCAAAAGCATCCGGGCGATGGCCACGCGCTGCTTCTGCCCGCCCGAGAGCGTCACGCCGCGCTCGCCCACCAGGGTATCGTATCGCGCGGGGAAGGCCATCACGGCGTCGTCCACGCAGGCGATGGCGGCCGCGCGGCGGATCTCGGCAAGGGGGGCGCCGGGCCGGGTGGCGGCGATGTTCTCGCGGATGGTGCGGCTGAACAAAAACGGCTCCTGCAGACAAAGGCCCACCTGCCGGCGCAGGCTGGCGCGGGTGAACTGCTCCAGCGGCACGCCGCCCACCGTGATGCGCCCGCAGCCCGGCGGCAGGTCATACAGGCGGTCGAGCAGGTGCACCAGCGTGCTCTTGCCGCTGCCCGTGCCGCCCAGCACCGCGAAGGTGCGCCCGGCGGGGATGGTGAAGCTGACGTCGTCGAGCACCTTGGGCCCGCCGCCGTAGCCGAAGGTGACGTGCTCAAACACGATGTCGCCGTCGGCGGGGTGGGGCGCGGCGCCGGGGGCGTCCTGCTCCCGCGGGGCCTGCAAAATGTAGCCCACACGGTCCATCGAGACGCCGGCCTTGCTCATGTCGGACAGGACGCGCCCCAGCATACGCACCGGCCACGCCAGCGAGCCGTTGTAGGTGACGAAGGCGAGGAAGTCGCCCAGCGTGATGCTGCCGTGTACGGCGCGCACGGTGCCGGCGATGATGATGACCATCACCTGCAAACAGGTCAGCAGCGTGCCGGAGGCCCAGTACACCGAGAGCAGGCTGCCCAGCCGCACCCACAGGGAGGAGTAAAAATCGTTTTTGGCGTTGAAGCGCTCCACCTCGAACCGCTCCCGCCCGAAGGCGCGCACCACGCGCACGCCGGTCAGGTTCTCCTGCGCGGCGGTGGTCACGGCGCCCTCGGCCTCGTCGGCGGCCTTGAAGCGGCCGGAGATGCCGCGGTAGAACAGCCCCGAGGCCAGCCCCGACACGGGGATGAAGGCAACGGCGATAAGGGTGAGCGGCACATCCATGCGGAACATCAGCACCACGTACAAAACGATCAAAAACAGCGTGCGCACCACCGTGACCAGCTGCCGGCAGGCGAAATCCTGCACGACCTGCACGTCGGAGGTGCAGCGCTGGATGAGGTCCCCGGTGGAATGGGCGGTGTGCCAGGCAAAGCTCAGGTGCTGGATGTGCTCATACAGCGTGTCGCGCATGGCTTTGACGAACCGCTCGTTGCCGACGGCGAACAGCAGCCGCTGCCCGAACCCGAACGCCCCGCGCAGCGCGGCAGCCGCCAGCACCGCGCCCGCCGCCCACCACAAAGCGCGCGCGGGGTCGGCGCGCAGGGCGGCAAGCACGCTTTGCGGCAAAAAGGTCTGCGGCTCGCTGCCCAGGATGCTGTCCACCGTGACGCGGATGATCTGCGGCGTCACGGCGTGGCAGGCGGTGTCCAGGCAGGCGCACACCAGCCCGCCCAGGAACAGCCACACGCAGGGGCGCAAAAACCGCCAGATGAGCCCCATCTTGGCGCGCGGCGCCAGATGGAACGGCTTTTCGTCCATAAAATCCTTTCCCCTTTCTCACAAACAGACACAAAAGTGCCCCTGCTCACCGAGCAGGGGCACAGCATTGCGCGGCACGCGGCCTACGCCGCGATCCAAAAGCGCGCACGATGCCCCCTGCGGGCCAAATTCCGGAGCTTTTTACCGTACAGCAGCATGGTGCGCGCCTCCTTTCCGTTTGATTTCCTGCGCCAGTATAACAGGCGGGGGAAGGGTTTGTCAACCCGTTTTACCAAATTGTTATCAAAGTGAAAAGTCCTATAGTAAACGCATACAGCAAACCGTCCTGTATATCCAAAAACCTACAACAAAAATCTAGGCGGGGAAAAAGAAAGGAGCAACCCTATGAAATACGTAGTTTTGGGCATCCAGCGGAGCGCCGGCGCTTTCAAGGCCGACGATGGCCGTGAAATCGAGTTTGACAACTCTGTCCTGCAATGCGCCCGTCGTGCGAGCGGCAAGGGTCGCGAGGCGAAGGTTGCCGGCGTGATGGTCGAGACTGTCAAAGTCAAGAGCGGCATTTTTGGCAATTTCTGCGAAGATATCGGTCTTGCCGTCGCTTCTGACCTCATCGGTAGCATCGTCAATGCCAGCTTTGATAAGTATGGCAGCGTTGAGGAGCTTGACCTCATCAAGCACGCCGCCGAGCGCACCGACAAGGACGAGTATGCCGACCTGCCCAGAGCGTGACGGCCCGGGGGCTCCCGCGCGGAGCGCGGGAGCCCCCGGGAAGTGGCCGGGCCAGTATTACCCCGGCCACTTTTGTTACAACCCCAATTCCTAGCGGCTACACGTCAAAGACCCTGTAACACATAACTTTTGTTACAACCGTTACACACCAACTTTTGTTACAACCAAATAAAGGGGTGTCCGTATGGCCGACAAGCTCCCCACGGCGGCCCGCAGGTGGCTTGTGACCATCAACAACCCCACCGACAAAGGGCTTTCCCATGATACGCTTAAGGATATCATGGCTCACGGACAAGTTACCGATTACTGGTGTATGTGCGACGAGATCGGCGACGAGTGCGAGACGTTGCACACACACCTTTATATTGTCTTTCAGCGTCCCGCCCGCTTTTCAACCCTGCGGGCAAAGTTCCAAAATTCCCACCTTGACCGCCCCAACGGCACGAGCGCCGAGTGCCGGGCCTATGTCCTCAAAGACGGCCCCAAGTTCAATAAGCAACCGGATGGCAAGTATCATTATGTCGGTTCCAAAAAGCAGGAACACGACGGTACAAACTACTCCGATACGTTTGAAGAACAGGGCGAGCTCCCCGAGGAACATCAAGGCAAGCGCACCGACATCGACCGCCTTTTTACCATGATAGCGGATGGCTTGGATAATTACGAGATCATCTCCCAAAACCCATCCTACATGGACAAGCTCACGGCGATTGAGCGTACCCGGCAAATACTGACGGAAAAGCAGTACCGGGAAGAATTTAGGATTCTGGACGTGACATATATCTACGGCCCGCCCCGTACCGGAAAAACCCGCTCCGTCATGGATGAGTACGGCTATAGCGGCGTTTGCCGTGTCACCGACTACAAACACCCCTTTGACAACTACCGGGGCCAAGACGTTCTACTGCTGGACGAATACCGCAACGGTATCAAGATAAGCGAGATATTGCCCCTGCTGGAAGGCTACCCCGTCGAGCTCCCTTGCCGCTATGCCAACAAACAAGCCTGTTTCACCAAAGTCTACATAGTGAGCAACGAGCCGCTGGAGTTCCAGTATAGCAACATCCGCTTCGATAATCCCCATACCTACATGGCATGGCTGGAACGTCTAAACCGCATCCGTGTTTTTTCGGATGACGGCACCCACAAGGATTACACCGTTAAGGAGTATATGTCCCGCCCCGGATTCATCCCCTACAACGGCCCATGGCCTACTTGAATATACACTTACAAAAACCCGGTGTACCGCCGCAAGGCGTCTACATAAAAAATCCCCGCGCGAGCGGGAGAAAGGAGAAACACCCATGGAAGGTGTTGCCACTGGTATGGAAGCTGTCACCGGCGCAATGGAAGGGGTCTTCGAGCTCGTCGGCACTGTTGTCACGCAGATCACGAGCCAGCCCATCCTCCTCTTTTGCCTGGCCGCTGGTCTGGTGCCCATCGGCATCAATCTTTTCCAGCGCCTGAAGCGGGCCGCTCGCTAAGCGGGCAAGGGGCGGGCCAAACGGCCCGCCCCACTCTTTTTTCATTTACACTTTCAAAAGGAGAACACCATGAAACATTGGATAATAAACGGCGTCCTTGTCACGTTCTTTCTGTTCTGCTTTGCCGTGGGCCTGCGCAAGCTGGCAAGCGACGTGAGCACGAATCTAAAGGCCCTGCGCGTGCGTTGGCTATACGGTAAGGGTCTTTCCCGCCTTGATGGCTGCGGCCCCGAATAGCGGCGCCTTTTTTCCAACGGAAAAAGAGACGCCGCCCGACCGGGCGGCGCAGGTTACAGGTTCTTGTATATGTCAGATTGCCCTATGTAAGTGGTGCGATCCTGTAGGTCTTCCAGCATCCGTATTTTGGCCTTTATCATGGGGATGGCCGCTTCGTTCATGTCTTTGTTCCAATCCTGTTTTAAGAGTAGCAACCCCTTGTAATAGTTTTCGGCCATTGCGATACACTGGCTCAAAAGGTCAATTTCATCATGTGTGAATTGGTATTGCGCCTGTGCTGGCTTCTTCTTTTCAAACATAGGAACACCACCTTTTCTTACATTTTACCAAAAATTTTACAACTGTCAAGAGGAGTGAAAATATGAAAAAATGCTTTGCGGTTTTGTTGGCCGTGATGCTTGTCTTTTCGATGGCTGTTCCCGCCTATGCTGATTTTGAGGCGGGCGGTGGTACATTCCGTGGCGGTGGTGCTGGCCGTCGTGATTATTATAAATGGGCTGGTAGGGATTATACTGATGACGAATCGTATTCAACTTATGTTGATACTCTGCCTACTAACGGTTACTCATCGACCGGGGAATTGATTTGGTATCCGTATTTTCAGATTGTTTTGAATGAATCTTTTCCGGATGAATCTTATATTATACATGATTCATCGGGACTTCATATACGTGATAGAATTACTGATAATAGGAGCAATTGGTATTTGCCTGGACGCAAACCTTCATCATTATCGTCTAGTTATTCATTTTATGTTGAAACAAGCTACCCCATTACTGGTGTATATAAAACCGGTATTGTTCAACCTCTTAGTTACAAATATTTAACCAATGATGGATGGAAAAGTGGTCTTGTTTCTGACTGGCATCTTCGCGTGAATTCTGGATTATATGATGCTGGTGCTTCTTGTCGGATAGAGTTGAAATTTACGGGTATCAACTGTTATCAATATATGGCAGAATCTGCACCCTTGGGTATTCCTGTTATTCCTTCTGATACACCGGCTCCACAAGTATATGAGCCTTCTACTCGTCCTGCTTCCGACCGTGGCCTTTTCGGCTATGATGCTGATGACGGTTATATAGATTTGTCCGAGCGCAATTATATTTTTGACGAAACAAACAACTATTACTATAACCCCAAAACACAACAACAGTATACAGTCCAGAGCTGGACTTATGATTATAGTTCGCGTACTTACACCTTAACACTTGATAATAGCCAAACGGTGACTGTTACATACGGTGATGAAAATGTAACTATTAACGAGGGCGATACAGTTTATAACATATATTATGTGGTCATGCTGGAAGACCCTACTCCAACATCTACTCCCACTCCGACCCCCGACCCGGGCGGTGGAGGTGGCGGTACGGCAACACCTACCCCTACCCCTGCTCCAACGCCTACCCCTGCGCCTACGCCTACGCCCGACCCCGGTGGCGGTGGCGGTACTGGCGGCTCCGGCGGTGGTGGAGATAGTGGCGGTGGCTCCGGCCTTGGAGACGTCCTTGCCGACCTTTTCGGCGTTATCGGTGATTTGTTGGTTGGCCTGTTGGGCGGTGTCGTTGAATTGATAGCGTCGCTCGTCTCCGGCTTAGGCGATATACTTAAAAGCCTGTTGGAATTTACCGGCGCTTTCGGTGATTTCCTGACCGCCGCCTTTGCTTTCGTCCCGCCTGAGATCATGAGCGCCTTGTCTGCTGGTATCATCCTGATGGTGGTTTTCGCTATTATCAAGTTTATAGGGGGGTTATTCTGATATGGATATTTCCGGTTTCGGTGCTGTCCTTGCCGCAATCTGGAACGGCTTTGATACCCCTCTGAATATTTACGGCTTTACCTTTTCCCTTCGTGATGTTTTCATGTTCGGCATCATTTCTTCCATGATTTTCGGCGCCATTGGCTGGCTGCTCTTCGATAACTAGGAGGTGAAAAAAATGCGCCGCAGTTCTTACGTGTTTTTGGCCCTCGCTCTTTGTATAATGTTGGCCTGTCTTAGCTGCTTGACCTTGGCCGCTCACGCCGAGGACTATGTACCGGTTTCCGAGCCCGTTTCGGTGCTTGTGACCGACCCGGATGTATCATCCCGGCTTGACGCGATGCAGCAGACCCTTGACGCCATTGCCGCCGCTCTGGGCCCGGAAGAGGAAGAGGACGCCGAGCCCGAGCCCACCCCATCCCCGGCCCCCGACTACACCGACCAGCTTGACAAAATTGAAAGTGTACTTACAAAAATAGACGAAAACACGACCCCGGCCACGCCGGAGCCTCCCGTCTCCGCCCTTGAAAAGCCCTTCGAGGAATACACCACCAGTGAGGTGCTTTTGCTCTGTATCGGCGTCGTTATCGTCTTCGTGTCTGTCGGGCTCGTCTTTTTACGGAGGTGACGAAAATGTCTGCTTTCTTTTTGGAGCTGTGTTCCTTCTTCGGCATCAACGCCGAGGCCCCGCAAACGCTCGGAGAGTTGTTCCCGTGGCTGCTGCAAATACTCGTGGCTCTGGCGCTCGTCCTGTTCTGCTTCGGCATGGTGCGGGAAATCGTCAAAACCATATGCAGGGGGCGCTTCTGATGTTCTTTGCCCTGCTTCTCGTCTTTGCCTTCATCGTCCTCGCCGTCTCCCGCATTGTCCGGGAGACAGTCTTCCACCCCTTCCGTGTGGCTTCTCACTCTGTCCGGGATGTCATTACCTACATAAAGCACAAGGGCTGGAACACCTGTCCCGTTGGTGCTCTGGACATATACTGCGGCTACTTCGGCTCCGGCAAAACGCTTTCGCTCGTTCATAAGGTCGTGGGGCTCTATGAGCGCTATAATGACTGCCCCGTCTGGTGCCCCCGCCGCAAGAAGTTTGTCACACAAAAGGTCGTTGTGCTCTCCAACGTGGATTTGGCGATACCATATGTCAAGCTGGAAAGTCTCGCCCAGGTCGTGAACATGACCAAAATCACCCAGGCGCTGGACGATGACCGCGATACCCTGACCGTTACCATCGTTGCCATGGATGAGCTCTCCGTGCAGATGAACAGCCGCAGCTTTAAGGACAACTTCAACGCCTACTTCCTTAATACGCTCCTGTGTTGCCGCCATTACCACATATCCTTTTACGGCTCTGCCCAGCGTTTCCAGCACGTCGATAAGCTGATGCGGGACGTGACCCACAACGTGGTACAGTGCAAAAAGGTCTGGCGCTTCCAGCTATATAGCCTGTATGACGCATGGGAAATGGAGAACGCGCAAAACCCCGATATGCTCCGGCCCGTGAGCTCTGGCCTATGGTTTGTGCGGGATAAGGACTATAACGCCTATGATACACTGGCGGTCGTGGACAACCTGCGCAAAAAGGTCGAGGACGGCGACCTGCTGACCGAGGCGGAGATCTTAACGAACCAAGCCCCGGCCGCTCCGCTTGGTGTCGAGGGCATCACAAAGCCCAGCCGTGCCGGAAAGCGGCGGATTGCGGGCGGCGGCAAGCGCTGAGGGGCGCGGGGATTCATCCCCGCCCCCAGCGCGCCGCCCCGCCGCAAGACGCCGCCATACCAAAAATAAGGCCCTTCCCAGCCCTTCAACCGCGAACCCTATAAAATTATTACCCTGTTTCCAGGACGCAAAATAAGGCCACTTTTTTTCCAACCGAAAAAAGCCAAATCCCAAACTGCCGCGCAGCGGCAAGACGGGCCGCGCGTGCGCGGCCCGCGATTTTTAGCCCCAAAAACGGCCCCCGACACTCTTAACGTCGGGGGCCGTTCTCTATGTGATGCCGTGTATCCGTGCGTATGTACAGTAGGCGCATTCGTCGTGTGTGCCGCACTTCGGGATGCCGCCCGTGTCCGGTTCATCCGGGCAGTTATAGTAACTGTAGGCCCCCGGCCCGATGAGCAGCGGCCCCCGGCACTGCCCGCTTGCTTTAAAGTAGCACGGCCTTTTCAAGCAATACGGGTTATTGTCTGTCCGGTTCTTGCGGCAAACGGTCTTGACCTTAGCACCCACGGTATCCCATCCTTTCCAGCCACCGTTCCGCCTGCGGTAACTGCGTAAATGTCCGGCTTTTGTGCGGCCGCCGGTCTCTGTCCGGGATGTCCTGCCCGGAAAGCGCCTTGATAACGTATACCGTGCGCCCGTTCTTGGTTACGGGGTTAAAATACACCATTTGCCCCTGCTGATTCCGCATTTTCATTTTTGCACCTACACTTTCAAAAATGGCCTGTTCTCACTCGGCCCGTCGTCGCTGTTCTCTTGGGTTTACTGCTCTACTACCATTTTCTCGGAGCAGTCCATGCACATGATATTGATGGCCTTGGTGGCCCGGCAGCTGTTGCCGCATTTTGGGCAAATGTACTTGCGTGTGCTGCTCGGCTTCTTCGGCGGCTTCTCGGCCCCGCCCTCGGCGGCTCCGGGCGTTTTTGCCCCGGTGCCGGTGCCCAACATATCCCAAAAGCTGATGCCTTCGGTCATCTGAATGGCTGTCCATCCCTGCCGCTCGATGAAGTCCAGTAATTCAAGGCTGGGGCTGGTGATTGTCCATCCGTACTTTTCGCTGTGCGCCACTTCCAACCCGTGGGTCTCGGCGGCGGCCTTAAATTTCTTGTTGTGGTAACTCCCGCCCCGGCTGCAATCCTGTATGTTGTGGACGATGTTGTACAGGTGGCACATCTCGTGTAACAGCGTGGCGGTGGTTTCCTCGATGGGCCTGTCCAGCGTGGCGGTGCTGATGTTGATTTCATGCCGCTGCTCGGTGCCCGCCGTCCATGTCTTTCCGCAGGTGATATGCCCGTATGCCCCCGGCGTCTTTTTCAAGGTGATGATGGGCTCCGGCAATTCCCCGGCGAAAAATTCGCTATTCAGTGCCCGGAACATTTTTTCAAGCTGTCCCGCTGTGCGGCTTGTCCTGACGGTTGCCTTCATGGTGGAATCTCCTTTCTTGCGTGTGCACTTTCAAATTGAAATTAAGGGCGTAAGCGCGCCTGCGCTTACGTCCTTGATAATTGCCAGCCGCCTTTTTCCGGGGCTGTCAAGGGGGTTTACAGGAATTGTTCACAGATTTTTCGTAGGCGCAGCCGGAGAAAAAATTGTGAAAAATTCCGGCCCCTTGATAGCCCCGAAAAAAGGTGGTAAATTTAAAGTGTATGGAGCCTCTTTCTGACGCTTAGACGAGAAAAGTGAGGTAAAGAAAATGTACGAATATCACCGCAAAGGCCGCCACCTTACCACCGATGACAGGGCCATGATAGAGCGCCTTGTCCGTACCGGCCACACACAAACCCAGATAGCCGCGCTTGTCGGCGTCTCACAGTCGACCATCTGCCGCGAATTGAAAAAAGGCCGTACCCAGCAACTGGACGGCTCGACATGGTTGTACAATTACACCTATACCGCCGATAAGGGCCAGACCTACGCTGACTACCAAAAGACCGCCCACGGCAGGGGCTTGAAAATCGGCAACAATTTCAAGTATCTGCAAGCGCTCGACGATAAAATCCGAGATGGCCACAGCCCCTATAGCGCGATCTATGCAGTAGCCCAAACCAACGCTTTTGATGTACACGTTTCAAAAACCACTCTGTACAGATACATACAGGAAGGGCTTTTGCCCACTGTCCGCTACAAGCACTTGCCCGTAGGGCACCCCAAAAAGCGAAAAGGCACCGTAGCACCGATGCGCACGAAAAATGCCGCCCGCCGCTCCATCGAGCGCCGTGCCCCGGAAATCGCAAGGCGCGATACAGTCGGCCACTGGGAACAGGACAGTATCATCGGCAAGAGCGAAGGCCAGGGCGAAAGCTGCCTTGTCCTCACCGAGCGCAAGACCCGGATGGAAATAGTGATAAAGCAGCCGGATAAAACCGCAAAGGCCACGGTTGATGCCCTGCAAGGGCTGAAAAGCTACTTTGGCGTAGACTTTTGCAAGATGTTCAAGACGATATCCAACGACAATGGCAGCGAGTTTGCAGACCAAGAGGGTATGGATGCCACCGGCACCACCGTCTTTTACTGCCACCCGCAAGCACCGCACGAGCGGGGCAGTAATGAGAACGCCAACAAACTGCTCCGGCGCAAGTTCCCCAAGGGCGAGAGCATGAGCGCAAAGACGCAGGAAGACGCCACACAGGCGATGCACTTTGTAAACCACTACCACCGCGAGATGTTCCACGGTGAGACCGCCGCCCAACGGATGGCAAGGGAAATCCCGGCAATGGGATTAGAGTACCCCGAAAGAGTGTACCGGTTCTTTGGAATCGACCCGCAGGGTATTTAAAAAATACCGACGACCGAAAGCCAAAGGCTTTCGGCGGCTCCACCCCGGCTAGGGGGGCGGAGCCGAGTAGACTTCGCCGAACAGGCGAAGTCGGGGGGGTCGAGCGAGCAAAGCGAGCGAGTAGGGCTATTAAAACGCACGGCCTGCGGACCGCAAAACGGTCCGCGCCGTGCCACCGAATAAAAAAAAATAACCCGCCACCGAAGTGACGGGCTGGAAGTGTTGTCCTCAAACTGTAAAACCGACCATTGGCGGCACAGCCGCCGCCCGGCGAGACCAAGGCTCGACGGGCCGTGTTTGAGACCCCCTAAAGGGGGCTCAAACCGTATAATAATTATATGGAAATCCTGCACAAAACACAATAGTCCATATTGTGTAAAATGCCGAATTATGCGTTAGCTACTTGACGGTAGCAAATTGTTATCAAAGGGCGTACAGGGCGGTGTATTTGCGGGTGAGGTAGCCGATGTAGTGCTGCGGGTCGAACGCGCCGCCGCACAGGCTCCCGATGAGCTCGTCGGGCGTTTTCAGGCAGCCGTAGCGCCACAGGCGCTTTTCCAGCTCGGCGCGCAGGGGCGCAAGGTCCCCCCTGGCCACGCAGGCGTCGACGTCCAGCGTTTTGCGGATATCGTCCATGGCCTGCGCCGCGTAGGCCGAGCCCAGCGCATAACTCGGGAAATAGCCGATGTCACCGCCCGCCCAGTGCATATCCTGCAAAACGCCGTGGGCGTCGTCCGGCGGGGTCAGGCCGAGGGTCTGCTGGTATTTGGCGTTCCACGCCGCCGGCAGATCCCGCACGGCCAGCTCGCCGTGGAGCAGGGCCTTTTCCAGCTCGTACCGCACCATGATGTGCAGCGGGTAGGTCAGCTCGTCCGCCTCGGTGCGGATGGGGCCCGGCTCGGCGCGGTTGACGGCGCGGTACCATTCCTCCTCCGTCACGTCGGCCAGCTGCGCGGGGAACAGCTCCTTCAGGGTGGGCCACAGGCAGTGCACAAAGGCCCGGCTGCGCCCCACGCAGTTTTCAAACAGGCGGCTCTGGCTCTCGTGGATGCTCATGCTCGCGCCGCCCTGCAGGACGGTGTAGTCCAGCGCGGGGTCGACGTGCGCGTCATACAGCGCGTGGCCGCCCTCGTGCAGCACGCTGTACAGGCTGACGGTCGCGTCCGTTGGGTGGTAGTGGGTCGTCATGCGCACGTCGCCGCTGTACAGGCTGTCGGTAAAGGGGTGCTCGCTCTCGCCCAGCACGGTGTGCGCGGGGTCCAGCCCCCACAGCGCCATGGCCCGGCGGCTGAGCTCCTTCTGCTGCGCCAGCGGCCAGTCCTGCGTGATGAAATCGGTGCGGATGGGGGCGCCGCGCTTTTGGATCTCGGCCAGCAGCGGCACGATGGCGGTGCGCAGCGCGGCAAAAAACGCGTCGCACCGGGCCACGGTCAGCCCCGGCTCGTATTGGTCGAGCCAGACCTCGTAGGGATCCCGCGCCGGGTCGATGCAGGCGGCCTGGCGGCGCTTGGCGGCGACGATCTGCTCCAGATACGGCGCGAAGGCGGCAAAATCGTTGCCGCGCTTGGCGCGCCCCCACGCCGGCATGGCCTGCGCCACCAGTTTGGAGAAGGCGGCGTATTCCTCCGCCGGGATGCGGCAGATGCGGTCATACGCGCGCCGGAGCTCCCGCACCTCGGCGGCCTGCTGCGCGTCCTCGGCGTCCTGCCCGGCCTGCGCGAGCAGGGCGGCGGTGCCGGGGTTGACGAGCGCGTCAAAGCTCAGCCGGGCAAACACCTCGCTGGCCTCGGCGCGGCCAGCCTCGCTCTCGGGCGGGGCGACGGCGGCCTCGTCATAGCTGATGAGGGCCTCAGCGTAACGGTAGGCGTACAGCTGCTTTTGCAAAGCACGCAAAGCGGTGATCGAATCTTTCATAAACAGACCCTTCCAAAACAAAGATCGGCGTGCGGAAAACGAAAAACGGAGAGTGGAGTGTGGCGAGTGGAGAGTGGAGAGCGGAGAGCGGAGAGAAAAAATAAGAAAGAAGAGAGGTTTCTCTCTTCCCTTTCTTGTGTCAAAAAAGCGCTTTCGCGGGCAGATTTGCAGGGCGGGGGCTCGCCTCCGCCGCGGATAAATAACGTTTGCCTTACCAATGTAGGGGGCGGCGTCCCCGACGCCCCGCAAACGGCAGCCCGTTTCCCCCTCATCAGCAGGCTGTAGGGCGGGGTCTTGACCCCGCCGTGCGGCTTTGCCGCCGCTGCAACATTTTCCGGCGGGCTCAAGAGCCCGCCCTACACGCTTCCATAAGGCGGCTGCTTTCGCGGGTAGATTTGTAGGGCGGGGTCTTGCCCCCGCCGTGCGGCCTTGCCGCTTTTGCAGCGTTTTCCGGCGGGCTCAAGAGCCCGCCCTGCACGCTTCCATGAGGCGGCTATCGTTTTTTGACAGTCTGGAGAGAAGCGGTTTTCTCTCTTTTCTCTTTTATCTCTTCTTTTTTATCTCTTTTATCTCTTCTCTGTGCCGCCTTGCGGCTTTGCGCCCGCGGCGGGGCTGCGGCGTTTGCCGCGGGCCGGGGCAATACCAAGCCTCACGAAAGGCAGTACCCCACCTTGTACACCGTCTGGATCTCGCTGCCAAGGCCGAGCTTTTTGCGCAGGTGCTGGATATGTACGTCGACGGTGCGGGTGGCGCCCTCGCCCCCCAGCACCCAGCCCCACGCCAGTTCCAGCAGCGCGCCGCGGCTCAGCGGCCGGCCCCGGTGGGTGACCAGGGCCTCCAGCAGGGCATACTCCTGCGGGGTAAGGGGCACCTCGCCCCCGCCGCGCCGCACGCGGTGCGCGCGCAGGTCGATGCTGACATCCTTTACCGTTACCGCCGTTGCCATGGCCGCCACCTCCGTACCGGAAAACCGTTATCTATATACTATAACGATATTCCTCACGGAAATGTTACAGCCAGCCTAAAATTTTCTTAAGATTGCGGCTTTACAGGCTGTCAAAAACGTGCGTTTAAAACTGTATCGGCCCCGGCGGGCGTGTGCCGTCGGGGCCGCAGGCTCCTGCCGCGCAGGCCCGGACGTTTGCGCCCTGCCAACCTGTTTTTGGCAAAAACAGGTTGGCAGGCGGCGGGCATGGCCCGCCGTGCGCAAGCAGCGTGTCGGGTTTCCCGGCGCGCTGTTCAGTGGCCCAGGCTCCACAGCCATATCAGCGCCCGGATCAACACGCCAAAGCCCACGATGTAAAAGGCGGCGGTGAACAGCGCTGCCTTGATCGCCGCCCACATATAGATGCGGCGCTCCTCGGGGGCGAGGGCGTTGGCGTCCGGCTCCTGCGGGGCGGCGGGCGGCGTTTTCTCCCGCCACGGCAGATGCCCGAACAGGCTGGGGGCCTCCACGCCGCTCATATCGGCGATGCGGCGGCCGTCGTCGCCTTCCGGCAAAGGTGTCCGTTTGCGCATGGGTGTTACCTCCGTTGTTGTGAGGGGCGGCGGGGTTTACTGGTCGTACAGGTGGCAGACCACATAGTGGCCGGGCTCCACTTCCCTCTGCACGGGGGCTTCGTGCTTGCAGCGCTCCATGCAGTTGGCGCAGCGGGTGTGGAATTTGCAGCCGCTGGGCGGGTTGGCCGGGCTGGGGATGGAGCCTTCCAGCACGATGCGGTTCATGCGGACGGTCGGGTCCGGCACCGGGATGGCCGAGAACAGCGCCTTGGTGTAGGGGTGCAGCGGGTTTTTGAAGATGTCCCGCGTTTCGCCGTATTCCACAAGGTTGCCCAGGTACATGACGCCGACGGAATCGGAGATGTGCTCCACCACGCTCAGATCGTGCGAGATGAACAGGTAGGTGAGCTTGTACTTCTCCTGCAATTCCTTGAGCAGGTTGATGATCTGCGCCTGGATGGAGACATCCAGCGCCGAGACCGGCTCGTCACAGACGACGAATTCGGGGTTGAGGGCCAGCGCGCGGGCGATGCAGATGCGCTGGCGCTGCCCGCCGGAAAATTCGTGCGGGTAGCGGTCCTTGTGGAAGGGCTGCAGGCCGCAGTTGTCCATGACCTGGTCGATGTAATCGTTGAACTCATGCTTGGGCACAAGGTTGTGCTCGCGCACGGCCTCGCCGATGATCTCGCCGACCGGCAGCCGGGGCGACAGGCTGGAGAAGGGATCCTGGAAGATGATCTGCATCTTGGTGCGCAGGCTGCGCATCTCCTTGGGGGAGATGTCGTACACCTCCTGCCCGTTGAACAGCACCTGGCCGCCGGTCTTTTCGCCCGAGAGGCGCAGGATGGTGCGGCCGGTGGTGGTCTTACCGCAGCCGGACTCGCCCACAAGGCCCATGGTGGTGCCGCGCTTGAGGTTGAAGGTGACGCCGTCCACCGCCTTGACATAGCCCACCGTCTTGCTGACCAGGCCGCCTTTGATCGGGAAATACTTTTTCAGGGCATTGACCATCAGGATGTACTGCTCGTCATAGGTGACGGGGGTGAAATCGTTGGTGATGGTCAGATCGGGGGTCGTGGTTTTTCCGGCCATTATTTGTCCCCTCCCTCTTGTTTGTCATAATAGCGGTAGCAGCTCACCTTGTGGGTGGGGCTCAGGCTGATCTCCTCCGGGTAGGCGCCGGCGCAGCCCTCCACGCACATTTCGCAGCGGTCCTTGAAATAGCAGTAGTTGGGCATATTGATGGGGTTGGGCACCTTGCCGGGGATGGAGTACAGCTTGTCGACCTCCTTGCCCACGACCGGCTTGGAGGCCATCAGCCCGATGGTGTAGGGGTGCGCGGGGTGGGCGAAGATCTCCTCCGCGGTGCCCTTCTCGATGACGCGGCCCGCGTACATGACGACGACGTAATCCGCCATTTCGGCGATGACGCCCAGGTCATGCGTGATGAACATGATGGAGGAGTTGATGCGGTTCTTGAGGTTGCGCAGCAGATCCAGCACCTGGGCCTGGATGGTAACATCCAGGGCGGTGGTGGGCTCGTCGGCGATGATGATGCGGGGGTTGCAGGCCAGCGCCATGGCGATCATCACGCGCTGGCGCATACCGCCGGACAGCTCGTGCGGGAACATACTGTACACGCCCTCGCTGTTGGCGATGCCCACCATCTCGAGCAGCTCGATGGTGCGGGCCTTGATGTCCTGCTTGGTCTTGCCGGCGCCGTCGTGCAGCTCGATGACCTCGTCGACCTGGTCCCCGATGCGGAACACCGGGTTCAGGGCGGTCATCGGCTCCTGGAAGATCATCGAGATGTAGTTGCCGCGCAGCGTCTGCATGACGCTGTTGGGCGTTTTGGTGATGTCATAGGCTTTGTCGCCGAGGTTGAGGCGGATGGCCCCCTCGACGATCTGCCCCTGCGGGCGCTGCAAAAGCTGCATCAGGCTCAGGCTGGTGACGGATTTGCCGCAGCCGGATTCCCCCACCACGCCGACGGTCTTGCCGATGGGCACCTCGAAGGAGACGCCGTCGACGCTCTTGACGGTGCCCGCGTCGGTGAAAAAGTAGGTGTGCAGGTTTTCAAACTCCACCGCGTTGGCGGGGTCCTTCATCTGGGTCAGGTATTCGCTCTCCGGCACGTTCTTGCGCTTGCGCGCCTTCTCGTACTGGTTGGTGATGCGGCGGTTCTCCTTGGAGATGCGCCGGCTCTCCTTTGCGGAGAGGTAGCCGTTGTCTTGTTTTTTGGCCATTGTGTCCGTCCTCCTTTCGCTCAGCGTTTCATCTTGGGGTCAAAGGCATCGCGCAGGCCGTCGCCCACGAAGTTGAAGCCCAGGACCGCGATCAGCAGGCAGATGCCGGCCGGGATCCAGACGAACCAGTAGTTGGTCATAACGAAGGAGTTGTTGACGTCCGAGATGATGTTGCCCCACGAGGCGAAGGGGAACTTGACGCCGATGCCCAGGAAGGAGAGGGTCGCCTCGGTGATGATGGTGGAGCCAAGGCTCATGGTGCAGGTGACGATGAGCTGCGGGATGACGTTGGGGATGAGGTGGCGGAAGATGCGGCGCGAAACGCTGATGCCGCAGGCCTCGGTGGCGGTCATGAACTCCTGCTCACGCAGGGAGAGGATCTGCCCGCGCACCAGGCGCGCGATGCCGGCCCAGCCCAAAAAGCCGAGGATGAGCATCAGGTAGATCATGCGCACCTGCGGATCCAGGCGCATATTGTCCATGGCGGCGCCGAGGATGATGATGATGGGCATGCTGGGGATGCAGTAGAAGATATCGACCAAACGCATGATGATCATATCCACCCAGCCGCCGAAATAGCCCGAGATGCCGCCCATGATGACGCCGAGCACCGTCTCGATGGCCACGACGATGAAGCCGATCATCAGCGAGACGCGGCCGCCGTACATCAGGCGCACCAGCATATCCATGCCGTTGTTGTCGGTGCCTAAGGGGTGGGCAAAGCTGGGCCGGGCGTAGCTGTCATAGACGTAGGTCGCGGTGGCCTGCTTGACGCTCCACACCTTGGTCGAGGGGTCATAGGTGATGGTGTACTCGTGCTCCTCGCCGTCCTCGCCGGTGTAGATGAAATCGGGGTCGTCCGTCTCCAGCGCCTCGGCCAGGCGCTCGCGGAAATCGCGCGTGATGACGACGCCGTTCTCCCGCGGGGAGACGACGAACCGGCTGATAAACGCCACCACATTGCCGCCGGCGGAGATGTTGCCCTCGGCGTCCAGGGTGTAGTCGGTGCCGTCGGCCTTGAAGGCGCCTTCGCCGTTGGTATAAGCGACGAGCGCCGCGTGCTTGGCGGCAAAGTTCAGCTCCGCCTGGCCGTCGGCCGCGTTGACGATGTCCTTGTAGGCAAGGGCCAGCAGCGTGCCGCCGCTCTTGATCTCGTACAGGTCGGCGCCGACCTCCTCGTAGGCGTAGTCGACGTCCTTATAGTTGAACTCGGTCTGCTTCTTGCCGAACGCCAGCATGAACTGGGATTGCAGGATGCTGCCGAATTCCTGCCCGTCGGCGATGAGGTAGCGCAGGGATTCGTTCTGCGTCACGCCGACGTACTCTTTGTCGATGTAGGTGTAGGTATAGAACTGCTCGGCCTGCCCGTAGGGGGTGATCCAGCCGCCCACGAAGGAGAAAACGAACATCGTGGCCAGCATGATCAGGCCCAGCACGGCCAGCCGGTTGCGGAAAAACCGCTTGGCGACGAGCGCGCCGGGGCTCAAAACCTTGACGCGGCGGTCATCGTTGAGGGAATACTGCTGCTCCCCGGAGGGGTCTTCCTGTTGGTTGGTCAAAACTTTTTCATCAGCCATGTTGAAAACGCCTCCTTCCCGTTAAGACAGCCGCACGCGCGGGTCCACGACGGCGTACAAAATGTCCGACAGGAGGTTGCCCGCCAGCGTGAGGATGGCGATGAAGGTCAGGTAGAACATGGTGAAGGGGATATCGCCCGCCACCATCGAGTTGTAGGAGGCATAGCCGATGCCGGGGATGGAGAACAGCGTCTCGGTGATGAGCGCGCCGGAGAACAGCCCCGGCAGGCTGCCGCCCACCATCGTCACCAGCGGGATGAGGGTGTTGCGGAAGGCGTGGTGGTAGATGACCTTTTTCTCGTCAAGGCCCTTGGCGCGCGCGGTGCGGATGTAATCGGCGTTCAAGACCTCCAGCATATTGGTGCGGGTGTAGCGCATCAAACCGCCGACCGATACGATGGTCAGCGTGATGATGGGCAGCACCAGATGGTGCGCCTTGTCCAGCAGCTGGCCCATGGCGTCCAGCTGGGCGTAGTTGCGCCCCACGATGCCGTGGGTATCGAACCATTGCAGCTTGACGGCGAACACCAGCTTGAGGATGGTGGCAAAGAAGAAGGTGGGCAGCGAGATGCCGACCAGCGCCCCGGCCGAGATGCCGTAGTCCAGGCGGGAATACTGGTGGGTGGCGGCGACGATGCCCAGGGGGATGGCGATGACAAGCTCCAGCACCAGCGAGATGGCGCCCATGACGAAGGAAAGCCAGATAACGCTCTTGAACTCCTCCACGACGGGCACGGTCCAGCGCCAGCTGTCACCGAAGTTGCCGCGCACGAATTCCTTGAGCCAGTTGATGTAGCCGACCAGGATGGGCTGGTCGAGGCCGTAGTCAGCGTTCAGCTGTGCGACCCATTCCTCATACGGCTTGGAGCCGGGCGCGGTGGCCAGCTGCATGGCCATCGTCTCGACATAGCTGGCCGGCAGGCAGCGGATGAGGGTGTAGATGATGAGGGTGACGAAGAACAGGATGCCGACGGAGATAACGGTGCGTTTGATGATGTAATTGCGCAAAACGATCCCTCCTCTTTGGGTTTTGGTTTGGCGGCGCCGCGCCGCCATCGAGCCTTTTGGGGTGAGCCGCGCACCAGACAACCATCACGCCGCACATGATGGCTCTCTGCCGGGCGGTTCACACCGGGGAAAGGGTTGGGG
>CANRCB010000019.1 GCA_947629015.1 uncultured Gemmiger sp.
CAAGGCAAACGGCAGGCTCCGGTGCACAGGTGCTTAGGGTATGTTTGCAGTCTCTTTACCGCCGGCACGGGCTGTTCGAATCCCTTGTCCCAATGGGAGCGCCCCCCGACTTTAGTCGGGGGGCGCTCCCATTGGGCCGGCGGGATTCGAACCCACGGGTGACGGAGTCAAAGTCCGTTGCCTTACCACTTGGCGACGGCCCAGCATATTTGCCGCGCCAAAACCGGCGGGCGGGCATATTTTTGAAAAAAGACCGCGCAGCCGGAACTGGCGGTCTTGGTGGGGTGCCTGGTGGGATTCGAACCCGCGGCCTCCAGAGCCACAATCTGGCGCGCTAACCAACTGCGCCACAGGCACCATAACACGCGCCCGAAGGGACTCGAACCCCCGGCCCACTGCTTAGAAGGCAGTTGCTCTATCCGGCTGAGCTACGGGCGCACAAATCCCCCGCGGGGCACGCTGCACGAAAGATACTACCATATCCCGGCGCCCTTGTCAAGACGCGCCGCGGGAAAAAATCCCCCGGGGCGGCCCGGGCCGCGCAGTACGCCGCCCCTTGCGCAAACGCGGAAAATGGTGTATGCTGGATATACTGGAATTTTATTACGTCAGGAGGTATCCCCATGGGCAAATTTGTCATCAACACCACCGCGACAGGCTTCACCTTCCACCTCAAGGCCGCCAACGGCGAGACCATCGCCACCTCGGAGGTCTACACCACCCTGTCCGCCTGCGAAAACGGCATCGAAAGCGTGCGGAAAAACGCCCCCATCGCCCTCGTTGAGGACCAGACCAAAGAAGGTTTTGAAAAACTTTCCAACCCCAAGTTTGAGATCTATGCCGACAAAGCCGGGGAACTCCGCTTCCGCCTCAAGGCCGCCAACGGCCAGAAGATCGCCGCCAGCGAGGGCTACAAGTCCATGGCCAGCTGCAAAAACGGCATCGAGAGCGTGAAGAAGAACGCGCCCGACGCCCCGGTGGAGAAAGCCGAGGGCTGAACCGCCGCCCCATCCTTGCAGAAAGCAGGTCCTGTTATGCGCATCGCCATGTATCCCGGCAGCTTTGACCCCGTCACCAACGGGCACATGGACATCGTCAAGCGCGCCGCCCGTATGTATGACAGGCTCATCGTGGCAGTGCTCAACAACAAGGCCAAAACGCCGCTGTTCACGATGGAAGAGCGCCTTGCCCTGCTGCGGCAGAGCTGCGCGCAGCTGGAAAACGTCGAGGTCGCGGCGTTCGAAGGGCTGACGGTGGATTTTGCCCGCCAGAAGGGCGCCACCGTGATGGTGCGCGGCCTGCGCGCCGTGACGGATTTTGAAAACGAGATCCAGCTCGCCCACACCAACCACGCGCTGCTGCCCGGCATCGAGACGGTGTTCCTGGCCACCAGCATCCGGTGGAGTTACCTGTCCAGCACCACCGTGCGGGAGGCCGCGCACTATGGGGCCGATGTCTCCAAGTTCGTGCCGGCGGGCGTGGCCGACGCCCTTGCCGCCAAGCGGGAGGCGGGCGCGCTCTAAAGCGCCCTGCCCCAAAAACCGCAAAAAGCCGCGCCGTGCATCGCACGGCGCGGTTCAGCGTGTCAAAAAGCGATCGCCGCTTTATGGAAGTGTGTAGGGCGGGCTCTTGAGCCCGCCGAAAAACGTTGCCGAGGCGGCAAGAGGGGCGCGGCGGGGGCAGGCCCCCGCCCTACAAATCTACCCATGAAAGCGCTTTTTTTGACACACGGAAGGTTGCCGCCTTTGGGGCGGCAGCCCTGTTTTTTTGGCAAAAGCCCCGCCGCACCGCGCGCGGCAGGGGAGTGGTGCAAGGGGGCAGCCCCGTCAGGCGGGCTTTTCCCCGCCGCGCACAAGGACTTCGCCTGTGCATTCCATGACAGCGTCCCCCATGATGACCTCGCCCACGCTGTCCGCCGTGATGCGCCCGGTGCGCGGGTTTTTGACGGAATCGATGTGCCCACGCACGTCGGCCTGTACGTCGGAATATTCAAACGCAAGGTCGCAGTTTTCCATCTCGCAGTCGATCAGGGTCAGGTTTTTGCAGTAGCACAGCGGCTGCGTGCCGGAGATCTTGCAGCGGATGAGCGTCAGCCCGTCGGAGAACCAGCCCAGGTACTCGCCCTTGACCACACTGTCGCGCACCGTCACGTTTTTGCTGTGCCAGAAAGCGTCCTTGGTGTCCAGCTCCGAGGCATCGACCGCCAGCCCCTCCACATACTGGAAGGAATATTTGCCCCGCATCCGCACGCGGTCAAGGCGGATGTCGCGGCTGTCCAAAAACAGGTATTCGCTCGTGATGTCGACATCCTGCAATGTGATGCCGCTGGATTTCCACCCGAACTCCGGCGAGACGATGTCACAGCCGGCGATGCGGATGTCCTCACATTCCCGCACGGCCTTGATGCCGTGCAGCCGGCTGCCCGTGATGGTGCCGCGGCGGCTGTACCACAAAGCGGCGCGGGTCAGCTCGTCCATGTCCGAGCCGTCAAGGGTGAACCCGTCCACGTGCCACAGCGGGTACCGCAGCGAGAAGCGGCACCCCGCCACGCGGATATCGCGGGCTTCCTTCAAGGCCGATTCCCCGTCCGCGGGGCCGGCGAACACGCACGCCTCCACATCGGCGTTTTGCAGGTGGTAGAGTGCGCGCTCCTCGTCAAACTGCCGGTTTTCGATCTTTGTCCTCATGTGCAGGAGCCTCCTTACGACAGGTAAGTATACAACAACGCTCCCAGGAAAGCAAACCCCGGTTCGATTTTTTTGCCCGCCGGGCGGGCACCGCCGCCCGCCAAGCGGCAGCCCCTTTGCGGGAAAACGGCGCAAAAACGCGCAAAATATGGTTGACTTTTCCCCCGCGGTGTGCTAGCATAATGCCGGCCGCGTACCCTGCGCCGGCCGCCGCACCGCCGGAACAAAAAGGAGGCAAACCATGCGTACCTATACAAAAAAACTGACCCTGAGCGCCATGTTCCTTGCCATCGGCGTCGTGCTGCCGTTCCTCACGGGGCAGCTGCGTTCCGTCGGCAATATGCTGCTGCCCATGCACATCCCGGTGTTTTTGTGCGGGCTCATCTGCGGCTGGCAGTACGGGGCCGCGGTCGGCTTTGTGCTGCCGCTGCTGCGCTCCGTCGCGTTCGGTATGCCGCCGCTGTACCCCAACGCTGCGGCCATGGCCGTTGAGCTGCTCACCTACGGCGCGGTGGCGGGCTTTTTGTACGCCCGTTCGCGCTGGCAGTGCGTGGTGGCCCTGTACCGCTGCCTGCTCGCCGCCATGGTGGCGGGGCGCGTGGTGTGGGGCATCGCCGAGGTGCTGCTGCTCGGCCTGGGCGGCAACGCCTTTACCTGGCAGGCGTTTTTGGCCGGCGCGCTGCTCAATGCCATCCCCGGCATCGTCCTGCAGCTCATCCTCATCCCGGCCGTGATGGTCGCGCTGCACCGCACGGGGCTCGTCCGCTTCCGGCGGGAGGAGCGCCGCCCGTGTTCCCGTTCCGTCTGACCGTGACCCTGCCGCATACCCAAAAGGAGACTGTACCCCCGCAATGGACCGCCATCTGTTTACCGTGCACCACCACCCGCACCCGCCAAAGGTCGATATGACCGCCGGCCCCATCGTGTCGGCCGTTTTCCTGTTCGCGCTGCCCATCGTTTTGGGCGATATCCTGCAACAGCTGTATACCACCGTCGATACCCTTGTCATCGGCCGCTTCTGCGAGACGACGGCCCTCGCCGCGGTGGGCACCAGTTCCCAGCCGGTCGAGGTCGTTTTGTGCCTGTTTCTGGGCATCGGCAAGGGCGTGTCCATCCTGGTCAGCCAATGTGCGGGCGCCAGGGACGAGGCGCGCGTGCGCTCGCTCTGCCGCACCTCCATCACCTTCGTCTATCTGTGCGGCATCCCGGTGGGCATCGTCGGCATCCTGTGCGCGCCGGCCATCCTGCATTTTATGGAGGTCCCGCCCGATACCTTCGCGCAGGCCCTTACCTATACCCGCATCGTGTTCTGCGGCACGCTGGGCAACGTCGGCTACAACATGAACGCCGGCATCCTGCGCGGCATGGGGGACAGCCGCGCCTCGCTGTGGTTCCTCGTCGTCTCCTGTGTGACCAACGTCGTGCTGGACCTCGCGCTCGTGGCGGGGGCGGGCATGGGCGTGGGCGGGGTGGCGCTGGCCACCGCCGCCGCCATGATGCTTTCGTGGGGCATCAGCATCGTGTACATCCGCCGGCGCTTCCCGGAATTGGGGTTCACCTTCCTGCCGCGGCGCTGCCCGGGGCGGGAACTCGAAAAGATCGTTGCCCTCGGGCTGCCCATCGGCATCAATTCCTCGCTGTATTCCTTCGGCCACCTCGCCATGCAGACCTTCATCAACGCCCAGGGGGCGGTGTTCATGGCGGCAACCTCGGTGGGCGGCCGCGTCACCGGGTTGACCAACGTGGCGCTCAACGCGCTGTCCTCGGCCGCCACCACCTTTTCGGGGCAGAACTACGGCGCGGGGGATCTTGCCCGCCTGCGCCGCGGGGCGCTGCGCATCCCGCTTGCCTCCGGCGCCGTCACGCTGGGCTGCGGCCTTGTTTTGATCGGCCTGCGTATGCCCATCCTGCGCCTGTTCAACAGCGACCCCGCCGTGCTCTATTATGCCGAGCGTTACGTCCTGCTTTTGCTGCTCTTCCAGTGGGTGTACGCCGTTTTCAACGGGATGACCTGCTATGTGAACGGCGTGGGCATGGTGCGGTACACCACGGTGGTCAACCTGCTCATGCTGTGGGCGGTGCGCATCCCGGCGGCCGCCGTCATCGCCCGCTGCTTTGACGGCACATGGGTCATGGCGGGGGTCCCGATCTCGTTCTGCTTCGGCCTTGCGTGCATGGCCGGGTATTATCTTTTGTCCCCGGCGTGGAAAAAGCTGCTGCGCGGGCCCGCCGCCAACGCGGCGGTGTAGCGCGCCCGGCATACCTTTTGGACTGGAAGGAGGTCCTGGCCTTGACCGTTACCGTACTCGGCGCCGGCACATGGGGCGCGGCGCTGGCCCGCCTGCTGGCGGTGGGCGGGCACGCCGTCACGCTGTGGAGCGCGCTCCCGCAGGAGCTTGCGGCCCTGAACGCCACCCATGCCCACCCCAACCTGCCCGGCATGGCCCTGCCGCAAAGCATCGCCTTCCAGCCGGACCTGGCGGCCGCCTGCCGCGGGGCGGGCATGGCGGTGTTCGCGGTGCCGTCGGTGTTCGTGCGCGGCACCGCCCGCGCCGCCGCGCCGCACCTGGGCGCCGGCACGCTGCTGGTCGATGTGGCCAAGGGCGTGGAGGATACGACCCTGCTCACCATGGCCGAAGTCATTGAGCAGGAGCTTGCCGCCGCGGGCCGCGGCGGCACGGTGGCGGCCCTCTCGGGGCCGACCCATGCCGAGGAGGTCGCGCGGGACCTGCCCACCGCCATCGTGGTGGGCTGCGCCGATGCCGCGCTGGCCGGCGCGGTGCAGCAGGCGTTCAACGGCCCCAATTTCCGCGTATATACCAACGCCGACCGCCGCGGCGTGGAGCTGGGCGGCGCCGTCAAAAACGTGCTGGCGCTGGCTGTGGGCATGGCGCGCGGCCTTGGCTACGGCGACAACGCGCAGGCCGCCCTGATCACCCGCGGCAACGCCGAGCTCACCCGCCTGGGCCTTGCCATGGGCTGCCAGCCGGCCACCTTCGCGGGGCTTTCCGGCATGGGGGATCTGATCGTGACCTGCACCAGCCTGCACAGCCGCAACCTGCGCGCCGGCATCCTGATGGGCCAGGGCAGGACCGCTGCGCAGGCCAAACAGGAGGTGGGGCAGGTGGTCGAGGGCATCAACGCCCTGCCCGCCGCGCTGCGCCTTGCGCAGACTTACGGCGTCGAGATGCCCATCGTGCAGGCGGTGGGCGCCATCCTGGACGGCCGCCTGACCGCCACTGCGGCCGTGGCCGCCCTGATGGGGCGGGATCTCAAGCCGGAATAACAAGCACGGAAAGGGCGGTTTGTATGGACCAGAAGGAACGTATGCTCCGGGGCCTGCCGTACAGAGCGTGGCAGGACGGCCTGGAGGCGGAGCGCGAGGCCTGCAAGGCCAAGGTATACGCCCTCAATACGCTGCCGCCGGAACAGCGCGGGCGCATCCCGGAGCTGTTGCGGGCCCTGTTTGGCAAGGCCGGCAAAAACATCTGGCTGGAGCCGCCCTTCCACTGTGACTACGGCTGGAACATCGAGGTGGGGGACAATTTCTTCGCCAACTACAACCTGACCATCCTCGATGTGTGCAAGGTGACCATCGGGGACAATGTGCAGATCGCGCCCAACGTCTCGCTGTACGCCGCGGGGCACCCCGTGCACCCGGCAAGCCGCAATTCCGGCTATGAGTACGGCGCCCCCATCACCATCGGCAGCAATGTCTGGCTGGGCGGCAGCACCGTCGTTTTGCCGGGCGTGGCCATCGGCGAGGGCACCGTCATCGGCGCGGGCAGCGTCGTCACAAAGGATATCCCCGCCGGCTGCATCGCCGCCGGCAACCCCTGCCGCGTGCTGCGCACCATCACCGAGGCGGACCGCCCCTTCTATTTCAAGGACCGCCCCTTCGACGTGGCGGATTATTGAGCACCCCCGCTTGACAAACCACCGCGCGCACCGGTATAATAAAGCAGCGCCGGAGCCGGCGCACCGGTAAAAACAGGATACTTTCTTCCAAGGGCAGGCAACTTGCCAGAGAAGCCGGGTGAAAATCCCGCACGGTCCCGCCACTGTGACGGCGCCCCACGGCGCCCAAGCCAGGTCGCTGGGCCTGCCCTGTACAACGGCCACGAGTGATGGCGCTGTGCGTTTGGATGTGCTGTACCGCCTTTGCGGCGGTGCGGCCCTCTTTGCGTTACACCCTTCCGCGGCTGTGGAAGGGTGCTTTGTTTTGCCCATTCTGCAAAAAAGAAGGAGATGCCCCCATGAGACCCATTGCCCGCAAACCCATCCTGCCCGCCCTGCTGCTGGCCGGCGCGCTGGCGCTCACCGCCTGCGGCGGCACGGCGCCCGCCTCCCAGCCCGCCGCCTCCCAGCCCGCCGTCTCCCAGCCCGCCGCCTCCCAGCCTGCCGCCTCCCAGCCTGCCGACGATGCCCCGGCCAAACCCACCACCGACCGCAGCGGCGCCGCCGTCACCATCCCGGAGGACATCCAAAGCATCGTCACGCTGGCGCCGTCCCTGTCCCAGACCGTCGTTGACCTCGGTTTGGGGGACAGGATCGTCGGGTATGACCTCAACAGCGTCGGCCTTGACGGCCTGGCCGGGGGCGTGCCCACCTTTGACACCGTCAACCCGGATATCGAGGCGCTCATCGCGCTGGATCCCGACGTGCTGCTGGTCACGAGCCTTTCGCTGTATGACCAGGAGGCCCCCTACCAGCCGCTGCTCGACGCCGGTGTGTGCGTATTGTGCGTGCCGACGGCCGAAAGCATCGCCGATGTGGAGGAGGACATCGCCTTCCTGGCGGCGGCCCTCGGCGAGGAGGAGCGCGGGGAGGAAATCCTCGCGGATCTGTCCGCCGCATTGGACGACCTTGCCGCCACCGCCGCCACCATCCCGGAGGAAGAGCGCCGCAGCGTGTATTTTGAGATATCGGCCGCGCCCTACCTGTACAGCACCGGCAGCGGCACCTACCTGCACGAGCTCATCGAGCTCATCGGCGCAGAGAACATCCTGGCCGATACCGAGGGCTGGTGCAGCGTCGAGGCCGAGAGCGTCGTCGCCGCCGACCCTGACGTCATCCTGACCAACGTCAACTACATCGACGACCCCGTCGCCGAGATCCTTTCCCGCGACGGCTGGGCCGGCCTTGCCGCGGTGCAAAACGGCGAGGTGCTGTACATCGACAACATGGCCTCCTCGCTGCCCAACGAGAACATCGTCACCGCCGCAAAGCAGATGGCGGCCGCCGTCTACCCGGCGTACTACGGGCAGGACCTCGCGGCCTGAACGCCCCGCCAAGGGGAACAAAAAAGATACGGCGCAGCACTGGAAACGGCGCTGCGCCGTATCTTTTGCGGTGTATCCTCAGGTGCGGGCCAGGCCGTCCACACGCAGCACCACGCCGGTGATGTAGCCGGCCTTGTCCGAGGCAAGGAACACCAGCGCGTTGGCAATGTCCTCCGGCTGGCCAAGGCGGCGCAGCGGGATCTGGGCGATCATCGGCTCGATGACGCTCTTGGGCACGGCCTTCATCATATCGGTCTCGGTGATGCCGGGGGCCACGGCGTTCACGCGGATGCCCTTGGGGCCAAGCTCCCGCGCGAGGGACAGCGTGAACCCGTCCACGGCAAATTTGGAGGTCGGGTAGGCGATGCCGGCGGGCTGGCCGTCACGGCTGACCATGGACGAGGTGTTCAGGATGACGCCGCTGCCCTGCGGCACCATATAATCCACTGCGGCGCGGGCGCAGTTGTACACGCCCTTGAGGTTGAGGCCCAGCACCCGGTCGAACACCTCCTCGGTGTAGGCGGTAAAGGGCGTGCGCTCCGACACGCCGGCGTTGTTGACAAGGATGTCCAGCCGGCCGTATTTCTGCGCCACAGCGGCAAAAGCCTCCTTGACGGCGGCCGCGTCGGAAAGGTCGGGCCAGATGCCCTCCACCTTGGCGTCGGGGTGCTTTTCCTGCATGGCGGCAACGGCCTTGTCGGCGGTCTCCTGCCGGCTGGCGCACAGCACCACGGCCGCGCCCTCGGCCAAAAACGCATCCACGACCGCGAGCCCGATGCCGCGGCTGCCGCCGGTAACGATGGCGACCTTGTTTTCCAAAAGCATGATAGAGTCCCTCCTGATATGAGCTTTGCGGCCGCCTGCCTGGCGGCCCTTACCCAATTGTACCACAACGGCGCCCCGCCGGCAACTGCCCGGGCAAAGAAATCCCGCCCCGCCAAGAAGGGGAGGCGGGGCCTTGAAATCGTGCGGGAAACGTGCTATAGTTATTCACCGCAAAGGGGCAGCAGGCCCCGCGCGGGCACCGCCCGCGGAAGGCTGAGGTGCAGCGGCGATGGAGAGAAGTTTGCTTTGTATCCTGGTGGCGTACCTGTCGGGCAGCGTGCTGTACGCCAACGTGTTTGGGGAGCTTTTCGGCGTGCGGGCGCAATATGCCCGCACGCGGGACGCAAACCCCGGCGTGGCCAACGCCTACCTTTGCGGCGGGTTCTTTTGCGGCACGCTCACCCTTGTGTGCGATGTGGCCAAGGCGGCGGTGCCGGTGTACCTGTTCACCCATATGGGTGAACCCCTGCCGCAGTGGGCCCTCCCGTTTTTGCTGGCCGCGCCGGTGGCGGGGCACATCCTGCCGGTGTTCTGCGGGTTCCGCGGCGGCAAGGGCATCGCCGCCACCTTCGGCGCTTTGCTGGGGCTTTTCCCGTATGAGGAACCGCTTTTGCTGTTCGCCGCGTCCTTTATCTTCCTTTCGCTGGTGGTGCGCGTCTCCCCGCATTATTACCGCACCTTCGCGGCGTACCTGCTGGCCGCCGTGCTGATGCTGCTGCGGCACGTGCTGGGCGGCGTCGCGGTGGGGTTTCTGCTCATCACGCTGTCCGTCTGCACCAAAATGGTGACGAGCCACGAGACGAAAGCCAAATTTGAGGTGAACCTTCTGTGGAGGCACTGATCCTGTCCTGCGGCACGGGCGGCGGGCATGATTCGGCGGGCCGCGCCATCGAGCGGGAACTGAAAGCCCGCGGCCACGGCGCCGCTTTTCTTGACCCGTACCGCCTTGTCAGCGAGCATACGTCCCGCGCCGTGAGCAACGCCTACATCGCCATGGCACAAAAGGCGCCGCACGCCTTTGGCGCCGTCTACGCCCTGGGCGACAGTTACCGCAAGCTGCCCGTCAAATCCCCGGTATACCACATCAACCAGACGATGGTGCCGGTGCTGGGCAGTTATCTTGAGAGCCACCCGTGCGATGCCATCGTCACAACGCACCTGTTCCCGGCCGAGATCCTCACCTCGATGAAAAAGCGCGGGATGCATATCCCCGCCAGCTATTTTATCGCCACCGATTACACCTGCATCCCCTTCACCGAGGAGACGGACTGCGACCACTATGTCATCCCTTCGCCCATGCTCGCGGCGGAATTTGCCGCCCGCGGCATCCCGCAGGGCAAGCTCGCGCCTCTGGGCATCCCGGTGGACCGGGCCTTCACCTGCGGCGAAAAGGCCGCGGCGCGCCGTGCCCTCGGCCTTGCGCAGGGGCAAACGTACTACCTTGTCGCCGGCGGCAGCATCGGCGCCGGCAGCGTGGCGCAGGCCGTCGAGGCCCTTGCGGAAGATCACAGCGGGCAGGTCATCGTGGTGTGCGGCAACAACCGCCCCCTGTATGAGCGGCTGCAGCAGCGTTTCGGTACCGGGTGCACCGTGCTGGAATATACCGGCCAAATGGCCGAATATATGCGTGCCTGCGATGTGTTTATCACCAAGCCCGGCGGCCTTTCCTCCACCGAAGCCGCGAACGTGGGCACGGCGCTCATCCTGATGACGCCCATCCCCGGCTGTGAGACGCACAACCTTGACTTTTTTGCCAAAAACGGGATGTGCCTGCCGGCCCTGGACCCCGCGCATGACCTCGTCCCGGCCGTGCGGCAGCTGGCCGATGCGGCCCGGCGGGAGCGGATGGTGGAAAACCAGCGCCGCTTTATCCCGCAAAACGCCGCGCAGAGCATCTGCGCCCTCATCGAAAAGACCGCCCGGCCGTTGTAACGGCCGGGCGGTCAGCGTATCAAAAAACCAGCAGAAAGCATCTTCCTTGCGGCGGCATGAGGGCCGCAGGGCGCCCCGGTGGGGCTGCCGCCCTACGTCCGCAACGCAAGTACGTACGATTTGAGAACGTAGGGCGGGGTCTTGACCCCGCCGCGGCGGGCCCAAGGGCCCGCCCTGCACGCTTCCATGAGGCAGCGGTGGTCTGCTCAGATACGGGCGACGCCGCTGTCCCGCGCGGCCTGCGCCACGGCTTTGGCCACCGCCGGGCCCACGCGCGGGTCAAACGCCTTGGGCAGGATGCAGCCGGCCGAAAGCTCGTCGTCTGGGATGAGCCCGGCCAGCGCCTTTGCCGCGGCCATCTTCATCGCCTCGTTGATATCACGCGCGCGCACGTCGAACGCGCCGCGGAAAATGCCGGGGAACGCCAGCACGTTGTTGACCTGGTTGGGGAAATCGCTGCGCCCCGTCGCGATGACGGCCGCGCCGGCGGCCTTCGCCTCGTCGGGCCAGATCTCCGGCGTGGGGTTGGCGCAGGCAAAGATGATGGGATCCCTGGCCATGGTCTTGACCAGCTCCGGCCGCAGCGCCCCGGCCACGCTGGTGCCGATAAACACGTCCGCGCCGCGCACCGCCTCGGCCAGCCCGCCGGTGCGGCGTTCAGGGTTGGTGATACCGGCCAGCCAGCCCTTGTGGCCGGCCAGCCCCGCCGGGCGGCCTGGGTAGAGGATGCCGTGCTCGTCCACCGCGATGATCTGCTTCACCCCCGCCGCCTGCAGCATACGGATGATGGCCGTGCCGGCGGCGCCAGGGCCGTTTTGCACCACGCGGATGTCCTCGAGTTTTTTGCCCACCAGCTTCAGCGCGTTGAGCAGCCCCGCCAGCGTGATGACGGCGGTGCCGTGCTGGTCGTCATGGAAGATGGGGATATCGCACTTTTCCTTCAGCTTGCGCTCGATCTCAAAGCAGCGCGGGGCGGAGATGTCCTCCAGATTGACGCCGCCGAAGGAGCCGGAAAGCAGGTAGACGGTGTTGACGATCTCGTCCACGTCCTTGCTTTTGATGCACAGGGGGAAGGCGTCCACGCCGCCAAAGGTCTTGAACAGCACGCACTTGCCCTCCATCACCGGCATACCGGCCTCGGGGCCGATGTCGCCCAGGCCCAGCACGGCGGTGCCGTCGGTGACCACGGCGCACAGGTTGTGCCGGCGGGTCAGGGTGTAGCTTTTGGCGGGGTCCTTTTGGATCTCCAGGCAGGGCTGCGCCACGCCGGGCGTATACGCCAGCGAAAGGTCCTGCGCGTCGTGCACCGGCACCGTCGCCACGACCTCTATCTTGCCCTTGAGCCGTTCGTGAAGTTTCAGGGATTCCTGCGCGTAGTCCATGGAAAAACTGCCTCCTTCAAAATAAAAAACGGATGGGCCGCGCGGCGCGCGCCGCTCAGCACAGGGGGGCAAAGGTGCGCAGCACGCCGTCCACCAGCCATTTGCCGAACCCTTTGCCAAGGCTTTGTGCCGTGCACGGCGTGCACTTTTGCTGCGTGGCTTCAAAATCCGCCTTCAAATCCTGGAGCAGCGCGGCGCGGTAAAACAGGGAATTGTTCTCAAAATGCAAAAACAGGCTGCGGTAGTCAAGGTTGACGGTGCCCACCGTGCCCACGATGCCGTCCACGATGCAGGCTTTTGCGTGCACAAAGCCGGGGCCGTACTCATAGATCCTGACGCCCGCCTCCAGCAGCACCGGGTAAAAACTGCGGGACATACGGTACACCAGCTTTTTGTCCGGCACGCCGGGCATGATGATGCGCACGTCCACGCCCCGGCGCGCCGCGCGCACAAAGGCGTCCAGCAGGGCGTTGCCGGGCATCAGGTAGGGCGTAAAGAACCACGCCGTTTCCTGCGCCTGGGAGAGCAGGTCGATATACAGCTCGTTGGAGACGGCCTCGGGCCGCAGGGGCGAATCGTAATAGCTCAGCACAAGGCCGTCCTGCGGCGCGCCGGCGTCGGCGGGGTGCGGCGCAAGGAAGGCGTCGGGCACGCGCTCGCCCGCGAAGGCGTTCCAGAACTGCGCGAACATCCGCGTATAGTTGGCAACGGCTTCCCCGGTCAGCTTGAAGCCGATGTCCTTCCAGTGGCCGAACTTCTCTATATGGTTGATATACTCGTCGGCAAGGTTGACGCCGCCGCTGAAGGCGACCTTGCCGTCGATGATGAGCATCTTGCGGTGGTCGCGGCAGTTCAGCGTCCCCTTGATGAATACCAGCGGGTTGAACGCCACGCAGCGGATGCCGCGCTTTTTCAGCTTTTCCGCGTCCAGCCCCGTAAAGGTGGAGATGCTGCCCAGATCATCGTACAGCACGCGCACATCCACGCCCTGCGCGGCCTTGCGGGCAAGGATGTCCACCATTGAATCCCACATCAGGCCGTTTTCGATGATGAAATACTCCACAAAGACGAAGCGCTCCGCCTTTTCCAGCTCCGCCAGCATCTCGGGGAACATGGCGTCCCCCAGCGGGTAATACTGCGCGCCGCGGCCCACGCGCGGGGCAAAGCCCGTTTTCTGCGCCACCCAGCCAAAGGTCTGGGCAAGGCGCTTGTTTTCCTTCGCCAGCGCCGTGTACAGCGGCGCGGGATCGGCGGTGTCCGCCGGCAGGGGCGGGGTCGCGTCCATCTTTTTTTGCAGCGGGCGCGTCGTGCGCTTGTTGCCAAACACAAGGTAGAGCAGCGCCCCCGGCAGCGGGAAGGTCAGGATCACCAGCAGCCAAAGGATCTTGTACGTGCTTTCGTCCTGCTTGATGACCAGATACAAAACGAACAGGAACGCCAGCACCGACAGCCCCAGGTTGATGAGCGTTGCCCAGGGGGCCAGCCACCCGAACAGGATGAACAGCCACAAAGCCTGTAAAAGGATGGCCGGCAGTATCACAACAACGCGCCCCAGGATCTTCCGCATAGCTTTTTCCTCCCCGCCCCGCCCGCGCACGCCGGGCCAGGGGCGATTTTTGTACGCGCCGCAGCGCGCCGGCCCCTTGCCGGGTGCTGCCTGCGCCATGAAAATACGGTATGCGCCTATTATACCCGATACACCGCCGCAAGGCAAGCGCCCGCCGGCCTTTGCGCGCCGCGCGCCCCTTGCATTTTGCCGCCCCCGGCGGTACAATCAAAACCGGAAAGACCCGCCGGCCCCGCACGCGGCCGGCCCCGCAAAGGAGCGCAAGATGGAACAGCCCGCCGCGAACAGCCGCTTTTTCCAAAACCGGCAATGCGAATATTTCCCCTGCCATGAAGGCGTTGCGGAAAAGGACTTCAACTGCCTGTTCTGCTACTGCCCGCTGTACGCGCTGGGCCGCGGGTGCGGCGGTGCCTGCCGGTACGAGGGCGCTGTGAAGGACTGTTCGGCCTGCGCCTTCCCCCACCGGCGGGAAAATTACGATAAGGTGCTTGCCCGCTACGGCGATATCCTCGCCGCCGCCCGCCGTGCCGACGCGCAGGCGGCGCGGCCTCCGGCCAGGGCGCCGCTTTACCGCAGCCCGTACGAGGCGTACCCGTTTTTGTGCGACGCTGTGGAGGATCTGCGCTGTGATTTTGAGCTGATGACCGACGGCATGGCCAGCCTGACCGGGCTCTTGCGCGCCAGGGTGGGGGATCCCGCTTTGCAGGCGGAGCTTTTGTGGGTGTGCGAGCTGCTCTACCACATGAACCCCGCCCTGCGCACCCCGCTCAAGGTGACGCAGGCGGAGGTGGAGCGCCTTGCGGCCGCCGAGGCCCGCCTGCGGGCACAGTGCGCCGGGCACGGCGCGCGTTTCGTGCTCACCCAGGGGTGCGAGGCCGCCTGCCTGGCCCACGTCCTGCGCGTGCGCGCCAAGGAGCTGGTGCGCCTGCTCTACCGCCACCTGCAGCAGGGCCACGCGGCCGAGCCGCGCCTTCTGGATCTTGCGAACCTGCTCTCGGGGTATTTCTTCGCCCTGGCGCTGTGCCTCAACGCCGACGCGGGCGTCGACGAGGTGGCGTTCACCAGCCGCAACTATTGAGCCCCGGCCCGCGCCGGGGAAAGGGAACAAAAGGGGGATTTGCCATGGAATTCCGCGCCATGCGGCGGGCAGGGCAGCAGCTGCCGCAGGCCGCCTGCCTTGCCATCCTGCAAAAAAACACCGCCGGCGTGCTGGCGGTGCTGGGGGACGGCGGCTGGCCCTACGCGGTGCCGCTGAGCTATGTGTACGCCGACGGGTGCCTGTACTTCCACTGCGCCAAAACGGGGCACAAGCTGGATGCCCTGCGCGGCTGTGACAAGGCGTCGTTCTGCGTCATCGACAGGGACGAGGTCGTCCCGGAAAAATACACCACGTATTTCCGCAGCGTCATCGCCTTTGGCCGGGCGGAGCTTTTGCAGGGGGAGGCGGTGCGCGCCGCCATCGAAACGCTGGCCGTCAAATACAACCCCGCCGACAGCGCCGAAAACCGCGCCCGCCTGATCGAGAAGGAACTGCCCGCCCTGTGCATGGTGCGCCTGCGCATCGAACATATGACCGGCAAGCAGGCCCGCGAACTGGCCGAGGCCGGCCGGTTTTGACCGCCCTGCCGGGAAAGGCCGGAACGGGGCCCGCTGTTTTGGCCGCCGGGGCGCGCCGGCGCGGGGCTAATGCAAATTCGGCCGGTCCTGGTCGCCGTCGGCCTTGAACAGCACAAAATTTTCCGGCGCCGAGGTGAAATAGTAATACTCGGTGTTTTCCCGCAGCGGCGGCGCCAGATAGTTGGGGATGACGGCGCCGTCGCCCTCGCACCGCTCCCGGAAGCCGGCGGCGCAAAACACCTCCGGCGCGATGCCGGCGTTGTAACAGTCCATATATTCCGCTTTGGCGGCGCGCAAAATGCCGTCCAGCGCGGCGCCAAGGCGCGGCAATGTTTCGTCCGCGCCAAGATAGTCCACCAGGCGCACCACCGGCGTGCAGCCGGTATCGGCGGCGGGCACGGTGCGCGTCACGGCAAGGGCGAGCGGCCGGCCGTTTTCCCGTGCCGCCCACACGCCGTAGCGAAACCACGGGTTTTCAAAATAGCGGTGGATGAGGTAGGCAAGGTCCTTGCGCGGCGTGTGCGGGGTATCCGGCAGGCCCAAAGCGCGCAGCGCCGCGGCGCCCTCCACCCGTTCCAGCGCCAGGCCGCCGCCCGCCGGCGGCGCCGGCCGCGCGTTTTGGCAAAGGGCAGGGGGGACGGCGGCGTTCACACGGTAATAGTGCCGCAGCCGCCCGGCCTCCCAGCCGAGGAAGCGGTAAAACGCCATCGTTTTGGGGCGGATGTTGTTGCACGCCACCACCCGCGCGCCGGCAAGGCGCGGCAGGGCCTCCATCAGCTCCAGCCCCACGCCGTTGTGCCCCTTGGCCGCCGCCCATACGCTGACCCAGATATCCGGCCGCGGCGCGCTGCCGGCCGGTATGTACCCGGCAACAGCCAGCAGCCGCCCGCCCTGCTCGGCCAGGGCGAAGCGCGGCGCGCCGTTGGGCCCCGCGTAGTAGTAGCGGTACATCTCCGGCACGTTCAAAAGCGGCAGGCGCATATCAAAATTTTCGTTGACAAAACCGATAACGGCGGCATCCTCGCCGGGGCGGGCCAGCCGGAACAGCACCTCAGACAATCGCCGAGCCCCCCGTGACCGGCAGCGTCACGCCGGTGATGAACCCCGCCTCGTCCCCCAGCAAAAACTCCATCGCCGGGGCCACGTCCTCGGGGCGGGCGTTGCGGCCCATGGGGTTGTCGGCCGCGGCGGCCTCCACGATAAGGGCGGGGGTGTCCTTCAGGAAATTCGTCTCCATCATGCTGGGCGCCACACAGTTCACCGTGACGCCAAAGGGCGCATACTCCACCGCCAGGCTTTTCACAAGGCCGCCCAGCGCGCTTTTGGCCATCACATAGGCGGCGGTGTTTTTGGGCGGCGCGCCCAAGGTATAGCTTGTCTGGATGAACAGCACCCGCCCGAACTTTGCCCGCGCCATGCCCGGCAAAACCGCCTTGGCCAGCGCCACGGCGCTGTGCAGCTGCACCTCCAGGTCACGGTCAAAACGGGCCTCGTCCAGCTTTTTGAACTTGGCGTTCACCACCGGCAGCGCCGGCAGATGCACAAAATGCGTGGGCGCGGGGCAGCCCTCCAGCACCGAGACGAAGGCCGCCACGGCGCCCCGGTCGGAAAGGTCCACGTCAAAGGTCTTGACCATGCCGGGGTATGCGGCGCACAGCGGCGCCAGTTTGGCCACGTCACCGTAGCCCTGCGCCAGCACCGTGCTGCCCGCCGGCGCGTGGGCCAGCAGGCGGCGCAAAAGCGCCTGGCCGATATCGCTCGTCGCGCCCGTTACCAGATAGGTATATGCCATGGCAAGCCCCTCCTTCGTTTACCTGGCCAGCCCCGCCTTGATGGTGCCGCGCGTCACCTTCTGGCCGTCCTGGTTGGTGATGGTGGCCTTGATCTCGGCCTCGGCGGCAAACTCGCTCACATCCGTCACGGTGCCGGTGACGGTCAGCACGTCACCGATAAAGACCGGCCGCGCGAACCGGCACTCCACCCCATGCAAAAGGCAGTGCTCCCCCGGCAGGTACACCCCCGCCAGCGTCGAGAACAGGCCGCCGCACAGCATCCCGTAGACCACGCGCCCCTTGTACCCGCGCTGCCGGGCATACGCCCCGTCCATGTGGATGGGGGACACGTCGCCCGTGGCGGCGGCGAACGCGGCCATCATCTCCTCCGTCACCGTCACGGTAAAGCTCTCGGTCAGGCCGGGGCGCATATCGGCCAGGGTATAGCGGTTCACCGCCGTCACCCCGCCATGCGGGCCACAAGGTCCAGCAGGTCGCCCACGTCCTTGAGCCCGCGCACATCGGCAAGCTTGAATTTGATCTTGAAGCGCTTTTCGATGGCGGTCAGCAGGTTGATCTGCTCCAGGCTGTCCCAATCCTCGATGTCCCCCGCGTTGGTGGCGCGGGTGATGACGAGGGTGTCGTCGTCAAAATTGTCGCGGAAGATCTCCTGTACGGCGGCCAAAATCTCCTGTTCGGTCATGGCTGGATGGCTCCTTTGCAAAAAATAGTGTGTGAACACAATATAGCATGAAATCGCCCGCCGCGCAACCACGCTTTTACAAGCCGCCTCTTGCGCCGGCGGCACTTTTTTTGTATGATGATACCACGATAGGGGGCATCCGCCATGCCGCGCTGTGTTCTGCAAACCGCAAAGGCGCCCGCCCGCCGGTACTGGCAGGTGTTCGGGCTGTGCTTTTTGTGTGCCGCTGTGCTGTTTTTGCCGCACGTCATCGCCGACGCCGCGGCCGCGGGCAGCTTTTTCCGCTATGCCGGGGATTTTAATGACCAGATGGTCCCCTTTACCGCCTACGCCAACGCTTTTTTGAAGCAGGGCGGCACCTTCAGCTGGGCAACGGACCTTGGCAGCGGCTTTGTCAACGCCTATTCCTACTACTGCCTGGGCAGCCCGTTTTTCTGGCTGCTGCTGCCGCTGCCCGCGCGCTGGGTGCCGTGGGCCATCGTGCCGGTGCTGTGCCTCAAATTCGCCGTTGCGGGCGGCGGGGCCTACCTGTGGGCGCGGCGCTGGCTGCACAGCGCCCAAAAAGGGGAGGGCTGGGCCATGCTCGCCGGGTGCCTGTACGCTTTTTGCGGGGCAAACGTCTACAACATCTTCTTCTACTTTTTCCTCGATGCCGCTGCGCTGTTCCCCTACCTGCTCAAAAGTTTGGACGACGCCGTGTTCGACGGCCGCTTTGGGCGCCTGCCGCTGTGGGTGGCGGTGTGCATGCTCACCAACTATTTCTTTTTTGCCGGGCAGGCGGTGTTCCTCGTGCTGTACTTCGCCTGCCTGCTGGCGGGGCGCGCGTTCCGCCTGACGCCGCGCCTGTTCGGCCGCCTTGCGTGGGAGACGCTGCTCGGCTGCCTGATGGGCTGCCTTCTGCTGCTGCCGGCGGGGCTCTCGCTGCTGCAAAACCCCCGCACCGTCGACCCCTTCAACGGGTACGGATACTTTTTCTACAACGACCCGCAGCAGTACGGCGCCATCTTGTACAGCGCCCTGCTCATGCCCGATACCCCCTACCTGGCGGACCTGTTTACCGGCGGCGTGTTCAAGTGGACCAGCCTCTCGGCGTGGCTACCGGTGGCGGGCGTGGCCGGGGGCGTGGCCTTCTGCCGCGCATGGCGGCGTCACCCCTTTGCAAAATTGCTCAAGGTATGCGTCGTGTGTGCCCTTGTGCCGGTGCTCAACAGCCTGTTCTACGCCCTCAATTCCAGCTATTACGCGCGGTGGTACTATATGCCCGTGCTGGTGCTGTGCGCCGCCACCGCCCGCGCCCTGCAAAGCGATGCCGTCTGCCGCGGGGTGCTGCCCGGCGCGCTGGGCCTGGTGGCCGCGGCCACCGCGAGCGCGGCGCTGTTCGCCCTTGTGCCCAACACCGGGGAGGAGGGCACGGCCCTCGGCGTGGTGGACTACCAGCCCCGCTTCTGGGCGCTGTGGGGCATCAGCCTGCTGGGGCTGGGCATCTTTGCGCTGCTGCTGCGCGGCCGCGCCCGGCTGGCCGGGCGCTTTGCCGCCGCGGCCACCGCCGCCGTGCTGGGCTTTACGCTTTTGTGGGGCACCGTGCACCTGAGCATCGGCAAATACGGCCAGTGGGGCAACGACCGCGCGCTCTACCGTGAGACCTACGCCGCGGCCGAGGCTGTCCGCGCCGTGCTGCCCGCCTGGGAGGACGCCGGCTTTTACCGCATCGACGCCTATGAGGCGCACAACAACCTCGGTATCTGGTTCGACGAGAGCTGTTTGCAGCATTTCAATACCACCGTCGCGCCGCATATTTTGGAATTTTACCCCTCGGTGGGCATCCCGCGGGACGTCAACTCCAAGCCCGACGCGGCGCTGTACGCGCTGCGCGGCCTGCTCAGCGTGCGGTATACCCTTGTCCCCCTTGACAAGGAGGAGGACTGGCAGGCGCAGGCGGTGCCCGGCTGGACCCGCTGCGCCGAAACGGGCGGATACGCCGTGTATGAGAACGACAATTTCCTGCCCATGGGCTTTGCACTGGACGCCGCCCTCACCCCCGAGGAATTGGAGGCCGCCCCGGCGGACCACCGCGCCGCGCTGCTGCTGCGCGCGCTGGTGCTGCCGCAGGCGGACGCCGCCGCGCAGGGCCTTGCCCCGCTGGAGGAGGAACGGCGCAGCGGCTTTGCCTACGCCGACTATGTGCGGGACATCGCCGCCTGCCGCGCAAACGGCGTGCGCGCGTTTACCGCCACCCGCACCGGCTTTACCGCCGAGACGGACTACGCCGCCGCGCGCTGGGTGCTGTTCACCGTGCCGTATGACGACGGCTTTACCGCCACCGTCAACGGCGGGGCGGTGCCCGTCTACAACGCCGACAACGGCCTGATGGCGGTGCGCGTGCCCGCCGGCCATGCCGACATCGTGTTCACCTACCGCACGCCCGGCCTGCGCGCAAGCGCCGCGCTCACGCTGGGCGGCCTTGGGGCGTATCTTGTATATCTTGTGTGCCTTGCCCGCCGCCGCCACAAAAAGAAGTAACAGAAGGGTTAAAGCCCCCGCGCCGAAAGGGGGCCAAACCTTACAAAAGGCTTTGCCAATGGCAAAGCCTTTTGTGCAGGGTGGAGAAAAACCGGCTTTTGTGCAAATTAGCCAAACCAAACAGCGTAAAATGTGCTATAATGCACAATAGCAGAGGCGATACGCACGGCACACGGCCGGGCGGCCCTGCGCCGGCCCGCCCCTTTGGGAAAGTAGGGGCCGAGGCCGAACGACCTGTACCATGGAGGTATTTACAATGGTCAAGCAAGTCAAGATTTCCAACTTCAGCGAAGTCCGGGAGATCGTGTCTGCCGCCACCGAGTTTTATAATGACAAGATCGGCGTACACGATATCAAGGGCAGCATCGCCGATGCCAAGAGCATCCTCGGCATGATGAGCCTGGACTACAGCCACCCGGTCGAGATCGTGTGCGAGGACGAGAACGTCCTGGCCCGCGTCGTCAAGGGCCTGCGGCAGTAAAAGATCCGGAACGCGCAAGGGGGGCGGGCCATTTGGCCCGCCCCCCCTTGCGCGCGGTACGGATGTATGATACAATGTAAGAAATCCGGCCAAAACCGAAAAAGGAGGGCAGCCGACATGAAGCTGTACATGAAGCAAAAGGTCTTTTCCTGGGGGGACAAGTTCACCATCACCGACGAAAGCGGCGAAACGCTGTACTACGTGGAGGGCGAGATGTTCACCCTCGGCCACAAGCTGCACATCTACGATGCGCAGCACCGCGAGGTGGCCTACGTCCACCAGAAGCTCCTCAGCCTGCTGGCAAAGTTCTTTGTCACGGTGGACGGCAGGGAAGAGGCCGAGGTCGTGCGGGAGATATCGCTTTTGCACCCCAAATACGTCGTCAAAGGCCCCGACTGGGAGGCCAAGGGCGACATCCTCGGCCATGACTACAACATCCACAAGGGCAGCGAGGTCATCGCCGCCGTGCACTGGAAGTGGATGGCCTGGGGCGATACCTATGAGATCGACGTGGCCGACCCCGCCAACGAGGTGCTGGCCCTGGCCACCGTGCTGACCATCGACGCCGTCAACTTTGACATCAATTCCTCCGAGTCCGCCGCCCACGCCAACCCCACCCCGCCGCCCCAACAGTAAACCGTACAAAATTGCGCCCCCGGCCTTTGCTGCAAAGGCCGGGGGCGCGTTTGCCTGCCCGATTTTTATTGCGGTGAGACCATCATGTCGGCGGCCTTGTACAGGTCACCGCAGCTCATGCACACGACCAGGTCGCCCGGTTTGGCGTTGGCCTTCACCCACGCGGCGGCGCTTTCCAGGCCGTCCACCACCACGCTGCCGGGCAGCCTGGCGGCAAGGTCCTCACTCTTCACGCTGCCGTCGTCCACCTCACGGCTGCCCATGATGGGCAGCAGCACCACCTGGTCGGCCCCGGCCAGCACCCTGGCAAAATCCGCCAGCAGGGCCTTGGTGCGGCTGTAGGTAAAGGGCTGGTGCACCGCGATGACGCGCTTGCAGCCAAGGCTTTTGGCGGTCTTCAGGGTGGCGGCCAGCTCGGTGGGGTGGTGGGCGTAATCATCCACCACCACGGCGCCGTTGCATTCCCCCTTGACCTCGAACCGCCGCCCGGTGCCCTTGAAGGCTTCGGCCGCGCGCTCGGCGTCGGCCGGCTGCAGGCCCAGCGGCCGCACGCAGCAGCACATGGCAAGGGCGTTGTAAATGTTGTGGTAGCCCGGCACGCCCAGCCGGATGTGGGCAAACGGCGCGCCCAGCTCCTGCACGTCAAACTCATAAAAGCCGGGGCGGTACTCGGCAATGTTCACGGCGTGGAAGCGCGCCTCCTCCCGGATGCCGAAGGAGAGCACCGGCCGATCGATGGTGTTCATCACGGCCAGGGTGTTGGCGTCGTCCATGTTGAACACCACCGTTTTGGAGAGCAGCGCAAATTTCTGGAACGCCAGCCGCAGCTTGCCCATCGTGCCGTAATAGTCCAGATGGTCGTTGTCGATGTTCAAAATAACGCCAAGGTAGGGCGTTAAGTACAAAAACGTCTCGCTGAACTCACACGCCTCGATGACGATGTTCTGCCCCTTGCCGGCCTTGCCGTACCCGCCGATGAGCGGCAGCTTGCCGCCGATGACGGCCGCGGGGTCCCGCCCGGCCAGCTCCAGCATGGTGGTGATCATGGCGGTGGTGGTGGTCTTGCCGTGGGTGCCCGCCACCCCCACGCTGTACAGGAACAGCCGGCTCACAAAGCCCAGCAGCACGCTGCGCTCCACACAGCGGATGCCCCGCGCCTCGGCGGCCTGGCGTTCGGGGTTGTCGGGATGGATGGCGGCGCTGTATACCGCCAGCTGCGCCCCCGCCACGTTGGCGGCGTCATGCCCCAGCGTCACGGTCATGCCCATGGCGCGCTCCGCCTCGGTGATTTTTGTCTCCTCCACGTCGCTGCCGCTCAAAGCAAGGCCGCGCGCGTGCAGGATCTGGATGAGGGGGAACATCCCCGCCCCGCCGCAGCCGATAAAGTGCACGCGCTGCACCCCTTCCAGCAGCTTGGGGTCATAGCTGTTGTAGTACGCCATCATATCACCTCAAAAATAACGCAGGGCCGCCAAGCACAGGGCGGCCGCCCGGACTTCTGCTTAGATTATAATATTTTTTAAAACCAAAATAAACACTTTTTTCAAAAATTTGCTATAATGGTAAAAATCCGCGCCCCGGTTTTGGCATACCGGCCGCCGCGCAAGGGGGTGCCCCATGGCCAAACTCATCTACGGCTTCAACGCCCGCGCGCTGCGCCGCGCCGCCGAACCGGACGAGCACATCGCCGCGCCGCTCTCGGAAACCGACCTCGCCGCGCTGGGCATCCCGGCGGCGCGCATCCCCCGCGTGCGGGAGGAGCTTGCCCGCCTCGCTTTGCAGGACGCCCGCCTTTTGGACCGCGCCACCCTTGAACAGCTGGCCGTAGCGCTCTCCAAACAGCTCAGGCAAAAATAGGCATTGCCTTTTTTGCCCGGATACGTTACTATGGAACACGCAGCATCTTCCGCGGCAGCCAGCCGCGCAAAAGGAGTACCATACCATGAAAAACAGCGAAAAGACCCTGGATATGATCGTCAACCTCTGCAAGAACCGCGGCTTCATCTACCCCGGTAGCGAGATCTACGGCGGCCTTGCCAACAGCTGGGACTACGGGCCTTTGGGCGTTGAGTTCAAAAACAACGTCAAAAAGGCATGGCTCAAAAAATTCGTGCAGGAAAGTCCCTACAACGTCGGCCTGGACGCCGCCATCCTGATGAACCCGCAGACCTGGGTCACCACCGGGCACGTGGCCAGCTTCTCCGACCCGCTGCTCGACTGCCGCGCCTGCAAGAGCCGCCACCGCGCCGACAAGCTCATCGCCGACGCGGACCCCGCCGCCAACCCCGACGCCATGACCTTTGAGGAGATGGACGCCTATATCGCGGCGCACGAAAACGTCGTCTGCCCGGTGTGCGGCAAGCATGATTTCACCCCCATCCGCAAATTCAACCTCATGTTCAAGACCGCCATCGGCGTCACCGAGGATTCCTCCTCCACCTGCTACCTGCGCCCCGAGACGGCGCAGGGCATCTTCGTCAACTTTGCAAACATCCAGCGCACCACCCGCCGCAAGCTGCCTTTCGGCGTGTGCCAGGTGGGCAAGGCCTTCCGCAACGAGATCACCCCCGGCAACTTCACCTTCCGCACGCGGGAGTTCGAGCAGATGGAGTGCGAGTTCTTCTGCAAGCCCGGCACCGACCTTGAATGGTTCGCCTACTGGAAGGATTTCTGCCAGAACTGGCTGCTCTCGCTGGGCATCAAGCCGGAGAACCTGCGCCTGCGCGACCACGAGGCCGCGGAGCTGGCGTTCTATTCCCGCGCCACCACCGACATCGAGTACGCCTTCCCTTTCACCGACTGGGGCGAGCTGTGGGGCATCGCCGACCGCACCGACTATGACCTTGGCCGCCATCAGGAGGCTTCCGGCAAAAGCCTTGAATACTTTGACCCCGAATCGGGCGAGCATTACATCCCCTACGTCATCGAGCCGAGCCTTGGGTGCGACCGTGTCGCCCTGGCATTTTTGTGCGAGGCGTACGACGAGGAGCACCTCACCGACGCCAAAGGCAGGGAGGATGTCCGCACCGTGCTGCGCCTGCATCCGTTTTTGGCGCCGTTCAAGTGCGCGGTGCTGCCGCTCTCCAAAAAGCTGGGGGAGAAGGCGATGGAGATCCGCAACGGGCTCGCCAAAGACTTTATGGTCGATTACGACGAGGCCGGCTCCATCGGCAAGCGCTACCGCCGGCAGGACGAGATCGGCACGCCGCTGTGCGTCACGGTGGATTTTGACACCGTCGGCGACGAGACGAAGGCGGGCGACGGCTGCGTGACGGTGCGCGACCGCGATACCATGGAGCAGGTGCGCATCCCCATTGCGGAGCTCAAGGGCTACATCGCCCAAAAAATCGCGTTCTGAGCGCAAAGGGGGGCCTGCGTGCCCCCGCAAAACGGCAGCGGTACAAGCACCCGAAAAGGAGGCAGTGATGAGGAAAAGGCTGGCGGCATTGTGGTGTGCCGTGCTGTTTGGCGCATCCTGTGGGCGGGTATCCGCCTTGGCGGCGGCCCCGCCCGTGTCCGATGGGCAGCCTTCCGCCGCGGAAGGGGAGTACGTCCTGCCCACCGGCGGTTGGCAGGCCCCGACCCCCGGGGAGCTGCCGCTGGAAGTTTATGAACGGCATATCGAAGAAAAGGCGGAAAAACCCGCCGCGATAGCCCTGGAGCCTTTACCGGACGCCCAGCATGGGGCCATGTATGCGTATCTGGACGAGGACGGGAAACGCATCTACGGGGCGTTCCTGGAAGCTGCCTATGACGCCATCGCCTATGCCGGCGACCCCGAAGGGGCATTTGGCGTGGGCTCCCTAACCGATGCCATGGAGCGGCCGATGCAGGCGGACCGCTCACAGATCGAGGAAGCGTATCGGGCCTTTTCCTTTGACCGCCCGGATATTTTCTGGCTGGAGCCCCGGTGCGCATGGACATCCACAACGATAGGCGGCGTACCGTATGTATACGGCGTTGCGCTCTATCCGGCCTACGATTCCCCGCAAGAGATCGAGCGCGCCCGCAAAACCTACGAGGAGCGCATCGCGGTGCTGCTCAAACAGGTCGATGCGGCCGACCCGGCGGTGATCGCCCTGCAGCTGCACGATATACTGATCAACAACACGGCCTATGATGCCAAGGCCGAAATGGCGCATATGTCCTACGGTGCGATCGTGGATGGCAGGGCCGTGTGCGACGGGTATGTCAGGGCTTATGCCGACCTGCTTTGGCGCTGCGGCCTCCAGTCGGCCGCGCTGACCAGTGACGCGCTGAACCACGCATGGTCCCTTGTCTACCTGGACAACGGCAATGCGGACCCCAATGATGACTGGTATGAGACGGACGTCACATGGGATGACCCTGTCTACGAATACAACGGGGTCGTCATACCGGTATGCACCCATGACCATTTTGATTTGACCACGGCCCAGATGATCGAAAAACACGAGGGCAGCCGCGACGATGTCCCCCCAAACCCCAAAATGCCCGTTGCGCAGGGGACCACATTTACCTATAGCTATACACGGGGGCTTGCCAACAAGGGGACTTCCGGCACACCCGTCACCCCGCAGGCGCATGCCACCCCGGCACCTGCCCCGCAGCCAACGCCCACCCCGGCGCCGACCCCGACACCGACCCCGACGCCCACGCCGAAACCTACCCCCACGCCGGTGCCTACGCCCGCGCCGCCGACGACGGGCGTACGGGGCTTTGTGTGGCGCCTGTATGAGGTCTGCCTTGGCCGTACGCCGGACGAAGCCGGCCTCGACGGCTGGACGGATGCCCTTGTCTCCCACCGCAACACCGGCAGCGAGGCGGCCTACGGCTTTATCTTCAGCGATGAGTTCAAGGCGAAAAACTACTGCAACAGCTGCTATATCGACCATCTGTACAGCGCCTTCATGGGCCGCGAGCCGGACACCGAGGGCCACGCCGGGTGGATGCGCGTCCTTGAGGAAGAAGGGGAGAGCCGCGAGCACGTGTTCAACGGCTTTGTCGGCAGCAATGAGTTCAAGGCCATCTGCGCGCAGTACGGCATCGATCCCGGCACCGGCACCGCCGAGCCGGAAGGCGTCGGCACGGTGCGGCGTGGTACCTGCGCCGGGTGCGGCGCCACCGACGGCGTGGAGGATTTTGTGGTGCGGCTGTACCGCGTCTGCCTCGACCGTGACCCGGACGAAAACGCGCAGGCATGGATGGAGAACCTGCGTATGCATAAGGACACGGGCCGCACCGCTGCGGAAGGGTTCATCTTCAGCGATGAGTTCAAGGCCCGCGGCTTTGACAACGAGACGTTCGTACAGTATCTGTACCGCGCCTTCTTTGACCGCGTGCCGAAAGACGGCGAGGAGGGCATCTGGCTGACGAAGCTCAACAACGGCGGGAGCCGTGAGGATGTGGTGCCCGGCTTTACCGGCAGCGACGAGTTTGCCGTCCTCTGCCGGCGGTACGGCATCCTTGCGCAGTAAGGGCTTTGGAAAGAAAAAGGGAGGGATGACCATGCGTTCAAACCGTATTTTGGCCTTGCTGCTGGCGGTGCTTCTGTTTGCGGGCACCGCGCCGGCTGCCGCGGCGCAGACCCCGGCCGGGCAGGAGGAGGCTGTGTATGCCGCTTCCGACACGCTGGACAAGATCATGGAGATCGAGGAAAGCATTTTCTTCACCCTTCTGCCGGCCGTCCACAACGGTACGGCCCCCCTGGATACCGAGGATCTGGCGGCCGGCGATGTCTTTGACCTGATCGTCGAGGTGCGGGCGTTTTCAAACGGCCAGCAGATGACCAAAGAGCAGGTCGACGCCCTGTTCGGCAGTGCCGACTGGAGCGTCATAATGCGGCTGGAGGCCGGCAGCGCCGAGTTGGGCGCGTGGGAACCGATCCCGCAGGATGCGGCGCGCATCGGCAGGGTCACCGTGCGGGCCACAGCCGCCGGGGCGCTGCAGTTCCGGGCCACCCTGCACGGCAAGATCCCCGGCAGCAGCGAGGAACATGACTTTAATGAGGACGAGCTCACGCTCGATGTCCGCGCAAACCACCGGAGCCCGGCGGCGCAAACCCTCAAAAATACATTGGGCTCCGTGCAGATCGCCCGCGCCGGAAGCACCGTGCCGCTGCCGGTATGGGAGCTGGGGCAGGAAAACACGGTCGAGCTGCTCTGCGGCCGGCAGGGCGATGTAAGGCAGGCCGTCGCCGACGCGGGGCTTGACCCCGGCAAGGTCACGGTGGAATGGGTGGCGGGCCCGGCCTTCGCGCAGCAGGGCGCCCCGGCGCTTTACCCTTCGTCCGGCCGGCTGTCCGCCTGCCGGTTTCGGGCGGCGGGCGCTTCGCCCGCGCCGGCTTTGCAGATCTCGGCCACCGTGTACTATGGCGGGGAGTTCGTGTGCGGCACTTCCGCCGGCTTTACAGTGGCCCGAAGCGGCACCGTCCCCCTGACGGCGGACAATTTTCCCGACCGGTATTTCCGCGCCTGGCTCGGCAAACACTGGGACAAAAACGGGGACGGCGCCATCGACCTTGCCGCCGAGGCGCTGCCCACATTGAATGTCGACACGCAGGGCATTTACGACCTTACGGGCATCGCCCTGTTCCCGGATCTCACGGGCCTTGTCTGTTCCAGCAACCTGCTTACCGCCCTTGACGTAAGCGGGAACCCCAGCCTGACGCGGCTGGTTTGCGACGAAAACCAGTTGACGGGCCTGGATGTCACCCGCAATCCCTACCTGGAACAGCTGGACTGTTCCTACAATGCGCTTTCCGCCCTGGACTTGGGCGGCAACCCCGCGCTGAAGACCCTGGACGTGTCTGAAAACGCCCTGTCCGTTTTGGATCTTGACCGGAACCCGGCACTGGAAACGCTGGACTGTGTCCACAACGCATTGACGACGCTGCGGGTGGGCGGCTGCGGCCGGCTGCGCTCCCTCTATTGCGCGCAAAACCACCTTACCGCGCTGGAACTGGGCGGGACCCCGCTTTTGCAGGCGGAGGACACGGATCTGAACACCACGCGGTACGGCTGCCAAACGGTGCAGGCAAGCGCTGTGCGCAGCGGCGATTTTTATGTGGCGGATATCGGCGCGCTGGTCGGCGCCGGCGGCCTGGGCCGCGTATCGGCCCCGCATATGCCGGGCCGCAGCGACGTGCCCTACCGGATGCAGGACGGCAAGGTATACATCCCGTGGGAGGAACAGCCGGAATTTGAATACCAATACCAAACGGGCTGCGCCGCCGCGCCGGCCATGACGGTGAAGGTCACCTGCGATACATCCGCACCGGGTATTCCGGCGGATGACAGCCAGGTCCGGGCCTTCGTCACCCGCCTGTATGAGGTCTGCCTTGGCCGTACGCCGGACGACGCCGGCCTCGACGGCTGGACGGACGCCCTTGTCTCCCACCGCAACACCGGCAGCGAGGCGGCTTACGGCTTTATCTTCAGCGATGAGTTCAAGGCGAAAAACTACTGCAACAGCTGCTATATCGACCATTTGTACAGCGCCTTCATGGGCCGCGAGCCGGACGCCGAAGGCCACGCCGCGTGGATACGCGTCCTTGAGGAAGAAGGGGAGAGCCGCGAGCACGTGTTCAACGGCTTTGTCGGAAGCAAGGAGTTCAAGGCCATCTGCCAACAGTACGGCATCGACCCCGGCACCGGCACCGCCGAGCCGGAGGGCGTCGGCACGGTGCGGCGTGGTACCTGCGCCGGGTGCGGCGCCACCGACGGCGTGGAGGATTTTGTGGTGCGGCTGTACCGCGTCTGCCTTGACCGCGACCCGGACGAAAACGCGCAGGCATGGATGGAAAATCTGCGCATGCATAAGGACACGGGCCGCACCGCTGCGGAAGGGTTTATTTTCAGCGATGAGTTCAAAGCCCGCGGCTTTGACAACGAGACGTTTGTACAGTATCTGTACCGCGCCTTCTTTGACCGCGTGCCGAAAGACGGCGAGGAGGGCATCTGGCTGACGAAGCTCAACAACGGCGGGAGCCGTGAGGATGTGGTGCCCGGCTTTACCGGCAGCGACGAGTTTGCCGTCCTCTGCCGCCGGTACGGCATCCTTGCGCAGTAAAAAAGGCGGCGCGCGTATGCGCGCCATAAAGGGGAGGAAAGGGTAACGGCCATCCGTAGGGGCCGCATATATGCGGCCCGCAAACGGCATCCCATCCCCGGGCCGATTTGCAGGGCACCCCTTGCGGGGCTAATCGGCCCCTGCGGGATGGATGATACGTTTGCCCATATCCCCGCAGGGCGGCGGCCCCGCCGGGGTGCCGCGGCGATTTTTCGCTGCGGCCTTCCCTTTTGGCGGCGGATGATGTATACTGGGCAAGGTGTTTGAACAGCGCCCGGCGCAGCGCCGGCCTGTGCAGTATGCTTTGGAAAAGGAGACACGCCCCCCATGAACAGCACCCATTTGCAGCTTTATGCCGATTTCATCGTCAAGGTCGGCGTCAACGTACAGCCGCGGCAAAACTTTATCATCCGCTGCCCCGTCACCATGCCGGAATTCGCCCACGCCTGCGTGCGCGCCGGGTATGAGGCCGGCGCCAAGCGCGTGCTCGTGCGCTGGGAGGACGAGCAGCTCACCCGCCTGAGCTATGCCTGCCAGGATGAGGACACCCTGTGCGACCTCAAGGATTGGCAGCTGCGCAGCTACCTTGACTATGCCGAGGATCCCGACGGCTGCTGCACCCTGGCCATCCACGCCGAGGATCCCGAGGCCCTTGCCGGGCTGGACGGCGGCAAGATCGCCCGCGTCAGCCTGGCCAACCGCAAATTCATGAAGCCCTGGCAGGAGTACACCATGGCCGACCGCATCCAATGGTGCGTGGCGGCCGTGCCCACCGCCGCGTGGGCGGCCAAAGTGTTCCCCGACGTGCCGGTGGGGGAGGCCGTGGAAAAGCTGTGGGCACTCATCTTTAAGGTCTGCCGCGTCGAGGGCGGCGACCCGGTGGGGGAGTGGAAGGCCCACGTCGCCAAAACCGCCGCCCGGCGGGACCGCCTCAACGCCCTGGGGCTGGACCGCGTGCGCTTCCAAAGCGCGAACGGCACCGATCTGACCGTCGGCCTGGCCGAGGACGCCGTCTGGGAGGGCGCGTGCGCCACGGCGGAAAACGGCACCGTCTTCATCGCCAACGTCCCCACCGAGGAGGTGTTCTGCGCGCCGCACCGCCTGCGGGTGGACGGCGTCGTATACGGCACGCGGCCCTATGTCTACAACGGCCAGCTCATCGAGGGGTGGCACGCGCGGTTCAAGGCGGGCAAGGTCGTCGCGCACGGGGCAAAAAAGAACGATGATCTGTTTGAAAAGCTCCTCACCGCTGACGAGGATGCCTGCCGCATCGGCGAGGTCGCGCTGGTGCCGGCCCAAAGCCCCATCAACCAGAGCGGGGTGCTTTTCTACAATACCCTCTTTGACGAGAACGCCGCCTGCCACATCGCCTTTGGCGCCGGCTACCCGATGAACATCCGCGGCGGCGCCGCACTGACCCGCGCGCAGCTTTTGGAAAAGGGCCTCAACGATTCCGCCGTGCATGAGGACGTGATGATCGGCGCGCCGGATACCGCCATCACCGGCTATACCAAAGACGGCAGGGCCGTGCCGGTGTTCCAAAACGGGAACTGGGCCTTCTGACGGCGCTTTTTTGGCGGGCGGCGAAAAAAAGGCTTGCATTTCCCGCACGGATATGCTATATATGTATTGTTCGATGATTTGACTGTTGGGAAGTGGGCCGCAAGGTCCGCTTCTTTTTTGCGAAGGGGGCCGCCATGGCAAAGGCAAAACAGGGCCGCGCGGCGCAAAGCGGCGCCGCCAAAACGGTGGAAACGCTCATCCGCCCCACCGTGGAGGGGCTGGGCGTGCGCTTGTGGGACGTCCGCTTTGAAAAGGAAGGGCCGGACTGGTTCCTGCGCGTGCTCATCGACCGCGATACCCCGCTCGACACCGACACCTGCGAGGCCGTCTCCCGTGCCATCGACCCGCTGCTCGACGAGGCCGACCCCATCGAGCAGAGCTACTACCTTGAGGTGGGCAGCCCCGGCCTGGGCCGCCGCCTGACGCGGCCGGAGCATTTTGCCGCCATGGCGGGGCAGAAATGCGCGGCCCGCCTCATCCGCCCCGATGAACAGGGCCGCCGCGAGTATGCCGGCACCCTGCGGGGCCTTGACGAAAACGGCAACGTCACCCTCTGCCCCGTCGACGGCCCGCCCGTGACCTTTGCGCTCAAAAGCGCCGGCTATGTCAAGCTGTGTGACGACGAAGACCTGTTTACCTGACGCGCGCCCCGTGCCGTGACTATCATACTTGGGAGGAAACCGGAAAAATGGCTACTGCAACGAACAACGATTTTTTTGAAGCGCTCGCCGCCCTGGAAAAGGAGCGCGGCCTGCCCGTTGATTATCTCATCGAAAAGATCAAGGCGGCCATCGTCATCGCCGTCAAGAAGGATTACAGCGTCGAGGACGAGAACGTCATCGTCGAGATAGACCCCGAAAAGGGGATGTTCCGCGCCAGCCTTGCGCAGGAGATCGTGGAGGAGGTCGAGAACCCCCACACCCAGATCAGCCTGGAGGATGCCCGCCGCACCCGCAAGACCAGCAAGGTGGGGCAGATGTTCGTTACCCACCTCAAAACGCGGGATTTCGGCCGCATCGCGGCGCAGACCGCCAAGCACGTCATCCGCCAGGGCCTGCGCGAGGGCGAGCGCAACCTGCAATACACCGAGATGCAGTCCCGCGCACATGAGATCGTCACCGCCACCGTCGTTTCCGTCGATGCCGAGCGCGGCAACATCGTGCTGGACCTCGGCAAGGGCGGCAGCGCCGTGCTGCCGCGCGGCGAGCAGGTCCCCGGCGAGACCTTCCGCGAGGGGGACGTCATCCAGGTATATGTGGTGGATGTCGCCGCCACCGACCGCGGCCCCCGCGTGACCATCAGCCGCACCCATCCGGGCCTTGTCAAGCGTATGTTTGAGCTGGAGGTGCCGGAAATCTACGACGGCACCGTCGAGGTCAAGGCCATCGCGCGCGAGGCCGGCGCCCGCACCAAGATGGCCGTGTGGAGCAAAAACCCCGATGTGGATCCCGTCGGCACCTGCATCGGCGTGCACGGCGTGCGCGTGGAAAAGATCGTGCAGGAGCTCGGCGGCGAAAAGATCGACATCATCCGCTGGAACGAGGATGTCACCGCCTTTATCTCGGCGGCGCTGTCCCCGGCCAAGGTCGTCAAGGTGGAGCTGCTCCCCGGCGAGAACAAGAGCTGCCGCGTCACCGTGCCGGATCACCAGCTCAGCCTTGCCATCGGCAACCGCGGCCAGAACGTGCGCCTGTGCGCCCACCTGACCGGCTACAACATCGACATCCGGCCCGAATCCGGCTACTACGGCGAGGATACGGACTGAGCCCTTTATTACACCACCATCCTTTTGCCAGGGAAAGAGGTACGCATTTGCAGCAAAGACCGCAAAAAAAGCCGCCGCTGCGCCGCTGCGTCGGCTGCAACGCCCAAAAGCCCAAGCGGGAGCTGGTGCGCGTGGTGCGCACGCCGCAGGGCGAAGTCTGCCTGGATGCCACCGGCAAGCTGGCCGGGCGGGGGGCGTATCTGTGCCCGCAGCCGGCGTGCCTTGCCAAGGCGCGCAAGGCAAAGCGGCTGGAACACGCGTTCGGGCTGGCGATACCGCCCGAGATCTACGATGCGCTGGCCGGCCAGCTGGCCGCCGTGCCCGGAAAGGGGGCGCCCCCCGATGCCGGATAAGGCCGCCGGGCTGCTGGGCGCGCTGGGGCTGTGCCGCAAGGCGGGGGCGCTGCGCTTTGGCGCGGACCGCGTAGCCGAGGCCGTTCTGGCCGGCAAAGCCCGCCTGGTGCTGCTTGCCCCCGACGCCAGCCCCCGCACCCGCACCCGTTTTGAAACGCTCTGCCAGGGCACCGTACCGCTGCAAACACTGCCCGTGGAGGGGGCCCGGCTCACGGCGCTGACCACGCGCCCCGCCGCCGTGTTCGCCGTCACGGACCAAAACCTCGCCCGCCTGTGCGCCAGCCAACTGGCGCCGGCCGCCAAACCCGACCCCAAGGAGGAGCCAGCTTATGGATTTTAAGTATAAGATCGCGGAGATCGCCAAGGATTTCGGCATCCCGACCAAAAAAGCCATCGATACCGTGGCCGCCGTGACCGGCGCGCCGCGCAAGCCCGGCGGCACCTTTGACGAGGCCGAGGTCAACCACCTTGTCGAGGCCCTCACCCGGGAGTTTGCCGAGCCGGATTTTGAGGCTTACCTTGCCAGCGGCAAAAAGCCGGAACCCAAGCCGGAACCCAAACCGGAGCCCAAGCCCCAGCCCAAAAAGGCCGAGCCCAAGCCCCAAAAGCCCAACAAGCCGGCGGAAAAACGCGCCGAAAAGCGCGTTACCATGCAGGAGCTCGCGGCCAATTCCGGCATCAAAAAGCCCGTTGCCACCACCGAGCAGGTGCAGGTGCGCCGCGCGCAGGTGCAGGTGGATACCCGCACCGTCGACGTCAACGTCGACAAGTTCAGCGCCCGCTATGACGACCTGGCCGACAGCCGCAATATGCCCGCCAACCGCAAAAAGCAGGGCAGCACCAACAAGCAGAAGGTGGGCAACCGCAACAAGAACCGCAACCCCTACCAGCGCCGCCGCGAGACCGAGGCCGAGCGCCTGCAGCGCATCCAGCTGGAGAAGGCCCGCAACGCCCAGCTCAAGATCTCCATCCCCGACGAGATCACCGTCAGCGAGCTGGCCACCCGTTTGAAGCAGAACGTGGCCAAGGTCGTGGGCAAATTCATGCAGATGGGCGAGATGCACGCCGCTTCCGACGTGGTCGATTTCGACACCGCCGCCCTTGTGGCCGAGGAGTTCCACGCCCGCGTCGAGCACGAGGTGCACGTCTCCATCGAGGAGCGCCTCTTTGTGCAGGAGGAGGATTCCGCCGCCGACCTCGTCACCCGGCCGCCGGTCGTGGTGGTCATGGGCCACGTCGACCACGGCAAGACCTCCATCCTCGATGCCATCCGCAAGACCAACGTCACCGCGGGCGAGGCCGGCGGCATCACGCAGGCCATCGGCGCGTACCAGGTCACGGTCAACAACTCTGTCATCACCTTCCTCGATACCCCCGGGCACGAGGCGTTCACCGCCATGCGCGCCCGCGGCGCCAACATGACCGATATCGCCGTCCTCGTCGTCGCCGCCGACGACGGCATCATGCCCCAGACCGTCGAGAGCATCAACCATGCCAAGGCCGCGGGCGTCAAGCTCATCGTGGCGCTCAACAAGATGGATAAGCCCACCGCCAACCCCGAGCGCGTCAAGGAGCAGCTCACCCAGTATGAGATCGTGTCCGAGGATTGGGGCGGCGATGTCGCCTGCATCCCCGTCTCGGCCGTGACCGGCATGGGCATCAATGACCTGCTCGAGCGCATCGCCCTCGAGGCCGAGGTCATGGAGCTCAAGGCCAACCCCGCGCGCCGCGCCAAGGGCGCCGTGGTCGAGGCGCGGCTGGACAAGGGGCAGGGCCCCATCGCCACGCTGCTCGTGCAGAACGGCACGCTCCACCGGGGCGACTGCCTCATCGCCGGCACCGCCGTGGGCCGTGTGCGCACCATGCGGGACGACAAAGGCCGTGATTTGGCCGAGGCCGGCCCCAGCACGCCGGTCGAGATCACCGGCCTGACCGAGGTGCCCACCGCCGGCGAGCTGTTCGAGGCCGTTGAGGACGAGCGCCTTGCCCGCGAACTGGCCGACCGCCGCACCGCCGAGGCCAAGGAGAAGCAGTTTGCCGCCTACACCCGCGTCACGCTGGATAACCTCTTTGACCAGATGGCCGAGAACGACATGAAGGAGCTTTCCATCGTCGTCAAGGCCGATGTGCAGGGCAGCGCCGAGGCCGTCAAGCAGAGCCTTGAAAAGATCTCCAACGACGAGGTCCGCGTGCGCGTCATCCACGCCGGCGTCGGTGCCATCTCCAAGAGCGATGTCTCGCTGGCTGATGCCTCCAACGCCATCATCATCGGCTTCAACGTCCGCCCGGACGCCGTCGCCAAGGCCGAGGCCGAGCAGGCTGGCGTCGAGATGCGTATGTACCGCGTCATCTATGACGCCATCAACGATGTCTCCGACGCCATGAAGGGAATGCTCGCCCCCAAGATCCGCGAGGTCGCCCTCGGCGAGGCACAGGTGCGCATGGTCTACAAGATCTCCTCGGTCGGCACTGTGGCCGGCTGCCGCGTGACCTCCGGCAAGATCACCCGCGACGCCAAACTGCGCCTTGTGCGCGACGGCATCGTCATCTGTGAGGACGCCATCGCCTCGCTCAAGCGCTTCAAGGACGACGCCAAAGAGGTCGCCGAAGGGTTCGAGTGCGGCGTCACCCTCGAAAAGTTCTCCGATATCAAGGAGGGCGACGTCTTCGAGTGCTTCAAGCTCGAGGAATACCGCGAGTAAAAGTGGAGTTTGGAAAGTGAAAAGTGGAGATATCGGCGCTTTTTAAAATGTGCCCGCAGGGCACACCGCAACTCCACTCTCCACATTCCACTCTCAACACTGTGCCGAAAGGGGGCTTTGGAAGTGCCCACCAAAAACCACGGCCGCATGGCCCAGGATATGAAACGGGAACTCATCGCCGTCATCGACGGCATGAAGGATCCGCGCATCACCGGCGGCCTGCTCACCGTCACCCGGCTGGACGTCACGCCCGATCTGGACGTCGCCCGGGTCTACGTCAGCGTGCTCGGGCGTGAGGGCGGCGCGGCGCCGGTCGTCAAGGCGCTCAACCAATCGTCGGGCCATGTGCGCACCGAGATCAGCCGCCGTATGCACATCCGCAAGGCCCCGCGCTTCCAGTTCATCGTCGATGACGGCGCCGCCTATGCCGCGCATATCAACGAGGTCCTCAAGGATCTTGGCGGCGCGCAGGGACCGGAAAAATAAAGAATGCCGCCGCGCGCGCCCGCGCGCGGGCAAGCGCAGCTCTTTTTGCGCACCGCCCCCGTCTGCCGGGGAGCCTGGAACGAAAGAGGCCCGTATGACCACTGAATTCGTAGATGTCCAAACCGCCGCGCAGCGCTTGCGCAGCGCCCGCAATGTCCTCATCCTGTGCCACAAAAACCCCGACGGCGATACCATCGGCTGTGCCGGCGCGCTGTATCTGGCGCTCAAAAGCCTGGGCAAAACGGCGGCGGTGCTGTGCAACAACCACATCCCGCGCCTGTATGACTATATGGGGATTTCCTGGTACGACGGCAGCTTTGCGCCGGGGTTCGTGGTGGCGGTGGATGTGGCGGGCAGCCAGCTTTTTGGCGACCGGAACGGCGTGCCCCAGTACGCCGCCCATGTCGATCTGTGCATCGACCACCACGCCTCCAACGGCGGCTACGCCTTTGAGACGCTGCTCGACGCCAACGCCGCGGCGGCGTGCGAGGTGATGACCGCCGTCATCGAGGCGATGGGCGTGCCGCTGGACGCCGCCATCGCCGGGTGCCTGTACACCGGCCTTGCCACCGACACCGGCGGGTTTCGGTTCTCTACCACCACGGCGGCCACCCACCGCATCGCCGCGCACCTGATGGAGGCGGGCGCCGACGCCGCGTGGCTGAACCAGCGCCTGTTTGAAACGCGCTCCCGCGCGCGTATGCAGATCGAGCTTGCCGCGCTGCAAAGCCTGCGCTACTGCCTCGGCGGGCGCTGCGCCGTCATCGCCCTGACGTGGGACCAGATCGAGGCCACCGGCGTGGCCGCCGCGGAGCTGGAGGACCTGACCAGCCTGCCCCGCTCCATCGAGGGGGTCAAGGTCGGGCTGACGCTGCGCCAGCAAAAGGACGGCAGCTTTAAGGTGAGCGTGCGCACCGACGAGGATATCGATGCCTGCGCCATCGCCCAGCGCCTGGGCGGCGGCGGGCACCCCCGTGCGGCCGGGTGCGAGATATCCGGCAACCTGGACAATGCCTGCCGCGCCCTGCTCGTCGAGGCGGAGCGGGAGCTCAACAGGTTTGACGCCGCGCACGCCGACAACTGAATGTTGTGAGACGCAGGGCGGCCTGCCCGCAGGCCGCCGCGCTTCCAGGTGTTGAGAGTGGAGGGTGAAAAGTGGAGATGCGGTGTGCCGCTGCGCGGCACGATCAAAGCGAACCGATTTCTCCTCTTTCCATTTTCCACTTTCCACACTCCACTTTCCACACTTCTCTTTCCGCCCACCCCGGCCGGCATAAAATAAAAGGGGATCACGCCATGCCCGAAAGCCCCGTCAACGGAATACTGCTCGTCGATAAGCCCGCGGGCTGGACCAGCTTTGACGTCCT
>CANRCB010000020.1 GCA_947629015.1 uncultured Gemmiger sp.
TGCTGTGTCAAAATATAACATAGACCAGGAACTGGCGAAGATAGCAAAGATCAAAATGCCGGACGACCCGGCATTGCATATTCTGTTATTGCACATTCCGGCCTGCTTTTCGCGCCCTGCGCATAAGGCCGTTCCGCCCTCCGCACGTTTCAAGATATGCGCCGCTTTATCGGATGTCAATTTGGCGCCGGACGGATACAAAAAGCAAAATCCGAACGCGCTCTCATACAAGAGCAGGTTCGGATTTGCTGGTAATGGTGGAAGATTAGGGACTCGAACCCAAGACCTCTGCGATGTGAACGCAGCGCTCTAACCAGCTGAGCTAATCTTCCATATCGCGCCGCCAAAAGCAGCATGATTATTATACGGCCCGCAGGGGCATTTGTCAAGGCGGGCCGCCAAAAAAAATGCGTTCCCCCTTGCCGGCGCGGCGCGCCGGGTATACAATGAAAAAAACACCGCAAAGGGGGCTTTTCCATGCCGGTACCCACAACGCCGCTGGGCTTTGCCCGCGCCGCCTGCGATACCATGATGCGCCGCTTCGCCGCACCCGACCTGCCGCCCAAGGGGCATTTCCACTACCATCAGGGGGTGTTCCTGTCCGGTATGCTGCGCACCTGGGCGCTGTGCGGGGAAGAGCGCTACCTTGCCTATGCCGCGGATTGGGTGCGCTCGGTTTTTTCCGGCGACGGGCGCGCCATTTTGGAATATGACCACGCCGACCTTGACGACATCCAGCCCGGCATCCTGCTCTACACCCTGTGGGACGCCACCGGCGACGGGTTTTACCGCACCGCGCTGGACACGGTGGCCGCCCAACTGGCCGATATCCCCCGCTGCCGCTGCGGCGGATGGTACCACAAGGTACGCCTGACCGGCCAGATGTGGCTGGACGGGCTGTACATGGCCGGCCCCTTTGCCGCCGGGTATGCGCGCCGCTTTGGCCGGCCGGCGCTGCTGGACGACGTTGTGCATGAAATTTTGGAGATGTGCGCGCACACGCGGGACGCCGCTACAGGGCTTTGGTACCACGCGTGGGACGAGACGCGCGCCGCCCCCTGGGCCGACCCCGCCACCGGCCTCTCGCCGGAATTTTGGGGCCGCGCCATCGGCTGGGTGCCGGTGGCCATCCAGGATGTGCTGGCCCAGATGCCGGCGGGCGACGCCCGCCGCGCCGCGCTGGAGGATGCGGTGCGGGAACTGCTGGCGGCCGTCTGCCGCTGCCAAAGCCCGGACGGGCGGTGGTACCAGGTCCTCAACAAGCCCAACGCGCCCGGCAACTGGCTGGAAAACTCCTGCTCCTGCCTGTTTGCGGCGGGGCTGGCGCGCGCCGTGCGCACCGGCCTGCTGCCTGGGGCGTACCTGCAAAACGCGCGGCGCGCCTTTGCCGGGGTGACGGCCAGCCTTGGCTGGCAGGGGGAGGACGTGCAGATCGGCAACGTGTGCATCGGCACCGGCGTGGGCGATTACGCGCACTACATCGCGCGGCCGGTCAGCGTGAACGACCTGCACGGCGTGGGGGCGTTTTTGCTGATGTGCACCGAGCTCGCCGCGGCGGAACGCGCTTGACCGCGCCCCTGGCAAATATACAGCATCGCGGCGGCGGCCTGAGGGCAGGCCGCCCTGCGTCCGCCACGGGGGCAGATACGATTTAAGGCCGCGGAGCCTTCCCCTGACCCCGCCGTCAAAGGGCAGCGGCTTTTTTCTATATTTCGGCTGGAAGGTTCCGGCCGTCGGCTCCCTGCGCTGCCCCAATGGTATACAGCGAATAAAAGACCCCCTTGCGCGCCATCAGCGCGGCGAAGGTCCCCTGCTCGGCGATTTGACCGCCGCGCAGAACAAAAATTCCGTCGCAGCGCTCAAGCAACGCCTTGTCCAGCCGGTGGGTGACGATGAGCCGGGTCAGGCCGTCAAGGTCGAGGATGGAGTTGGTGACGGAGGCGGCGGTCACATTGTCGAGCGCTGCGGTGGCCTCGTCCAGCAGCAGCACCGGCGTGCCGCGCAGCAGCGCCCGGGCAATGGAAATCCGCTGCCGCTCCCCGCCCGAAAGCCCGCTGCCGCCCTCGCCGCAGCGGTAGTTTGCCCCGCGGGCCTGTATGAGTGCCGCAAGGCCCGCCCGCGCCGCCGCGCTCTGCACCGCTGTGGGCGGGAAATCACGGAACATCGTTATATTGTTTTGCAGAGTATCGTCAAAGATAAAAACCTCCTGCCCAATAAGGCTGATGAGGTCATAGAGGCTGTCCGGGTCGATGCCGCGCAGTTCGCGTCCGTCCACCGTCACGCTGCCCGCGTAGCCGTGGCAGGCGCCCATCAGCAGCTCGAGCAATGTGCTCTTGCCGGTGCCAGAAGCCCCGACAAGGGCATATTTTTTGCCGGCTTCCAGCTTCATGCTCACATCGCGCAGCACAGGCTTGCCCGGCACGTAGCCATAGCTCAGGTGGGAAAGCTCGATGCCTTCACGCAGCACCGGCCCGGCCGGTGTACCGGTGCGGGTGGTGTTTTCGGCCGCCACGGCGGCCAGCTTTTCAATCAACGCCCGCGCCGCTTTGCGCCGGGCAAGATACTGCGGTACGTTCTGGAGCGGATAGAGCAGGCTGCCGCTGAGGTTGACGAACAGCACCACCGTGCCGGCGCTGATGCTGCCGCGCCAAACGGCGAGGGCCGCCCCGATGAAAAAAATGCCGAATTGCGTTACCAGGCCCAAAGCCTGCGCGGTGGTGCCCAGGCTCCCTTCCCACCGGCGGCGGCGCGCCCGCGCGGCTTCGACGCCGGCATTGGCGGCGGCAAAAACCTCCGCCGTCTCGCCCTCGGCCTTAAAGCTCTTGATGACCGCAAAACCGGCCAGCAGATCCTTTATCCTGCCGGTAAAACGCTCGTTTTCATCGCTGAGGGTGCGCTCCCGCCGGGCCAGTTCCGGCGCGAGCAGGGCCGAGCCCGCCATTGGCAAAAGGCTGAGCAGCACCGTCGCCAGCGTCAACGCAGGGCTCAGGCGCAGCATCATCGCCAGGGCGCCCAGCACCAAAAAAGGCTGCGGCAGCAGCAAAAATACGGCGTTGAGGTAGTTTTCCTGCACCTTCTCGGCGTCGGACGTCAGCAGCGCGATGTAGCGGCCCGTATTCTCTCTGCGGAAGGCGCTGATGGATTTTTGGCAGACCGCGGCAAAGGCCGCGTTTTTATAGCGCACGGCCGCCCGGCGCAGCAGATCGGCGCGCAGGCGCTCATAGGCAAGGCCCGCCGCCAGCACGGTGGCCGTAAAAACAACGGTGAAACGTAGGATCCTGGCCAGGGCGGCGGCATCGGCGGCTGCGATGGCGTCGATCACCGCGCTCAATACCCATGAAACCGGCAGCGCCGCCAGTTCCAGCACACAGGCCAGCGCCGCCGTGGCGGCAAGACGCAGGCGGTCGCCCGCGTACAGGGCCGCGATATAGGGGCGGGCCGGGCTGGGGGCGCGTGGCCGCGCCCTCATCGGTTTTCTCCCTTTTCGGTGTCAAAGCAGGCACGGCTGCGGGCGATGTTGCCCACCAAAATCGGCCCGTCGCCCTGCCATACCCAGCGGGCAAAGTACAAAACGGGCACCAAACCTCCATTTTCCACCAGACGGTAGGCGCGCGCCGGCCCCTGCGGCAGCGTGATCTCCTGCCGGGCCAGCAGGTGCGCTTCGGCCATTGCCTCCAGGATACGCTCGGTTTCCGGCAGGGGCAGGCCGGTCTGCTCCGCCGCCACCGCCGGGACGTAATAGCTCAGGCGGCTGCGGCCAAACCAGCGCAGCAGTTCCATCGCGCCCGGCATGGCCAATGCGCCGAACATCGTGCGGTAGTTTTCATCGGGCAGCAGGTATTTTTCATAGCCGTCCGCCGGCTCCGGAAACACGCCCATAAAGGCAAGATCCTGCGCCCCCACGCCCAGGATATACCCGCTGTCGTTTCCTGTCACGGTGCGCATCCAAAAGGGTTCCTGGCCAAAGGCGGGCATTTCCATCTCGCCGGTTTCGGGGTAATCGATTTTGGGGATCCAAGCCAGCCCGTCGTTCACGCTGTAGATGGCGGCCTCCCACAGCAGGCGGGCCAACCGGGCCAAACGCTCGGAACCCGGCAGGGTGCGCAGCCAGCGCAGAAGGGTGCCGGGCACATCCCGCACAGCGCCGCCTTCGCGCCCAAACAGGGCGTCCACCGTCACGCCAAGGCGGTCGGCGATGGCCGGCAGCAGCGCCACATCCGGCGCGCCGCCGCACTCCCACTGCGAGACCGCCTGCGTGCTGACGCCGACGGCGGCGCCAAGCTCCTTTTGTGTCAGGCCCCGCTGTTTGCGGTATTTTTGTATCTGTTCGCCCAAAACGGTCGTATCCATGCCAGCCTCCGCGCAATACAAATTGTGCTTTCATTGTACGTCATGCGCAGCTTTATTACAATGGGCGCAAAGTTGCGCAAAATCAAGTGTCAATTGATATAAGCGGCAAACGCCGACCCACCGGACGGTATTTGCGCAAAACAAAAGGGCGCGCTTGCTGCTGCCGGCGCCGGCCGGTGGCAAGCAAGTGCGCCCTTGCTGCGGTTTTTACGCGTCCATGCCGGGCAGGCAGGCGGCGGGGGGCTGCCCGGGCGCGGTGCGGGCGTAGTGCTCGGTCAGGATCTTTTTGAGGATGGCGCTGTCCTTGGGCAGGCGGGCGGCGAGCTTGTCCCAGCCGGTGAAATTGAGCTTTTCCGGCAGTGTGACAAGGCCCGAGACGGCGTCGGCAAAGGCGTCCCAGTTGGCGCCGTAAAAATCCGGCAGGGCGAGCTTTTCCTTGAGGAGGGCGTGCAGCTCCTGCGCGGTTTTGACGCCGCCGACGTCCAGCGTGGGGGCGGCGTGCTCGGCCAGCCAGCGCAGCGCCAGCCAGGTGTGCACGGCCGCGCCCTGCGCGAGCACCGCGTCGTCAAACCGCACCTGGGGGTGGTGCTGGGCGTAGCGGTAGCCGTTTTCCGAGTTGCCGGCCGCCAAAAACATCGTGACGGTGGGCACCTTGTGGCTGACAAAGGCGAAATCCTCGCTGCCGCCGCCCGCCTTGCCGCCGGTCAGGGCGTTGAGGTCCAGCGCGGCGGGGCCGACCAACTCCCGCATATAGCGCAGCGCGGCGGCGCCAAGAGCGGGGTCGACGTACATACAGGGGCAGTAGTCGTAAAACTCCACCTCGGCGGTGCAGCGCAGCGCCGCCGCCACGCCCTGGCAGATCTCCCGCATGCGGGCCTTGATGCGCTCACCCACGGCGTTGTCGGGGTCGGTGGTGCGGATGGTGCCCCACATCTCGGCGGTGTCGGGGATGACGTTGGAGACCTCACCGCCGGAAAACCGCCCGGTGGTAAAGATGCCGAACTCATTGCCCTCCAGCTCGCGGGCGCTGATCTCCTGCAAGGCCAGGTGGATGTGCGCGGCGGCGGTGATGGGATCCACGGCCAGATGCGGCGAAGCCCCGTGCCCGCCCTTGCCGTGCACGGTGATGTGGTACTGTTCGCAGCTGGCGGTGGAGACGCCGCCGGTGGCCACCTGCAGCATACCGTTGGGCATCGGCACGCCGGCGATGACGTGGAGCATCGCCGCGGCATCCACCGTTGGGTTTTCGAGCAGGCCGTTTGCCAGCATATCCGGCGAGCCCTGGAAGATCTCCTCGGCGGGCTGGAATTCCAGCTTGACGGTGCCCGCAAGCTCCGCCTCATGCGCCTTGAGCAGCTTGGCCGCGCCCAGCAGCATGGCGGTGTGCATATCGTGCCCGCAGCCGTGCATCTTGCCGGGGGTCAGGCTGGCGAAATCCACCGGCGCCTCCTCGGTGAGGGGCAGCGCGTCCATATCGGCGCGCAGCAGGAGGGTCTTGCCCGGTTTTTTGCCGCCCGCCAGCGCGATGAGGCCCGCCTTGCCGCAGTCCCTGGGCGCATAGCCCATCTCCTCCAGCTTTTTGCGCACGTAGGGCTTGGTGTACGCAAGGTCGAACCCCGTCTCGGGATGCCTGTGGAGGTCATGCCGGATGGCCTCCAGTTCCCCCTGCAGGGCGGCGGCCTCGGCGAGAAGTTGTTTTGCATCCATAAAAAGCAGGCTCCTTTCCGGCTTTAAAGTTCATTCCTGGCAGCGGTAAACGGCGTCGATAAGGCGGTCCACATCGGAAAAACGCGCCAGCATCGAGCAATAGCGCCGCAGCGCCGCGGCGCCGCGCAGCTTTTTCATGTAGTGCATGGCGTGGCCGCGCGCCTGCGGCATGGCCGCCGCTTCGCCCTTGTCCTCACACATATCGTAGATCTGCTGCCGCATGGCGGCCATCTTTTGGGCAAGCGTCGGGGGCGGCGGCACCGCCTGGCCGGCAAGCGCCGCGTTCACCCGCTCCAGCAGCCAGGGGTCGCCCAGCGCGCCGCGGCCGATCATCACGCCGTCGCAGCCGGTTTTTTGCAGGACTTCCACCGCGCCCTCGGGGGTGGTGATGTCGCCGTTGGCCAGCACCGGGATGGCGACGGCGCGTTTGACGGCGGCGATGGCGGCGGTATCGACGGGCGGGGCGTACATCTGTTCCCGCGTGCGGCCGTGCACGGTGAGCAGGTCGGCCCCGGCGGCCTCGCACTGCCGCGCCACCTCGGCGGCGGTAAGGTGGCCGGCGTCCCAGCCAAGGCGCATCTTGACGGTCAGGGGCGTTTTGTCCCCCAGCGCCTTGCGCGCCGCCGCCACCATCCGCCCGCACAGCGCCGGATCCAGCAGCAGGCGGCTGCCCGCGCCGCCGGCGGTGATCTTGGGGGCCGGGCAGCCCATGTTGAGGTCAAGGATATCGAAGGCCACGCCCTTGTCGCGCAGGATGCCGATGGCGGCGGCCAGCGTCCCGGGCTCGGCGCCGAACAGCTGCACGGCGTACAGCCCCGCCGGGCCGCCGTACAGCGTATCGCGCAGCAGCGCCACGCTCTTTTTATCCCCAAAGGTGATGGCCTTGGCGCTAGCCATCTCGCTGGTGCACCACGCCGCGCCATGCCGCGCCATCAGGCGGCGGCAGGCGGCGTCGCTCAAGCCCGCCATCGGGGCGAACACCGCCCCCGCGGGGACTGTCAGGTCTTTGAGGCGCATGGCGGCCCCCTTGTGTGAAAATCTGTGATTTTATTGTACCACAAACGGCGGCGGCGTGGTATACTGTAGATATCGATTTTTCACCCGGAAAGGAGACCGCCCTGCGTGAAACTGCTGGTTCTGGACGGCAACAGCCTTGCCAACCGCGCGTTTTTCGGCATCCATGTGCTGACCACGCGCGACGGGCGCTACACGAACGCCATCTACGGCTTCCAAACCATATTGTTGAGCCTGCTGGAGGCCCACGCGCCGGACGCCGTGGCCATCGCCTGGGATGAGCGCGCGCCCACCTTCCGCCACAAAGCGTATGACGGCTACAAGGCCACCCGGCACGCCATGCCGCAGGAGCTGGCGCAGCAGATGCCGGTTTTGAAGGATCTGCTCACCGCGCTGGGCTTTGTGCAGGTGAGCCGGGAAGGCTGGGAGGCGGACGATATCCTGGGCACGCTGGCCGCCGCTTGCGCCGCCAGGGGCGGCACCGCGCTGCTGGCCACCGGTGACCGGGACAGTTTGCAGCTGGTAAGCCCCGGGACCACCGTGCTGCTGGCCACCAACCGCGAGACGCTGGTGATGGACGAGGCCGCCGTGCAGGCAAAGTATGGCGTGGCGCCGCGGCAGCTCATCGACGTGAAAAGCCTGATGGGCGATACGTCGGACAACATCCCCGGCGTGCCGGGCATCGGGGAAAAGACCGCGCTGGCGCTCATCCAAAAATTCGGCAGCCTTGCGGGCGTATATGCAAACCTGGGCGATGCTTCCATCAAGCCCAAGCAGCGCGAGAACCTGCAAAACAACCGTGACAAGGCGGATCTGAGCTATATGCTGGGCACCATCCGCACCGACGCCCCCATCACGGCCGACCCCGCCGCCTATCGGCGCGGCCCGGCGGACGCCGCGGCGGCCCTGGAAATTTTGAACAGCCTGGAGATGCACACCATGGCCGCGCGCTGGGCGCTGGAGCCGCAGGCGGCCGCCTGCGCGGCGCCCGCAGTGGCGCTTGACCCCGAGCCGCTGCCCCTTTTGTGCGGGGGACGCTGGTATCTGGCACAAAGCGCCGGGGCCGGCTGGTACGCCGTGCGCACCGCGCCGCAGCCCGCCGTGTGCCCCGTGGAGCCCGCGCGCCTGCCCGCCCTGCTGGACAGTGACGCCGAACTGTGGTGCTTTGACGCAAAGCCCCTGTACCGCGCGGCGCTGGACGCCGGCGGCGTGGGCCGGGCCATCCGGTTCGACGGCAAGCTGGCGGCGTATCTGCTCAACCCCTCGGCCACCAAATACGAGGTGGCGCAGCTGGCGCCCGGCTACGGCGCCGCGCCGCGGTTTGCCTGCGAGGCTTTCCCGGATGCCGGGGTGCTGCCGGCGCTGCTGGAGGCGCTGGCCGCCGCGCTGGACGAGGCCGGTATGCGCGCGCTGCACGATACGATGGAGCTGCCGCTGGCCCGCGTGCTGGCGGATATGGAGCGCGTCGGCTTTGCCGTGGACCCCGACGGCATCCGCGCCTTTGGCGAGAGCCTGCGCGGGGAGCTGGACGGCATCCGGGACACCATCTACCGCGAGGTGGGCTACACCTTCAACCTGAACAGTGCCAAACAGCTCAGCGAGGCGCTGTTCGGCAAATTGGGGCTGCCGCCGCGCAAAAAGAGCCACCGGGACTATTATTCCACCGACGCCGAAACACTGGAGAGCCTGCGCCCCTACAGCCCCGTCGTGGACGACATCTTAAAATACCGCACCTACGCAAAATTACTTTCCACCTACGTGGACGGGCTGCTGGGCGCGCTGCGGGAGGATGGGCGCATCCACTCGACCTTTATCCAGACCGAGGCGCGCACCGGGCGCATCTCTTCCACCGAGCCGAACCTGCAAAACATCCCCATCCGCACCGAGCTGGGCAGCCGCCTGCGGGGGTATTTCGTCGCGGCGCCGGGCTGCACGCTGGTGGATGCCGACTATTCCCAGATAGAATTGCGCATCCTGGCGCACATCACCGGCGACGAGGCGATGCAGCAGGCGTTTTTGTCCGGGGCGGACATCCACCGCTCCACCGCCGCGAAGATCTACCACATCCCCGAAAACGCCGTCACCCATGAGCTGCGCACCGCCAGCAAGGCCATCAATTTTGGTATCATGTACGGCAAGGGGGCCTATTCCCTGGCCAAGGACCTGAACACCTCCGTCAAGGAGGCCGACGCCTTTTTGCAGACCTATCTGGCCGCCTTCCCCAAGGTGGACGGGTATATGCAGAACTGCATCGCCGATGCCAAAAAGAACGGCTATGTCGCAACGCTGTTCGGCCGGCGGCGCGCCTTGCCGGAACTGGCCAGCAGCAATTTCCAGGTGCGCTCCAGCGGGGAGCGCATGGCCCGCAACACCCCCATCCAGGGCACGGCGGCGGACATCATCAAGCTGGCGATGGTGCACGTGTGGCAGCGCCTGCGGGACGAAGGGCTCAACGCGCGGCTGCTTTTGCAGGTGCATGACGAACTCATCGTCGAGGCGCCCGAGGCCGAGGCGGCGCGGGTGGGCGCCCTGCTCAAAGAGGAGATGGAGCGCGTTGTGGAGTACAGCGTGCCGCTGACCGCGGAGGTGGGCACCGGCCGCACCTGGCTGGAGGCACACTGAACATTTGATAGTCCGGACTATGGGGCTGCCGCTGTGGTATACTGGCAGCACAGAGCAAAATCAGGGAGGTGCCGCCGATGGCAACATACCCTTTCAGCGCTTTGCTGAGCCGCATGAAGTATATCACCCGCTGGAGCCTGATGCGCAACGGCCGTGCCGAGAGTTTGAGCGAGCACACCGCCGACGCCGCGCTGCTGGCGCACATTTTGTGCCTGATCGCGCAAAAGTGCACCGGCACGGGCGCCGATATCCGCCCCGATACCGTGGCGGCGGCGGCGCTCTACCATGACGCGCCGGAGATCCTGACCGGCGATATGCCCACACCAGTCAAGTACAAAAACGAGGCGCTGCGCACCGCCTACAAGGCGCTGGAGCACCAGAGCGCCGCGGCGATGGCCGGCCTGTTGCCGGAGGGGCTGCAGCCGGACGCGCTGGCCTACCTGACCGGCAGCGTGCTGAACGACGCCGAGCGCAAACTGCTCAAGGCCGCGGACCGGCTTTCGGCCCTCATCAAATGCACCGAGGAATTGCAGGGCGGCAACCGGGAATTTGCCGCTGCCTATGACCAGCAGCTGGCCGCCCTGCACGCCATGGGCTGCCCGGAGGCGGAGTATTTTATCGAGCATATGCTCCCTTGCTACGCCCAAAACCTGGACGAATTGACCCACGGGCGCTTCTAAGCCGGCGCGCGGGGCGGAAAAACCCGCAAAAACAGGTGACAAAGCCGCCCGCCGGGTGTATACTGTGGGTAGGATTCTTGCACGATGCCCCGCATATGGGGGGAAGGAGCCGCCGATGAAAACACTTTTGAAACTGTTGGCCGCCGCAGCCTTTTTGGCCGGCGCGGCAGCGCTGGTATACGCGCTGCTTTGCCCGCGCGAAGCCGAGCCCGCCGCGCGCGAATATATCCCGCTGGAGATGGATTGACGGCCGGCGGCTTATGCCGCGCCCGGCCGCTTTGCGCCGCGCCCCGTGCGCGGCCACGCTTTCCCCGCCTGGCAGTTTCGTTATAAAGCCGCGGCCCGCAAACTGTGTTTGCGGGCCGCGGTCTTGCGGTTTTGCAGGGGTGCGTTACAGCACGGCGGGCATCGGCACGGGGGCGTTCTCGCTGCGCGGCGAGCCTTCCACCCACTGGATGGCCTTTTTGGGGCACTTGGTCACGCAGGTGCCGCAGCCGTTGCACTTGGTGTAGTCGATAACGGCCACGTTGCCCTTGAGGAAGATGGCCTCCCGCGGGCAGTTCTTGACGCACAGCCCGCAGGCGATGCAGCCCACCTTGCACGCCTTGTTTACGGCGGCGCCGCGGTCCAGGTTGGAGCACTTGACCACCGGCTGCGGGGCGATGGGCTTCATGTCGATGACGTGCCGCGGGCACACCGCGGTGCAGGCGGTGCAGCCGGTGCACTTTTCACGATCCACCACGGCCACGCCGTCCACCACATGGATGGCGTCAAACTTGCAGGCTTTGGTGCAGTCGCCAAGGCCAAGGCAGCCATACGCGCAGGCGCTGGGCCCGCCGGCGATGGCTGCGGCCGCGGCGCAGCTCTGCACGCCGGAATAATCAAACAGCTTGCCGCAGTTCTCCCCGCCGCTGCACAGCACCGTCGCGCGCATGCTGGGGCGGTCGGTCTGTTCGTTGCCCATGATCTTGTTGATGGCGTCGGCGCATTTGTCGCCGCCGGGCGCGCACTTGAAGGTGGGCGCGCCCTGCTCCACGATGGCCTTGGCATAGTCGGCGCAGCCGGCGTAGCCGCAGCCGCCGCAGTTGGCGCCGGCAAGGCATTCGGTCACCTGGGCGATGCGCGGATCCTCATACACGGCCATGAACTTGGAGGCCAGCACCAGGATGGCGCCGCCCGCCAGGCCCAAAACCGACAGCATCAAAACTGCCAATACGATAGGATTCATATCTGTACCCCCTTATCCCAGCGCGCCGACGATGTTCTCGACAAGCCCGCCAAAGCCCATAAAGCTCAGGCTCACGATGGCCGCCGCCACCAGCGTCAGGGGCAGGCCCTTGAAACTCTCGGGCGGGTCGGCGGCTTCCACGCGGGAGCGCACGCCGCAGAACAGCAGCATCGCCACCATGAAGCCCACGCCGGCACCCACCGAGCAGACGAGCGCCTCGGCATAGGCAAGGCCGAACCCGCTCTCGGCGATGACGGGGGTGTAGTCCTGCGTGGCGAGGATGGTCACGCCCAGCACGCAGCAGTTGGTGGTGATGAGCGGCAGATACACGCCCAGGCTGCTGTACAGCGCCGGAACGTATTTTTTGAGCGTGATCTCCACCAGCTGCACCAGCACCGCGATGACGAGGATGAACACGATGGTCTGCATATAGCCCATATCGTTGGCGTCCAGCAAAAAGATCTGGATGGGGAAGGTCACGGCCGTGGCCATCAGCATGACAAAGATGACCGCCACGCCCATGCCGATGCTGGAATCCATCTTTTTGGACACGCCCAAAAACGGGCAGATGCCCAAAAACTGCACAAGGACGTAGTTGTTGACCAAAATCATGTTAAAAAAGATGATGGCAAAGGTAGCAAAGTGGCTCACTTCGCGGCACCCCCTTCCACAGCTTCGGCCTTCGCGGCGTCAAGCTCCTCCAGCATCACGTCGCCACAGGTCTTGCGCTCGATGGGCTTGTTCAGCTTGCGCTCCAGCCAGATGCACCCGGCCATCAGGCAGCCGAACACGAAAAACCCGCCGGGGGCGGAGTTCATGATGGTCATGCGGTCGATGCTTTCGGGGATGATGGTCACGCCCAGCAGGCTGCCGCCGCCGATCAGCTCACGGATGCCGCCCATCAGGCTCATGGTCAAAATGTAGCCGCAGCCCATGCCCAGCCCGTCCAGCGCCGAATCGACGACGGTGTTTTTGCAGGCGAACATCTCGGCCCGGCCGAGGATGATGCAGTTGACGACGATGAGCGCGATGAACACGCCCAGCGTTTTGTACAGGTCGGCCAGATACGCCTGCATGACCATCTGCACCACCGTCACAAAGCTGGCGATGATGACGATGTAGCACGGCAGGTGCACCTTGGCGGGTATGACCTTGCGCAGCGCCGAGATAAAGATGTTGGAGCCGACCAGCACAAAGGTCATCGCCAGGCCCATGCCCACGGCGCCGGAAAGCGTGGTGGTCACGGCCAGGGCCGAGCAGCAGCCCAGCACCAGGCGCAGCACGGGGTTCTCCCGGATGATGCCGGCGGTAAAGATCTTCCATTTGCTCTGTTTTTCCGCCATGTTACGCCGCCCCCTTCAGTTCAGTGTTGTAGCAGTCCACCGCGGCGTCCAGCGCCGTGAAGACCGCGGTCGAGGAATAGGTCGCCCCGGCGTAGGTATCCACCGGCGTGCCGGCCGCGATGTCGCCGCTGTAGCCGATGAACCCGGCCTCAAAGCTGTCGTCCCCCACATGGGAGCCGATGCCCGGCGTCTGGGTCGAGGCGTCGATGGAGAGCGCGGCGATGGCGCCGCCCTCGTCAAAGCTGACATAGATGGTCACCATCTCGCCCTGGTAGCCGGCGGCTGCGGTCTTGACGGCCCACACGCCCTCCGGCGTGCGGACGGCGCCCTCGATGCCCCCGGTGGAAAAGTCGGCGTATTCCTCCAGCGCGGCGGCGTCGGTGCCTTCCGGCAAGACTTCCAGATAGCTCGCAAGCGTCGCGGCCTTCTCGTTGGCCTCAATGACGGGCGCGGTCACGCTGTTGAGCACCGCCAGCAGCGCGCTGCACACCAAACAGATGGCAATGAGCACCAAAACGGGGAAAACCAACTCGGAAAAGGCGCTTTTCTTCTCGGCAGTCTCCATTATTTGGCACCTCCCTGTGCGGCCGCGGGCTCTTTGGCCGCGGCGGCTTTTTTGCCCTTTTTGGCTTTTTGGGGCTTTTTGTAGCCCAGCGGGGTCTGGTGGACGTACTGGTTGAGCAGGCAGGTGATGATGTTGCCCAGCAGGATGGCAAAGCTCATGCCCTCGTTCATGCTGCCGAAATGGCGGATGAGCACCGCCGCCAGCCCGATGAAGATGCCGTAGATGAGCTTGCCCTTCGCGGTCAGCGGGCTGGTCACGTAGTCCGTCGCCATGAACACGGCGCCGAACAAAAGCCCGCCGGCGCACATCTCGACCAGCGTCACATGCAGATCCCCGGTGATGAGCAGCGTGAACACGAACGCCGACCCAATGATGGAGCAGGGGATCCACGCGTCGATCACGCCCACATACAAAAGGATGGCAAGCCCGGCCAGGCAGGCCAGCGCGCAGGTCTCGCCCAGCATACCGCCGTGCACGCCGAGGAACACGTCCAAAATGCTCACGGCGCTCCTGTCGACGCTGGCGGCCAGCGGGGTGGCGCCGGCCAGCGCGTCATGGGCGGTGCGGGGGTAGACGTACGCCGTCATGCGCGGGGCAAAGCCGAGGAACAGTACGATGCGGCCCACCAGCGCGGGGTTGGCAAAGTTGAAGCCGATGCCGCCCCACAGCTGCTTGGTGATGATGATGGCCACGAACGCGCCGATCACGGCGATCCACAGCGGCATACCCACCGGCATATTCATCGCAAGGATGACGCCGGTCACGCAGGCGGAAAGGTCCCGCACCGGGATGGGCTTCTTGAGCAAAAGGCACCACAGGTACTCAAACGCCACGCAGGCAAACACCGTCACGGCGATGAGCAGCAGCGCCCGCCAGCCAAAGATCATGGCGGCGGCCACCGTGCAGGGGAGAAGAGAGACCAGCACCCAGCCCATCAGGCCGGCGGTGGTGGTATTGTCCCGAATATGGGGCGATGCGGTCACAAGCAAACGTTCGTCCATCGCTTATTTGCCCCCTTTCCGTACTTCGGCCAGGTACCACGCCTTGGCCAGCGCCATGTTCTGCGAAACCAGCCGTTTGGCCGGGCAGACATAGGTGCAGCTGCCGCAGGCCACGCACAGATCCACGCAGCGGGCCTTCAGGCCGTCAAAATCCTTGCGGTTGAACGCCTCCACGATGGTCACGGGCTCCAGCCCCATCGGGCAGCCCTTGATGCAGCGCCCGCAGCGGATGCAGGGGTTGGGGTCGGGCAGGGCGGCCTTCTCCTTGCTGAACAGCAAAAGGCCGTTGTTCTGCTTGAGGACGGGGAAGTTGGCGCTTGGCGCCGCGCCGCCCATCATCGGCCCGCCAAAGATGACCTTGCCGAGGTGCACGCCCTCTTTGATGCCGCCGCACGCCTCGATGACGTCGGCGTACATCGTGCCGATGGGTACCTCGATGTTCTGCGGTTTGGCGATGGCGTCGCCCTCCACCGTCAGGCGCTTTGCGACGAGCGGCATACCGGTGCGTAAGTACTTGCCCAGGGTCGAAACGCTCGTCACGTTCATCACGATGCAGCCGGCGTCGGCGGGCAGGCCGGGCTTGCCGGCATCATTGAACTGCGGCACCTCGCGCCCGGTGCAGCTCTCGATGAGCGTTTTCTCGGCGCCCTGCGGGTAGCGCATCGGCAGCGGCTTGACGGAAACGCCCTTCATATCGCGGGTCAGCGAGCACATCAGGTCGATGCACTCCGGCTTGTTGCGCTCGATGCCGATGATGCAGGTGGGTATCTCGCAGTACTTCATCACCGCCTCGATGCCGGCGATGATGGTGTCGCTGCATTCCAGCATCTCGCGCGCGTCGGTGGTCAGGTAGGGCTCGCACTCGGCGCCGTTGATGAGCAGCGTGTCGACGTTGGCCGCGAGCTTGACGTGCGTCGGGAAGCCGGCGCCGCCCACGCCCACCAGGCCGCAGCCCTGGATGGCCGCCAGCAGGCTGGCCTTGTCGGTCACCGTCGGCGGCACACAGGCGGGATCCGGCGTTTGCAGGCCGTCGGACTCGATGCGCACGGCCTTGGCCATCACGCCGTGCACCATGCGCACGTCCTCGATGGCCTTGACCGTGCCCGAGACGCTCGCATGGATGTTGGCGCTGACAAAGCCGCCCGCCTTGCCGATGAGCGTGCCGACCTTGACGCTGTCCCCCTTTTGCACGACCGGCTCCGCCGGGGCGCCGATGTGCATCTGCAAGGGGATCAGCACCTCTTTGGGCACGGGCATCTGCACCGTCTGCATGCCCGCGGTGCCTTTCTCATGCGGAACGGCGGCCCCCGCAGCGGAGCGCTTCAGGGTTTTGAACATGAATCGTGATTCCCCCATTTCGTCTGCCTTTGGGGCAAAAATCCCCAAAAAGCCTAATACAAGCATTTTTATTTTAAATGTTTTTGTGCGAGGTGTCAATAGAACAACCCGCCCATTTTGCCGCTTTTGCCTGGCAAAGTTTGCCCCCCCGGCGGCCGTGGGGCGCCGGGGGGCAGTGTGTCAAAAAAACGGCAGAAGGCATCTTTCCTGCGGCGGTATGAGGACCGCGGGGCGCCCCGGTGGGGCTGCCGCCCTACGTCCACAACGAAAGTAAGTACGATTTGAGAACGTAGGGCGGGGTCCCCTGACCCCGCCGCGAAAGGGCAGGGCGTTTTTGGCAGTCTGGAGCGCCCGGCGGCCGCAGGCCGCCGGGCGCCTAGTGTGTCAAAAAAGCGCTTTCACGGATAGATTTGTAGGGCGGGGGCTTGCCCCCGCCGCCCCCTCAACTGTCGGAATCCAGCTTGAGCACCGCCGTGAACGCCTCGCTCGGCAAGGTCACGCTGCCCAGCTGGCGCATCTTCTTTTTGCCGGCCTTCTGCTTTTCCAGCAGCTTTTTCTTGCGGGTGATGTCGCCGCCGTAGCACTTGGCCAAAACGTCCTTGCGCAGCGCCTTGACGGTCTCGCGCGCGATGATCTTGCCGCCCACCGCCGCCTGCACCGGGATCTCGAACAGCGCGCGGGGGATGTTCTCCTTGAGCTTCTCGCAGATGCGCCGGCCCTTGGCATAGGCGTTGTCGCGGAATACGATCATCGAAAGCGCGTCCACCATCTCGCCGTTGAGCAGGAAATCCAGCCGGATCAGGTCGCTCTCGTGCCAGTCCTCCCACTCGTAGTCATAGCTGGCGTAGCCGCGGCTGCGGCTTTTGATGGCGTCGAAAAAGTCATACACGATCTCGCCCAGCGGCAGCTTGTAGTGCAGGTCGACGCGCACGGCGTCCATATACTCCATACCCACCAGCACGCCGCGCTTTTGCTGGCACAGGTCCATCAGCGGGCCAACATAGTCGTTGGGGGTGTAGATGTGCGCGTTGACGAACGGCTCCTCCTGTTTGGCGATGCGCGCCGGGTCGGGGTAGGCCGAGGGGTTGTCGATGACGGTCACGGTGCCGTCGGTCAGCGTCAGGCGGTACTGTACGCCGGGGGTCGTCGTGATAAGATCGAGGTCGAACTCCCGCTCCAGCCGCTCGGTGATGATCTCCATGTGCAAAAGCCCCAAAAACCCGCAACGGAACCCAAAGCCCAGCGCGGCGCTCGTCTCGGCCTCAAAGCTCAAGGAGGCATCGTTGAGCTGCAATTTTTCCAGCGCGTCCTTCAGGTCGGGGTAGTCGGCGCCGTCGGCGGGGTAGATGCCGCAGAACACCATCGGCGTCACGGTGCGGAAGCCCGGCAGCGCCTCGCCGGCAGGGGCGTCGGCCAGCGTCACGGTATCGCCCACGCGGGTGTCCCGCACCGTCTTGATGCTGGCGGTCAGGTAGCCCACCTCGCCGGCCTCCAGCGTTCCGCAGGGGGACAGGCTCGTCGCGCCCATGTGCCCCACCTCGACGAGCTGGAACTGCGCGCCGGTGCTCATCAGGCGGATGGTGTCCCCGGCTTTGACGGTGCCGTCCATCACCCGCACATAGACGATGACGCCCTTGTAGCTGTCATAGACCGAATCAAAGATCAGCGCCTTGAGCGGCGCGGCGGCGTCGCCCCCGGGGGCGGGGATGTCCCGCACCACGCGCTCCAGCACCTCTTTTACGTTGGTGCCCAGCTTGGCGCTCACGCGCGGGGCGTCCGTGCAGGGCAGGCCGATGACCTCCTCCACCTCTTTGGCCACGGCGTCGGGGTCGGCGCTGACCAGGTCGATCTTGTTGAGGATGGGCACCACCTCCAGGTCGTGGTCCAGCGCCATGTAGCAGTTGGCCAGCGTCTGCGCCTCCACGCCCTGGCTGGCGTCCACCACCAGCACCGCGCCCTCGCACGCCGCCAGGCTGCGGCTGACCTCATACGCAAAGTCCACATGGCCGGGCGTGTCGATAAGGTTGAGGTCGTAGTCTTTCCCGTCGTCGGCGTGGTAGCGCATCGTCACGGCGCGCGCCTTGATGGTGATGCCGCGCTCGCGCTCCAGCTCCATGTCATCCAGGATCTGGTCGCTCATCGTGCGCTTGTCCACACTGTCGGTCAATTCCAGCATACGGTCGGACAGCGTCGATTTGCCGTGGTCGATGTGGGCGATGATGCAAAAATTGCGGATGTTGTCACGCGCCATGGTCTGCTCCTTTTATAAAAGTGGAGTGGGGAAAGTGGAAAGTGGAGAGGGGCGGGGTGCCCTCACCCCGCCGAAAACGACGCTTCCCGGCCTCAAGCCTCCAAATAATTTACAATTTGTACAATTTCGCCATTTTGTACATAAACGCGCGGCACGCGGCGGGCCACGCTGCACACCACCTCGTAGTTGATGGTGCCGGCCTTTTCGGCCACGGTGTCGGCGGTGTCGGCGCCGCAGGCGGCGTTGCCGGGCCCGAACACCGTCACCTCGTCGCCCATAGCAACGCCGTCGATGCCGGTCACGTCCAAAATAGCCTGGTCCATGCACACGCGGCCCAGCACCGGCGCGGCGCGGCCGCGCACCGCCATCACGCCGCCCTGCAAATTGCCGGAGAGCCGCCGCGGGTAGCCGTCGGCATAGCCCACCGTCACGGTGGCCACCCGGCGGGGGGCGCCGCTGCCGTTCACATAGCAGCGGCCGTAGCTCACGCTTTCGCCGGGCAGCAGATCCTTGACCTGCTCCACCACGGCCTTCAGCGTCAGGGCCGGGCGCAGGGCGGGGCAGGGCACGTCGCCGCTGGGGGCCAGCCCGTACAGCACGATGCCCGCGCGCACCATGCCCATGCCCCGCAAAGCGTCGGGGCGGCACAGCAGCGCGGCGCTGTTGGCGCAGTGCACCGTGCCGGGGTCATGCCCGGCGGCGCGCAGCGCCTCCACCGTTTGGGTAAAAAGGGTCAGCTGGCGCGCGGTGTAGCGCACGTCGTCTGCGGCGGCGCTGTCCGCCGCGGCAAAATGCTGGAAAACGCCGGTGACCGCCAGCCCCGGCAGCGCGTAGCAGGCGCAAAGCCCCGCAAGGGCGGCCTCCGGCGTGCCGCGCACGCCGAAGCCGATGCGCCCCATGCCGGTGTCCAGCTTGAGATGCCCCTGCACCGTCACGCCGGCGGCCGCCGCCGCGGCCGAAAGCGCCGCGGCGTATTCGGCGCTGTAAATGGCGGCGGTCAGGCCGTTGTGCGCCAGCACGGCGGCACAGGCCGGGTCAACGCGGCCCAGGATCAGCACCGGCCGCGTGATGCCGGCGCGCCGCAGGCGCAGCGCCTCGGCCAGGCAGCTCACCGCAAAGGCCGCCGCGCCCTCCGCCTCCAGCAGGCGCGCCACGGCCGCGTCGCCGTGGCCGTAGGCGTCCGACTTCACGACGGCGCACACCGGCACCCCGGCCGCCTGCTTTTTGCTGTGCGCAAAGTTGTGCCGCAAAGCGTCCAGATCCACCTCGGCCCAGCAATGCCGTTCAAAAACCGGTCCCGCCATCCTCACGCCTCCCCAATCGGTCTCCAAGGTATTATAGCATACCCCGCGCGCATTTGCCACTGCGCAAAAAGCAGAGAAAACAAAAAATGGAAGGTGAGAAAACAAGAGGATATAAGAGATAACAAAAGAAAACGAAAGCAAGGCGGGATTTTTTTGCAAAACGGCTTGACGCCGCGGCCCCCCTTTGCTATAATCACACTTGCGCGAAAACGCGCCGGGCCGCGCCCGGCGCTTGCGATACCGCCCCACGGGCGGGTGCGTCAAACCAACAGGAGGAATACGATTATGAGCACAACCCTCGCCAAGCCTACCGAAATGGCGGACCGCAAATGGTACGTTATCGACGCCGCGGGCAAACCCCTGGGCCGTGTGGCCGCCAAAGCCGCCGTCATCCTGCGCGGCAAGGACAAGGTCACCTTCACCCCCAACGTCGACTGCGGCGACCATGTCGTCATCGTCAACTGTGACGCCGCCGTGCTGACCGGCCGCAAGCTGGACAAGAAATTCCACTACACCCATTCCGGGTATATCGGCGGGCTCAAGGCCACCCAGTACCGCAAGCTGATGGCGGAAAACAGCGACAAAGCCATGACGCTGGCCGTCAAGGGCATGGTGCCGGACAACACCATCGGCGCCAAGGCGCTCACCCGGCTGCACTGCTATAAGGGCGCCGAGCATGCCCACACCGCCCAAAAACCCGAAGCCGTCGCGCTTTGAACCAGGAGGGAATTGAATTATGTACGAGACAAGCCCCTTTTTCTATGGTACCGGCCGCCGCAAACAGTCTGTGGCCCGTGTGCGCGCATACAACGGCACCGGCAAGATCACCGTCAACGGGCGTGACATCGACGAATATTTCGGCCTTGAGACGCTGAAGGTCATCGCCCGCAGCCCGCTCACCCTCACCGGGACCGAGGGCAAGTTCGACATCGTCGTCAACGTCGTGGGCGGCGGCTGCTCCGGCCAGGCCGGCGCCATCCGCCACGGCCTTTCCCGCGCCCTCATCGAGTATGACCCCGAGCTGCGCCAGACGCTCAAAAAGGCCGGGTTCCTCACCCGTGACCCGCGCATGAAGGAGCGCAAAAAATACGGCCTCAAAGCCGCCCGTCGCGCGCCGCAGTTCTCCAAACGCTGATTTTCGCGTGCATTCCGGTGCCGGCCCGGCTGGGCCGGCACTTGCCTTCTGCAAACGGGACGTACAAAAAAGGGACGTTATGCTTTCAGTAAAAATGCGCGAGCATCTCCGCCGCTGGGCGTCGGTGTATGCAGTCAAAATCGGGGTGCTGGCCGCCATCCTGGCGGCGCTGTGCGGCATGGTGGGCTGGATCGCCGCCGAAACGCTGGTGGTGGAAGTCTCGGACAGCGACGGCGCCTGCGGCCATGCCATCCTGACCTTTGCCGGCCGGGAGGATATCTACGCCCGCACCGGCGTCGCCCCGCCGGCGGAATTTGACGAGCTGCAAACCGCCGCCACCCCGCAGGGCCAAAGTTACCACATCCTGCGCGCCTACCCCGTCTCGGTCACGGCGGACGGCGCCACCACGCAGCTGATGGTCACCGGCGGTACGGTGGACGATATGCTCACCCGCCTGGGCATCACCTACGACGGCGACGATGAGCTCACCCCCGACGGGGCACAGCCCACCGCCGCGGGCACCGCCATCACGCTGCGCCGCATCGAATACAAGGAATACACCCAGCAGGAGCCCATCCCCGTCGAGACGGAATATCTTGACACCAGCATCTATTTCCGGAGCCGCTTCCAGGGCATCACGCGGCAGGTGCGCACCGGCCACGACGGCGCGGACAACGTGACCTATCGGGAACGGTACGTCGACGGCGAGCTGGAATCCACCACGGAGATCGCGCGCGAGACGGTGGAGCCGATGGTCACCACCGTGGTCAAGCGGTACAAGTCCGGCGCGCCGGTCAGCCATTTTGTCGGCCCCGAGATCGTAAACGGCAAGCCCGCCAACGGCGTGGCGCGGGTGTTCACCAGCTGCCGCGCCACCGGCTACTCCGCCAGCGCCACCGCCAAGGGCGCCAGCGGCCGCCGGCTGACCTACGGCACCGTGGCCATCAACCCCAACGTCATCCCGTATGGCAGCCTGATGTACATCGTCTCCCACAGCGGGGGCAATTTCGTGTACGGCTACGCCTACGCCGCCGATACCGGCATCGCCATGATGGACGGCCGCGCTTTCATCGACCTGTACTATGAAACGTACGATGAATCGGTCAAAAACGAGGTCGTTTACGTCGATATCTATGTATTGGACCGCGAGACCGCGGCCCAATACAAGGAGCAGAACGACGCCCTGCTTGCCGCCGACCACATCGTCGGCATGTAACGCCCCGCCGCCGGCGCGCGGTGCCGGGGCCTTTCCACAAACGCGGGCCGCGCCTTTGGCGGCCCGCCATACCGAGGTGTTGCGCAGCTGGTAGCGCGCCTGCTTTGGGAGCAGGAGGCCGTGGGTTCGAGTCCCGCCACCTCGATAAAGGCCACCCCCAGCTCAGGCTGGGGGTGGCCTTTATCGCTAAGGTGGCGTGGACTCGGAACACGCCGAGCCGCGGCGAGGCGTTTCGAAGCGCAACCGCCCGAAGGGCGGCTCTTGGCGCGGAGATGGGCGGCGCGCCGCAGTCATGACCGGATCGCCCGCGTGCGCGGGCGGCCCATTTCGGAACGAACGCTGCGCGTTCGTTTTTGCCTTGCTTTTTGCGCGCATTTCTGCGCGCAAAAAGCAAGCGCCGGGCATGGCCCGGCGTGCAAAAAGCCCGCGGGAGAGTCCCGCCAACCTTCCCCCCGGCTCAGGCCGGGGGGCTTGCGCATCGCTAAGGTGGGCGTGGACTCGAACACGCCGAGCCGTGCGGCGGGATGCCGTTTGCGGGGCGCCGGGGGCGTATAGGCCGGTTGTAGGGCGGGGGCTTGCCCCCGCCGCGCCCGCCTTGCCGCGGCTGCAACGTTTTCCGGCGGGCTCTTGCGCCCGTCTTGCCGCGGCTGAAACGTTTTTCGAAAGGCCGGGCGGGAGATGCGGCCTACAACCCGAACACGACCCCCGCCACCGCGGCGGCGGCGATAAATACGATGGGGTGCAGCTTTTTCAGCTGCTTGTGCTGCAAGGCGGCAAATACGGCGACGCTGAGCAGCACGGCCGGCAGGTAGAACGTATGCACCGTGCCGGCGGCGTCTTGGTGGAAAAGCAGCACGCTTTTGGCCACGCTCAGCCCCGCCACGGCGATGAGCGCCGTCGAGGCCGGCCGCAGGCCGCGGAACACCGCGTCCACCGCGCGGGACTGGCGGAACCGCTGCAAAAACCCCGCGATGATGAGGATGACAAGGATGCACGGCGAGACGAGCCCCAGCGTGGCGACGACGGCACCCGGCACACCGCCGGTGGAAAAACCCACATACGTCGCCATGTTCACGCCCATCGGCCCCGGCGTCGATTCCGACACGGCGATCATCGTCGTCAGGTCGGCGTCGGTGAACCATCCGGTGGCGGCGCCCATCTTTTGCAGAAAGGGGATGGTGGCCAGCCCGCCGCCCACCGAGAACAGCCCGGTCTTGAAAAACTCAAAATACAGGCGCAGCAGCAGCATGGCTCAGCCCCCCTTTTTCGGGGCGCCGCCCCACAACAGGAAGCCTGCCAGCCCCGCCGCCACGATGAGCACCGCCGGCGAAAGCACCGTATCCAGCGCTTTGCCCCACCACAGCTGTACCGGCAGCGCAAAAAAGCTGCCCGCTGCGGCAAGGCCCAGCACACACAGGAAAATGCACCAGCCGGCGCGGTTTTGCAGCGTGGAACGCCCCAGCCGTATCACGCTGGAGGCGATCAGCGCCACCACCGCCGCGTTGACCCCCGCCAGCGCGTGCCGCACGACGGGGTACCGGGCAAAATTCGTCAAAAACGACGCGATGACGGTGATGATGACGAGTGACGGGAACACCACCCCCAGCGTGGCGAGGATGCCCCCCGCCACGCCGCCTTTTTTGTGGCCCACAAAGGTGGCGGTGTTCACGGCGATGATGCCGGGCGTGCACTGGCCGATGGCAAAATAATCCGTCAGCTGTTCGTCGGTGGCCCAGCCCTTTTTCTCCACCACCTCGCGCTGGAGGATGGGCAGCATGGCATAGCCGCCGCCAAAGGTGCACACCCCCACCTTGGCAAAAGTCAAAAACAGATCCAGGTAGATGTTCAACCAAAAACCTCCCTGTATGCGCCGCGGCGCCAAGCGGGGCTTTATGCCTCGTCGTAAATTTTCTGCATCGCCGCGCGGCAGGCGGCGGCGTTTTCCGGGGTGGTGTTCTCCAGCGTCGCGTACACAAAGGGCTTTTCGGCCTTCAGGTACCGCATGATGGCGGTGTAATCCATCTCGCCGGTGCCGGCCCCCACTGATTTCAGGCCAAAGCCCTCGTCGCTGCGCACAAAATCCTTGAGATGCACCATGGCGATGTCCTTGCCCAGGGTCTCCAGCGTCTCGGCGAACAGCTCCTCGCGGCCGTCGACGTTGTCAAGGTCCAGCAGGTTCACCGGGTCGAACAAAATTTGCAGGTTGGGGCTGCCGATCTCGTCCAGCACCCTGCGGGCGGCCTTCGGCCCCCACACGGCGTGGCGGGCCACCGGCTCGATGGCGATGGTCACGCCGTAGGCCTCGGCGCAGCGGATCACGGGCTTGAGCCGCTCCACAAATTGCAGCAGCGTCTTTTCGCTGCGGCATTCGGGGCAGAAGGCGTATTCCCGGTTGGGCGCGCCCGTCTCGGTGCCCACCATGCCGCAGCCCAGCAGGCTGGCAAAGCGGATGTGGGCATAGTAGCGCTCATACGCGTCCTTGAGATAGCCTTCGTCGGGGTGCAGAAGGTTGAGGTAGTTGCCCAGCAGCGCGATGTCCAGCCCGTTCTGCGCAAAAACGTGCTTGAGGTAATGCGCGTAGCCGGGCGTGAGCGCGCCCGGCGTGCAGGGGATATCCTTGAACAGCTTGCCCAGCGCCACATGGGCGCAGACAAAGCCCTTCTGCCGTACCAGCGGCAGCATTTGTTCCAGCGGCAGTTTTTCGGCGTCGTGCAGGCGCAGGCCAAGGCGGATCATACAAGTCCCTCCTGTTCTAAAATGGTGGCTATCTGCATCTTACCAAACGCCCGCTTTTTTGTAAAGGGGCGGCGCGGCGGGCGGCGCGGGCATTTTTTCGCCGGAGGCCCAAAACAAGAACCGGATGCGCTTGCCATTTGCGGAAAAAGCGTGTACAATAAAACTGGGCCGTTCCGGGCCGCCCGCCGCCGTGTGCCGCAAAACAAAAAGGGCGGCACCGCGCCGCCCCTTCCGCCTTTTAATCGCCGCCCTGCTCTTGCTCCTGCGGGGGCAGCGCCTCCAGCGCCATCCTGTCGGAAAGTTCGTTTTTCAGCGTTTCCTCGCGTTTGTGCTGCCGGAAAATGTGCACGATGAGCAGCACGACGACCCCCACCGCGACGAGGAGCGCGGCCACGTCCCAGATGCAGAACCCGATCGTGGTGTGAAAAAACTGATGCAAAACGTCGGCCTCCTTTGCGGTACCGCCCCGCGCCGCCTGCGGCGTGGGCGGGCCCCGAACCTTACTATACATCATTTTAAGACGCATCGCAAGCGTAAAACGGCGCAAAAACCGGCCGTTCCCGCTTTCAAAACCGCTTTTGACGCGGTCACAGGCCCGCCGCGGGCGGGCAGGGGGAGAAAACTATGCCATCCATGCCGCCAGAGGCGCCCAAGGCTGCGGCCGGGCTGCCGCAAGAACAGGCCGATGCCCTTTTGCAGGGCATCATGGGGGACCTTGGTATGCCGCCCGCCGCCCCCCGCAAAGGCCGCGGGCAGTATGCCCGTGTGGCCTTGCGCATGGCGCTGCCGCGCGTGCTGGCGGCAGTGCTCGCGCTGGCGCTGCTGGCCGCGCTCATCATCGCGGCGCGGCTGTTCAACGCCGATATCCACATCGGCGGCATCGAGGGGCAGACCTTCACCGATGAGGCCGGCACGGTGGCGCGCGTCTGCTTTACCGTGGACCGGGAATACCTTGTCAAGGCGTTCTCCGCGCAGCTGGGGGAGGAGATGCTCCCTGTGGAGCGCGGCGAAACCGGCTATTATGTCGACTGCCGGCAGGACGGTGTTTTGCTGCTTGAGGTGGACGCGTGGAACGGCGCGGGGGACATCAAGACGGTGACCGTCAGCGGCCTGGGCGCGTAGGCGCCGCACGGCGCCCGGGGCCAAAGCCCGGGGCTATCGGATGGTGTGTGCCGCCCGGGGCGGCTGCAGGGAAGGTTGGTTGCGATGCCCAAACGTTTATGGGACGAGCAATATTATGCTGCCCTGGCCAAACGCATCCGCGCGGGGGACGAGGATGCGTTTGCGGAGCTGTATACCAACACCTGGCAGGACCTTTCGCGCTATGCCTGCTACATCCTCAAGGACACCGACCTTGTGCCCGACGCATTGCAGGAAGTGTACATAGCCGTCTACAAAAACATCGACAAGCTCAAGCTGGACACGCTGCTGCTGCCGTGGATGCGGCAGATCACCTACCATGAATGCATCGACGCGGTGCGCCGGCAGCGCGCCAACCGCGAGATCAACAGCGATTTTGAGCGCGACGGCTATCTGATCGAGCGCGCCGCCCTGCAGAACGTGCTCGGCTACGACGGCCGCGGCGCGTTTGAGGCGGCCGACGCCCGCGAGCTGCGCAGCCACCTCAGCAAGGCGCTGGCCAGCCTCCCGGTGCGGGAGCGGCAGGCTTTTTTGCTGCGGTATGAATATGACCTGAAACTGGAAGAGATCGCCGATTTCCTGGGCTGCAGTCTGGCCACCGCCAAGCGCTGCATCGCAAGCGCCCGCGAGCAGCTGCAAGGGGAGCTGGAACACCTCCGCGCGTATGCCTGACGCTGCCGCGGCCCTGTAAGGAGAAGACCATTTGATGCGAACGTGCCGTCACAACGACCGGACGCCCCGCTGGGGGCTGTGCCTGTGCGCGCTGGCCATGTTGGCCGGGTGCACGGGCAGCCCGGCGTCGGCTTCGGCGCCGGCGGTATCCGCCGGCGCCGAGGGGGTGCCCATGGCACAAAGCGCCCCCGCCGCCGCGCGGGACAACACCCCCACCGTGTACACGCCGCAGGCCCCCGGCACGAAGGTGCTGGGCAAGGGGGCGCTGCAGGTGGATGCCTCCAACGCCGCGCAGGGGTATGTGATGGCCCGGTATGACGGCACCGCCGCCAAGGCCAACCTCCAGCTCACCGGCCCGGACGGCGTCAACTACAAATATTTCCTGCCCGCCTCGCCGGACTGGGTGCCCCTGCCGCTGTCGGGCGGCAGCGGCGCCTACGCGGTGGACGGGTACGAGAACATCGCCGACACCCGCTACGCCGAGCTTTTTAAAGAGACGCTGGACGTCCGGCTGGAAAACGACCTGCTGCCGTTTTTGTATCCCAACCAGTTCGTGGATTTTGACGCCGATACCCGCGCCGTGGCCGTCGCGGCCGAGGTCACGGCGGGCGCAGCCGACGACCTTGCCGCCGTGGAGGCCGTCTACCACTATGTGGTGGAAAACGTCGCCTACGATGAATACAAGGCCGCCACCGTCACCAGCGGCTACCTGCCCACCGTGGACGAAACGCTGGACACCGGCAAGGGCATCTGCTTTGACTATGCCGCCCTCACCGCCGCGATGCTGCGCAGCCAGGGCATCCCCACCCGGCTGGAGATCGGCTATGCCGGGCAGGCGTACCACGCCTGGATCAGCGTCTACACCGAGGAGACGGGCTGGATCGACCGTTTGATCGAATTCAGCGGGGATTGGACCCGCATGGACCCGACCTTTGCCTCCTCCAACAACAACAGCGCCGCCGTGCTCAAATACATCGGGGACGGCAGCAACTACACCGTGCAGTATAAGCGCTGACGCGCCGCCGGAAAGGAGACCCGGATGAAAGCACTATCCAACGCCGAACTGGCGGTCTTTTGCGGCCAGCTGGATCTTGTCCTGCGGGCAGGCATCCCGGCCGCCGAGGGCCTTGCCGCCCTTGCGGGGGACACCCCGGAGGGCGAGGGCCGCGCCCTGCTTGAGCAGATGGCGGCCGGCATGGAGGCGGGCGCCCCCTTTGCCGAGGTTCTTGCGCAGAGCGGCGCCTTCCCCGCGTACCTGTGCAGCATGGTGCGCCTGGGCGAGGCGTCCGGCCGCCTGGACGACGTTTTGCAGGCGCTGGCCGCGCACTACCAGCGCGAGGAGGCGCTGGCCGCCAACATCAAGAACGCCGTGACCTACCCCCTCATCATGCTGGGCATGATGCTGGTGGTGCTGGTGGTGCTGGTGGTGCAGGTGCTGCCCGTGTTTGACGGGGTGTTCCGCCAGCTGGGCAGCGGGCTGACGGGTTTCCCCGCCGCGGTGCTGCACATCGGCCAGGCGCTGGGCCGCTACAGCCTGGTGTTTTTGCTGCTGGCGGCGGTGCTGGCGGCGGTGTGCGGGTATTTTGTGCTCACCGCGCGCGGCCGGCAGAAGCTGCGCGGGTTCGGGCAGCGGTTTTTCGCCACCCGCAAGCTGGCCGAAAAGATCGCCACCGCGCGCTTTGCCAGCGGTATGCACCTGGCCTTGAGCAGCGGCCTTGATTTGGACGAGGGCCTTGCCACGGTGGCCGGGCTGGTCGAACATCCGGGCGTGGCCGCCAAAATCGAAACGATGCGCCGGGAGATGGCCGCCGGCAGGAGCTTTGCCGAGGCCAGCGCCGCCGCGGGCATGTTCCCGGGGCTGTACGCGCGCATGGTCAACATCGGGGTGCGCGCCGGCTCGGTGGACGAGGTGCTCACCAACATCGCCGCCCGCTATGACGACGAGATCGAGCGCGATACCGCTGCCGCCGTCGCCCGCATCGAGCCGGCGCTCGTCGCGGTGCTGTCGGTGGTGGTGGGCATGATCCTGCTTTCGGTCATGCTGCCGCTGATGGGCATCATGTCCGGCATCGGGTAAGGGGGCCGTGGGATGAACCGCTTTCAAAAACACGGCCCCGCCCTTGCGCCGCTGCGGCGGCTCGCGCCGGCGCTGCTGTTCCTCGCGGTGCTGGCGGCCTTTGTGCCGGGGCTGGGCGTCGTCTCCGATATGACCGGCCGCGAGCAGGCCAAAAGCCTTGAAAACACCGTCCGCCAAAGCGCCGTGCACTGCTACGCGCTGGAGGGTTTTTACCCGGACAGCCTTGCCTATCTCGAGCAGCACTACGGCCTGCGGTACGACAAAAGCCGCTACATCGTCTCGTATGAGACGGTCGGCTCCAACCTGATGCCGGATATCGCCGTCATCCGGCTGCAAGGGTAAGGGGGTGGCCGCATGGATACGCGCCGCCGCCCGCCCGTGAGCGACCTGTTTTTCACCCTGGGGCTTTTCTGTGTGTTCACCGTGTGCTCGCTGCTGCTCATCGCCATCGGCCTGCGCGCCTACCGCGCCACCGTGACCCATATGCAGGACACCTACTCCACCCGCACGGCGCTGGCCTATGTGGCGGAAAAGGTGCGCCAGCACGATACCGCCGGTGCCGTCGCCCTGACCGAGCTGGGCGGCGCCCCCGCGCTGCTGCTCACCGATACGGTGGGGGATACCGCCTACTGCACCTACCTCTACGCCGACGCCGACACCCTGTACGAGCTCACGCAGCGCGCCGACGCCGAGCCCGACCCCGCCTTGGGCGAGGCCGTCCTCGCCGTGCGGGGCTTTACCGTCACCGACGCGGGCGGCGGCTTCTGGGCCCTGGCCGCGCAGGACAGCGGCGGCGAGACCGTGCGCTGCCTCGTACACCCGCGCAGCGCAGCGGCCTGACCCGCATATCCTGACCCGGAAAGGAGGGAACAACGCCCATGCCCACCCGCAAGGATGCGCGCCCCAGCCTGTTTTTGCTGGAGCTCATCATCGCCATTTTGTTTTTTGCTTTGGGCAGCGCGGTGTGCGCGCAGGCATTCGCCCGCGCCCATACCGCCGGCCGGCAGGCGCGGGAGCTGGCGTTTGCCTCCGCCGCGGCCGCTTCCGCCGCCGACGCGGTGCACTACGGCGGCACCGCGCTGGAACAGTTCAAGGCGTTTTTCCCGCAGGCGTATGCGCAGGACGGGGCGCTGGCCGTCAGCTATGACGCGGCGCTCGCCCCCTGCGCGCCGGAGCAGGGCGTGTACACGCTGTGCGTGCGCACCCGGCAGGCGGACGGCGCCGTCTTTGCCGATGTCAGCGTTTCGGGGCAGGGCGGCGAGGCCCTCTACGCGCTGAACGTCCATTGGCCCGCGGGGCAGGGGGGCACGCCATGAACGAGAAAGCCCGGCGCGGGCAGCCCCCGCTCATCGCCACCGGCATCACCTCGCTGGTGCTGGTGTTCGTGCTGCTGTGCCTGCTCACCTTCGCGGTGCTGTCCCTCGTCAGCGCGCAGGCGGATCTGCGCCTGAGCCAAAAAAGCGCCGCGCGCACCACCGCGTACTACGCGGCCGAGAACGCCGCCAACGACCTCCTGCTCGCCCTCATCCCCGTCCTTGACGCAAACGCCGGCGCGCCGGATGCCGAAAGCTATTATGCCGCCGTGCAGGCGGGCGCCGCCGATATGGAAAGCCTTGCGTTCGACGGGCAGGGCCGCGTCTCCTTCCAGGTTCCGCTGGGGGAGCAGCAGATCCTCGCGGTGGAGCTGGAGCTCCTCCACCGCCCCGCGGCGGATGGCGCGCACTACCGCATCCTGCGCTGGCAGGCCGTCACCGGCTATGACTGGCAGCAGGAGCAGCCGTTGGAACTTATCCGGCCCGGCACGCTGCCGGAGCCCTGAACCCCGGAGGAGGGAACGTATGGAACTGATGGGATTTCTGCGCCAGGCCGCCGCGCAGGGCGCTTCGGACCTGTTCATCGTGGCCGGGCGCCCGCTCACCTGCAAATGCGGCGGCACCCTGGCCGCTCTGGGGGAGGAGCGCGCCATGCCGGAGGCGACCCGCGCCCTGGTGGAGAACATCTACCGCCTGGCCGGGCGCAGCATGGCGCGGCTGGAGGACAGCGGCGACGACGATTTTTCCTTTGCCGTGCCGGGGCTGGCGCGCTACCGCGTGAGCACCTACCGGCAGCGCGGCTCGCTGGCGGCGGTGGTGCGCGTGATCCGCTTTGACCTGCCCGACCCCGCCGCCCTCGGCATCCCGGAAAGCATCGTCCGGCTGGGGGAGCTGGGCAAGGGGCTGGTGCTCGTCACCGGCCCGGCGGGCAGCGGCAAATCCACCACGCTGGCCTGCATCATCGACGCCATCAACCAAACGCAGAAAAAGCACATCATCACGCTGGAAGACCCCATCGAATATCTGCACCGCCACCGCGAGAGCATCATCAGCCAGCGCGAGGTCGGCGCCGATACGGCCGGCTACGCGGTGGCCCTGCGCGCCGCGCTGCGCCAAAGCCCCGACGTCATCCTGCTGGGGGAACTGCGCGATTTCGAGACCATCTCCATCGCCATGACGGCGGCCGAGACGGGGCATCTGGTGTTTTCCACCCTGCACACGCCCTCGGCGGGGGATACCATCAACCGCATCATCGATGTGTTCCCCCCTGCCCAGCAGCCCCAGGTGCGGGTGCAGCTGGCGGCCGTTTTGCAGGCGGTGGTCAGCCAGCAGCTGGTGCCCGCCGCCGCGGGCGGCATGGCCCCCGCCTTTGAGCTGCTGGTCGCCACCCCCGCCGTGCGCACCATGATCCGGGAGAGCAAGCTCCACCAGCTGGACGGGCTCATCGCCTCGTCGGCGTCGGCGGGTATGTTCACGATGGACGGCAGCCTTGCGGCGCTGTGCCGCGCGGGCACCGTCACGCGGGAGCAGGCCCTGGCCCACGCGGCCAACCCCGAAGCGCTTGCCCGCCGGCTGTGAGGCGGCATCCCATATACCGGAAAGGAAAGACCATACATGGAAAAACAGCGTCAGAAGATCCTCGTCATCGACGATTCCGAGATGAACCGCGCGATTTTGGCCGATATGCTGGAGGATGACTACGATATTCTGGAGGCCGCCGACGGCGTCGAGGGCGTAAAGATGCTCGAACGGCACGCCGGGGAGCTGTCCTTAGTTTTGTTGGACATCGTCATGCCCAACATGGACGGCTTCGAGGTGCTCTCGGTGATGAACCAGAACCGCTGGATCGAGGACGTGCCGGTCATCATGGTATCGGCCGAGAGCGGCTCCAGCCAGGTGGAGCGCGCCTACGAGATGGGCGTCACCGATTTTATCATGCGCCCGTTCGACGCCCTCATCGTGCGGCGCCGCGTGGTCAACACCATTTTGCTGTACGCCAAGCAGAAGCGCCTGGTGGCCATGGTCAACGACCAGATCGCCGAGAAGGAAAAGCGCAGCGGGCTGATGATCGACATCCTCAGCCACATCGTGGAGTTCCGCAACGGCGAGAGCGGTATGCACATCCTGCACGTGCGCAAACTCACCGACCTTTTGCTGCGCCATCTCGTGCTGCACACCGACCGTTACCCCCTCTCCGGCACCGAGATCACGCTTTACACCACCGCCTCGGCGCTGCACGATATCGGCAAGATCGCCATCCCGGAGCACATCCTCAACAAGCCGGGGCGCCTGACCGCCGAGGAATTTTCCGTCATGAAGACCCACACCAGCATCGGCGCGCAGATGCTGGAGCAGCTCTCCGGCCACAAGGGGGATCCGCTCGTGCAGGCGGCGTACACCATCTGCCGCTGGCACCATGAGCGCTGGGACGGCCGCGGCTACCCCGACGGCCTTTCCGGGGACGCCATCCCCATCGCCGCGCAGGTGGTCGCGCTGGCCGATGTGTACGACGCGCTCACCAGTGAGCGGGTGTACAAAAAGGCCCTCCCGCATGAGAAGGCCGTCGAGATGATCCTGAACGGGGAATGCGGCGCCTTCAACCCCTTCCTGCTGGACTGCCTGCGGGAGATAGCCCCCAGCTTGCGCGCCGTCATGGAGGACCCCGACACGCACATGGTCAACGAGGCATACGAGACGGCGCAGGACCTTTTGCGCAGCGAGGAGCACGCCCTTTCCGAGCGCGCGGCCTCCGAGCGCACGCTGCGCCTGCTGGACCACGAGCGGATGAAATTCCATTTCTTTGCCGCCCTCACCGAGGAGATCCAGTTCGAGTACACCGTCACGCCGCCCCGCATCACCCTTTCGCCCTGGGGCGCGCAGCGCTTGGAACTGACCGAGATCATCGACGACCCCCGCGGCAGCGCCGGCCTGCAGGAGGTGCTTGGCCCCGGCGCCTGGGAGGAGGTCGCCAGCCTGCTGCGCGCCACCACGCCGGAGGATCCCGAGCGCAGCTGGGAATGCCGCCTCCGGATCGGCGGCGAGCTGCGCTGGCACAAGGTGTTCGCCCGCGCCATCTGGAGCAGCGACGCTGCCCCCAAATTTGAGGGCGCGCTGGGCAAGGCCATCGACATCCACGATACCCGCGTCCGCATGGAGGAGATCGAGCGCAAGGCGTCCAGCGACGGGCTCACCCATCTGTACAACCGCGCCAGCGCGCAGGAGATCATCATCCAGCGCCTTCTCGCGAACCCCGAGGGCTGCTACGCCTTGGCCATCTTTGACCTTGACAACCTCAAGACCATCAACGACAACCACGGCCACGCCGTGGGGGACGCGGTGCTCAAGTTCCTGGCCGGCCGGCTGGCCACGAGCGTGCGCGGGCGCGATATCTCGGCCCGGGCGGGCGGCGATGAGTTCCTGCTTTTCCTCGAATACCGCCCCACCGATGACATCGCCCACATCGTGCAGCGTATCTTTGAGCATCTGTGCGGCACCTGCGCCGGCTGCACCGTCACCGTCAGCATGGGGGTGGCCTGCTCGCAGCTGGTCGGCAGCGATTACGAGACGCTGTTCCGCGCCGCCGACAAGGCCCTGTACGCCGCCAAGCGGGCGGGCAAGGCGCGCTACCGCTTTTATGACGAGACCATGAAGGATATGTTCACCACCATGACCGACATCGACAGCGACAGCGACGGAAAAGGAGGTACCCCCCAATGACCTTACAGGAATGCTACGCCGCCCTTGGCGGTGACTACGCCGGCGTGCTGGCCCGCCTGCGCAGCGAGCGCCTTGTGCAGAAATTCGTGCTCAAGTTCCTGGCCGACGGCAGCTATGACCTGCTCAAAACCAGCCTGCAAAGCGGCGATACCGCCGAGGCATTCCGCGCCGCGCACACCATCAAGGGTATGTGCGCGAACCTCGGCTTTGCCCGCCTGCTCGCCTCCAGCAGCGAGCTGACCGAGGCCCTGCGTGCCGGCGCCGTGCCGGATGCCGCGCTCGTGGCGCAGGTGGACGACGATTACCGCCGCACCGCCGACGCCATCCGGGCCTTTGCGCAGGCCGCCGGCCAGTGAGCGCGCCGCACCCAAATCCCCCAAAAAGGAGGGCCTAACGTGAAAAAGCGTGCCCGGCAGGTCAGCAGTGTGCCCGCCACCATCGCGCTGATCCTGGTCATTGCGGTGCTGTTCGGCACGGCGTTCGTGCTGATCAGCCGTTCCATCCGCGCGCGTTCCCTCGGCCGCATGGAGGAGGGCGTCAACACCGTCATCGAGGAGGTCACCTCCAAGCTCGAACGGGACAGCCGCCTGCTCAACGCCACCGCCGAGGTGCTTTCCGCCGCCAACAACTTCAACATCGACGACACGCGCGAGATCATAGCCTCCGTTTCCCCCATGCTCGAAACGATGCGTATGCGCGTGCTCATGCCGGATGACCAGGTCATCACGCCGGACGGCAGCGTGACCGACATCTCGGACAATGACACCATCTCCTTCGCCACCGAGGCCCCCCTCGGCGAGCACGTGTCCGACCGCGTCTACTCCAACTCCGGCACGCCGGTGCTGCGCCACTATGTGCCCATCGTGCAAAACGGGCAGACGGCCGCGCTGCTTTACGGCGTCACCCCGCTGAGCGAGCTGGCCGCCGCGCTCAACATCGACAACATTTATAATGCCAGCGCCAGCGTCTTTATCATCGATACCCACAACGGGGACTTTATCCTCGATACCTTCCACGGCGAACTCGGCAGCGTATGGGACTATGACCCCTCCGTCTCCCCGCGCGAGACCAAGGGCAACGTCTCCTGGACGGAATATACGCAGGATATCCTTGCCCTTGGCACCGGGTATGTCGTCTACCGCACCCCGGAGACCGGCGGCTGGGAGTATATGTATTACGCCCCCGCCGGCATCAACGAGTGGTCCATCGCCGTCTCGGTGCCGGAAAAGGAAGCCTTCGCCAGCGTTTACGCCGTGCGCAACATCGGCATCGCGGTGGGGCTGCTGCTCATCCTCGCCGTGGGCATCTACTATTATATCATCCACAGCCAGGCCAAACGCGCGATGGAGCAGGCGGTGGAGCGCGCCGTCCTGGAGGAAAAGCTGCAAAAGGCCGAAGCCGCCGAGCGCGCCAAGACCACCTTCCTCTCCAACATGAGCCATGATATCCGCACCCCGATGAACGCCATCATCGGCTTTACCACGCTGGCCCAGACCAACATCGACAACAAGGAGCGCGTGCAGGGGTACCTGAAAAAGATCATGTCCTCCTCCAACCATCTGCTCTCGCTCATCAACGACATCCTGGACATGAGCCGCATCGAGAGCGGCCGGCTGAACATCGAGGAGAAGGAGTGCAGCATCTCGGATATCTTCCGCGATATGCGCAACATCATCCTCACCCAGATGGAGGCCAAGCAGCTCAACTTTTTCATGGATACCATCGACGTGATGGACGAGGATATCTGGTGTGACAAGCTGCACGTCAACCAGGTGCTGCTCAACCTGCTGTCCAACGCCATCAAGTTCACCCCGGCGGGGGGCTCCGTCAGTTTGAGCATCCGGCAAAAGCCCGGCGCGCCCACCGGCTACGGCTCCTACGAGATCCGCGTCAAGGATACCGGCATCGGCATGAGCCAGGAGTTTGCCCGCCACATCTTTGAGCCGTTCGAGCGGGAGCGTACCTCCACCGTCAGCGGCATCCAGGGCACCGGCCTCGGCATGGCCATCACCAAAAACATCGTCGATACCATGGGCGGCACCATCGAGGTCAAGACCGAGCGCGGCCACGGCACCGAGTTCATCCTCAATTTTGATTTCCGCCTGCAAAACGGCCCCAGCCACGCCGAGGTCATCCATGAGCTCGAGGGCCTGCGCGCCCTTGTGGTGGACGACAGCTTCTCCACCTGCGACAGCGTCACCAAGATGCTCACCCAGATCGGCATGCGGGCCGAATGGACGCTGCACGGCCGGGAGGCGGTGCTGCGCGCCCGGCAGGCCGTCGAGATGGGGGACCGCTTCTACGCCTATATCATCGACTGGGCCCTGCCGGACCTGAGCGGCCTGGAGGTGGTGCGCCAGGTGCGCGCCTGCGTCGGCGACCAGGTGCCCATCATCATCGTCACCGCCTATGACTGGAGCGCCTTTGAGGACGAGGCGCGCGAGGTCGGCGTGACGGCGTTCTGCAGCAAACCCATCTTTTTGTCCGAACTGCGCGATACCCTCGTCTCCGTCCTCAAGGGCACACAGGCGCCCGCCGAGGCGCAGGCCGTCCTGCCCGAGGCGAGCCGGTTCCAGGGGCGCAGCCTGCTGCTTGTCGAGGACAACGAGCTCAACCGCGAGATCGCCGAGGAGCTGCTGCTGGAGGCCGGCTTTGAGGTCGAGACCGCCGAGGACGGCACCGAGGCCGTGGACAAGGTGCGCTATGCCAAGCCCGGCACCTATGACCTTGTGCTGATGGACATCCAGATGCCGGTGATGAACGGCTACGATGCCGCCCGCGCCATCCGCGCCCTGCCGGACCCCGAGGCCGCGAACATCCCCATCGTGGCGATGACCGCCAACGCCTTTGACGAGGACCGCCAGCGCGCCCTGGACGCCGGCATGAACGACCACGTCGCCAAACCCATCGACGTGGAAAAGCTGCTGGAAGTGCTGGCAAAGATCTTAAAGTAAACGGGCCTGCTGCAAAATAGAAATGTTGCCGCAATCCCCCGAAATATTTGTAGGGGCCGCATGTATGCGCCCGTTCCTGCGGGCGTTCACGCCCGCAGGGCCCATTGGCTGCCGCATTTTACCGGGATTCTTGTTTTTTTCGTTCTCTTTCGTGACCGAAAGAGAACCAGAAAGGTCCGGCCGATTTCGACGCGGCCGGCGCACGACCAAAGGGGGTTCCCCCCTTTGGAATCCCCCGAGGCAAGATATCGCCCGGGTGCTTGGGCGGGCACCATCCCCCGTCCGCCGGACGGACGCCACCTTGCGGCGCCGTCCACGCTTACGCCGCGCTGCGCGCCGCTGCGGGCAGGGCGCGGCAAACCGTAAAATACGGTTTGCGGGGCGTCGGGGACGCCGCCCCCTACAAGGATACGGAAAACGTACCATCCACCCCGTAGGGGCCGCATCGCCCCAAAGGGGCGCCCTGCGATGCGGCCCCTACAGTATTCTAATAACAACCACACGCTACGCGTGTGGGGATGGAGGGAGCGGAAGCGTCGATATGGAAAAAGGATCCTCCTT
>CANRCB010000021.1 GCA_947629015.1 uncultured Gemmiger sp.
GATATCCCACTGAGTAATCAGGTAAGACCCCTTGAAGACTACAAGGTTGATAGGCGCGATGTGGAAGTGCGGTGACGCATGCAGCAAGCGCGTACTAATAGGTCGAGGGCTTGACCCCATCTTTCTGATACTCTGTTTGCCAAGCAGTTTTCTATTCAGTTTTGAGGGTGTCTCAAAAGCATCCCAAAAGAGAAGCCGAGAACAAACCTCGGCCCCGGCCGGTGTCGATAACGGTGAGGTCCCACCTGTTCCCATCCCGAACACAGAAGTTAAGCTCACTCGTGCCGAAGATAGTTGGTTGGCGACGACCTGTGAAAATAGGTAGATGCCGGCTTCTCTTTTTATAAGGCCCGTTGGTCAAGCGGTTAAGACAGCGGCCTCTCACGCCGTTAACGTGGGTTCGATTCCCGCACGGGTCATGCAAAAAGCCCCCGCCTTGTGGCGGGGGCTTTTTGCGCCCCGTGCGGGAATCGAACAGCCCGTGCCGGCGGTAAAGGGAGCAAGAGCCATACGCGGCCGGGCATTGCCCGGGGCCGGCCTTTTGCGCGGTGAGAAACTACACGTCCCGCCGGCGCGCGATCTGTCCGGCGGACAGTCGCGCAGGGCGCGGGAGATTCCCGCACGGGTCAAAGGAACGCGGGGAATCGAACAGCCCGTGCCGGCGGTAAAGGGAGCAAGAGCCATACGCGGCCGGGTATTGCCCGGGGCCGGCCTTTTGCGCGGTGAGAAACCACACGTCCCGCCGGCGCGCGATCTGTCCGGCGGACAGTCGCGCAGGGCGCGGGAGATTCCCGCACGGGTCAAAGGAACGCGGGGAATCGAACAGCCCGTGCCGGCGGTAAAGGGAGCGCAGACGTGCCGCGGCCGGGCATTACCCGGGGCCGGCCTTTTGCGGAGTGAGACGTGTGGCTGTACGTCAAAAAGCACATCCCTCCGGCAAACAAGCGGCCGCGGCGGTTTTTTCGACTGGCTTTTTTGAAAAGTAGTCAAAAAGTAGTCAGCCTGATAATTTAGCACAAAAAAACGCGGCACCCGTCATATGTTTTGACGATGTGCCGCGCTTTTTGCTATGCGCTGGAAGGGACTCTCCCGCGCCCTGTGCGGCCGTCTGCAAGACGGACCGCACGCCGGCGGGACGTGTGGCTATGCGCTAAAAAAACACATTCCTCCGGCAAACAGGCGGCTGCGGCGGGCCCCTGCTCTCTTTGCCGCCGGCACGGGCTGTTCGAGTCCCGACTTTTTGCATGATATAAAGGCGGGGCCCTGTGGCTCTGCCACGGACCCCGCCTTTATATCATGCGCTGGAAGGGACTCGAACCCCCGGCCTTCTGATTCGTAGTCGTTTTTTGCTGGTCTCATGTGCCGTTGTGTGCAAAATTATTAACGTTATATCGAAAGCAGAGCGAACATAAAGGAGCATACAGTTGCAGGGGCGAGTAGTCAAAAAGTAGTCACCCGACTGCGGCAGGAGCGGGTTCCTTTGCAGGCGCCTCGGCCTTTTTGGGGTTGAAGTAGGCGTTGAGCTGCTCGACCGCATCCATCGCGTCCGCCTGCTCAAGATGGGTGTAAACATTGGCCGTCATCTGGATGCTGGAGTGCCCCATCAGGCGTTGGGCGGTGCGCAGGTCGATGCCGGCGCGGTAGAGTGTGGTCGCGTAGGTGTGGCGCAGCATATGAGGGGACAGGGAAAAATCGACCATCTTTTTTACGTGGGTCCCCCATAAGTGCCGAAAGGCGGAACTTGTCATGATTTCACCGCTACTGGTTGGCACCACAAAAACGCTAAGCCTTGGCGTTGCGTCCAAGACGTCCCGGAGCGGGTCGGGGATGGGGATCGTGCGGTGCGCGGCTTTGGTTTTGAGCTCGTTGACCGGGTCGGGCTGGTTTCCCAAGAATGTCACCGCCCGGCGGACGGTCAGACTGCCGCCACCGAGATCCGCCCACTGCAGTCCCAGGGCCTCCTCCCGGCGCAGGCCGCAATACAAGCACAACGCGCAGAATGCCCGCGCGCGGGGCTCGGTCACGGCGGCCATGAGCTGGGCAGCCTCATCGGCGGTCAGATATTTTTTCTTTTCGGGCACGGCGTGCGGGGTGATCTTGATGCCATCCGTAGGGTCGGCCAAAATAAGGCGGTTTTGCCGCGCTGTCGTGAAGATCTGCCGCAGGGTGATGAGTACCTTATGCTGCAAACTGCCAGATTTGTCCGCAACGCCGGCCATGACGGCGCGCACGTGCACGGGTTTGACCTCGCGCAGCTCCAGCGTACCGATGACGGGCATGATGTGCAGGTTGTAGGTGTCGCGGTACATACGCAGGGTGGCAGCGCGCAGGTCGGTTTTGTAGCTGTGCAGCCAGGTTTTGGCCCAGTCGCCCACCAGGGTGTGGTCGCCGACGGTGAGGCCGGCGCTGTCCTCGGCGCGCACGGCGGCCACGGCTGCGTTCAACTGCGGCAGCGTGCGCCCGTATACGAGCTTTTGCCGCCCGTCGGACAGGGTCAGCTTACGCTGGTAGCGGCCGTCCGGCCGCTTTTTGATGGATGCCATAAAAACACCTCCGGGGTATACTTGCCAAGCCTGCCCCGGAAGTGGTATAATCTCAAGTGCTGGGCGAGATTATCCCGTTTTGGGGTAGGCTTGTCTATGTGAAGCCGTTGGGTGTTGGCGCGCCCGGCGGCTTTTTATTTTGTCAGTACGCCTCGACCAGGCGCAAGCGGATCTTGACATCCTGCACGGTCAGGGTCGTGCCTTCCGGCAATTTGATGTTGCTGTATTTCTGTTCATAGAAGCCGCCGTAGTTTTCGGATTGTGTGGCCATCATTGCATTGATGCCGCCGTCCAAATTGTCAGAGAAGACATTCCCGGCGCCGCTGACGGCCTCGATATCATAGGTGCCGGCGGCAAAATCTGTGCCGGCGGCAAAGTTGCCGTTTTCCAGCGTGACGGTCTTTTTGGTGGAAGCAGTCTTTTCGTAGCTTTCGAGCCGCGCCTCCAGGTCGGCCGCGCTGGCGCTGAGCTGCTGCACCTGGGCGGCAAGATCCCGGTTGAGGGCGTTGGCATCCCGCAGGTGGAAAAGCGTGTTGGCGAAAAGCAGTGTCATCGCCACAAATGCGAGGGTCAGCGCGATGACCCATGCGCGCAGCGGGTTGGCGGCGGCCGCGGGCCCGGCGGGCTTGCGCTTGACGCCAAGGTTTTTGTAGATCTCGTCGGCGATGTAGTTGTGCCCGCCCTTGTAGAGCGTTACGCGGTCCCGGGCGAGTTTATCGAGCGCTCTGCAGGCGTTCTCGGTGAGGGTAATGACACTGTCCTTGTTGACGCCGGGCTTTTTGCTTTCGGCCAGCGCCTGGCGCAGCGCATCATTGGAGGCTTTGATCAGGTCGGAGATCTTTTCGCAGCACGCCTCACAATAGCCATCCTTGTAGATGTCGACTTCGCGGCCGCACATTTTGCACTTCATCCGGGGTGCCCTCCTGTTTGTTACTTTACAGGCTCCGCCTGCTGGGCCTTTTTGCTGCTTGGAAACTTTGGGCTGTGCAGACCATCGATGTGCTCAAACAGTTCGGGGCGGATATTCGCCCACATGGGATCAAGCAGGAAATCGATTCCCTCACGGCGGGCCAGCTTGGCAGCGGGAACGAAATCGCTGTCGCCGGAGATCAGAATGATTTGGTCGACCTGCTTTTTGTAGGCAAGGGAGGCGATGTCCAGGCCAATCCGCATATCAACGCCCTTTTGCTGAATGGTGAAGGTAAAATCTTTTTCCTGCACATCCGAAAGTGCAAGGCTGCCGGCAAAAAGGCGCTTGGTGGTATCCGGGTTGAGGGTGTAGGCGGCAATGCTTGACAGTTGGCCCAGCCGCAGGGCAAATTTGCGCCGGCGCTTCAATTCTTCCAGAAAGGCATTCGACCAAGTAAAGGTATCAGATTTATCGAGCTGGACATTTTGCCTGGTCAGCGGATGGTATACACTTTTGTTTTTGAGCGGAGCACAATCATAATAAAAAACACGGTACAGGTGCCGAGATTCGTTGCCGTCCTTTTCTTTCAGGTGCGCAAGGCAGTACTCCTGCAGTTCCTGTGCGCGTTCCCCCGCCGATTTTGGGCCCCATAGAAAGTTGGCACGCTTGCGGTAAAATCCGCCGTCAACAAGGATCGCTGTGCGGGTCATCGCTTTCACATCCTTTTGCAAAATAAATAAAGGCCCAAGGATTCAGCCGTTCCCATATCGTGGGGGCCTACTACCAAGGGCCTGTTAAGCAAAGCACACGGTGTATCCGTGTAGCCTTATTATATGCAACAGGCCCCAAAAAGTCAACAAAAATTTAGTTACGCCTGCCGGGGAAGAGGATCAGCCTGGGCTTTTTCCCCGGCGATGGCCTGGTATTGCTGTTCCAAAATCATATCGACCGCCTCGCGGCCGCGCTTGTCCAGGGCGCGGTATTTTTGTATATGGCGGTACTCTTCAACCGTCAAACCCTCCAAATCGTCAACACCGAGCAGCCATGAAGAATCAACACCAAGTTCTTTGATTATAGCTTTCAACCTGAAGAGGTCGGGTTCGCGGAATCCGGTTTCATAGCCTGCGTATGTGCTGCCAGCGATGCCTAAACGTTCAGCCATTTCTTTTTGTGTGAGACCTTTTTCCTTACGTGCATGGCGCAGACGTTCCCCAAACTCCAACGGTAACACCTCCTAATGGCACAAGAATATCACACAGCGCAGGCATAGTCAAGTAAAAGTTTTGCAAAATGCAAAGTTTTTCTTGCAAAACGCTTGACAACTACGCAGATAGAGAGTATCATGTACCCAAAGCTACGCGATACGCGTAGCTTTGGGAGGTGAATTTCATGTTTCGCAATCTCGAGGCTGAACAGCACAGGAATGGTTTGACGGACGCTGATGTGGCAGAGATTTTGGGCATTACCCGCACGACCTACAACGCCAAAAAGAACCGTGGCAATTTTACCTTTTCCGAAATCAGAAAACTGCTGAGTTTGTTCCGGGTTACTTTTGAGTACCTTTTCGAGACCGAGGGCGACGCGCCCCCACAGGCCAGCTGAGCGTGTCCATCCTGGACACGGAGGGAGGTAGCAATGGCAAGCACAAAACAGGATGCGCCGCACATCGACGTCGGCGGTTGGGCCACGGTCAGCCTGGTCAAGGATCGCATACGCATTGAACTCCAGAAGGAGGGTACGGATGAACTCCTGCGCGCGCTGTATTCCCACAAGGAATCGCTGGCAGGGACGGTGCAGGGCATGGAAACCGACGCCAAGCTCTGTGAGATCATGGGCGGCGACCCGCAGCCCTACAGGCAGGAACTGGAAAAAGCCACGGCATTGTACAAGGCACTTCTGGAGTTCCGTTACCGGTGAGCGTGGCACATTGGTATGCGGCCTGCCGGCCGCTGCCGTATCAGATAAGGAGGCGACCCATGGAAAACCAACGGATTGACGGCATCCTGGATGCCTTTGCGGAGCTGCTGGCGCAGCGCGTGGCGGAGAAGCTGGGCGGGGTAACGGGCGGCAAAGAGGTGTACACCTACGATGAGCTTGCCGAGCGGTACGGCATGAGCAAGGCCAGCATTCGGCGCCTGGCGGCGGCCGGCGCTTTTGGCGAGCTGGTCAACGTGGGGGCGCGCAGCCACCGTGTGACGGCGGCCGGCGTGCGTCAATTTGAGAATTCGCGCAGCGGCGGGGGGATGGCGGCTGCCAGCGCTGCGCCAACCGGCAAGCGCCATGCAGCCCGGCGGGATCCCGGCCCGATCTGAGACAGAGGGATCACATATGCGTCCACTGGGGGCCGGTTTATGACCCCGTTGGCCGTCAACAGGCCGGAGAATGAGCGGCTATACCTGTAAGGGGGACGCCGGACGTTGACAGCGCCGGGTTGTGACACACCACACGGCTGCAATAAAAAGCGCGTTTGGCGGTATCGGCGCATAATTGACCGCTGCCAGGTGGCGATGCGGCTTTTTCACATCCGGGCCAAACCGCCATACCCGGTACCGCGCGGGCCGTCATCTGCCGCGCGGAGCGGGGTGCCCCCGCTGAGGTGAGAGCGGGCGCCTTATAAGCGCTTGACGACGGTTCGAATCCGCCCCTGACGATAGCGCCCAGCGGGCGTTGAAGCGCGAGAAGTCAGGTAGACGGTGAATCCCGTTTGGCCGATGAAAAGACGCAGCGCAGGCGCGAAAGATATGACCCGTTGGCAAGGACACAAATGTCCCTGCCACGGTTTATATACCAGCCGCCACGAAAGACCGGGCAACATTGTGGGAAATGGCTATCCCGGCTGCAACCGCGAGAAACATAGCGGTGACAGCTCGGAGAGACGGGCTTTTGCTAATAGAGGCTACTCTTTGCAGAGGGTGAGCGGATGAAAACCCCGCTTGGCGGCCCGGAAGAGACGGGCAACACGCGGGTGCCAGGTTTGGGGGCGGGTTTCGCGCAGTTCCCCGCCCAGCGGTTCGATTCCGCCCACCTGCTTTTAGACAGAAGGCAAAGGAAGTGGCACTGTGCGGGTGGGCTTGATCGATGTAGACGGGCACAACTATCCAAATCTGCCGCTGATGAAGCTGTCCGCATGGCACAAGGCCCGCGGCGCTGCGCCTTTTGCCATGTTGCTTGCAAGGCGGGGCCGCACAGTTACAGGGCAGCATGGCTGACGGAGTTTTGGCGGCGGCAATATAAAACCCAAAAAAGGAGTGAACCCCATGAGCAAAGAGATTTACATCGTAAGCCCCGGCAGGATGCACGACATCGTCCTGCGGCCCGGCGACCCCACCAACGCGGGGCGGTTCCTGTGCCTTGAGAAGATCGACGGCCCCGGCAGAGACCCCGTGCTGGTCGCCTGCGACAACACCACCGGCGCCGCGTGGACCTTTGAGTTCAGCAGCGTGCCGGAGGCTACGGAGTGGCTGAGAAAGGAGGCGCCCTGTGGATAAGGAACAAACCACATTAAAGCCCTGCCCGTTTTGCGGCGGCAAAGCAAAAGTGCTTGAAGGCACAACAAGCAGTATTTTTGGTCATCTTTTCTACGACTACTGCGTCAAGTGTGCGGATTGCTCCGCGTTCCTTGGGCTGTATCAGGTCGGCGACTCCGCCGAGTTTGGCCTGCTGTACGATACCGAAAAAGAGGCCATAGAGGCATGGAACACAAGAGCCGCACAGGAAGGAACCCCGGAACAGGAGGCGACCGGCCATGAGTAAAAAAGGACTGGCAGCAGCTGCAGGCATACCGGGCCACCGGCATGACGCCTTCAACTACCAGCGGGTTTATATTTGCAGCCCCTACCGGGGCGACCCGAAGAAAAACGCCGAGCTGGCCCGCGCCTTCTGCCTGTCAATCGTCAAACGGTTCCCGCGCTCGATACCCATCGCCCCGCACATCTACTTCACGCAGTTTTTGAGCGATGACGACCCGGCGCAGCGGGATGCGGGGCTGGCGATGGGCCGGGCGATCCTCGCCACCTGCCAAGTGGTTTTGATTTTCGGCAGCGACGTCAGCGAAGGCATGAGAGCCGAGCTGCAAGAGGCGGCCCGCCTCGGCATCCCGGTATTCAATGGAGTGGCGGCAACAGCGGGCGTTGTTTCGGAAATGACCGTCGATTTTTGGGAAAAGCTGGTCGGCATCCCGAAACCCGCGCCCGTCGAGTGCCCGGCCCGCCGCCTGATAGACCCCGCGGATTTTGAGAGGTATATGCTTTTTGAATACCCGCACACACCCGGGAACCGGGACGCCGACATCGACGATGACAGCCTGCGGGCCATCCTCGACGCCGCCCACGAATACGCCAGGGCAAGGGGAATCGCCACCGACGGCAAGAAGTAAGGAACGTCGGCGCGCCGAGCGGGAAGTGCCGGGGCAGATGCGCTTTGAGGGATGGGCATGACGCACCTTTCGTTGTTTTCCGGCATCGGCGGGCTGGATCTGGCCCGGCGGGAGAGGCGGGGGTGCTCCCGCCCCCGATAATCTTAAACACAGGGAGGCTTTTGCTGCTGTGAAGCAAATAAGGACGCCTGCGCTCAGCGTAGCGGATGTCGCCCGTGCCGCCGATGCTGCCGGCATGAGCTATGGCAAGTATGTGCAGCAGATAGAAAAGGGGCGCAGCCAGGCCAGCGGTACCGCCGCTAAACCTGATACTGTTGCCAAGCCCGGCAACACAGTTATCAAGCCTGGCGATGCAGACACGCCAGAGCGCCGCGCACGAAAACAGCCGCCGGCGCCGCCGGAGGTCAGGGCCGCGGCGGTGCGGGCCGTGCTGGAGGGAGAATGCAGCGTGCGGGAAGCGGCCAAAAGGACCGGGTACCCGCGCGCCTCGGTGTACTGGTGGCTGCGTGTTGCGCAAGGCGGCAGGTCGCGGGGCGCGGACGCAACCCACAAGTATGTAAAGGCAAGCCCTGAGGCCAAAGCCGAGGCGGTGCGCACGGTGATGGCAGGCGAGCTCACGGTAAAGGAAGCGGCCGCTGCCATCGGCGTGTGTACCAATACGGTATACCTTTGGCTGAAAAAAGAAAAACAAAGAAAGGAGGGCAGATGATCATGACGACATCTGCAAAAAACCAGACACCGCGGGCGCCCAAACCGCAGGATCCGGTCGCTGTGCATATGGATGGGCCGGTGTGTGTGGACGTGTGCCGCCGCGGCCTTTTGCTGCCGGATCCGAAACTGCCGGTGCTGACGCCGCCGGAGGCAGTCGGCGTGCAGCTGGCCGAGGTCAAAGGGGAGGCAACGCTGCTGCGCCTCGCGCTGCGCCCGGAAGCGTTGTGTGCGCTGCTGGACAAGGCATTCACACCCTGGGGCTGGTGCTGCCGGCGCTACAGCTGCGGCAGCGTGTTGTACACGGCGCTGGGGCTCTATAACAGCCGCACCGGGCAGATGGAGTACAAGGACGCCCCGGCGGGCCCGGTGGGGCGAAATGCCCCGGATCCGGCCGCCATAGCGGCGGACAGCGGGCTGGCGCGTGCCTCGGCGATGTGGGGCATTTGTGCCGATGTACAGTGCCTGCCGGCCCTGCGCGTGCCGACCGAGAAGGTGGGCGTTGTACCGGTGCCGGCCAAGGATGGTAAGACCGTTGCGGGCTACCGGCTGGCACAGCCGCTGCGCGTGGAGCAGTTTGCCCGCGACGAGGCCGGGCGCATCACGCACGTCCAGTTTGCAACGGCGACGGGGGCTAAGTTCGTATGGCCGGAAAGCTGATAGCACGGCTGCCGGTCAGCTTTTCCGGCAGCACGTGGAATGTTGACCCCGCCTACCGGTGGGAGCGCAAGCGCCTGTATGAGCGCTGCGGCGCGCTCAGCCGCGACGGCCCCGTGCGGTTGGTGGTGGAGATCCGCAGGGAAACCAACGCCCGCACACTGGATCAAAACCGGATGATGTGGCGGCTTTTGCGCATCATGGCCGAGCAGGACGACGGGCACGCCGGAAAAACGAGCGCCGAGGACTGCTATATCCGGCTGCTGGAGGAGCTTGGCGCGCAGGTCGACTACCTGGAAGTGCCTATCCGCGCCGTGCCGCTGCTCAAAGAAGCGTGGCGGGTGGTCAAGATCATCGAGCTCAAGCCCGGCAACAAGGCCACCGTCAAGTGCGTAGCCGGCTCCAGCCATTTTGACCGCGCGCAGATGCGGGATTTTATCGACGCGATCTTCGACCGCCTGGCCGAGATGGGTGTGGACGATGCCGAAGTGACAGACTACTACCGGCAGTGGGGCGCGGCGCATGAGTAGAAGTATCTTGCAGGCGGCACACGAGTGCTATATCTGCCGGGCGGTCTACAACGTGCGTACGCCCGGCGGGTTGGAGGAACACCATGTCTTTCCCGGTAAACCGGGGCGTGCTTTGAGCGAAGAATACGGCCTCAAGGTGTGGCTGTGCGCGCCGCACCACCGTGACCCGGTGTTCGGTGTGCACTTTGACCCGGACATGATGCTCTGGCTCAAGCGGCGTGGCCAGCAAGCCTTTGAGCGCACCCATACCAGGGAAGAATTTGTCCGTCTGTTTGGCGGGAACTATCTGTGAAGGAGGTATTTTACTTGGCGTACATAGCCGAAAGAAAAAGCGTTTTGGAGATGGCCCGCGGGGCTATCATGGAAAAGGTCGACGTCGAGCTCGACCGTGTGATGCAGAACATCATGGACCCCAATACCCCCCCTAAGGCCAAACGCCGCATCACGCTGACGCTGGAGTTCAGCCCGGCCGAGAACCGGGCACGCATCGACATGAAGGCCCACTGCAAGAGCACGCTGGCCCCGAACATTGAGACCAGTACGGCCATTTGCATCACCAAAGGCCGTCAGGGTGAGCTGCTTGTTGCGGAGCTGCTGCCGCAGATCCCCGGCCAACTGGATGTGGACGGCAACGAAGCCCCGACGCCGGCGTTTGCCCGCATCGGGCACTGATTGAAAGGAGACAAAACCCATGAGCGACAACATTTTGGTCAATGCCATCCGGGAAATCGTCGGGATGGCCAAGCCGCAGATCTACGGCATCGAGGGGCACCAATATGCCAGCGCTGAGCTGGTCGAGGTGCTCCCGCATGAAGACGTGCCGGATGCGCTGACCGTCCATACGCTGAAAAGCCTTGCCGACTACATCCGGCGAGAAGGCGTGAAGCACGCCGACAAGGAACACCCCCTCTTTGTGGAGGTGGACAGCTACAGGAGCGTGACGGTGCGCAGCTCGCTGACAGCCGGCCTGAGCACGAATTTCCTGCGCCGCACCTTCTACCGTGCCGAGAGTGACGTGCCACGGTTTGAACTCGGCTGGATGGATCTGGAAAAGCGCATCATCCAACTGCGCGCCCAGTGCGCCGATACGGACGGCCGCAACGAGCTGCTGGAGATGCTGAGTTCCGTCTGCCGGGAGGAGGGCACCGTCAGCAGCGACAACGGTGTCACGCAGGAGGTCATCGTGCGCGAGGGCGTCGCCTTAAAGGAGATGGCACAGGTGAAGCCTTACGTCACGCTGCAGCCGTACCGTACTTTTTTGGAGGTCGAACAACCGGTCAGCGAGTTCCTGCTGCGCCTCGATAAGGACTGCAATGTCGGCCTGTTCGAGGCGGACGGCGGCGCCTGGAAGCTGGAGGCGGCGCGGAACATCGGGTCCTGCCTTGAGACCGAGCTCGCGCAGGAGATCAACGACGGGCTCGTGATGGTGACGATCTGATGATGAATGTTGTTTGCCTGATGGGCCGGCTGGTGGCCGACCCGGCGCTGCGCCAGACAACGACCGGGCGCAGCGTGGCGAGCTTCCGCATCGCCGTCGACCGCAACAACAAGCGCGACGCCGACGGTAGCCGCCCGGCGGATTTCTTTGACGTGGTCGCGTGGGAGCACACGGCCGATTTTGTGGCCAGGCATTTTGCCAAGGGGGATCTGGTCGCCGTAGAAGGGCGACTGCAGAGCCGCACGTGGCAGGATGACAGCGGCTCGAAGCGGCAGGTGGTCGAGGTGGTTGCGGGCTCGGTGCACTTTACCGGCGAACGTGCCCGGCGGGACCATGCCGAGACCGCCCCGGCGGCGCCGGCCTATACGGGCGCAGCGATGGATGCCGATGGCTTTGTTGACCTTGGGGGCGGCGGAGATATACCCTTTTAGGATCCGCTGACCTTTGGTGTATCCCGGGGCCGCGTTTTGCGCAAAAACGCGGAAAATGCGGCCCCTGTATTAAAGTTAGCCATTTTTAGGAGGTACAGCCATGGAAAGGCCCAGCTTTTTTGCCGTGCTGCCGGCAAGCGTGCGCTACGATGCGCGGTTGAGCGCCTCGGAGAAGATCTTTTTTGCCGAGATCACCAGCCTGACCGAAGATGAGGGGTATTGCTACGCCAGCAATGCCTATTTCTGTCAGTTGTACGACGCCGGGGAACGCACGGTACAACGCTGGCTGAAAGATCTGCAGGCGGCGGGATACATACGCATCGAACCGGCAGCTGCCGGTGAGGATGCCCGCCCGCGGCGTATCTTTATGGCCGGCGGCGCGGTGCGCGGCGCCGATGTGGCCGCAGCGGCTGAGAGGGTGCCAAAAATGGCGCCGGGGGGTGCCAAAAATGGCGGGGAGGGGGTGCCAAAAATGGCGCCGCCTACTTCTAAGAACAATAAAGATATAACATATACGGGCGCGCGCGTGCGCGCGAAAGAGCCCGTGAAGGTGCCTTCCGGCAGAGCAGAGGGGCTGCTGCCCGTTTCGGTACCAGAAGCATCGCAGGAGCGGGAGGTGCGGGAAGTCTTTGAGAGGTTCACGGACGACGGACGGTTGCTCGCAGCGCTCAAGGATTTTGCCGAACATCGCAAAGCAAAGAAAAAGCCTTTGACCAAGCTGGCAGCGCGGCGGCTCGTATCAAAACTGCAGGGGCTCGCTTCGGATGCCGATGCCAGAGACCCGCGCGACTATATGCGCGCCGCGCTCGATGAGAGCATCCTCAATGGTTGGACGGACGTGTACGCGGTCAAGGAATACCGGCCCAGCCCGCCGCCGGCCGTTCCGGGTAGCGGCACGGACCATCCGCGGGTGATACGGGCCGGTGTCGACGCTGCCGATCTGTTCTGACGGAGGTGTGCAGATGGGACAATCCTTGACGACTGAACAGCGGGTGCAGATGGCATTCCTGGGTGCCGCGTTGATGGCCCCGCAGGCCTGCCGGGAACAGATACAGGCCCTCACGCCAGCCATGTTTGATGAAGGCCCTGCACGGGATACCTTTGCGGCGCTTTACAGTATGACGGCCGCGGGGCGCGGCATCGACGTCGTCACGATCGCGCAGGAAGTTGGGGCGGGCGGAAGAGAATATGTCCTCCTCTGCGCCGAAACGGCGCCATCGGTGTCCAACGCCGATGAGTACGCGCAGGGTGTTTTTGAAAATTACCGGAGACGCCGGTTGGCCGACCTGTGCCTGGCGCTTTCGGTGGCGGCAACCAGGGATGGTAGCGATAAGATATGCGCAAAGATGGCCGCAGAGCTTGCCTTTCAAAATGCTCTGTGCCAAAACCGGAGCGATGCCAGCGCGCGGGAATGGGCCGACGTGGTGGACGAGGCGCTGGCCGCGTTGAGCAGCCCGGACACAAACCTCAAGACCGGGTGGAATACGGTGGACCGTTTCGGCCTGTTCCAGCGTGAAAATGTGGTGGTCATTGCAGGGCGGCCCGGCGGCGGCAAGACGGATCTGGCACTGACGTTGGCGGCAAGGCTCTCGAAACGATATCGCGTTCTGTACCTGACGTTGGAAGAAACGCGCGTGCGGCTGATGAACCGCGTCATTTCCAAGGCGTGCCGCATCGACCACACCCGCATCCGCGACAGGCAGCTGACGGCGGAAGAGCTTGAGACCATCCGCAATGCCGCCGATGCGCTGCGGCGGCACCACAATATGGTCATTGACGAGGGCGGCAGCATGACGGCCGGGCAGGTGAGGGCCAAGGTGCTCAAGTACAGCCCGGATGTATGTATCGTTGACCATTGCGGCCTGCTGGCGGCCGAAGATCCGCGGCAAAAACGGGTGGAGGTCATCACCGACGCAACCAACCGCCTCAAGCAGATGGCCAAGGAATTGGGTATCGTGGTCGTGGAGCTGGTGCAGCTCAACCGTCAAACCGACAGGCGCGGCGGCGGCAGCGCGGCAGATCTCGCCGACCTTAAAGGCAGCGGAAGCTATGAGGAGGATGCCAATGCGGTGCTGTTCATCGAGAGCGGTGTGGACGGCCGACAAGAGCCGTTGCACGGGGCGGATGCCTTCCGCGAGGTGGACATCCGGGTGGCGAAAAACCGCGACGGCGAGACAGGGCGTTTCCCGATGCGGTGGCAGCCGCAGTATCACGACTGGACGCCAGACACCAAAAAGATGGGGTACGGCATGGACGTGGGCGGGTATGCCGGGCCGGACTACGAGCAGACAGGATTTTGAACCCATGCCCCCGGCGGGGCGGACATACACAAGGAGGTATTTTGCACCATGAAGACCATCGCGATCATCAACCTGAAGGGCGGGGTGGGCAAGAGCGTAACCACCGTCAACCTGGCGGAGCGGCTGGCGGCGCGCGGCTACAGCGTGCTGGTCGGCGACCTTGACAAGCAGGCCAACACCACCAAGTTTTTCCACCTGCTGGACTATGACCGGCCCAGCATGAGCGACATCCTCAAAGAAACGGCGGGCATCCACGATATACTTGGACGGTGTGTTTTCAAGACGCCTGGCAGTACGCTGACCATCGACGTGTTGCCGGCCAACATGACGCTGCTGGCCGCCAACCGCGAGGTGCTGCTGGATATGCTGCATCCGCAGCAGAACCGGCTGCGGGCGGCGCTGCAGCCGCTGCGCACGCTGTACGACGCGGTGCTGCTGGACTGCCCGCCGGATCTTGACATAGGCAGCATCAACGCCCTGTGCGCGGCGGATCGGGTCATCGTGCCGGTGGACTGCGACGAGTGGGCCTCGGATGGGCTGGATGTGATGCTGGAGCAGATCAGGGCCGTGCGCGACGGGTTCAACCCGGAGCTGCGGCTGCTGGGCGTGCTGATCACCAAGTATCTGCGCACCAACCACAATGCCCGCGTGGCCAAAGAGCTTGCCCGGCGGGATGTGCCGCTTTTGACCACCGTCATCCGGCAGACCGTCAAGGTCAAGGAGAGCATTGCGGCGCACAAGCCGCTGGCGCTGTACGACGCCGGCTGCACCGCCGCGCAGGACTATGACGCGCTGGCGGATGAGGTGATACTGAAAACCGGAATGCCGGCAGCACAGCACAAGGAGGAAAATTGAAATGGCAGGCTTTTCCATCAATTCCATTCTGAACGGCGTCAGCCAGGCGCCGGCCGGGGAGCGCATGGATGTGGCGCTCATCGAGCATGACCGCATCCGGCCAAACCCTGAAAACCAGAAGATCTATGTCATCGGCAACGTGGATGCGCTCAAGGCCGACATTTTGGCAAACGGGTTGCGCCAGCCCCTCGAAGTGATACCGGCCGGGGACGGCGGCTACATACTGCTGGGCGGTGAACGGCGTTGGACGGCGCTGGGGCAGCTGGTCACCGAAGGGCAGGAGCGCTTTGCCCGCGTGCCGTGCATCGTGCGCGAGAGCCACGGCGCGGACGACGACCTGCTGGCGTTGATCACCGCGAACAGCACCGCGCGCGAGCTGACCGATGGCGAGCGCCTGGCGCAGTATGAGGCGCTTAAACGCATCTACGAGAAGAAAAAGGCCAGCGGTGGCCTCTCCGGCCGCGTGCGGGACGCGATGGCCGAAGTGTTGGGTGTGGGCGCCGGGACGTTGGGGCGGCTCAACGCCATCTCCGAGCACTGCACCAACGAGGTCAAGGCGATGCTGCGCGAGGGCAAGACCACGCTGACCAGGGCCTACGACGCCAGTAAACTGTGGCCGCGCCAGCAGGCGAAGTACTGCCGCGACGGGTATGCGCCGAAACTGCCGGGTGTCAATGACGAACTGTACGAGAAGGTAAGAAACTGGGCAGCGGAAAACCTCCCGTTCGAGGGCGTCGACTGGATGGCCGACGACTACTACAAATGCGGGTTCTGCGACAGTCTCGGAAAGCTCGAAGGCAGGAGCTTTGATATGCGGAACGGCCTGCGTGCGGTGCTTCAACCCAGCAGGTGGAACGTGACTTTTTTCCTGCTCAATACCGAAGACGAGAACGACGCCTATGCTGTGGGGAACATTACACCATATCACCTGTATATGGCTGCGCGCAAGGTGCATCTGACGCCGGAGCAAAAGGCGGAGCTGGAGGCGCGCAGGGCGGCGCCATCGACGGCCGGGGATGCGGATGACCCGGCGGAGCCGGAGACCGCGGCGCCCGGCGGGGATGTGTCCAGTGTGGACACGCGCGAGGAGCGGCTTGATGAGATCGTCGACGAGCTGATGACCGGCGAGTTGCCGGGGATGTGGACGCTGATGCGGCATGACGGTATCCTGCACATCGGCAGCTATATTCTCGACCTGCCGGATGAGCAGCACTTGATGATGATCAACCTTGAGGGCGAAGTGAACGACGAGAACGACCGCCTGTATCTGCGTGTGCATAACAACGGTGCGATCATCCCGATGGATGAGGAGAGCCCCGACTACATCGGCTGGATGAACGTTTATGGGAATGATGACCCTATCCGTACCGCGCTGCGCGATGCGGCCGAGCTGCTGCTGGACGGGGAGGCGGCTGACCATGCGGATTAAAATGCTGCGCACGGTGCACCCGTTCATGGATGCGCCCGCGTCGGACTTTGCCGTGCTGTGCGCGGCCATGCCCAGCCTGGCAAATAGAGTGTTGGAGGCTGGCGAGGTGTACGAAGCGGGCACAACGCCGCGGGGTGCTGTCTATGCGCGGCTGCCGGATGGCAGTGTGATGGGCGTGAAGCCGGACGAATGCGAGTTTGTGGAGGGATCATGATGTATCTGTACCAGGTAACAGACCCGGCGGGGCGGGTGCTCATGCAGACCACCGACCCGCGTTGTACCTATGCGCCGGATGTCGAGCGGGCCATTAGGCGCGCGGGGTTCCGCATCAAAGTGCAACAGGATCCGGCGGACGGCGACGACAACAACTGACAGGCGACGATGGGGTGAGAGCGGTGGATACGGTCGAATTTTTGCGGGGATATCAGCGCGCTGTGCGGGAATGGCGCCGCCTGTGCGATGAGGCCGACCGGATGCGCGCGCTCGGCGTGCGGGTCAGCAAGGCGTTCGGCGGCATACCGGCCGATGCGGGCGGGCACAGTAAGATCGAGGCCGCGCTGGAGGGCGTCGAGAACGTGCTGGAGCAGGCTGACGCCGCCAAGGTGGACGTCGAGACCCGGCGGGGCGAGGTCTGCGCCGCCATCGACCGCCTGCCGGATGAGCGGCATCGCCTTGTCCTGCGGTTGCGGTATCTGAACGGGTACTCCTGGCGGCTGGTTGCCGAGCACTCCGGCTATGAGGAGCGCCACGCGCGCCGCCTGCACCGCGAGGCCGTTGCCTGGCTCGATGCGAACCCTGCAAAGGAGGCGGGCAAAGATGCCCTTTAATGTCCGCTTTTTGTGTGCTATTCTGGTATTGTGCAAAGCACGAAAGCGAACCGCCCAACGCTTTGGTGTACCTCCTTCACAGTGTGTCCAACCTGGACACGGACCCGACGTATGCAACGCGTCGGGTTTTATATTTGATGTACGGGGATAGTTTTATATGATCAAGCTGCTGCATGGGGACTGCCTTGAAAGGTTGACCGAGATTCCGGACGGATCGGTGCATATGGTGTTGACCGATCCGCCGTATTCCTCCGGCGGGCTGTTTGCGGGGGACAGGAAGCGGGACACGCGGGTCAAGTATATCGGAAATGAGTTCAACGGCGCGGCGCGGTTCCGAAGTTTCAGCGGCGACAACATGGATCAGCGCAGCTTTACCGAATTTTTGCGGATGGTTCTGTTCAAGTGCCGGCAAAAGACGGTGCCCGGCGGCATCTGCGGGGTGTTTATCGACTGGCGAAACCTGCCGGCGGTGACGGATGCATTGCAGGCGGCCGGCTGGGTGTGGAGGGGCATCGTGGTGTGGAACAAGGGCGTGAGCCGGCCGGTTCTCGGGCGATACAGAAACGACTGCGAATTTTTCCCATGGGCGACAAATGGTCCGAGGGAAGCTGCGCCGGTTGATAGCTGTTCTATTCTACCGGGCTTCTATAATGTGCCGAGCGTGACGACCGGCAGGAGACACCACCAAACCGAAAAACCTGTGCCGCTGCTGGAACGCCTGATAGAGCTTTGTCCGGCCGGCAGCACAGTTCTGGATCCGTTTATGGGCAGCGGCAGTACCGGCGTGGCTTGTGCAAAAACAGGCCGCGATTTTGTGGGAATTGAGTTGGACGTCGGGTATTATGACACAGCACGGCTTCGCATTGAAGGCGTTGAAAATGCTGCGGGGGGGGGTACTGCGCAAATGTCTTTGTTTGCGCCGCCTGACAAACCCGGCGAGGCGGAAAACTGATGGCAAAAGAATGGGCAAAGCCTTTTTACAATTCCGTTGAGTGGAAGACCCTGCGCCTGCAAATGCTGCAACGATGCGGGCGCGTGTGTGAGATGTGCGGCGGCTATGCCACCGAGGTACACCACGAGATAGAGCTGACACCGGCAAACATAGGCGACCCGACGGTGGCACTTAACCCGAAGCTGCTGCACTGCCTGTGCGGCGACTGCCACAAAAAAGAAACGAAACGGCAGCAGGGGAAGTACTGCCAGCCGGACTGCGATGACGGATTTTTCTTTGACGAAAGCGGAATGCTGACCCCCCGGGGGGATGCGTTATAAATCATGGCGCCAAAAGACCGCGCGCCACCCACACGCAGGACCGCCCGGGTTGCGCATGGGGGGTGTGGTATCCGAGGGGGTGCAGATAGTTCAATATGGCAAAAGTAAGGGAATTTACAAAAGCGAAACGGTCGAAATTGCAGAGGATGGAGAGGGATCGCCTGAGTAAGATAGAGGGCTACTTTTCCTCTGACCACGACCGGATCCTTGTGGGTGGCCTGCTTGATGACCTGGCATTTTTATGGGTCCAGATGGAGGAGGCCAAGGACGACATCCTGCAAAACGGCATCGTTGAGACCTACCAAAATGGCGCCAACCAAAGCGGCCGCAAAAAAAGCAGTGCCGTTGAAACCTATGACAAAGCTGTCAACAACCGGCTCAAAATCATCCGCCAGCTGGTCGATATGCTGCCGCGACCCACTGTGCAGGAGCCTGGCGGCGAGGCGGGCGAACTGGAGCGCTTTATCCGTGATGGCCTGCACAGCTAATTACGAAAGCGCGGCGGCCGTCATCACAAATTGGCCAAAGGTCTATCTGGCAGCTATTGAGCGGGGCGAGGAGGTCGTCAGCCACGAGATCCGTGCCGTTTACGAACGCGAGTGCCTTTGGATGGACAAGCCTCCGGAGGATCCCGATTGGCATTTCATCTTCGACGCTGGGCGCGGCCTGCGCCCCATCACGTTCATTGAGCGCTTTTGTAAGCAGAGTAAGGGGAAACTGGGGGCGCCTCTCCACTTGCAACTGTTCCAGAAGGCCAAACTTCAGCTTGCGTTTGGCTGGCTTGACAGCGAAACCGGCCTGCGCCGATTCCGTGAGGTCATTGATATGCGGGGCCGTAAATGCGGAAAATCCACCGAGACGGCCGCGGTCGCGCTTTATTGTTTGGTCGCCGACGGTGAAGGCGGCCCCGAGGTATATTGCTGTGCCAACAAGCTGGATCAATCGAAGCTGATCTTCCGGGAAGCCTGTAACATGGTGCGACAATCGCCGGCACTCAATGCCAGGCTGACAAAGCGCCGTAGTGATATCTATGATGACAAGACGCTTGGGGTCATGGCGCCGCTTGCGGCAGACAGCAGCACGCTGGATGGCCTGAACACCAGTTTCTTTTGTTTGGACGAATGGCATGAGGCGAAGACCAGTGAAGTATTCGATGTCATGTTCCAAAGCCAGTACGCGCGCCGGCAGCCGCTCGCGTGGCTGATCACCACAAACGGCTTTGTGCGCGGCGGTTTCTTCGATGATCACATCAAACTCGCGGCAGGTATCGCCCTGTGGACAGACGGCTACCATGATTTCAGCGTTCTGCCGCTGCTGTACAAGCTGGATGACCGGGCTGAGTTTGCTGACCCGCACGCATGGGCCAAGGCCAATCCCGGCCTCGGCGCCATCAAAGACGCAAAGAAACTGGCGGAGAACGTCAAACGCGCCGAGCGGGATCCCAGCTTCAAAGAGACAGTGATGGCAAAGGACTTTAACCAGCCATCGACAGGCAATTCCTCGTGGCTGAGCTACGACGCTGTCCGGAACAGCACAACTGTACCGCTCTCTTACCTGGAACACAGCTACGCTATTGGCGGCTGCGACTTGAGCTCCACGACCGACCTGACCTGTGCCACACTGTTGATCCGCCGCCCCGGCGACGAGATGTACTACGTTTTGCAGCAGTATTTTATGCCGGAAGCCCGCCTGCTGGAGACGGAAGCCGTCACAGCCGGCAGCCGGGAGGCGCCATACCGACGGTGGGCGGAGGCTGGTTGGCTAACCATCTGTGAAGGTAGCCGGGTAAACTTCCACGACGTAACGCTGTGGTTCGTCGAGATGGTGCAAAAACATGACATTCGGCCGTTGTGGGTCTGTTACGATGCGGCACTGTCCGGCTATTGGGTGCCGGAAATGCAGGAATACGGTTTCGACATGGAGCGCATCCGCCAAGGCCCCTTTACCTGGAGCTACCCGATGAAGGACCTAGGTGCTGCGCTTACGGATCACAAGGTCGTATATAACGACAATCCTCTGCTGTTCTGGTGTCTGACCAACACAGACAAAAAAAGCCTGAACGCAAACGGCATCGAAACCATCCAGCCGGTCAAAAAGAGCAGCAACCGCCGCATCGATGGTATGGTCAGCCTGCTCAATGCCTGGGTCGGGTATTGCAACCATACAGACGAGTATATGACATTCTTGAGGTGATAGCGTGGGCATTATCAGTAATTTCATATCGAGCCTGCGCTCGCGCGTGGTGTATATTTCGTCGGCGAGCGCCCGTAGCCGTCAAACGCCGATCGGCCTTGAACAACAGGCAAGTTGCCGCAGTATCTTGGACTGCAACAGCGCTCATGTGGCGATGGCACAGGTGTTGCACGTTGTTAAAGACGACCAAGACCGCGTGCGGGCTGTGAACCGCAAAAGCCCGTACACGCGCCTGTTTGAGCGCCCAAATCCCATGATGAGCCGCTACGACTTCCTCTATGCGTTGACCTGGCAGCTGCAGCTGAAAAACACAGCGCTCGCTTGGGTCGAGTGGGAGGGGGTGACCCCGAAAAACATCTGGCCCATTGCGTACCGGTCGTTCGAGTTCCTGGAATTGGCTGACGGCGGCTATGCCGTGCAGTTTACTGACACCGACGGTGCGCAGAGACTTTTGCACCTTGAGGACGTTGTGATCCTGCGCCGCCACTACGACGGAAGTGGTGTTGCCGGCTTGGACAACCGCGCGGCAGACCCGATCCTTGACTTGGTCAATGACCTTGATGCCGGTTTGGCGGATGCCGTAACGTTCAGCAACCGCATCCACGGTATTTTAAAACAGCGAAAAGCCATGCTGGCAAGCAGCGACGTGGAGGCCAGCCAGAAAGCGTTCCGGGGGCGTATGGAACAGGCGGCCAAGACTGGTGGCGGCATCATTACGCTGGATGCCACGGAGGACTATACGCCCCTCAGTGCAAATACCTGGACAGCGAATGCGGCGCAGCTGAAAAACGTCTCTGACCGACTGAACGCCTACTGGCGGACGCCGCCCGATGTCGTATCGGGTACCGCCAGCGAGCAGACGATGCAGAATTACTATGACGGCATCGTTGATCCGATTTGGGAGGCAATGGGACAGGCGTTCACCGCGGCCCTGTTTACCGCGAGGGAATATGGTCACGGCAACCGCATCATGGTCGTCGGGACGGCTGCTGCCGGTGCCAGCTGGGCAACGAGGCTGTCGATCATCAATGACAGCAAGGAGATGGGCCTGCTGACCGTGAACGAACAGCGTGCGCTGCTCAATTATCCGCCGGTTGAGGACGGCGATGTGCGCCTGATCAGTTTGAATTACGTCAAGTCTGGGGACCAGAGCAAATATCAGCTCGGTAAAGATACCAAAGATGAACCCAACACAGGAAAGGAGCCGGAACAAAATGCCATACCTGCCGAATGAGCGCGAATATCGCTCGGTGGCCCTGATGAATGCCTTGAGCGGATCACAAGATCGACATTACAACAGCGATTTTTATGTGGAGGGCTATGCCACCACCTACAACCAACCATATGAACTGGGAGAGTTTGATGGTATAGCATACCGCGAACAAATCGACCGTCACGCGCTGGATGGCGCCGACCTTTCGGATGTGATCATGCAGCTGAACCATGCCGGGCGGGTGATGGCCCGCATCAGCAACGATACGCTGTTCCTGAACCCTGACGATCAACACGGCCTGTTCTTTGCCGGGGATCTTTCCCGCAGCGATCTGGGACATCAGATCTATTCCGATATCGCCGCCGGCCTTTTGACGGGCTGCTCCTGGTGCTTTACCGTGGCCGAGGATGAGTATGACGTCGCAACTCATACACGCACCATCAAAAAAATCCGCAAGGTGTACGATGTGAGCGTTGTGAGCATCCCCGCCAATCCGGCGACTGATGTGAGCGCAAGAAGTTTCTGTGAGCGGATGGCTGCAGAAGCCAGACAGCGGGAGGCAGCTGAACTTGCGCGCCGTGAAAGGCTGCAGGTGGAGTGCCTTGCGCTTTTACGGATATAAACCGACTTCTACCCCACAAAAAACAGAAAGCGAGGAGAAAACCATGCATCCGAACACCGAACGCATCCACGAGATCGAGGCTCGGCGCGCCGCGCTGCTTGCCGAGGCCCAGAACCCCGACACCACCACCGAGCGCCTGCAGGAGATCAGCGAGGAGGCTCGCGGGCTCAATGAGGAGCTTGCGCAGCTTGAAACGCGCAACAGCTTGGCCGGCCAGCTGGCGCCGCACACCACGCCGGCCGCCCCTGCGGCATCGGAGGGGCGCGGTACCATCACGAGCGGTGGCGTTTTTGAGCGCCGCGCGCACGAGTTTGCCCGCAGTGGCCACATGACCACGCCGCTGTTTGACCGTTCCGGCAACGAGCATCGCAGCTTGCTGGTTTCCAGTGGCAAGCTGGCCACTCCGACGGCCGTGCTCAACGAGGTCGGCGCGCTGCCGGCCGGCACCAGTGGCATCCTGGAGGATGTGCACGTCATTGACGCTACCGGCACCGGGGCGTATGAGGTGCCCTACAAAAAGACTGACGCCAAGGCAGCTGACCACACCGAAGGCGAGAAGTATGCCGGCACTGGCCCCACCTTTGACAAGGTGACCATCTCACCCGTGGACTGGGGTGTGCTGGATTCCGTGGGCAACCAGGTGTCCAAGATGACCCCCGTCGCCTATGCCAATGAGGTGCAGGTCAGTGCCGTGCAGGCCCTGTATGCAGAGGCTGAGCACAAGATCCTCACCGCGCTTTCCACCAGCGATCTGCTGGAAAAGCGTGCGGACGTTGCCATCGATGCAAACTATCTGCGCAATGTCGTGCTGGGCTTCAAACCGGTCAAGGGCAAGGGTCCGTGTGTTTTGTATGTCGGCCGTGAGGATCTGGCAGCCATCGGCGCCGTGCGCGGCACCAGCGAGAAGAAGCCGTTGTACGAAATCACCTTTGACAACGAGGAAAACACCGCCGGCATCATCAAGGAGGGCGGCATGGCCAGCCGCTTCCGCATCTGCGACGACCTGGAGGCGGGCACACAGTACTATGGCCAGCCGCGCAACATCAAGTTGCCGATCTGGGGCGACTACGAGATCAAGACCGATGAAGGCGGCCACTACTTTGACGAGGGCCTGATGGGCATCCGCGCCAATGTGACCGCTGGCAGCGCTCTGGGGGCGTGGCACGGTATGCAGCAGATCAAGCAGGCCGGCGAATAAGCCGACGGGGGATCTACATGGTAAGCGATGAGTACCTTGCAAAGATCCGCTTTGCGGTGCGCCGGTCGACCGGCAACAAGGATGTCGACACGGAGTTGACAGACATCATCGAGCAGGCGCGTGCGGATATGATCCGCAAAGGTGTGTCGGAGACGGTCGCCAACGACGAGAGCGACGCGATGGTGCTGGGGGCCGTGCGCAGCTTTGCCCGCTGGCGCTTTGGTATCGGCGGCGATGACGCCGATACCAACCATGCGGCCTACGATATCGACACTGAGCAGCTTCGCAAGACGGCTGCCAGAGCGGAGGCACCTAATGTATTTCAGTGATGAGATCGAGCTGGGGAACGTGTCCAGCCTGGACACACCTACCGGCGAGGGGTATCCGCAAGAGCGGGTGTTCACACCTGACCGGAAAGTCTATGCCGATCTGCGCAGTGTGCGCAGGGAAGAGTTTTACAAGGCGGCCGCTGCCGGCATAGCGGCGGCCGCCATCTTTGCTGTGCACCCGGAAGATTACCGCGGCGAGAGTGCCGTGCGCCATGCCGGCCGCCTGTATGCGGTCGTGCGCAGCTATGAAAACGGCAAAGAAGTTGAACTGACGTGCAAAAACCTGACCACGACACCCGGCGCTATACCAGACAAAGGAGCCAGCCATGCGATTTGAGCCTTTCGTGCCACAGGAAATGTTCCGCCAGCTGGAACGTATGGAGCGCTTGGATGAACTGGCTCCTAAAATGCTGGAGGCGGGTGCCGCCCCGGTGGTGGAAAGCATCCGCAAGCGCGTCGATGCTCATACGCGAACAGGTGCGCTGGCAAACAGTGTGCGTCCCGGCCGTGTGGTCAAAAGCAAACGTACCGGCAGTTTCAGCCTTCCCGTGCGATTTTGGGGGTATGACAAAAGCCGGAAGCCTACGCCAGGCTACCCGCGCGGCGTGCCCAATGCTGTGAAGGCGGCCGGCCTTGAGTATGGCAACGCCCACCAAGCTGCCGAGCCGTTTATCCAGGCGGCCGCAAACGAAGCTGCCAACACCGCGGCAACGGCTATGCAGGGCGTATTTGAGGAGGCTCTCAAATGAGCGGCCTGGAGACGCTGCGCGCGGCGCTGCTGCCGCTTGGCGTGCCGGTATACCCACAGGTCTACCCCGCCAGCGACCCGGATGAGGTCTTGCCGGACGATTACATCATCATCACGCCAGTCTATGGCGCGCCAGATGTGTATGCGGGCGATACCGATGAGTACGCCTCCGAGCAGCTGCGCGCCAGCTGGTATAGCCGCGGCGGCAATACCGGCCACGCAAGCCGGATGCGCGCGAAGGCGCGCGCCCTTGGCTTTATGGTTCTGGATGATACCGTCGGCTATGACGCCGAAACCAAACATTACATCGCCCATCAGGAGTTTCTATGGGTAAGGGGGAATGACGACAATGGCACTTAAAGGTCAAAAGATGCAGGGCTATTGCCCGCTGACCATCACAGAGAACAAGGACGGCACCACCACTGAGGTGCCCGGCACCGGGAAGATCACCCGGCACGTGATCAGCTTCAACGGCGCAAAGGGCTCCGACAGTAGCGATATGTATGCCGGTGATGTGCTTGATTTCACCGCTCCGGCCAACGAGGGCACTGTCCAGTTTGTGCTCAGCCAGCTGCCGCTGGAAGATGAGGCTGTTTTTGGCGGCCACAGCTACAGCGAGGAGACCGGCCTGGTCGACAAAGAGGGCGATGCGCCTCCGTTTTTGCGTTATGCCTGCCTTGGCGTCGGGTCGAAAAAAGACGAAGACAATAAGCAAAAGGATTTCTATCGCCTTTTGATGTACCACAAGGTGCAGATGGGGCCTATCGAGGACGTGTTGCAGACGCAGGAAAAGACTGTGAAATGGCAAAGCCATACCTGCGCGGGCAAGTGCTACTACGACAATGAACACCTGATGGTAACAAAAAGGGATTTTGACGCCGACAATTACGCCGACGCCGTAAAGGCGATGAAAACCTTCCTGAACATTACGGAGGAGTGAGCCGTATGCGGTACATCACCTTGGGCGGGGTCAAATACCCCATACAAGCCACCGTCGGCGTGATCGGCGACGCGACCGAGCGGCTTTTGCAATGCCTTGCCGAGGCAGAGGAGCGCGCCCAGGACGAGGCCGACGAGCGCGGCCTGGACGACGCACACCGTGAAAAGCTGGTCACGCGGAGGCGTGAGGCTGCTCATCGGCGGTATCTTGCCGACGCGCGTAACAGCCTGGCTGTGATCGCGGATCTTGTCAATGCAGCTGTCGCGCGCGAGAAGTTGCTGAACGGCAAGGATATTGCCGCAGAGGTGCCGCATTACCCGTTGACTGCTGAAAAACTCGTGCTCATTGCCTCCGCGGAGGATCTGAACGGGGAAGAAAACAGCAAGGCCATCGCGGCCGAGCTGGCTGAATGGGGCCCACCCGGCGAAAAAAAAGTGGCCGCCAACCGCCTGATGACGGCGGCGCAGATGATCCTGACGGCATAAGGGGAACCTTTGCCCGGCTCCAATATGGTACCTGCACCATACTGGGGTACACCCTTGCGGAATATCGACTGCTAACCCTGCGGGAGATCGACCGCCAGATGCAGATCCATGCGCAGACGGTTGGCGAAGCGACCGGCGCCGACAATGTTGACGAAGATGGGGTGAGTTTTTAAATGCCCAGCAATTTGCCGAAAATCGGCGCACAGATGGTGCTGGAGGGTGAGCGGGAATACCGCGATGCTTTACGCAATATCAATGCCGGCTTACAGGTGAATTATGCGCAAATGGCCCTTGCGGCCGAGCAGGCGCGCACCATGGGCAGCGAGGAAGCCGCGCTACGTGCCAAAAGCGAAGCCCTTGGCGACGCAATCACCAGCCAGCGTGAAAAGGTGGCCTTGTTGGCCGACCGTGTGGCCTACGCCGCCCAAACCTATGGTGAGGGCAGCGATAAGGCCCTTTCTTACCAGGCAACACTGCTGCGCGCTGAGGCCCAACTCGCCAAGATGGAGGGCACACAGGCGGAATATACAGCCGCACTGGCCGAGTGTACCGATGCGCAGAACGAGACCGCGGAGGCCGCCGAGGACAGCGCGCAGCGCTTTCTCAGCCTGGCTGACGTGGTCAATGACGTTTGTGATGCCTTTGGTATCAGCCTGCCACCGGCGCTGCAGGGCGCCGTTGACAAGCTGGGCAACGTCAACGCTGCTGCGGCCGGGGCTGTCACTGTTGTTGGCGGGCTGGTCGCGGGGCTGGGCTCGTTGACGATGGAAACCAGTAAAACCGCCGACGATTTGCTGACCCTGAGCGCGCAGACGGGGCTTTCCACCGACCAGTTGCAGGAATTTGCCTATGCCAGCGAGCTTGTGGACGTCAGTATGGACACGCTGCAGGGCAGCCTTTCCAAGTTGACCAACAATATGCAGGATGCGGCCAAGGGCAGCGGTAACGCGCACGATGCTTTTGATAAGCTCGGCGTAAAGGTGGCGGACGCGCATGGCAAGCTGCGCGATGCCGATGAGGTCTTTTTGGATGTCATCGACGCGCTGGGGCAGGTCGAAGGCGCCACCGACCGCGACGCGCTGGCCATGGATATCTTTGGCCGCAGCGCACAAGATCTGAACCCCTTGATTCAGGCAGGCAGTGACCGTCTGGCCGAACTTGCTGAGCAGGCCCATGAGGCAGGTTATGTGCTTGATAACGAGACGCTGCAGAGTTTCGGCGCGCTTGATGATTCGATGCAGGAACTGGACAAAAAGTTTGATGCCGTCAAGCGCACGCTGGCGCAGGCGCTTTTGCCGGTGCTCTCGACACTGGCGGAGTTCCTTTCCAGCATCCCCACAGATGTGATCACCTTTGTGGCGGCCGCCGGCAGTGCGGTGCTGGTGATCACCAGCGTGGCCAAAGCAATTACCTCGGTTTCCAGTGCAATGGCGATTCTATCGCCGGCGTTGGCGGGGGTGGGCACCGGTGCGGCCATCGCCGGCGGAGGGCTCACCTCAATGCTGCCGATCATCATGGGTGTTGTGGCGGCAGGGTTGCTGCTCGTCAGTGTGTTCATGATGGTCAAGGACATTTTTGGCGGCACGAATGAATCTTCACGGGATATGAACCGCACGCTTGCCCAAGTCAACAACACGGTGGCCAATATGCCGCGGCACGCGCGCGGTACGCCCTATTGGGGCGGCGGCGAGACGTGGGTCGGCGAAGAAGGCCCGGAGCGCGTTGTGCTGCCGCGCGGTACGCGCATCTATTCAGCCACGCAAAGCCGTATGGCGGCAGGTGATACGGGCGGCAGTTCGGTCATCATCCAGAGCCTGAATGTGACCATAGATGCCAAAAATGTCCGGGAGTTCAACGATATCGTAAGGATCGCCGAGAATGAGGCGACGCGGATCCGCCAGGGGTGAAACAATGGCTATAAAAAAGACAGCAACACAGGTGTCCCGCAATATTAACTATTATGGATTTACGATGGTAGGCATAGAGCCCAAAATGGGCGACGGGATGATTGTGGATGGAAATGTATCAGTCACGATGACTGTGGCCAATTATGACGCAACATGTGGGGCCCTTATATCAGGTAGCGTACGACTGTATCCAACAAACTTTGAGCCTTTTTCTTTTGACGTATATATACACACGTTAGAAACTGAAGGTGATCGATCGTATATTGGTTTCCATTATGAAAATTATCCGTCGACATCAGATGCGAGTGTCAGGAGAGAGGTCGATGTACGAGATCTGACGGCATCTTGGACGGAATATCGTCAATATGTTACACCCAGTATCCGTACGCCTGTTGGGACTTATATAAAAATTCCAACCTGCACTTTCCAGTGGACGAACGATGCAGTCTTTCCTAGCGATGCACAACTCAGCTGGGTACAGATCCGGGCAAAAGGTGCAGAGGAATATGTCAATTTGGCAAGCGTTGCGGGTATTGGTACGGAGTTGACGGCCCGCATCCCCGATGACATCCTGGCCGCAGAGGGCTTTGACTGGCGTGTGGCGACGCTTTCGGAACTCGGCAACTGGAAATACAGCGCGGAGGCAAGTTGTACATATAAGGTGCCGAGTTTGAGTGCCACGGGTCTTTATCCCACCGGGACGATCTATCAGGGCTTTGCAACGACCTTTGGTTGGAGCCTTAAAAGCTCTGAGGCCGGCGTATACCAGACTGGTGCCACGCTGCAGTACAGGGAGGGACCCAGCGGCACAATCAAATCGGCTGCCACGGTAACCGGCCAAACGAGCACGGTCACCGTAGGCGCCAATATTCTGCCCGCCGGTAGTCTGCAATGGCGCGTCATCATTACCACCAATGCGGAAATAACAGTTGAAAGCGCTTGGCAAAACTGCAACAACGCTGTACCGCCTGTAAGTCTTACGGATTTATCACCAACTGGTACGATATACCAAGGCTTCCCGCAAGTTTTCCGTTGGAAGTTTAGCAGCACGCTGCAGGGTGTTTCACAAACCAAAGCGGAGATCCATTACCGTGCAAAGGGTGCTTCTGATTATCAGGTGACCGGCAATGTAACCGGAGATGGCGGCACGGTAACGGTGGCAGCCAATGTCCTGCCAAAGGGTGCTTTTGAATGGTGCGTTATGGTCACCATCAATACTGGCCATACATCTACAAGCGCCTGGCAAAGCTGCAACAACGCAGAGCCTCCACTCACACTGAGCGATCTCTACCCCACCCAGAAAACCTATCATGGTTTCCCGCAGATTTTCCGGTGGGCGCTCAGCTGCCCTGTGGCGGGCGTATATCAAACCGGCGCTGAGATACAGTATCGCTCGGAAGGTTCGGCGAGCTATAAGGTTGCGGGCAGGGCATCTGGCAGTGCCAACAATACCACGGTTGCCGGTAACGTTTTGCCTGTTGGGAAATTTGATTGGCGGGTCATGGTTACCGTCAACACCGGGCATACAGCCACAAGTGCTTGGCAGAACTGCACCAACGTCGAGGTGGCGATCTCCGTCACCGGTATGTTTCCGGACGCCTCCGGCCAAGCCCCCAGCAAGGTGCAGAACCGCTTTGGCTGGACGTTCGTAGCCGATGATGAGGATGCGCCTGGCGCAGTAACACAAGTGAGCGCCGTATTCCATTGGCGTCCGGCGGGACAGGGGGCATACAAAAACGTCAACGTGGCGGGCACGGCACAGTATGTTGATATTCCGGCGGGGGTTTTCCCAGCCAAAAGCCGCATCGACTGGTATGTCGAGGTTGTAGCCAACACGGGCACAAAAGCTACCAGCGCGGTGGTCACTGTGTCCACAGCGGACACGCTTTCGACCCCGGTGGCCATCAGCCCGGCAGGATCGTTTTTAGATGACAGCGTGGAAGGTATCCTGTTCACTTGGCAGCATACCAATACCACAGGAACCCCACAGACCGGCTATGAGCTGAGTTACAGCCGCGACAGTGGCGCCTCATATACGGTGATGCAGACGGCGGACGGGGCTGCCGTAAGCTGGCGAAGTGAACCCAAGGCGTTCCCGGTGACGACGATCTATTGGCGCGTGCGCACCAAAAACAGCGACGGTGACTACGGCAACTACAGCGCACCGGCGATTTTTGCGGTACGCCGCAATCCGGATGCGCCGGCCATCACTTTTTTTGACCAAAAGCCGCTTCCCTCGATTGCCTGGCAGAGCGAATCGCAGACGGGATTTGAGGTTGAGATCGATGGAAAGAGTTACGGAATGCGCTATGGTTCTGATAAGATGTGGCGCAGCCCTGATCTGCTGGCCGATGGGCAGCATACCATCCGGGTGCGTATCGTGAACCAATACCGTGATATCAGTGATTGGGCTGCGGTGACGGTGAACGTACAGAACATACCGCGCGAGGGTGTGCGCCTCTCCGTTGCGGAGGAATGGGCACAGGTGCGGGCCAGTTGGGAACTGGCCGAGGGCTTTGTGACCGTCTGCCTCTTGCGGGACGGGGTGCTCATTGCGGTACTGGCCATGCAGGCCGGCGGGTACGTGGATCGCACCAGTGTGGGCAGCCACAGCTATGTGCTGCGGGCTTTTGACCCCGACGGATACTATACCGACAGCGCGCCCGCGACAGCTGCCCCACGCGTGCCGTATGCGGCCATTGGGCCACTGCTGGGAGATGACTGGATCGCACTCAAATATTCGCCCTCGCTCGACCGTTACAGCTGCAACGACAGCCAGCAGGGCAGCTTTGTGCAGTTTTACGGTCAGAAGCGCCCCGTATGGCGTCCCTCCGGCAGCCAGCGCACGGTGCACAGCCTGAGCTATGCGAAAAAGCGCGGCGAGGATCTGGTTCCGCTGTTGAGCCTGGAGGGCCAGGTGGCCGTATATAAGGACTACGAGGGACACCTGGCCGTTGGCGTGTTTTCCACGGTGCAGATGGGCTGCGGACTCATGCGCGGCATCAAAGCCGAGATCACAGAGACACAGCGGGAGGAGTTGAGCTATGCGTCGGTTTGAGTTTTGGGCGCAGCGCAATGGCGCCAACTACCGGCAGCTGCAGGTACCGGATGACGACACGCCGACCGTGACCTGGACAGGGGACGCCAAAATCAAGCGCACGGCCAGCCTGCGGTGTGCGGTGGACAGGGACATCGACTGGCTTACGGATCTGCTCAGCGTGCAGATGCTGGGCGACGACCTGGGGCAGCCCGTGCCGTTGGGGTTGTTTTATGTGACGACCGCCCCGGAGAAGGAGGGAGAGGATGGACAGCGTTATTGGAACCTTACCGGCTACGACCTGGCTTATTCGCTTTCCAACCTGGGGGTGCTGGAGCACCCGCTGACGGTGCTTGCCGGCACAAAGTATACCGACGCCATCAGCGCGCAGCTGGTATCTGCCGGCGTGACGCGTTTGCGCATCACTGCCAGTAAAGAAATTTTGCCGGTTGCAAAGGAATTCGAAACAGGCACCTCGCTATATGAGATCGTTGAGACGCTGCGGCAGGACATCAACTACCGCGCCCTTTGGTTTGATGGTGACGGCACGGCTGTCATGGAACCGTGGGCGCCGGCCACCGTCAGTGCGCGCGCACACGTGTATGAAGTGCGGCCGGGCGAATGCATCCTGCGCGGCGGCCTTGACAAAAATGAGGACACCTTCGACGCTGCGAACGTGTTCATCAGCATCGTGGATAGCCCGGATATCAGTACCGAGCTGCGCGCCGAGGCGGTGAACGACTACAACGATAGCCCATTGAGCGTACAGCGGCGCGGACGCCGTATCCCGGAGGTGCAGTACCTTGACAGCATCGCAAGTCTGGATGCGTTGCATACTCATGCCAACAACCGCAAAATCCTGAGCATGATGAGCAGCACAGTCTACACGTTTTATACCGATTCCATCAGTGAGAGCGAGCACGGCCTGAATGATGCCATTATCCTGCAGCGGGATGATATCGGTTTGTTGGAAGAACAGGACTGGAGCATTGAGTGCACACCGGCGGGGTTGATGACGCACACGGCCAGGGAGGTGTTTTACAATGTCTGACATGGTCGGATACGTAGACTGCAAAAATCTGGAGCAGGCGCATACCGGCAGGACCAGCAACCTTGCCACGGTCGCGGAGGTTTTTGCCGATGGGGTCACGCTGATCCTGCCGGGGGAGAGCACACCCGGCATCAAGCGCTACCCCTTTAATGCGGCGTGCAGCTTCCAACCGGGGCAGCGGGTACACATTGCACGCGAAGGCGGGACGATTCTTGTTGAATATCCAATAGGAGGGTCAACCAGTGCAGCTTCGATTTGACGAAAATAAGGTTCTGCATACGCAGCCTATTGCGCGTCTCTTCCGTGAAGGCGAGAAGAATGTGGAAAGCATCAGCATTCTCGGGCCGGGCAAATACAACGATATTCAGTTAAGCCGCCTGAACTGGATTGTATACGGCAACTTTGCCGATTATGAAGAAACTGCCCTGCAAATGCTGGAGGCAAGCGATGCGGGCGATAGTGTGCAGCTGCTGTGGGTACCGGATGAAGGGTTTACCGCACACGCCGGCGGGTTAAAGCTATATTTGGCGGGCACAGATGAATCCGGTGAGCAGGTGATAAAAATCTGTGGCGATGGCCAGCTGCTGGTGTGCCCGACGGCCCGCCATGAGACCGTTGCCGCCGCAAGTGGTCTGGAAAAAATCTATGCCGCAGTTTCGGCTGCGATTTTACAGGCAAAGCAATTTGCCGCCGCTGCCAAAAGCTGGGCAATAGGCGAGGGAATGGACGATGAGCGCCCTGACGAGGGAACCGAAAACGCCAAAACCTATGCCGCAAAAGCAGATGCCAGTACAAAGGCGGCAGCCAAGAGCGCCGCGGACGCAAGCGCCAGTGAGGCTAATGCAAAACTCCATGAGCAGGCCGCAGGGCAAAACGCCGACCGTGCCGACGCGGCCGCCGATTCCGCCGCCGGCGACGCCGAGCGCGCCGAGGCCGCCGCCAAGCTGGCGCAGGCCATCGCCCAGGGCCAAAAGGGCTACTACCCAACGCCCGCGGATCTGAAAGCCGCCTTCCCTTCCGGTGAGGACGGCGACTGGGCCATCGTCGGCTCCACCGACACCATCTGGATCTGGGATTCCGACGACGGGCAATGGGAGGACAGCGGCAACAAGACCGACCTGTCCAACTATTACACCAAGGAAGAGGTCGACGACCTGCTCAATGAACTGCAAACCGCCCTTGGCCGGCAGATCACCGAGGCCACCACCGCCATCACCGACGCCGAGATCGACGCCATGGTCACCGAGATTTTCGGCGCGTAAAGGAGGGAAACACCATGGACAGCATTTTGAAGGCCCCCGGCCTGCGGCACCTGCTGGCAAAGCTCAAGGAGCGGATGGATACGGCCGCGCCCCGCCCCAACCTGTTGGACAACTGGTATTTTACCGACCCCATCAACCAGCGCGGTGTGAGCGGGACGGTATCGGATACCGGCTATTTTATCGACCGGTGGAAGCTCGTTTCCGGCACCGTGCAGCTGACCGCCTCGGGGCTGGTGCTCAACGGCAGCATCGCCCAAATTCTGGAAACGGACCCGGGGGGCACCGTCACGGCCACCGCCCTCACCACGGGCGGCCCCGTCGCGGCCGCCTACAGCGCCGCCGCCAAAACCTTCACCATTACCTCCGCCGGCGGCACCATCCTCGCCGCCAAGCTGGAGCTGGGCGCGCAGCAGACCCTTGTCCGGCAGGATCGCGGCGCCTGGGTGCTGCGCGACGCGCCGCCCGACCGGGCGCTGGAGCTCGCCAAATGCCAGCGCTACCAGATGGTATTGACGGACGGCTCGGTGGCCGATGAATTCTCCTTCACCGGTATCGGGGTGGCGTATACGGAGCACAACGCCCTGATCCTCATCCCCATCCCGCAGAATTTCCGCACCGTCAAAAACGTAGAGCACCGTGGGACATTCTATCTGTTTGGCGACAGCCGGCAGCAGATCCCGACGACCAGCTTGAAAATGGACCGCCGTAGCAAGGCGTATGTGGATATCATCATCGAGACGGACCATAGCCTGACCGTCGGCGAGACGATGCTCCTGCGGACGATGAGCGAACAGGACAGCTTCCTGATGCTGGACGCAAATTTGTAAAAGGCACAGAGAAAGGAGAAAAACATGGCCTTTTTGGATACCAACGGCCTGCGCCATCTTTTGGCGCAGCTGAACCCCGCGGGGGGGGGGTAAAATCGCCCAAAAGATCATTGACACCGCCTTAAAAGGCACCGCCGCCGCGGCAAACAAGCTGGCCGCAGCCCGCAGCCTGAAGGTAAACCTTGCCCGCACCGCTACCTCCACTTTTGACGGCTCGGCCGCGCAGGAGGAGATCCCGGTAAAAGGTACATTGCCCATCGCCAACGGCGGCACGGGGGCCGG
>CANRCB010000022.1 GCA_947629015.1 uncultured Gemmiger sp.
AGCCACACAAGATAGCCGGCGGAGGCCATGGCCACATCCAGCGCGGTGCCGCCCAGCCAGCGCGGCCACGCGCCCCGCCCCGCGCCGCGGCGCGGCGCACGCCAGACCGCCAGCGCCACGGCCGCCACGGCCGCGAACAGCACACCGGATTCCTTCATAAAAGCGGTGAACAGCAGCGCCGCCCAATACCAGCGCGCCGAGGGCGCCGCCAGATACAGCGCCGCGCAGGCAAGCATGCCCACCGCCAGCATATAATCCGGCAGCGCGCTGATATAGCCGTAGGAGACGGCGCTGTAATCGGCCGAGAAGGCGTGGTAGTTCTGCAAAAGCGGCGTCAGGGCCAGCGCCATGAAAAACACGCTGCCGGCCCGCCGGCCCGCGCCGCGCCGCTCGACCTGCTCGGCCGCGGCGGCAAAGACGGCAAAATAGAAGTACCCGTAGCTCAGGTACAGATCGCCCTCGGAAAAATCGCGGGAGAAGAACTGGTACAGATAGCTCAGCACCGCAGGGCCGCAGGGGTCCTCGGTCGCCCGGGCCGGGGATTCCGCCACGGTGTACAGAAGATTGCTCAGCTGGGTGACCTTGGCGTTGATGCCGGTGATGTAAAATTCGTCCCAGTAGGTAAAGGCCGGCTGTTGCAGCGCAAACACCGCCGTGAGCACCGCGCCCGCCGCCAGCGCCAGCACGACCGGCCGCGTGAGGAAGGCGCGCGCCCCCGCGCACCACGCCTGCGGGCCTTCGCGCCGGATATCCGCCAGCGTGGACAGCAAACACCCCGCCAGCAGCACGGCCGCCGCTCCGAACAGCACGTTGAGCATGGCGGCGGCGCACAGCGCCAGCAGCGCGGTGAGCAGCAGGCACAGGTGCGCGGCGGCCGGGGGCAGCCCGGTTTTTTTATGCAGATGCAAGGCGCCGAGCCAAAGCAGCAGCGCCGGGCCCCAGGTAAGCATACGGCGGCCCCCTTTCCGCACGGCGGCGCGCGGCGCCCCGTGCCGATTTTGCAAATACCGGCCCTTTTGGGCCGTTCAGGGCTGCGCGGCCAGCGCCAGCCCCTTTTGCACGAACCCGCCGGAGAACGCGGCGCGCACGCGCCACGCATAGCGGGAATACGGATCGATGAATTTTTGGCGTTCAAAGCCCAGGATCTCCTGCACCCAGCCGGGGTAGCCCTTGTAGAAATCCTGCATCATGGCCAGCACGCGCTCCCCCGCTTCGGCCACCGAGTAGACGCTGCCGTCCGGCACGACGATCTTGACGGTCTTGAGGTCATAGTGGGCGGCGTTTTTGAAGTTCTGCGCCGCCTGCACCTGGTCCCTGCGGGAGAAGGGCTGGCGCGGCGTGGCCGCCAGAAAGACCAGCAGCAGCTGCGCAAAGAGCAGGTCCCGCTCGTCAAGGCCGGCGGGGGCAAAGGGGTTGAGGTCGGCCATGCGCAGCTCGATGTGGTCAACGCCCTCGTTTTGCAGCGCGTCGATGTCGTTGTGGCCGCGCGGCTTGAGGCGGATGGGGTAGTACAGCTCGCTTGGCGCGGCGAGCAGCCCCTCGTCCACATAGCGGCGGATGCCCGCCGCATAGGCGGCGACATCGGTATAGGCAAGCATCGGGGTGAAATAGTTCCAATACCCCAGCTCGCTGCAGCGCGTGGAGGCCATGCCGTTGAATTCATCCTTGCCCAGCACGCCCTTTTCGATGTAGCTGGAATCCAGCAGCGGGCTGGCGGCGGTGACGGCGGTGAGCACCCAGCCGTAGGCGGCCATACGCTCGGCCAAGGTGACGTAGAGGTCGTTTTTGAAGTTGGGGAAATCCTCCGCCGCGCCGCCCGCGGCGGCAAAGGCCGCGCGCAGCAGCGCGGGCGAGAAGGAGTAGTTGATGTGCACGCCGCACAGGGCCATCTTGTACCGGCCGTACCGGTCGGCCAGGTATTGGCGGTAGGCGGTCTTGCCGGCCTGCGGGCCGGTAAAGCGGGCGATGGGGATATCGTCCTCGCCGCGGATATAGGGCGGGTTGCTGAAGGGCCACAAGAGCTCCGGCGCCTCCAGGGCGGCCAGGGTGCGGCGTATCCTGGCCGTGTAGCCGGCCAACTCCCCCAGCGCCGCGGCGGCCGTGGGGCGCGGCGCGGTGTTGATCTCGGTCTGGTTCTCGCAGAAATCCCGCACGATGTGCTTTTCGGCGCCAAAGGGGTGCGGCGTATGGGCAAAATACCCTTCCGGGGTGACGCGCAGGTTCTCTTTTTCAAGGCCGAACAGGCCCCGGAACAGATGCAGGCGCACGGCGGAGGCCCTTGTATCCAGCAGCATATGCCCTCCCCTTTCCCGCCCGCTGCGCGCGGCGATGCCCGCACACAGGATAGCATATCCGCCGGCGTTTTACAAGCACCCGCGCGGCGTTGGGCGGCGCGGCCGGGGATGCGTTTGCGGGGGTGTTTACCCGCCCCTCATCCGGCCTAAGAGCCGGGCCTTCGGCCCGCTTGGCTCCGGTGCGAAGCCCGGAGCTTGGCCGTCGAAATGCGCCTGCGGGCGCGATCCCCCCAGGGGGAAGGCTTTCAGGGCGGGATGCCCCGGAAGGTTTCCCTCTTTGGGACGCGCCTCAGCCGCTGACGGCCTTGAGGCGGCGTAGGTCGCCGCTTTCGCGGAAATCCTCATAGTCAAGGCTCAGGTTGGGGTTGTAGTACGGGTCCCGCAAAAGGGCGTCGCGGCCGTGCTTTTCGTACAGGCGGGCGCGCTCGGCGTCGGCGCGGGCCTTTTTGGCGGGGTCGGTGTCGTCGTCCCCGCGGGACTTGCTCTCGTAGTGGGTGAGCTCGGCGTAGGGCGTCCAGACCACCTTCCAGCCCGCCTTGCCCACGCGCAGGCAGAAGTCGACATCGTTGTAGGCGACGGTGAACGCCTCGTCCAGGCCGCCTACGGCGTCATACACCGAGGCGCGCACCAGCAGGCAGGCCGCCGTCACGGCGGAAAAGTCCTGCACGGTGGCAAGGCGGAACATATACCCGCTGCCGCGCCGGTGGTATTTGTGGCTGTGCCCGGCATAGCCGCCCAGCCCCGTGATGATGCCGGCGTGCTGCACCGTGCCGTCCGGGTACCACAGCATGGCCCCGCATACTCCGGCGCCGCTGGCCGCCATCGTTGAGAGCATCTGGCACAGCCAGTCACCGTTTTGCACCTCGACGTCGTTGTTGAGCAGCAGCAGGTATTTGCCGGTGGCGTACCTGCGGCCGAAATTGTTGACGCGGCTGAAGTTGAAGGCGCCCTTGTACGTGACCACGCGGCAGTTCTCGTACCGCTGCGGCAGCGTTTTGTAGTAGGCGAAGGTGGCCGGGTCGGCGGAGTTGTTTTCGATGACGATGACCTCGAGCTCGTCGTACCGCGTTTTGGCGTAGAGGCTGTGCAGGCATTTTTCAAGGTCATCGGTATGGTCCTTGTTGGGGATGAGCACGCTGACGCGCTCGGGCGTGAATTCCGCCACGACGTGGCAGGTGCCGGGGTAAAGCCCCTCCTCGGCATGGGCCCTTTTGCCGGTGGCGGCAAGATGGTCATCGACGGCCCGCAGCATCGCCTTGACGACATAGGGCTTGGCCCCCGTGCCGCCGCTGGTGGAACCGCCGTGCACCCGCCAGTAATAGAGCACCTGCGGGATGTGGTACGGCGCGGCGGCGGGGTCGGTTTTGTGCATTTCATCGATGAGGCGCAAAAAAAGGTCGTGATCCTGCGCGCCGTCGCACACGGGGCGCTCGCCGCCCACCCGCGCAAACAGCGCCTTGCCAAACACCGCGAGATGGCAGATGTAGTTGCAGCTTTCAAGGTATTCCGGCGCATAGTCCGGCTTGAAATGCGCCACGTGCGCGGCGCGCGGGTTTTTGGTGAACAGCGCCTCGTCGCTGTACAAAAACGCGGCGCCGGTTCTCTGGATGGCTTTGCCCATGCAGTAGACGGCGTGCGGGGCGAGCACGTCGTCGTGGTCGGCAAGGGCGAGATACTCCCCCGCCGCCAGCGCCGCGGCGGCGTTGGTGTTTTGGGCGATGCCGCCGTTTTCGATCTTTTGGTACAGGATGCGTGCGTCTTTGGCGGCATATTTTTGCGCCAGCGCACCCACCGCGGCGTGGGCGGCGTCCGACGCGTCCACCAGGACGAGCTGCCAGCGCGGGCAGGTCTGGGCGAGGACGCTCTCCAAAAATGCTTTGAGATACGCGGGCGGGGTGTTGTACAGCGGCGTCAAAATGCTGATGAGGGGGAAAGCGGCCGTGTCCGCGGCGCGCTGGGCCGCCAGCGCCTGTTTGCCGGGCCAGTAGCGCCCACGCCTGCCCAACAGCCGGCGCCGCAAAAAGCCCGCGGTGCGCGCGGCCATGGCGCCCACGCCCTGCTCTTTGGCAAGGGTGCGGGCGTAGGCGGACAATTCCTTGATGCGTTTGGCGCGCAGATCCATGGACGGCTCCTTACTTCAGGCCGAAATTCTCGAACAGGTTGTTGAAGTGGGGGTTGTAGTAGGGGTCATAGCTGTCGATATAGCGCTTGTATTTTGCGTAAAAATTGGCTTTTTCCCGCGCGTAGCGGGCCGCGTTTTCCGGGGTGGTGTCCAGCCCGCGGCTCTTGCTCTCATAGTGGTACGCCTCGGCGCAGGGGGTGAACACGTTCAAAAGGCCCTGTTCCCACAGCTTGAGGCAGTAGTCCACGTCGTTGTAGGCGACGGCAAAATTTTCCTCGTCCAGGCCGCCGGCGGCCTCGTACAGGCGGCGCTTGGTCATCAGGCAGGCGCCGGTGACGGCCATATAGTTTTGCGCGGTGACAAGGCGGTACAGATCCCCCACCGCCCCCCGCGGGTAGCTTTTGTGGCTGTGGCCGGCGCTGCCGTTGATGCCCAGGAGCACCCCGGCGTGCTGGATGGTGTCGTCGGGGTAATAGAGTTTGGCGCCCACGGCGCCGACGTCCGGCCGCTGGCTGTAGGAGAGCAGCTCGCGCAAAAAGCCGTCGGACAAGATCTCGATGTCGTTGTTGAGCAGCAAAAGATGCTCGCCCTTGGCCTGCCGCGCACCGAAATTGTTGACGGCGGAGAAGTTGAACGCGCCCTCATATTTTACAACGCGGCAGCGCGGGTACCGCTGCGGCAGGGCGTCATAGAAGGCAAAGGTGGCAGGGTCGGTGGAGTTGTTTTCGAGGATGAGCACCTCAAAAGCATCGTAGCCGGCCTTCGCGTACAGGCTGCGCAGGCAGCGGGCGAGGTCATCGGTATGGTCCTTGTTGGGGATGAGCACGCTGACGAGCGGGGTGCCGGTCAGCTCATACCGCACATGGAAGGCCCCGGGTGCGCCTGCCACCGGCACGGCGCGGCCCGGCAGGCCCAAACGGCCCAGCTGGGCGTTGACGGCGCGCGCGCCGGCTTCGACGGCGTAGGGCTTGGCCTCCATGCCGGCGGCGGTGGAGCCGGCATGGCCGCGCCAGACATACAGCACCTTTTTGATGTGCTCGATGCGGCCTGCCTGTTCGGTCAGGCGCAGGAGCAGGTCATGGTCCTGCGCGCCGTCGTATTCGGGCGATTCGGCCGCGCCGGCCTTTTGCAGCAGGGCGCGGGTGAACACCACCAGATGGGTGATGTAATTGCACCCGCGCAGGTAGTCGGGCGCGAAATCCGGCTTGAAATGGTAACCGCCGAGGCGCTTGAGATCCTCGGAGAGGACGATCTCGTCGCTGTAGACAAGGTCCGCCCCGGTGGCGTTGAGCGCCTGCACGCATTCGTACAGGGCGTTCGGATAGAGCACGTCGTCGTGGTCGAGCAGGGCGATGCAGCCGCCCGCGGCGGCGGCGAAGCCGGCGGTGGTGTTGCGCGCGATGCCGCCGTTTTCCACCTTCCTGTACAAAATGCGCGCGTCCTTTTGGGCGGCGGTTTGCGCGGCCGCATACGGCGCGTCGGACGCGTCCACAAGCACGAGCTGCCAGTTGCCGTAGGTCTGTTTCTGCACGCTGGCGAGCATCTGGCGGAAGAATTTGGCCGGGGTGTTGTACACCGGCACCACGATGCTGACGCACGGCCCCTGCAAAGCGGCCGCGCGCTGGCGCTTGAGCTCCCGCCGCAGCGGGATGTCGGCACGGTGGCGCCAGCCGTCGTGGTGGAAGGCAAGGCCCACCTTAAACACGATGTCCCGCCAGAGCTGCTCGGCCCCCTGCTCCTTGAGGGTGGCCAGGCTGCGGCGGGCAAGGTCTTTGAGGTGGGCGGGGCGCAGAAGGCGGCGCGCCATGGCGCCGACGCTGTCCGGGCGGGCGACGTCGGCGGGCAGGGGCTGTGGATTCGGGTCAGGTCGTTTCATAGCGGGCGCCTTATGTCTTTTGAAATTTGCGGTATTCGGCCGTGATGGGCCCGGCGTCGCCGTTGCGGCGCAATACGCCGTGGTCCAGCCATGCGGCCTTGTTGCACATACGCTCGATCTGCTCGATGGAATGGCTGACCAAGATCACCGTGGTGCCGCCGCCCATCAGCTCGGCCATGCGCTTTTCGCACTTTTGCTGGAACAGGAAATCCCCCACCGACAAAATCTCGTCGGCGATGAGGATATCGGGTTTTGTGATGGTGGCCACCGCGAAGGCCAGCCGCGCCACCATGCCGCTGGAATAGTTTTTGAGCGGGACGTCCAAAAAGTCCTGCAATTCGCTGAAATCGACGATCTCGTCAAATTTGCTCCGGATATATTTGGGCGTGTAGCCGAGCACGGCGCCGTTGAGGTAGATGTTCTCCCGCGCGGTGAGGTCCATATCGAACCCGGCGCCCAGCTCGATGAGGGGGGCGATGGTGCCGCGCACCGTCACCTTGCCCTGCGAAGGCTTGTACACGCCGGAGATGATCTTGAGCAGCGTCGATTTGCCGCTGCCGTTGAGGCCGATCAGGCCGTAAAAATCCCCGGGCATGATGTCAAAGCTGACATCCTTCAGGGCATAAAACTCGTCAAAGCGGACGCCGCCGTGGGCCAGCGCGATAAAATATTCCTTGAGGCTCTCGTGCTTTTCCTTGGCGAGGTTGAAGCGCATGGATACGTTTTGGATGGAGATGATGGGCTGCTGTTCCATACCCTGAAAAGCGCCCCCTTACATATACAGGACGAATTTGTCCTGCGTTTTTTTGAACACGAGCAGCCCCAGCCCCATGCTGAGCGCGGCGCAGACAAAGCACACCAGCACCATGTTGAGGGTGAGCCCCTCGCCCCACAGCACGCAGCTGCGGAAGGAGGTAATGTACCAGTAGATGGGGTTGAGGTTGATGATGCGCTGGAAAATCCCGTCCATCATGCGCGGGTCATAGAAGATGGCGCTGGCGTAGACGAGCAGCGTGCAGAACACCTCCCACATATGGGAGATATCGCGCACGAACACATACAGTGCCGCCAAAAACAGCCCGATGCCGAGGCTGAAAAAGAACAGCATGGCCAGCGGGTACAGCCCCAGCAGCGCCGTGCCCCATGTGACCGGCGTCCAGGTGACCACCAGCACGATGGCCAGCGCCACAAAGCTGAACAGGCAGTTGATGAACGCGAAGCACGCCTTTTCCAGCGGGAACACATATTTGGGGATGTAGACCTTGCGCAGCAGCGGGGCGTTGTGCATCACGCTTTCCATCGCCATGGTGGTGCTTTCGCGGAAGAAGTTGAACAACAGCTGCCCGATGAGCAGGAAAGCGGCAAAATTCTCGATGCCCTCGCCGCGCAGGCCGCGCATGATGGAGTCAAACACGACATACATCACAAGGCAGGTCAGCAGCGGGTTGAGCACGCTCCACGCGACGCCCAGGATACTGCGCCGGTATTTGAGGCGGAAATCCCGCAGGATGAGGTTTTGCAGTAAAAAACGGTAACGCCAGCCATCGGCGAGGGCGGTTTTCAGGTATTGCACGTCATGTCCCCTTTTTGCCCGGGAGGGGCTGTCTCAATACTTTGCGAAAAAGGCGAAATCCTGCTGTGCGAAGGGGGTATGCCTGCCGTCCTTGGCGCTGAGCCGGTACGCACAGCCGCAGTCCGGCCAGCGCACGCCGACGGTGGGGTCATCGTAGGGGATGCCGCCCTCGGCCTCGGGGGCGTAGACGTCGGTGCATTTGTAGGTGAACTCCGCCACGTCGGACAGCACAAGGAACCCGTGGGCAAAGCCTTCCGGTATCCAGAGCATCTTTTTGTTCTCGGCCGAAAGCGTCACGCCCGTCCACTGCCCGAAATGCGCGCTGTGGGGGCGGCAGTCCACCGCCACGTCGTACACCTCGCCCAGCGTCACGCGCACCAGCTTGCCCTGCGTGTGCGCCTTCTGGAAATGCAGCCCGCGCAGCACCCCGCGGGAAGAGCGGCTCTGGTTGTCCTGCACGAAGGGGCCGGGGATGCCGGCGGCGGCGAAATCGGCCGCTTTGTACGTCTCCATAAAATAGCCGCGCGCATCGCCGAAGACCTGCGGTTCCACCACAAGGACGCCCGGCAGGGCGGTGGGGGTAAAGGTGAACTTGCCCATGGCACAGTGCTCCTTATACAATGATGTAGTTTATTGTACTCTGTTTTGGCGGCAAACGCAACCTGTTTTTTGGCCGGCGCGGTAACGCCGCGCGCAAGACCCCGTCTTTATTTACAAAACCGCCGCGCGCGTGCTATACTGGGCAAAATACCAAAAGGAGGCGCCGGCATGACCAAGGGCGAAGCGCGCGCGCTGGCCAGGGCCCGCCGGGCCGCCTTCACGCCTGATACCTGGCGCGCGTGGGGCGCGGCGATGGCGGCAGCGGCCACGGCCCTGCCGGTATGGGCCGCGGCAAAGGCGGTTTTTGCCTTTGCCGCCCTGCCGGATGAGCCGGACACCACGCCCCTGCTGCGCGCGGCGCTGCAAGGCGGCAAACGGCTGTTTTTGCCGCGCGTGGCCGGGCAGCGGCTGGAGACGGTGCCGGTATCCGGCCCGGCGGCCCTGCGCGCCGGCGCCTACGGCATTTTGGAGCCGTGCGGCCCCGCCGCCCCCCTGCCGCAAAACACGCTGGCCCTTGTGCCCTGCCTGGCCGCCGGCCGGGACGGGGCGCGCCTTGGCCGCGGCGGCGGATATTATGACCGGTTCCTGGCCGGCTATACCGGCGCGCGCCTGCTGTTGTGCCCGCGCGCCCTTGTGTGGGACACCCTGCCCTGCGATATATGGGACATCCGCTTTTCCCCCGCCGAGATCCTGACCGAGAACGGCCTGCTGTTGGAAGAAAAGGAGGACTTTTTGCCATGAAAAAGCTGTTTTGCCTGCTGTTAGCCGCCGCGCTGCCGGCGGCGCTGGCCGCCTGCGGTGCCGCGCCCGCCGAAAGCACCCCCGCCGTAAGTGAACCTGCCGTGAGCGAGCCCGCCGTAAGTGAACCTGCCGTGAGCGAGCCTGCCGAGAGTGAGCCGGCCGGGAGTGAGCCCGCCGGAGCGGAGGCGGACACCGAGCTGGCCGCGCTGGTGGAGCAGATCTATGAAAAGCAGCCGCTGGATATACCGCTGGAGCTGCTGCCCGTGGACGGCCTGGATGGCAGCACGGCCGCCTGGATGGTGGGCCTTGTGGAGGGGAGCGTGCTGGACGACGTGGAGGCGGGCGTGGTATCCGCCCCGCTCATCAACGCGCAGGCGTACACGCTGGCGCTGCTGCGCCTGAAGGACGGCGTGGATCTGGCGGCGGCCGGGCAGGCCCTGCTGGACGACGCCAACGGCCAGAAGTGGGTGTGCGTTTTCCCCGACGCCGCCGCCGTGGCCGGGCAGGACGGCATTTTGTGCTTTGCCATGGCGGATAGCGAGCTGGTGGAGGCCACGGCGCTGACCGCCGCCTTTGCCGACGCGATGGGCGGCGCCGAATTTACCGCCGAACGCGCCTTTGACGAGAGCGACCTTGGCGCGGATTGGATGGAGGAGGGTGCCATCCCCCTGCCGTAACGGGCCGCCGCCGCGCAAAAAAGCGAGGGACGCCCCGCAAACGGCCGTTGTGCCGCTTTGCGGGGCGTGTTTTACAGGTACCGCCCGGTGACGCTGGCGGGGTTTTGGGCCAGCTCCTCCGGTGTGCCGGCGGCGACGACGGTGCCGCCCTCCGCCCCGCCGCCGGGGCCCATATCGACGACGTAGTCGGCGCTGCGGATGACGTCGAGGTCATGCTCGATGATGAGGACCGTGGCCCCCTGCGCGAGCAGGGCCTCGAACACACCCATCAGGCTGCGCACGTCCAGCGGGTGCAGGCCGATGGTGGGCTCGTCAAACACGAACAGCGTATCGCCCTGGCCGCGGCCCATCTCCCCCGCCAGCTTGAGGCGCTGCGCCTCGCCGCCCGAAAGGCCGGGCGTCTGCTCGCCCAGCGTCAGGTAGCCAAGGCCGACATCGTGCAGCAGCTGCAAACGGCCGTGCACGGTTTTCAAATCATCGCAGGCGGCAAGGGCCTCGTCCACGCTCAGGGCCATGAGCGCGGGCAGGCTGCGCGCCGCGCCGCCCTTTTTGGGGCGCAGCACCTCGTAGGCGGCGGGGGCGTAGCGCGCGCCGCCGCAGCCGGGGCACGGGATATCGACATCGGGCAGGAACTGCACGTCCAGGCTGATGGTGCCGGTGCCGTCACACACGGGGCAGCGCAGCGCGCCGGTGTTGTAGGAGAAATCCCCCGCCTTGTACCCGCGCGCCCTGGCGTCCGCCGTGCGGGCGTAAACCTTGCGCAGCTCGTCGTGCACATCGGCGTAGGTGGCCACGGTGGAGCGCACGTTGATGCCGATGGGCGTGGCGTCGATCAGCTTGACCTGCCGGATGCCCGGCGCCGTGAGCGAGAGCACGTGCGCGGGCAGCGGCTTGCCGGCGGCGGTGGCCGCCAGCGCCGGCACAAGGCTTTCGAGCACCATGGTCGTTTTGCCGGAACCGGACACCCCGCTGACCACCGACAGCCGCCCCTTGGGGAAGCGCACCTCCAACGGCCGGACGGTGTGGATGGGGCCGGTGCGCATGGCGATGGCGCCCTGCGCGAACAGCGCGGCTTTGGGCGCGCGGGCGCGCAGCGGCGCCTTTGCACCGGGCGCCAGGTACGGCCCGATGCGGGAGGCCGGGTCCGCGGCGAGCCGTTCCACCGTGCCCTGCGCGATGACGGTGCCGCCGTCCGCCCCGGCGCCGGGGCCCAGCTCGATGAGCCAGTCGGCATGGGCGAGGACGCCGGTGTCGTGGTCGACGAGCAGGACGGAGTTGCCGTCCGCCACAAGGTCGTCCATGACGCCGGTCAGCCCCTCGAGGTTGGCGGGGTGCAGGCCGATGGAGGGCTCGTCCAGCACGTACAGCGCGCCGGTGGTGCGGTTGCGCACGGCGCGCGCCAGCTGGATGCGCTGGCGTTCCCCCGTGGAAAGGGTAGCGGCGGCGCGGTCGAGCGTCAAGTAGGAAAGCCCCAGATCCACAAGGCGCCGCGCGGTGCTTTGGAAGGCGCCGCAGATGCTTTCGGCCATGGGGCGCATCGGCTCCGGCAGGCTTTCCGGCACGCCCGCCACCCATACGAGCAGCTCCGACAGCGTCATCCTGCAGGCGTCGGCCAGCGAGATGCCGCGCAGCCGCGGCGCGCGCGCCGCCTGAGAAAGGCGGGTGCCGCCGCAGTCGGGGCAGGGATCCTGCCGCAGGAATTTCTCCACCCGCTTCATGCCCTTTTCGTCCTTGACCTTGGCAAGGGCGTTCTCGACGGTGTAGGTGGCGTTGTAGTAGGTGAAATCCAGCTCCCCCGCTTCCTCGGTGTGTTTGGAGCGGTAGAAGATATGCTTTTTGACCGCCGGGCCGTTATAGACGATGTCGCGTTCCTTTTCCGTCAATTCGCGGAAAGGCACATCGGTGCGCACGCCCATGGCGCGGCAGACGTCGGTCATCAGCGACCACATCAGGGAGTTCCACGGCGCCACGGCGCCCTCGTCGATGGAGAGCGATTCGTCCGGGACGAGGGTGGCGCGGTCGACGGTGCGCACCACGCCGGTGCCGCCGCAGGTGGGGCAGGCGCCCTGGCTGTTGAAGGCCAGCTCCTCGGCGCCGGGGGCGTGCACGCCGGCACCGCAGACGGGGCAGACGATGGGCCGTTCCGCCGCGACATCCAGCGTGGGGGCCAGGTAATGGCCGTTGGGGCAGCGGTGGCTGGCCAGGCGCGAGAACATCAGCCGCAGGCTGTTGAGCAGCTCGGTCATGGTGCCGAAGGTGCTGCGGATGCCCGGCACGCCGGGGCGCTGGTGCAGCGCGAGCGCCGGCGGGATATAGCGCACGGCGTCCACCTGCGCGGCGGCGGCCTGCGTCATGCGGCGCCGGGTGTAGGTGGAGAGGGATTCGAGATACCGGCGCGAACCCTCGGCGTAGAGCACGCCCAGCGCCAGCGAGGATTTGCCGGAGCCGGACACCCCCGCGATGCCCACGATCCGCTGCAGCGGCACATCGACATCAATATTTTTCAGGTTGTGTACCCTGGCCCCGCGCACCTCGATGGCGCGCGGCGGTGTTTCGGTGCGGCGCATGGCGCATCCCCTTCCCGGCCGCGCGGCGGCGGCCACAGAAAGCGGCGGCAGGGCCGGGCCCTGCCGCCGCGGTTGGTTTTGTGCGGGCGTATCAGCCGATGGTGATGCCCCAGGCAAAGGTCTTTTGCGCGCCGGGGGCCAGCACCTCGTGCCTGCCGGGCTCGTTCACGCTGTTGGCCCAGCCGTTCCACGGTTCCATGCAGACGAAATGCTCGGCATCCTGCTGCCACAGCACGCCGTTGCCGAACCCCGGCCCGAAATCCACCGTGACGGTGCGGTGGGTGCCGCTGTCGGCAAAGCGCATCGGGCTCTGCACGCCGGTCATCAGCCGGATGGAATCGGCGCTGCCGGGGTTTTTGGTCAGCGTGATCTGCGCCGGGGCGGCGGGCTGGGGGCCCTTGGCGTCCTCCGAGCAGGTGGCGGCCGTGATATCGAAGGTGAGGTTTTCCAGCGCCGACGCCGTGAAATACGGGTGGAAGCCGACGCTGTAGGGCATCGGTTTGGCGCCGGCATTCTCAACGGTGAGGGCCAGCCCGGCGCGCGCGCCGCAGAGCGTGTAGCGCATGGTGAGCTTGAAATCGAACGGGTAGACGAATTTGGTCAGCCCGTTGGGGCAAAGGGTAAGGGTGATGCCCGCACCGTCCGCCTGCGCCACCTGCCACGGCAGCAGGGCGGCAAAGCCGTGGTTCTCCATCGGGTAGGCGGCGCCGTCAAAAATGTGCACGCCGCCGTCCGGCTTGCCGCAGTTGGGGAACAAAATGGGGATGGCGCAGCGCGGGCGGTCGGTCGATTCAAAGTTTTGGTCGCGCAGCCAGATATACTCGACCCCGTTTTTGGTAAAGGACGTGAGCATACCGCCCCGTTCCGGCGTGACGGTCAGCGCGTAAGCGCCGTCGGTCAGGGTCAGGGTGGCGTAGTCGGCGCCATATTTTTGGTAGCGGCCCCGGGTCAGTTCAGGCATAGGGAACCCCCTTTTTTGTGCGGTGCGCCGGTGCGCGCCGTGAAACCGGCGCGCACCGGCGCGGCGGTTGTTTTGTGTTACAGCACCACGCCGTCCTTGAAGATGGAGATCTCGCGGAAGCCTTTCTCCTCGGCGCGGGTCTTTTTGCCGGAGGCCACCTCCAGCACCAGCCTGTACAGGTCCGCCCCGGCCTCATCGAGGGTCTTTTCGCCGTCGGCGACGACGCCGGCGTTGAAATCGATCCAGGTCTTTTTCTTTTCGGCCAGCTGGGTGTTGGTGGCGATCTTGAGCGTGGGCGCCGGCGCGCCGAACGGCGTGCCGCGGCCGGTGCTGAACAGGATCAGGTGCGCGCCCGCGGCGGTGAGCGCCGTGGCCGAGACAAGGTCGTTGCCGGGGCCGTACAGCATATTGAGGCCCTTGGTGGTGACGGCCTCGCCGTAGCCGATGACATCCGCGATGGGGGCGCTGCCGCCCTTCTGCACGCAGCCGCAGGATTTATCCTCCAGCGTGGTGATGCCGCCCTGCTTGTTGCCGGGGCTGGGGTTGTCATACACGACCTCGTTGTGGGCGATGAAATACGCCTTGAAGCCGTTGATCATCGCCACGGCCTTATCAAAGACGGCTTTGTCGACACAGCGATCCATCAGGAAGCCCTCGGCGCCGAACATCTCGGGCACCTCGGTGAGCACGGTGGAGCCGCCGCGGGCGACGAGGGTGTCGGAGAAGCGGCCGATGGTGGGGTTGGCGGTGATGCCGGACAGCCCGTCCGAGCCGCCGCACTTCATGCCGACGACCAGCTCGCTGGCCGGCACCGGCTCGCGCTTAAACTGCGCGGCGAAGGCCGCCAGCTCCTTGAGGATCTCACGCCCGGCGGTGAGCTCGTCCTCCACGTCCTGGCAGGTCAGGAATTTGACGCGCTCGGGGTCAAAATCGCCAAGCTCGGCCAAAAACTGCTCATGCGTGAGGTTCTCGCACCCGAGCGAGAGCACCAGCACGGCGCCGGCGTTGGGGTGCCGGGTGAGCGCCGCCAGCAGCTTGCGGGTCTGGGCATGGTCGTGCCCGGTCTGGGAGCAGCCGAAGGGGTGGGTGAAGGTGTACAGCCCGTCGATGGAGCCGGTGACAAGATCCTGGTTGTCCCGCACGAGGGCCTTGGCGCAGTCATTGACGCAGCCGACGGTGGGGATGATCCAGATCTCGTTGCGGATGCCGACCTTGCCGTCCTTGCGGCGGTAGCCCATAAAGGTCTCGGGCTCGGCCGGCGGCAGCGGGTGGACGTTGGGGTTGTAGGTATACTCGATCTCACCCGAAAGGTTGGTGTGGATGTTGTGGGTATGCAGCCACATACCGGGGGTGACGGCGGCGGTGGCGTGGCCGATGGCAAAGCCGTATTTGATGACGTTTTCGCCCTCGGCGATGGGCGCGATGGCCATTTTGTGGCCCTGCGGGATGTCCTCGGCGGCGGTCACGGTGCCCTGCCCCACAGGCACGGCGGTGCCTTTGGCGATGGGGTGCAGCGCGACGACGACGTTGTCGGCGGGGTTGATGTGGATGGCAAGAGGCATAAAAGGGGCCCCCTTTGATAAAAGTGTGGAGAGTGGAAAGTGGAGAGTGGAGAGTGGAGAGTGGAAAGTGGAGTGAAGATGTGCCGCTGCGCGGCATGGGGCAAAAATATTTTCCCTTTACTCTCCACTTTCCAAATTCCACTTTGGTTTTACAGCACGCTTTGGTACGCCGCCTTGGCGCCCTGCTCGCGGATGAGCTTGAGGTTCTGCACGGTCGCGGCCTCAAAGCCGGGCACGGCGGTGAGGTCCTGCCCCCACATCTGTTCGTTGGTCATCACGGCGTGGACCAGGGCCTCGGGGCTGTCATCCTTGTGGTCAAAGTAGAACTGCAGGGCCCAGGCATCGTCGCTGACGGTGTACTCGTTGCCTTTGGGGCGCTTGCAGACAAGGCCCTTTTCGGTCAGGGCCTGGATATCATTCGAATAGAAGGCGATGTAGGCCGCAAAGCTCATCGTCAGGCAGGGCGGCAGGGCGCCGTTCGCCTCGACGTACTCCAAAAAGCTGGGCATATTGCGCGCGCGCCACTTGGAGGTGGAGTTGAGCGAGATGCTCATCAGCTCATGGTTGACGAAGGGGTTGTTGAAGCGGTCCTGCACGGCGGCGGCGAACTGCTTGCAGTCCTCCTTGTCCAGCGGGAGGATGGGCACGATCTCGTCATACAGCATCTTGTTCATGAAGCCGAGGACGGTCTCGTCCTGCATACAGTCCCGCACGATGTCAAAGCCGGCGAGGTAGGCGCCCAGCACAAAGCCGGTGTGCGCGCCGTTCAAAATGCGCACCTTGCGCTTTTTGTAGGGGGTGACGTCCGGCACCACCGGGCAGTTGAGGCCCGCCGCCTTGAAGGGCAGCTTGTCGGCCAGCCAGTCGGGGCCTTCGATGTTCCAAACGCCGAACACCTCGCCCACGTCGATGAGCTCGTCATGGTAGCCGTTCTCGGCCTCCAGCCGCGCGACCTCGGCGGCGTCGCGGATGCGGCCGGGCACGATGCGGTCGACAAGGGTGGAGCAGAAGGTGCATTCGCCGTCGACCCAGGCCTTGAAGCCCGCCTCCAGGCCCCACTGATCGATGTACTGGTCAACGCACTTGAGCAGCTCCTTGCCGTTGTTGTCGATGAGCTCGCACGAGAGCATGACCACCCCGGCCTTGCCGGCCTTCCAGCGGGCATACAGCACCTGGGTGAGCTTGGCGGGGAAGCTGGAGGGCGGGCAGTCCGTCGGCTGGCAGGCGGGGTCATACACGATGCCGGCCTCGGTGGTGTTGGAGACGATGTATTCCAGGTCATCCGAGACGGCCAGCGCCATCATGGCGTCATAGCCCTCTTTCTCGTAGGGGTTGATGGCGCGCGAAACGCTGGAGATCACGCGCTTGGCGTCGACCTTTTCGCCGTTCTGGCGCCCGCGCAGGTACAGCGTATACAGGCCCTCCTGCGCGTTGATGAGCTTGGTCAGGCCCTGCGCGATGGGCTGCACCAGCACGCATTTGCCGTTCCAGCCGGCTTTCTCGTTGGAAACGTCGAACCAGTAATCGACAAAGGCGCGCAGGAAGTTGCCTTCGCCGAATTGCATCACCTTCTCGGGTGCGTCTTTGAGGACGTAACCCTTGTAGCCGGATGCCGCCAATGCTTCATAATTCAAGGTCTGCATTTGATATCTCTCCTTTTCTTGTCGTTCTTCAGGGGTACGCGCGCGGGCACGCCGGGGCGCGGCACGCCCCATGTATACAGTATCATTTTAGTTTTTTTGCGCCCCGCCGTCAAGAGAAAGCGGCGCAGTTTTTTACGGTTTTTCCACATAAGCAGGCAGAAAAATCCGTTTCAACAGCTTGCACAAAACCGCGGGGAAATTTTTGGCTATTATTTTGGCTTTTCCCGGCCCGCGCACGCCTTGCCCCGTGGCGCGCCGTTTTGTATAATAGAAACAGCCATATCCGGGTACGGCGGGCGGCGGCCCCGCCGTGGGCCCGCTTTTTGCCGCACAGCCAGTTTTCGCAAAGGAGCCTTGTGTATGAAAGCGTTCATGGACAAAGATTTTTTGCTGGACACCCCCACCGCCCAGCACCTGTACCACGATCACGCGGCCAAGATGCCCATCGTGGACTACCACTGCCACATCCCGCCGCAGGAGATCTATGAGGACCGCCGGTTCGACAACATCGCCCAGGTCTGGCTTGGCGGGCACCAGGTGCTCCCCGACGGCAGCGATTATTATTTCGGCGACCACTATAAGTGGCGCGTCATGCGCTCCAACGGCGTGCCGGAGGAGTACATCACCGGGGACAAGCCCGACCGCGAGCGCTTCCAGAAATTTGCCGAGGCGCTGGAGATGGCCATCGGCAACCCGATGTTCACCTGGTGCCATCTGGAGCTGAAAAAGTTTTTCGGCTATGACGGCGTTTTGAACGGCGACACCGCCGAGGAAGTGTGGAACCTGTGCAACGACAAGCTCCAGCATGACCCCAAAATGACGGTGCGCGGGCTGATCGAGCAGTCCAACGTGGCCTTTATCGGCACCACCGACGACCCCGTCGATACGCTGGAATGGCACCAAAAGATCAAGGAAGATCCCACCATCTCCTTCACCGTGGCGCCGAGCTTCCGCCCCGATAAGGCGCTGAACATCCTGAAACCCGGCTTTAAAGAATACATCGAGAAGCTGGAAGGCGTCGTGGGCCGCAAGTTTGCCTGCGCCAACTGCGTCATTAAGGCTCTGGACGAGCGGCTGCAGTTCTTTGTTTCGATGGGCTGCAAGGCTTCCGACCACGGGCTGGACTACGTCCCCTACCGCGAAACGGACGCCGACAAGGCGACCGCCGCCTTTAAAAAGGCGATGGCCGGCGAGGCGCTGACGGTGGAGGAAGGCGAGGAGTACACCACCTATGTGCTGCTGGCGCTGGGCCGCCTGTACAAGAAATACAACGTGGCGATGCAGCTGCACTACAGCTGCCTGCGCAACGTCAACAAAAAAATGTACGAAAAGCTCGGCCCCGACACCGGGTACGACATGATCGCCGTGACGGATTGCAGCACCACCATCAGCAGCCTGCTCTCCAAGCTGACCGAAACGGGCGAGTGCCCCAAGACCATCCTGTACAGCCTCAACGCGTCGGATTTCGATATGCTGGGCACGGTGCTGGGGCCCTTCCAGGACGACGAGGTGCCCGGCAAGATCCAGCTGGGCAGCGCGTGGTGGTTCCTGGATACCGACGACGGCATGTACCAGCAGATGCGCACACTGGCGCGGCTGGGGCTGTTGGGCAACTTTATCGGTATGCTGACCGACAGCCGCAGCTTTTTGAGCTACACCCGGCATGAGCTGTTCCGCCGCCTGATGTGCAACCTGATCGGCGGTTGGGTGGAGAACGGGCAATACCCCAACGACGAGAAGGCCCTTACGAAGATCGTGGAGGGCATCAGCTACAACAACGCCGTGCGGTATTTTGGGCTGTAAGCCCGCCCCGGCGCACAAACATTTCCCGGTAAACCGGCCCCGCCCGGCGCTATGCGCCGGGCGGGGCCGCGGCATACAAAAGGCGCTTTGCCCGGCACACGGCACAAAATTTGGCGGGGCGGGCGCTTCAGGGTTGCAAAGCGCTAAAGCGTGTGCTAGAATGTGGAATGCCATGCGGTATGGGAGGGGTACGGGATGCGGTTCATGGCGCTGGCGTCGGAGCAGACGGCGCCTTTTCAAGCGGAATACGCCGCCGCCCGGGCGCTGGGCAACCTGCGGCTGGGGGAGCAGCGGCTGTATTTCCGGGCCGGGCTCAAGGTGTGGTACCTCCCCTACCGGGACATCCGCCGCTATTTCCGCCGCGTGGTGGAGGTGCCCGCCAAGCTGTGCTGCGGGCGCGGCAATTTTGCCGCCGAGTATCTGGTGCTGTACGGCGACGCCGGCGAGCTGGCGCAGATCGCGCTGCCCGGCACCCGCGCCGCCAGGGCGGCGATGGAGGCGCTGGCGGCGCTTTGCCCCGACGCCGCCGCGGGCAAGCCGTGAAAAGGATGGGTATGATGGACGAACCGGCGGCGCTGCTGGCCGCGCTTTTGAAAAGCTACGCGCGCTACTATGACATCATGGCCGAGGGCACGGAACCGCCCTTTGCGGCCGAGGCGGCGTTCCACAGCCATGACGAGCAGTATTTCCTCGTCAAGCGCGCGCGCCTGGCCGAGGCCGAGGCGCACGAATACGTGTTTTTTGCGCTGGCGGATACCCTGACGGCGGACGACGCCCGCCGCCTGGACGCCCTTGCGTGGGAGCGCGGCACAGCGCGCGCCGCGCCGCACGCCGGCCACCGCAGCACCGACGTGGCGCTGGTGGTGCTGGCGCGGCACATCGCGCCCGGGGCGCGGGAGTATATCCAAACCTGCAAGCACTACAAAAGCTACCGCTTTACCTTCCACGGGTGGAGCCACTACCAGTTGGTTGCTCTGGAGACGACGACGGGGCAGACGGCCGCGAACCGGCGCGGCCGCGACCTTGCCGGTTTCCTGCGCAATAGATACGCAAAACTTTTACAGGAAGAAGAAAGGATGGAAAAATGAGTGCAGTATTGATCATTTTTGCCGCCATTGCCCTGCTGGTGATCGGTTACATCGGCTACGGCGGATGGCTGGCAAAGCAGTGGGGCATCGACCCCTCGCGCAAGACCCCCGCGGTGGAATTGGAGGACGGCGTTGACTACGTTGCCGCCAAGCCCGCCGTGCTGATGGGGCACCACTTCTCCTCCATCGCCGGCGCCGGGCCCATCAACGGGCCCATCCAGGCCTCGGTGTTTGGCTGGCTGCCGGTATTTTTGTGGTGCGTCATCGGCGGCATCTTCTTTGGCGGTTTGCAGGACTTTGGCTCCCTGTTTGCCTCCATCCGCCACGGCGGCAAGTCCGTGGGTGAGATCATCCAGGATTCGATGGGTTCCCGCGCCAAGAAGCTGTTCATCATCTTCTGCCTGCTGGTGCTCATCCTGGTCATCGCGTCCTTTGTGAACGTCGTGGCCGGCACCTTCGCCTCGGAGTCCGTCGGTTTCACCACGGCCCCCACCGGCAACGAGACGACGGCCATCATCTCGCTGGGCTTCATCGTGCTGGCCATCGTCTATGGCATTTTGACCAACCGTTTCGGCCTCAAGACGCTGCCCGCCACCCTGCTGGGCATCGCGGGCATCGTGCTGCTGCTCGTGCTGGGGCTCAACGTCGGGTTCGCGCTCGGGCGCATCACCTGGATCGTGCTCATCGGCGCATACATCACCATCGCCTCGCTCGTGCCGGTGTGGATCCTGCTGCAGCCGCGTGATTACCTTTCCAGCTTTTTGCTGTACGCCATGATGGCGGTCGCGCTGGGGGGCATCGTGTTCTCGGCCTTTGCCGGCACCGCCACCTTTGATATGCCGGTCTTTACCGGGTGGAGCAGCAGCATCGGCACGCTGTTCCCGGCGCTGTTCATCACCGTGGCGTGCGGCGCGTGCTCCGGCTTCCACAGCCTGATCGCCACCGGCACCAGCTCCAAGCAGCTGGCCAACGAGAAGGACGCCAAGGCCATCGGCTACGGCTCCATGCTGATCGAATCGGCGCTGGGCGTCATCGCCCTGATCGCCGTGGGCATGGTGTACAACACCTACACGAGCGGCGGCTTCGGCTCCCCCTCGGCGGCGTTCGCGGCCGGCATCGCCACCATGTTCGGCGAAAATTCCCCCGCGTACAACACCATCTACGCGCTGCTCACGCTGGCCGTCTCGGTCTTTGCGCTGACCAGCCTTGACACCGGCACCCGCCTGAGCCGCTTCATGTTCAGCGAGCTGTTCCTGAAAGAGGGCGAGGCCACCTACAAGGACGCCAAGGGCATCCGCCGTTTCCTGGCTTACCCGCTGACCGGCACGCTGACCATGGTGGTCATCGGCTGCGTGCTGGGCGCCTTGAGCCTGAGCCAGATCTGGACTTTGTTCGGCGCCGCCAACCAGCTGCTGGCCGGCCTTGCGCTGATGGCCGTGGCCGCGTGGCTGGGCAACGCCGGCAAGAACAACAAGATGTTCTATGTGCCCATGGTGTTCATGCTGGCCGCCACCGTGACCAGCCTGTGCATGACCGTGTGGGACAAGATCGGCATGATCGGCGACGGCACCGCCCAATGGGGCGACTGGTTCCAGCTGCTGTTCGCGGCCGCGATGGTCGCGCTGGCGGTGGTGCTGGTGGTCGAGGGCGTGCAGACCTTCCTGCGCACCTCCAAAAAGGCCGTTAAGAGCTGAACCTTTTTGCCTGTTAACTGCGCGCCCGGCGGGGCATACCCGCCGGGCGCTTTTCAGCGTGTCGAGAAACTCGACACGCTGCAAAAGAGGGGTTCGGCTTAGCTGGCTGCGCCAGTCCGCCTGCACCCCTCTCACAGGACACACCTCGTCGCAGAAAAGCGCTGTTGCAGCGGCAAGCGGGACGCGGCGGGGTCAAGACCCCGCCCTACAAACAGATGCTACGTTTCGTGCGATTTGCGGGCCGATTGTAATCGGCCCCTACGGGGTGGATGATGCGTTTTCCGTACCCTTGTAGGGGGCGGCCTGCGCCGTTCAGCGCGTTACCTGGATATGCGCGCAGCGCGGGGCATACCCGGCCAGCTCCAGCCGCCAGGTGGTGTTGCCGGCGGCGTCCCCGGCCGTTTTGGCAAAACCCATCCGGGCGTAAAAATCCCGCACCATGGCGTTTTTGGCCGTGGGGTAATAATACCCGACCAGCGCCTTGGCCCCGCGCGCGGCGGCCTCGGCGGCCATGGCATCCATCATGGCGTCCTCCATGCCGCGCTTGAGCACGCGGCAGCTCATCAGCCACAGGCGCAGATGGACCTCGCTGCCCTGCCGCTGCCCTGCGGCGACGGCCACGATGCCGTTGTCGCCGAATTTGTCAGCCAGGCGGCCATAGAGGCACAGCCAGTTTTCGTCCCCGGCCATGGCGCGGATCTCCTCCTCGGAGCAGCGCAGGGTGGTGAGGTTGAACTGGTTGGATTTGTTCGTCAGCTGGGCCACGCGGGCGACGGCCATCGGCTCAAAGGGGTGGATGACGGCGGCCATGGCAAGGCTGTCGAGGTACTGCCCGTAATCGGCAAAGGCGGCCTGCGCGGCGGCGCGCTGCGCGTTCTGGCGGTAGATCTCGGTCTTGGCGCGGTCCTCCGCGGACAGGGCGGTGACCTCAAAGTAGCCGCCGTGGTCCAGCACCTTGATATAATCCTCGGCGCGATCGAGCGCCGGCGCATCGACGCCGGGCAGCTGCGCGGTGACGATGGCGCGCTCGGCGGGGTTGTCGTCGGCAAAGACGAAGCTGTCCACGCCGAGGTCAAGCTCTTTGGCGGTGGCGGCCAGGTTCCGGTCCTTGGGTTCCCAGTTGGCTTTGACGGTGACGAAATCCTCCGCCCGCAGCACGCCGTCGGGGTGGGCAAGGCCCGCCAGGGCGTTGGCCTCGTCGTTTTTGGAATCGACGGCCAGCACGACGCCGATGTCCTTGAGGGCCTTGCAGTAGCTCTGGAACTCGGCATAGACCTGGCCCTCCGGCAGCTCGGGACCGATGGCGATGCCCTCGACGCCGTCGTCCCCCACGACGCCGCCCCACAGCGTGTTGTCAAGGTCGAGCGCGAGCACCTTTTTGTTGCGCCCGTAGACGGCCTTGATGATGTGCGCGACGTTGGCGGCCAGCGCCGGGATGGCGTCCAGCGACATGGCGTACTTGTACATATGCCAGTAAAAGCCGCTGTTCCATTCCGAAAGGCCGAAATCGGCGGCGAGCCAGTCGATATCGTTGAGATAGAACGCCTGGCGCGCGGCGGCCGCCTGGTAAAATTTCTGGTTGAGCCGGGCGATAAAGCTGCTGCGGCCGTGGATGTCCCAGATATCGCGGTTGCCGAGCAGGCGGTAGTTGGGGCGCTCAAAGTTGTTTTGGATGATGGGGCAGTGGAATTTCTGCGCGAGGGCGTCCCACATGGCCGCAAAGCGCTTGTACTCGCTTTCGAGCAGCGCATCCACGGCGGCGGCATCGTCGGAAAGCGCCGGGAAGGCCGTGATGTTGCGCCAGTTCGTGTGGATATAGATGATATCCGGCCGGAAGGCATCCAGCTCCGGCGTGCCGAACAGAGCGTCCTGCCAGTACTGGGCGTATTCCGACTGGTAGAACTCCGCCTCGATGCCGTAGGTGAGCAGGAACAGCCCCAGCTGGTCCGCCACCTCGTTGGTGGTGGAACCGCCGAGGATGGCGACCCTTTTGTGCAGCGGGGCGGGGTTTTGGGCAAGCAGCTCCCGCTTGAGGCGGCGCTTTTTGCGCAGCAGCGTCCCGGTATCATAGGGGTAGTGGAAACAGTCCATCAAAAGGCTCCTTACCTGAAAAGTGGAGAGTGGAGTTTGGAAAGTGGAAAGAGGCGGCGCCCCGTTTAAATCGGTGCCGCTTTGCGGCACACCGCGTCTCTTCCCTTTTCGTTTTTCACTTTTCTCTCTTCTCCGGCGGCCTGGGGGCAGGCCGCCGGGCGGCTCAGGCAAGCTGCGCCAGCGCGCCCTTGATGGCCTGGGCGATCTGGTCGGGGCAGGAGGTCTGCCGCATACCGCAGATCAGGCCGTCCAGCCGGGCGATGGCGTCCTCCGCCTTCATGCCCGGCAGCAGCGCCATGATGCCCTTGAGGTTGCCGTTGCACCCGCCCAGCACCTTGACCGAGGCGATGGTGTGGTCGGGGTTGAGTTCCACCGTGGTGTGCACCGAGCAGGTGCCCTTGTTGTCACGTTCAAACGTCATTTTGATGCGCTCCTTTTCAATTTACTGTTTGCGGGCGCGCGCCAGCGCGGCGATGCGCCCGATCTGTTCATCGGCCGTGGTGCAGGCGCCGACGGGGTGCGGCACCTTGCTGTTCATGCCATGGTAGTCACTTCCGCCGGTGACGATAAGGCCGTACTTTTGCGCCAGGGCGTACAGCTCGGCCTTGTCCGCCGGGGTGTTGCGCGGGTGCTCTATCTCAACGCCGTCCACGGCGCCGGCGGCGGACAGCTCCCGCGCCAGTTCCATGCTGCGGTAGACGCTGGGGTGCGCGAGCACCGCCACGCCGCGGCAGGCCCGCACAAGCTCCAGGACCGTCTCCACCGTCTCGTACTGCGGGTCATGCAGGACGCCGCCGGGCACGAACAGCCTGTGGTAGGTCTCGTTGTACAGCCCGTCGGCCAGGCTGTACTGCCAAAGCACCCGCATCAGGTGCGCCTTGTAGATGGTGTTGCTTTCGGCGGCCAGGGCTTCGGCCTCGGCGGTGGTGAACTGGGGATAGAGGGCCTCGAGCTCTTTGGCCATTTGCAGCGCCACGGCGCGGCGGCGGGCGGCCATCGTCCGGCAGTGGGCGGCCAGGGCCGCGCAGTCATCCGGCCAGTAGCACAAAATGTGCACGCGGCGGCGGCGCGCGTAGTCATACGCGGTGAGCTCGGTGGCTGGTATCAGCGCAACGCCGTCGATCTCCTTCTCCGCGCAGGCCCAGCGCACGCTCTCGAGCGAATCATGGTCCGAGACGGCCAGGGCGTCCAGCCCCGCAGCCTTTGCCAGGAACGGCAGCCGGGCCGCCGGGGTGGAGCCGTCGGACCAGGTGGTGTGGGTGTGCAGGTCACCGGGCATCGGCGGCGCCCCCTTCGGCCGGGGCGAGGGTGACGGCGGCCTCAAAGCAGGCATGGCCTTCGCGCTGGCCGTTAAAATACCACCGGCCCTCCCCCGTCTGTTTGCGGAACAGGGTGAAGCAGCCGCCCAGCGGCACCTCCTTGTGGTAAAAGACGAGCAGATCCCGCACCGTGCTGCCGCGCAGGCTTGCCAGCGGCAGCGCGTCGAACAGCATATCGATATAGCGCGTGTTGTTGAGATGGCCGTTGAGGTCACAGCAGGAATAAACGGCCGTGCGCTCCCCCACCCGCTCACAATCTTCGGGGGCGTATTTTTCCATCTTCATCGGCAGCTCCACGTCCACCTTGTCGGCCCAGGGGCCCTCAAAGCCCTCGGGGTGCCGGCGCAGGATGGTGCGCTTTTCGGTGTCGATGACGACCCAGCGGCTGTCGATGAGGGCGGCCTCGGCGCCCGCCGCGTCATACACATGGGTGATGCGCTTGTTGACGGCGTGGAACGCCTTCTCCGGCCGGGTGCGCAGGGTGAGCGTCTCGTCCACACGGGGCTGGCGGGCAAAGCGCACGGCGAGCTTGGCCAACACGTAGGCGGTGTGCGTTTGGGCGTACACCTCGTCGGTCAGGCCGGCGTTCCAGGCGTTCTGCATCGCCACCTGCTGGGCGTAGCGCAAAAGCGCCGCGGGCTTCAGGCGGCCAAAAGCGTCGCCGTCGTGGCGGTAGACCTTGAAACTTTCACGGTATTCGGTGTTTGCATCGGGCATGGCGTCGGTTCTCCTTTGTGCGCACAGGCGGTGCACACATAGGGTAGTATACCATATCCGCGCGCAAATGTCACCCGTTTTGGGGGCACAAAGCGCGCCTGCGGCAAAAAAACGGCCAAAAATCCAAATTAAGGCTTGCATTTTGCCGCCCGGTCTGCTATGATACTAGAGCGACTTAAAAGGAGGTGCTGTGCAAAATGGCCAAATGTTCCTGCTGTGGCAAGGGTGTCACATTTGGGATCAAAGTCTCCCACTCTCATCGGCGGAGCAACCGTGCCTGGGCGCCCAACGTGAAGCGCGTGAAGGCTGTGGTGGATGGTTCCCCCAAATACATCTATGCCTGCACCCGCTGCCTGCGTGCCGGTAAGGTGACCCGCGCTGTCTGATCTGGTTGGAAACTGGCCGGCTACGTTTGTGGCCGGCTTTTCTCTTGGGCGCGGTGCTTTACCGCTTTAAAGGAGGCAATCAATGCTGCCGCAGGATCCCGTTATCTTGCTGAGTTATGTCAACACCAAACTGCGCGACACTGACCCGGACCTTGCCGCCTTCTGCCGCAGGGAGGGCGCCGACGAGGCGGCCCTGCGCGCCGCGCTGGCGGAGCTTGGGTATACCTACAGCGCGCAGTACAACCGGTTTATCTAAGAAATCAATGAGGGAGTGACCCGGAAGTATGAATTTTGTGTTTGTGAGCCCGCATTTCCCCAAAACGTACTGGAATTTCTGCGAGCGCCTGGTGCGCAACGGCGTCAATGTGCTGGGCATCGGCGACGCGGACTACAACAGCATCCCGGAGGAGCTGAAAGCCTGCCTGACGGAGTATTACCGCGTGGGCAGCCTGGCCGACTATGACGCGATGGTGCGCGCCATGGGGTATTTTACCTTTAAATACGGCAAGATCGACTGGGTGGAATCCAACAACGAATATTGGCTGGAGATGGACGCCCAGCTGCGCACCGATTTCAACGTCACCACCGGCGCGCAGAACGATTTCATCAGCCGCATCAAGTTCAAAAGCCGCATGAAGGAGAGTTACATCAAGGCCGGCGTGCCGGTGGCGCGCCACCATATGGTCTCGACGCTCGCGGCGGCGGAGGCATTCATCAAGGATGTCGGCTACCCGGTCATCGTCAAGCCGGACAACGGCTGCGGCGCCGAGGCCACCTACAAGCTGAAAAACGCCGCCGACCTCAAGGCGTTTTATGCTGACCTGCCGCAGGAAAGCTACATCATGGAGGAATTCATCGACGGCACCATCGTCAGCTTTGACGGCGTGGCCGACAGCCATTGCGTGCCGCTGTTTTACACGAGCAACTACTTCCCCACCCCCATCATGGACATCGTGAATTCAAACGGCGACCTTGCCTACTGGACGCAGAAGGAGGTGCCGGAGGCGCTGCGCAAGGCGGGTTTTGCCACCATCAAGGCGTTCGGCGCCAAGAGCCGGTTCTTCCACTGTGAGTTTTTCCAGCTGAACAAGGGCAAAAAGGGCCTTGGCAAAAAAGGCGACTATGTGGCGCTGGAGGTCAATATGCGCCCGGCCGGCGGCTACACGCCGGACATGATCAACTTTGCCAACAGTGTGGACTGTTACCAGATCTGGGCCGACATGGTCTGCTTTGACGCGGTGCGCAACGTGAGCCTTGCGGGCGACAAGCATTTTTGCGTGTACGCCGGCCGGCGGGACGGCAAGGTGTACCGCCACAGCCATGAGGAGATTTTGGAAAAGTACGGCGCCGTGATGAAAATGTGTGACCGCATCCCCGACGCGCTGGTGATGGACATGGGCAACCAGATGTACATGGCCACCGTGGACACGGCCGAGGAGCGGGAAGCCTTCATCCGGTTCGTGCACGAGCTGGCTTAAACCCCCGGCAGGCGGCGTGCCTGACGCGCCGCAAACCCGAAGCCACCTCCCCTTGGGCGGCAAACGTCCGCTGCGGGCCGGGGGTATGGCGCATGAACTTTATAACAGAAAGACAGTTGTGTCCGTCCGGGCGCACGCCGTCAGGTGTGCGGCAGGCGGATACAACTGTCTTTCGTCAAGTTTAAAGCCATACCCCCGGCCGGCGGCCATCCACTGGCGCTTTAGAGGGGGTGGCCCGCCCTTTGCGGCGCGGCGGGCGCCGTCACCGTTGGCGCCGGCTGCGCCAGAGGACGGCGGCCAGCTGGCAGGCACACCACAGCAGCAGGGCGGTGAGCAGGATAAGGCTGAGATCCCGCCCAAGATTGTAACTCACCGTTTTGGTGCCCTTGATGAGCAGATGCCCCGCCAGGTAGCACGCCGGCAGCCGGAACAGCGCGCCCAGCACCGGCCCCGCCGGCTTTTTGCGCAGCAGTGCCCACGCGGCGCCCAGCACTGCGGCGAGGGCCGCGGCCGCCAACAGGTAATAGCCAAGCGTCAGGCGCGGCAGCGTGATGAGGCCGCCGCCCCCCGGTATCCCGGGGCCGTTGAGCAGGACGTCTTCGGTGCCGTCGCCCGGGCAGTAGTAGACCGAGCTGTCCGCCGTATGGCCGGCGGGCAGAAAGCCCAGGCTGTGCTCCGTGTTGGGCGCGGCAAAGCGGCGCTCCAGCGGCGTCGTCCAGCAGCTGATCACCAGCACGCTTGCCGCGCCGTCCGGCTCCGCCGCCATCACCCGGCAGACGCTGTGCTTGGCCAGCGCCCCCACGGCCACGACCTGCGCGCCGGCTTCCGTTTGCCGTATTTCGATGCCGGCCTGCTCCGGTGAAAGGTATTGCGGCGCGCTCAGGTAGCCGAACGCGCTGCACAGCACGGCGGCCACGAGCAGCGCGGCCAGCAGCGCGGCCTTCAGCCGCGTTTGCAGCATCCGGCGGCGTAAGGCCGCCAGCGGCGCGCGCTCGGCCAGCGCGGCGGGCAGCGCAGGCCCCGCGTCCAGCCCGGCCAGGCGGCTGCGGCAGTTTTCGCAGGTTTTCAGATGCGCCTCCACAAACGCGCGGGTGTCGGGCCGGGTCAGGCCGTCTTTGTACAACGGCAGCAGATCCTCCACGATGCCGCATTCAAGGTTCGTTTCCATCTTGTTGTGCCTCCATTTCTTCACGCAGTTTTTGCCGGGCCCTGTGCCAGGTGACGCAGGCCCAGTTGGCCGTTTTGCCGAACACCGCCCCGATCTGGGCAAAGCTCAGCTCCCCATACGCCCGCAGCAGGAACACCTCCTTGCCGGGCTCCGGCAGGGCGTGGACAAGGCGGTGCAGGCGCAGCGCCTCGCTGTCGGCCTGCGCCACGGCGGCGGGGCCGGGCGCGGGGTCGGGCGGCAGGGCGTTTTCCGGCAGCGTTTCGAGCGGCTGCAGGCGGCGGGCCTTGCGCAGATGGTCAAGGTAGAGGTTTTTGGCGATGCGGAACAGCCAGCCCCGGGCCGAGCCCTGTTCGCGGTAGGCGGGCAGGCTTTGCATGGCGCGGAAAAAGGTCTCGCTGGTCAATTCCTCGGCCAGGTGCCCGTCGCCGGACAGGCGCTTGAGGTAGCTGTAGACATCGCTGAAATAGGCGCGGTACAGCTGCTCCAGTTCCGTCATGGTTCGGCCCCCTTCCCTGCCGCTTTGCGGGGCGCGTGTGCCCCCTCTATCCTTATAACGTGCCAGGCGCGCAAATCTTACAACGTTTTTCCCGTTTTTCTTGCCCGTATCGCAAAAGCCCCCGCCGCACACAGGGCGCGGCAAGGAAGTATGCCATGCCAGGCTCCAGGCAGCCTCCAAGCCGCGCTTTGTTCTGCGCAAAACAAAAAAGGCTGCTGCATTTTTGCAACAGCCCCCAGGCAAACCGCCGGCCGCGCTCAGCCGTGGCCAAGGATGCGGTCAAGGTAATAGGTCCACTGTTTTTCCCACCAGGGCCAGTCATGGTTGACGTCATAGCCCCAATACTCGACTTCCGGGTAGATGCCCTTGCCGTTGAGGATGCCCTGCAATTCCCGCGTGGAGGAGAGCAGGTCGTCCTCCCACGCGCCCTGGCCGACACAGATGATGAACCGGTCGGCCGCGGCGTAGAGGGCCTTGTAGGGGTGGTCATCGGGGAAGTTGCGCATATAATCGACGGGGCTGTTGCGGTAGACGAGGTCATCCATGTAATCGCCAAAGAACATATTGGCGCCGTAGCAGCCGGAAAGCGCGATGGTGCCGTTGAAGATATCCGGCCGGCGCAGATAGAAGTTGACGGCGTGCCCGGCGCCCATGCTGGCGCCGCCGGTGAGGATGCGGCCGGTATGATCCGGGCCCTGTTCGCGGTTGATCTGCAGGATGCGGGGCACGAGCTCCTCGCACACATAGTTGTACCAGCGTTCCTGCATCTCGATGCGGGGGCGGCCGGGGCCGTCATTGTCCCAGCTTTCGCGGTCGATGCTGTCGACGCAGAAGATCTGCAGCCGCCCGGTATCGATCCACGGCGCGGCAAGGTTGCACATGCCGCGGTCCTCCCAGTCAAAAAAGCGGCCGCTCTGGCAGGGGAAGATGAGCATCGGCCGGCCGGCGTGGCCGTAGACCTTGAACTCCATCTCACGGTCAAGGTAGCGGCTGTATTCCTTGTAATAGCGCATCTGCATGGGGTTCCAACTCCTCACAAAAAATATCCTCCCGGCGGCCGGTCGGCCGCCCTTCAGCCTTTGTAAAAAAAGTGTTTTTGCAGGCTCATCAAGCCCACCATGCCCTGCAAAGGGCCGCCGTCCACGCGGCGGAACACCCAGTAGTAGGCGACGGCCAGCGCCTCGCGCAGGTAGCAGGGCAAAACGCTCTGCGGCGGGGTGCGCGCGGGCAGGGCACGGGCCTCGGCAAAGCCCGCCATGCGCGCGTAGCGCCCGGCGCGGTAACAGTGGAAGGCGTTGGTGGCGTAGGCGATGGGGATATCGGTATCCATCCCATTCTCCTGCATCAGCCGGCGCGCGAAGGCAAAGTTCTCCTCGGTGGAGGTGGAGCGGCACTCGGCCAAGACGCGTTCCGGCGCCAGCCCTTTGGCGATGAGATAGTCCCTCATGGCCTGGCCTTCCGGCACCCATTCATCGCGTCCCTGCCCGCCGGTGGTAACGATGACGGCGCCGGGGTTTTGCACGGCGTAGTCATACGCGGCGTCCAGCCGGCAGCGCAGCACAAGGCTGGGTTTATCCCCCCGCAGGCCCGCGCCCAGCACGATGAGCGCCTTTTCCGTGCCGGCAGCGGTGTTGGCATGGCCGCTGAAGGCGACGAACGCCAGCAGCGCGGCATAGACGGCCCCGCCAAGGCCCAGCACCCACAGCGTGATATGCCCCGCCGCCGTGCCGGTGAGCCAGCGGTTGACGGGGGCGCAGAACACGACATAGGCACACAGGGCGGCGCTGAGCACCCAAACGAGCAGGTTGCCGAGGTTGAAATTGCTCGTGAAGGCAAGATAGAGCGAATAGGCCGCCAAAAGCACCGCCAAAAGCGCGCCCGCGGCACGCAGCGCACCTTGCAACACAATCCCCGCCCCCTTTGCCGCGCCGGATCGTTTTTATTATACGGCATCAAGAGGAAAATGGCAACGGTTTTCCGCGCAGCGCCTTTGCACAAAAACGGCCGGCACATCCCGCATCCATAGAGGGCGCCGGCGGGGGGCGCGCCGCCTTTTTTACTGCGCGCGGATGCCGTACCGCCGGCAGAGGACGGCAAATTCGTCGCTGCCGGTAAAGCCGGGCATTACGGTCTCCCGGCTCCCGCCGCCGTTGAGCTGCGCCACCCAGCCGCCCTCCTCGCCGTCTTTCGGCACACGGTCAAAGAAGGCGCGGTACAGATACTGTACAAACGTCTCGTTGTCAAAGCCGCGGGCTTTGAACTCATCGCTGAAAATAAACCCTTCCGCCACCTGCCGGCCCGTCTCCTGCCGCGTGCGCAGATTCTCCATCCATGCCTGCGCGTTTTCGTCCGGGTCGCGGTCGAGGCACACACGGTACAGCCGCACCACAAAGTCCTCCACGCCGTCGGTGGCGCCGCACCCGGCGCAGGTGCCACGCCGCACCGTGCCGACGCCTTCCGGCTCGGCGGTGCCGGTGCCGGGGTCGATGCCGTACTGCGCGCAGATGGCCTTGAACTCATTGCTGCCGACAAAACCGTTGAACACGTGCTCCCGGCTCTGGCCTTCTTCCTCAAGTACGCGCATCCACGCGGCATGGCCCTCGTCTTCCGGCTCGCGGCCCATGAAGGCGCGGTACAGATGGTCAATATAGCAGCTGTTGCAGTAGTTTTTCGCCTTGAACTCATCGCTGAAGATGAAGCCGCAGGCCGCCTCGCTGCCGGTGTTGCTGCCGGTGGCCAAAGCCGTGACCCAGCCCTCAAAGCCCGCCGCATCCGGCTGGCGGCCCAGGCAGACTTCATACAGGCGGGTGACGAAACGTTCCGCGCCTTCGCGGCCATACACTTTGTGGCCGCGCACCGTGACAGCGTCGCTGGGGGCGCTCTCGGCGCCGTTGGCGGTGGTGAGGATATCGGCGCTCAACAGCTGGACGGTAAAACAGTAGCGGCCGTCCGGCAGCCAGGAGAAGGAATCCGCCGCCTCCTGCGCGTAGGTCCCCACCACATTCAAGCCCGGGCGGGCCGTCCAATAGGCGTTTGCCAATACCATGGCGCCGTTTTCCTGCCGGTAGAGGTTGACCTTGTACCCGTTCGCGCCCGGCGAGGTAAAGACGGCTTTGCTGCCCTCCCAATGCAGGGCCGCGGCCTGGCCCAGCGCCTGCGCGGGGCGGGCATACGCGAACTCCGCCGCGGCGGTATCGCTTTCGGCATAGACGCCGGCGGCACTCTGCGCGCGCACGGTGAAGGTGTAGACCCCGCTCTCGTTGATAAAGGCATAGGCCGGGTAGGACGGGATCAGCCCCAGCGAGGCATGGAAAGCCCCCTGCTGGAGCACGGCCCCGTCGCGGGAAAGCGTATAGGCATAGCGGTCGGCTTCCAGCACGGTGTCCCACGCCACCGCGCCGGGCAGCACGGCACCGTCCTGGTCCGTATGCCAGCGCACATTGGTCGGGGTGGCGAGCCGGTCGCCCGGCGCGGGTGGGGCCGCGTATTCCGGCGCAAAAGCCGGCGGGGCCCCCTGCCAAAGGATGCCGCCGTCCGCCTGCCGGCGGGCGGTCAGCGCCGCCTGCGGCGTTTGGGCCGCCGCGGGCGCCGCCGCGAAAACGGCCGCGCACAAAAGCAGCGCCCCAAGAACTCCATACGCTTTTTTCGTCATCGTTATTCCTTTTGTTGTATCACGGTGTGGTACACATCCCGCGCAGGGGGCGGCAGACGCGGTCTGCTCCCCCGCTGTAACGGGCCGCCCCGTGCGCCCCGGTGGGGCTGCCGCCCTGCGTTTTTGGCAGCTGTGCGCCGGCCGGGTCGTAGGGCGGTACGTTTCTCGCGGTTTGCGGGCCGATTATAATCGGCCCCTTTCCGTCGTTGCAACGTTCACGGGGCGTCGAGGACGCCGCCCCCTACGATTTGGCCGGGAACCTCATCCGTCCTGCGGCGGGGTGAGGACAAGGCCCTACGGAGATACGGGAAAACGTATCATTTGTTCCGCGGGTGTCGGCAAAACCGTTTGCCTCGCCCTGGCCGCAGCGGCGCGCAGCGCGGCGTGAGCGTGGACGGCGCCGCAAGGTGGCGTCCGTCCGGCGGACGGGGGATGGTGTCCGCCCAAGCACCCTGGCGATATCTTGCCTCGGGGGATTCCAAAGGGGGAACCCCCTTTGGTCGTGCGCGCAGCCGCGTCGAAATCGGCTGCCCCTTTCTGGTTCTCTTTCGGGACGAAAGAGAACGGGAAAAGTAAGAATCCCGGCAGTGGGCGGCAGCCAACGGGCCCCGCAGCGGGGTCAAGACCCCGCCCTACAACCTGCGGGAACGCATCGCCCGTCCCGCAAACAGTATCCCGCATTACAACGGGCCGATTGTAATCGGCCCCTACGGGGTGGCCGTTACCTTTTCCAACCTTTTATGGCGCTGTGCGCCGGCCGGGGGCCGCTGTATGTTTGGGGCAAAGGTTTACTGCGCAAGGATGCCGTACCGCCGGCAGAGGACGGCAAACTCGTCGCTGCCGGTAAAGCCGGGCACCAC
>CANRCB010000023.1 GCA_947629015.1 uncultured Gemmiger sp.
CGCCTGGGCACCACAAAGGCGGCCGGCGGGCTTACGCTGGACAAGCAGTTCGCCGCCAATGCCGCCGGCTGCGAGGCGTGCGGCATCCCGTGGGGCGCGTACTTCTACAGTTACGACAAAAGCCCCGCCGCCGCCCAAAAGAGCGCGCAGGCCGTCCTTGCGGCGCTGAAAGGGTACAAGCCCCTGTACCCCGTGTACATGGACATGGAGTATGAGCCCTTCAACACCGGCGCCGACGGCAGCGGGCGCAGCAAAGCGCGCGTCAAGGCCGACAACACCGCCATCCTCAAGGCGGGGATGGAGGTGCTGGAGGGCGCCGGGTACTTTGCCGGCATCTATTGCAGCCGGGACTTTTTCACCAGCTACACCGACCTCGGCGGGCTGGCGGCCTATTCCAAGTGGGAGGCGGCCTACACCGGCAGCGACACGGCGCTGATCAACAACCATATGTGGCAGTACAGCAGCCGCAACGCGCTGGGCGTGCCGGGCTTTGGGCAGAGCCTGGACTGTGACGTGTGCTACCTCGATTTCCCGGCCATCATCCGGGGCGCGGGGCTCAACGGCTGGGCGAAGCTGGCGCCGCCGCCGGAGGATCCGCAGCCGGCGCCGGAGACGCCCACGGCGGGCAGTACTGTTGACTGGGACGCCGCCGGCAATGATTTCATCGTCACGGCCAGCAAGGGCGACCGCCCCGGCCTGCGCGAGGTGTGCGAGCGGCTGGAGCTGCCGGTGCGCAACGTGCCGGTGTAAGTTTGTACGACATCAAAACACAAAAACACAGGAGGAGATACCATGGAAAACGAGAACATTTTTTTGACGATCAAGGCGGCCGTTGCCGCCGCCTGCGCGGCCTTTACGGCGGCCTTTGGCTGGCTGGGCTGGATGGTTGTGGCATGGGTGGTGTGCATGGCCATCGACTACGTGAGCGGCAGCGCGGCGGCCGCCAAGGCGGGCGAATGGTCGAGCGAGGAGGCCCGGGCCGGCATCTGGCACAAGGCCGGGATGATCTTTGTGGTGTTCGTGGCCGGCGTAACGGACGCGGTGCTCGGGTTGCTGGTACAGAATATCCCCGGGTTTGATTTCCACTACACGGCGCTGCTGCTGCCGCTGGTGCTGGCGTGGTACATTTTGACGGAGCTGGGCTCCATCGCCGAGAACGCCGCCCTGCTGGGCGCCCCGGTGCCGGCGTGGCTGGTGCGGGTGCTCAAGGTGGGCCGCGACATGGTCGACAAAACCGCGCCGGAGCTGCCGGAGGAGGACGAAGGCAACGGCAAGTAAACCGCGCGGTCCGCTGCCGGATGTGTCCACGCTGGACACGCCCGGCAGCGGGTTTTTCGACGAGCTTTTTTGAAAAGTAGTCAAAAAGTAGTCAGCCTGATAATTTGGCACAAAAAAACGCGGCACCCGTCATATGTTTTGACGATGTGCCGCGCTTTTTGCCATGCGCTGGAAGGGACTCGAACCCCCGGCCTTCTGATTCGTAGTCAGACACTCTATCCAGCTGAGCTACCAACGCAAATGCAAGAGTTATATTACCATTTAAAAGCCAAAATGTCAAGGACTAAGGGCGGGGCCGGAAAAATATTTTTTCCGGCCCCGCCACAGAAACGCATACAGGAACAGGGGCCGGCCGTGCTTCAGGCGGTGCGCCCCAGCGCCTTGCGCAGCGGCACCGCCACGGCGGCCGACACCACGCAGCCGACGGTCCATTCCACCACCGCGTGCACGCCCACCATCGCCACGATGAGGGCAAACACGTTGGCGGCGCCCTTGGCGGCGGCCACGCCCCGGATGTATTCGCTGCGGTAGAAAAGCGCCATCAAAAGGCCCATATAGAACACCGTGTTCAAAAACGGCGCCGCGAAGCCGCCGGCCACGGCGGCGGTCTTTTCATGGCCGGGCAGGACCTTGAGCACCGCGCGGAAAACGAGCGCCGCGCACACGCCCATGGCGACGCGCGCGCCTGCGGCGACCACAAAATACCCGACGGGGCTGGCGGCGAACAGCGCCGCGCCCATCACGCTTTTGCCCTGCACGGCGTCCAAAAAGCTGCACAGGCCGAACACCAGCCCCAGCCACGCGCCGGCTCCGGGGCCGAGCAGCATACCGCCGATGGCCACCGGGATGGTGAGCAGGCTGGCGTTGGTGGGCCCCAGCGGCACAAAGCCGAGCGGGGTAAAGGACATCATGAGTTGCAATGCCGTGAGCAGTGCAAGCTGGGCCAAAAAGCGGGTGTTTTTCATATTCGGTTTCCTCCTGCTGCCGTCTCCCCCTTTGACGTGGAGTACAGCGCAATGTCGGCGGCGAGGCAAAAGCGGGCCGCCGCGGCCTTAGTATACCGCGGCGGCCCGGAAAAAGCAAGCGGAAGAAGGCCCCGATGTTTTGGCATCGGCCAGGGCCGGCGGGGTCAATATGGCCCTTCCCCGGCAGGCCTGCGCGGCGGGGCTTGCCCCCGCCGCTTTTGCGCGGTATAATAACCGCAGAACGGTTATCCTGCCTTTTTTAAACAACAAACCCGAAACGACCCAAAACAAAAAGGGGGCCATGGAGATGACAGTCCAGGAAAAGATCGCCGCGCTGCGCGCCGCCGCCAAGGCCAACGGCGGCGACGGCGTGCTGCTTTTGTGCAGCGACCCGCACGCAAGCGAGTATCTGCCCGCCCACCATGAGAGTTTGGCGTGGGCTTCCGGCTTCCACGGGGAGAACGCCTTCCTTGTGGTCACGCAGGAGGAAAGCGCCCTGTGGTGCGACGGCCGCTACTATGTGCAGGCCGACAGGGAGCTGGCCGGCACCGGCATCCGGTGTATGCACGACGGCGCGCCGGGCGTGCCCAAACTGACCGAGTATCTCACCGCGCATTTTGCCGCCGGCGAGGTGCTGCTGGTGGACGGCAGCTGCGTGCCCGCCGCCCGCGCCCGCGCGTGGGGGCAGGCGCTTGCCAAAAGCGGCGCGGCCCTGCGCAGCGCCGATGTCGTAAGCCCGCTGTGGGCCGGCGAGCGCCCGCCCCTGCCCGATACCCCCTGCCGCCTGCTGGCCCCGGAGCAGACCGGGTACACGGCGGCGGAAAAGCTCGCGCAGATCCGCGCCGACCTCAAGGCCGCCGGGGCCACGGCGCTGGCCGTGCCGGAGCTGGACTGCGTGGCCTGGCTGTGCAACCTGCGCGCGGCCGACCTGCCCTGCACCCCGCTGGCCGTGGCCTACGCCTTTGTCACGCTGGATGCCTGCACGCTGTTTTTGGCCCCCGGCCGCCTGAAGGACGCCGACGCCGAAACGCTGGCCGCGCAGGGCATCGCGCTGCGCGGCTACGGGGAATTGATGGACTTTGTGCGCGGCTATGCCGCCGACGAGACGGTGCTGGCCAGCCCCGAGGTGCTCAACTATGACCTGTTCACCGCCTTACAGGAAAACCCGCACTTTATCGTCAAGGAGGGGGCGGACCCCATCACGGCGCGCAAGGGCGTGAAGAACGCGGTCGAGCTCAAAAATATCCGGGAATGCCATATCCGGGACGGCGTGGCGATGGTGCGTTTCCAGATGGACCTCGAGGCGGCGCTGGCCGCCGGCGCGCCGCTGCGGGAGGCGGACATCGAAGCCATGCTGCAAAAGCGCCGCCGCGAGCAGCCAGGCTGCTTTGACGACAGCTTTGCCGCCATCGCGGCCTACGGCCCCAACGCCGCCATGATGCACTACCATGCCGTGCCCGGGGCGGACAGCCCCATCGGGCGGCGCGGGTTTTTGCTGGTGGACTGCGGCGGCCAGTATGACTGCGGCACCACCGACATCACCCGCACCTACCCCGTCGGCCCCCTGACCGACGAGGAGCGCCGGTTCTATACCTGGGTATTGCAGTGCCACATCGACATGGCGCGGGCGGTGTTTCTGGATTACTGCACCGGCTTTGCGCTGGACAGCTTTGCCCGCGCCCCGCTGTGGAGCCACCGCATCAACTACCGCTGCGGCACCGGCCACGGCGTGGGGTACATCGCCAGCGTGCACGAGGGCCCGCAGAGCCTGCGCCCCCAAAACGGCGTGGTGTTCAAGCCCGGCATGACGGTGACCGACGAACCCGGCGTCTATGAGACCGACCGCGTGGGCATCCGCATCGAAAACGAGCTGGAATGCGTGCATCTGGAGGACAACCAGTACGGCACCTGGCTGGGCTTCCGCCCGCTGACGCTGGTGCCCATCAGTTTGGAGCCGGTGCTGGCCGATGAGCTCAGCCGCGCGCAGCTGGACTGGCTCAACGCCTACCACCAGACGGTGTACGAGGCGCTCTCCCCCCGCCTGACAGTGGCGGAATGCGCCTGGCTGCGCCAAAAGACCGCCCCGCTGGCGCGCTGACGGCCCGCATCATGCGGAGACGTTTGCGGAGAGGATGGGACGTTTTCCGCGGATCGTAGGGCGGGGTCTTGACCCCGCCGCGGCGGCATGAGGGCATGCCGCCCTACGGGGACGTGAGAAATCGTCTCTCTCACCCCGTAGGGGCCGATTATAATCGGCCCGCCGTGGCGGAGGATGCCGTTTGCGGGGCGTCGAGGACGCCGCCCCCTACATGGATATGGAAATCGTATCATCCATTTGTAGGGCGGGCGTTCCGCAGGGCGCCGCTGCGGGGCCACCTTTCCCCCAGGGGGAAGGCTTTCGGAGCGAGATACCCCATAAGGCTTCCCCCTCTGGGGGAAGCTGTCGCCAAAGGCGACTGATGAGGGGAACGGGATGCCGTTTGCGGGACAGGCGATGCGTTCCCGCGGATCGTAGGGCGGGGTCTTGACCCCGCCGCGGCGGCATGAGGGCATGCCGCCCTACGGGGACGTGAGAAACCGTATCTCTCACCCCGTAGGGGCCGATTACAATCGGCCCGCAAATGGCGAGAAACGCACCGTCCATTTGTAGGGCGGGGTCTTGACCCCGCCGCGGCGCAAACGGTTGCCCGATATCCCCTTATGGCGCGCGTGCGCGCGCCGCCCATTTCGGAACGGCTCTCGTTACGCACCGCGATGCGGCGCTCCACTCCGGCCGTTTTTGCCAAAGCAAATTTTTATTGGTCAATAAAAATTTGCTTTGCGCGGCGCATGGCGCCGCGGGCAAAAAGCCGCGGGCAAAAAAACCGCCCTGCCCCGGGAAAACCCGGGCGGGGCGGCATTTTGCGTCTTATGAGGCTCTCACGCCTCGTAATGGGAAAGGAAACGGCGGGTGCGCTCCTCCCGCGGGTGGTCGATGACCTCGCGCGCCGGGCCGCGCTCCACCACGACGCCGCCGTCCATGAACAGCACCTCGTCCGCGGCCTCCCGCGCAAAGGCCATCTCGTGCGTGACGATGATCATCGTCGTGCGGTTCGCGGCCAGCTGGCGCAGCACGCGCAGCACCTCGCCGGTCAGCTCGGGATCCAGGGCGCTGGTCGGCTCGTCAAAGCACAGGATGTCCGGCCGCAGCGCCAGCGCGCGGGCGATGGCCACCCGCTGCTGCTGCCCGCCCGAAAGCTGGTGCGGATAGTGCCCCGCGCGCTCCAGCAGGCCCATCTGGCCCAGCAGCTCCCGCGCCTGCTGCTCCAGCGCGGCGTGGATGTCCTTGCGGCGGGCGCGGTAGTCCGGCTGTTCGCGGGCAAGCAGCTCCCCCGCCAGCATGACGTTTTGCAGCGCCGTGTACTGCGGGAACAGGTTGAAATTCTGGAACACAAGGCCGAAATGCAGCCGCTTTTTGCGGATCACGCTCTCCCGGCGCCCGCCCGCCCCGGCGGCGCTCCACAGCGTTTCGCCGTTCACCCGGATCTCGCCGGTGTCGGCCGTCTCCAAAAAATTCAGGCAGCGCAGCAGCGTCGTCTTGCCCGACCCGGACGACCCGATGATGGCCAGCGCGCCGCCCTTTTCCAGCTCCAGCGAGATATCCTTGAGCACGGCCGTGCTGCCGAAATTTTTGCTGATGCCTTTTACCTCCAACAAAGCCACGAGCAGCACCCCCTCAGCAGCGGAAATAGTCCAGCCTTTTCTCCAGCCAGCCCAGCAGCAGCGTGAGCGCGCCGACAAAGGCAAGGAAGAACAGCGCGGTGGAGAACAGCGGCCAGATCAGCCCGCGGGAACCGTATTCCCGCGCGGTCATGATGATCTCGACGTTGGCGATGGTGTTGGCGAGCGAGGTGTCCTTGACCAGCGTGATGACCTCGTTGCCCATCGGCGGCAAAATGCGCTTGATGACCTGCAGCAGCGTCACCTTGAAAAAGATCTGTGTGCGGGTCATGCCCAGCACCTGCCCGGCCTCGGTCTGGCCGCGGGGCACCGCCTCGATGCCGCCGCGGTAGATCTCGGAAAAATAGCAGGCGTAGTTGATGACGAACGCCGCCACCGCCGCCGCCAGCCGCCCGGCCGAGCCGGAGGGCCACGGGTTGTGCAGCCCCATCAGCCCGGGGCCGAGGTACAAAACGATGACCTGCAGCATCAGCGGCGTGCCGCGGATGACCCACACAAAGGTCTTGACCGCCCCGCGCAGCGGCGCGAAGCGGGCCATGGAGCCAAGGGCCACCACCAGCCCCAGCGGCACCGCGAACAGCAGCGTCAGCCCGAACAGCTGGCAGTTGAGCCAAAAGCCCCCGCACAGGCGGCCGACGATGGCCAGTGTCTCCTGCATACCCATCACCTGCAAACCGTCAACAAAATCCAGCGTGCGCCCCGCCGTTTTCCCCGGCGGGGCGCACCGCGCATGGTTTTTTGCGTCCTTCAGCCCAGCATGCCGTCGGCCAGCGCCACGCCGTACCGCTCGCTCAGTTCGTTCATGCGGCCGGTGGCCACCAGGCCCTTGAAGGCGTTGTTGACCTGTTCGGCCAGATCGCTGCCCTTGCGGAAGGCCACGCCGTATTCCTCGCTGTTGAGTTCATCCACGATGACAAGGTCGGCATAGTCGGTGCCCTCACCGGTCATGGCGCGGGCCAGCGTCAGGTCCAGCACGGCGGCGTTGGCCGTGCCGGCCTCGACCTCCATCAGGCATTCGGTCTGCACGCTCTTGCCCACGACGTCCGCTTGGGCAAGGTTTTCGTCCTGGGCCACGACGTCGGCCCCCGCGGAGCCAAGCTCCACCGCGATGGAGCCGCCCGCCAGGCTGGCGGTGCCGGTGTAGGTGTTGTCGGCCTTCATCACAATGACCTGCGCGTTCATGGCGTAGGGTTCGCTGCACGCCTGGTTCTGCCGGATCTCATCGGTCAGGGTCATGCCGTTCCACACGGCGTCGATGCTGCCGGCCTCCAGCTCGATGAATTTGGTGTCCCAGTTGATCTCGACGAATTTCGGCTCCACGCCGAGCAGCTCACACACCGAGGTGGCCAGCTCGGTATCAAAGCCGACGAAGTTGCCGTTCTCGTCGGTGTAGTTCATCGGCTCATACACGGTGTAGCCGATGACCATCTCGCCCTTCTCGACGATGGCCTCATAGTCACTGCCGGCCTGGGTGCCGGCGGCGTCGGACTGCGCCCCCGCGCCGCCGCAGCCCGCAAGGCCCAGCGCCAGCGCCAGGGCCAGCGCGGCGGGTACCAGTTTTTTCATTGGAAATCCCCTCCTGAAATCCCGTATGCGGCACGGCGCTGCGCCGGCCGCGTCCTTCGCGCGCTTTAAACCAATAAAGCACTCTCGCCCCCCTACTATACTACACGGCCCGGCGTTTCGCAAGCAAAAGGGCGCCGCCCGGCGGATTTTTGGCATTTTGGGGCAAAATCTGCGCGGCTCAGGGCATTTTTGGGGCAAAATGAGGGGGAAAAGGCCCGGCGCGGCCTTTTCAGCGCGGCTTTTTTGTGGTATGATAACGGTAACGGTGTCAGGAAGGGTGTTCGGGATGGGATTGTGGAACAAGCTGTACAAGAACCCGCGTGAGCAGGAGAAGATCCGCCCCCTGCTGGAGAGCCGCATGATGCGGGATATCCTGATGGAGGTGGGCCAGCGCGGGGTGGAGCAGCTGGACCCGCAGTCCGTCCCGCTGGAGCAGCGCGCCCGCGCGGCCAAGCTGGCCGCGGCCGAGGGCGGCACCGCGGAGCTGCGCCAGTCCGTCATTGACGAGGTGCAGCTGGACGCGCAGGGCATCACCCTGTTTGTGGACGGCGAGGGCACCGCCTTTTTGTACGGCGATTACAACTACGAGGATATCGAAGATACCGACTGCCTGCCCGCCGTGGCGCAATACCTGGTGCAGCATCTGCGCGGGTATTACAACATCAGCCGCAACTTTTGGCCGGCGGAAAAGCCCGGCGGCAAAAGCGGCGCCGAAAAGACGCGCACGGTGTTCATCCGCCGCCATCATGAGGACACCCCCTTTGACCCCGGCCCGCTGCAAAAGCAAAAGCTGTTTTGACGGCGTTTGCAAAACCCCGTATGCCGGTTTTTTAACCCCCGCGCCTGTTGTTTTTAAACCGGCGCGCCGGCCTTGACGCCCCCGCGCCGGTTTGCTATAATGGGTCTTGCCGCGCCGCGGCCCGGCCGAAGGGAAGGGACAAAGGCAAAGGGCAAGAGGTGAAAGGCAAAAAACAGAGTTGGAGCAGTACTCAAGTGGTCGTAAGAGGTCGCACTCGAAATGCGATAGGCCGGTAAAACGGCGCGTGGGTTCGACTCCCACCTGCTCCGTACAAAATACCCCCGCGCTGTTGGCGCGGGGGTATTTTGTACGGTTTTCATAGGGAGTCGAACAGCCCGAGCCGGCGATAAAGGGAGCGGTTGCGCACGGTGGGATATACCCTGCCGGGGCAGAGCATATGCTCTGTAAGAAACCGCACGTCCCGCCGGCGCGCGGTCTGTCCAGCGGACAGCCGCGCAGGGCGCGGGAGACTCCCACCTGCTCCGTACAAAATACCCCCGCGCTGTTGGCGCGGGGGTGCTCAGTGTGTCAAAAAACGGCAGAAAGAATCTTCCCTGCGGCGGCATGAGGGCATGCCGCCCTACGTCCACAACGAAAGTACGTATGATTTGAGAACGTAGGGCGGGGTCCCCTGACCCCGCCGCGAAAGGGCAGGGGCTTTTTCGACAGTCTGAGCACCCCCGCGCCAACAGCGCGGGGGTGCTTTGCGCGGTTTTATTTAAAAGAGGGAGTCGAACAGCCCGAGCCGGCGATAAAGGGAGCAGTTGCACACGGCGCGGTATACCCTGCCGGGGTAGAGCATATGCTCTGTGAGAAACCGCTAGAAAATAAGACAAAAGCGCGTTTTTGCTTTGCTTTCGACTTACGGACGGCGATCCACGCCGCGGCGCCGGCGCGGTCATACGGGTGGTTCGAGCATGGGCGCAGTGGATGCAGAGCCCTTCCACAGCTCACTGTTGCTGCCGTTGCAGACGGTAAAGCTGATTTTGTATACCGCCCGCGCTGGTGTCCCGCTCCCGGCGGGCGGGACGCTCGCCGGGATCTCTTCAAAGGACAACCCATCCAGATGCAGGCCGTTGTATGCGCTGTCAGACAGGACCTGTTTCGAATCGGTTTCCCCGGGCTTTTTGGCTACCAAACGGCCATTATCCAGTTTTAGCTCTGTACCCTCGCCAAAATAGGCGCTGGTAAGGGTCAGGCTCTCGCTTGTGGTTGCAGCCGGGTCAGACGTCGGCAGTGATATATCCTGCCCGAGCCGTATCTCGTTGGAGAGCGCTTCGAACACGGTCGAGGCCAGGATATCGGCGTGGGCGGCCTCCTTCATGTGGATATAGCTTGCCATCACCGCCGACACTGCCGTTATGCCGCCGGCCGTCAGCAGGGCGAGCACGATCACGGCGACCAGCATCTCGGCAATGGACGTACCGCGGCGGCTTTTCAGTTTTTTGGTCACAGCCCGCACCTCCGGCTACTTTTTATAAATGGTAAGGCCGCCCGACGTATACCCGGTGACGGGGATCGAGTCTGGCGCCGTGCCGTCCTCCGGCTCGATGAGCATGGTGAACCCGCCCGTATCCGCATCCATGGCCTCGACCTTGCTGACCGCCTCATAAAAGGCCTTGTCCTTTTCGCGGGCCGCGATGTTGATGCGGGCCGAGGTCATTACCATGGTCACCAAAAGCATTGTGGACAGCGCCACGATGAGCAGCGCGACCAAAACCTCGGCCAGCGTTTCGCCCCTTTGGGCGCGGGGGATGGGTGTTCTTTGCTTTGCCATGTGGGCAGCCTCCTTTCCCGGTCAGTTATTGAACGTGACGGCGCGGTTTTCGGCTGGCCAGCGCAGCGTACAGGTCAGGGTGGTGACCGTTGTGCGCGTGCCGCTGGAGCCCACGGTGTCCGGGTTCCCCGTGATCGTGGTTTGGCTTTTTGTCTCGGTCTCAGCCTCGCCGGACCAGACCACATGGAGAGGATAGGCGTCATCCTCCCCGGTGGTCAGCTCCATTTGCAGCGTATAGCTGCCATCCACTCCGTTCAGAGTGACCTCGACCGGGTAGAGCGTATCGGCCGCATCTTCCATGCCGGCGGGGGGAAAGTCCGAATCCGGCTTGATGGTGTACTTGTACTCCAGACCCAACGGTGGAAAATCGGCCGTGGGGAACATCCCTTCTGTATAATCGTCCCGCCATTCCGTTGGCACGCAGTTTTGCAAAAGCAAGCGCTGGTAGTAGTTGAGATCTTCTGCCTTCGGCGACAGCGTAAGTTCGCAAACCGGTGTGCCATACGTCGGCGTTGTCGCGCTCCCATCATATTGCCAATTCTGCGTTTCGGTATAGGTCGCCGTGACCGTCAAGGCCGCGGCCGCATCCAGCTCGGATTGCAGCAGCGCCAGCGCCGAGGAGGTCGAGAAATACTGCCGCTGTTCCTTTTCCAGGTGGGTATAGCGGCCGACGTTGGCCGCGGCGGCGGTCAGCGCCGCCACGCCGGCCAGCATACACAGCAGGAACACCAGCAGCGCAAACAGCATCGAGGCGCCGCGCTGGCTTTTCAGCTTTTGGGTAAGGTGCTTCATTCGGGGCTGCCTCCTTCCCCGGCGGCGCCGGACGCGGCGTCCGGGTCAGCGGGCGCTCCCTCTGTGGGCGCGGGCGTGGTTTCCGGCGTTTCGTCCCCGGCGGGCGCGGGCGTTGTCTCCGGCTCGGGCGTAGCCTCGGGCGCGGGCGTTGTCTCCGGCTCGGGCGTTGCCGCCGGCTCGGGTGTCGGTTCGGGCTCCGGCGCAGCCGCCGGCTCGGCGGTCGGCTCGGGTGTCGTTTCGGGTTCGGGCGTGACCTCGGGCTCCAGTGTCGGTTCCGGTTCTGGCGTGGGTGTTGCTTCGGGCGCAGGTGTCGGTTCCGGCGCAGCCGTGGGCTCGGGCGTCGGTTCGCCCTCGCCCGGCTCGTCACCGGTCGGGCCATCGCCCCCGGTCAGGCCGTCCCCGGCCGGGTCAGGCGCCTGGCACTGGGTATAGTCGGCGCCGCAAACCGGGCAGGCTTCACAGACCGTATCCGCGGTGCATTTTTCGGTGCAGGTGCAGGTAAGGGCGATGACCCCCGGGCCATCCATCGCGGGCGCGGCGCTGATCGATCCGGGGCCGCCCGGCAAGGCGCCGTAGTGGACGTAGTTGCCGTCGGCGTCTGTAACAACGGCCCTGAGGCTGGTTTGCGAGCCGCTATCCGTAAGGCCGTCGCTTCCGGGCACGTAGGATTTGGCGGGCTGTTGGCCGATACCTATATTCCCAAGGTTGGATGTGGGAGTGCCCTGTCCATTGCGCTCTCCCTGGTAATCCCATTCATGCTGATGTTCAGAACCCTTTGGGTAAAAGTCGGGCAGGTAGCCGTTCATATCGTAATAGTAGAGATTTGTTGTTGCCGAGCCGCTCGCGCCGTGCCCGATGGTGTTGACCTCTTTCCGGGTGTTGATGGTGTAAAAGTCTGACGAGTTCAGAGTCGAGGTGTCCATCCAGCAGTTGAAGAGATTCATATAACTGTAAGCGCTCTGGATGGTTCCGCCGCTGGGCGCACGGCCACCGCCGTACAGGCCGCCCACGGAACCCGCCGTGCTGTTGCCGGTGATCTTTCCCCCGGCGTAGCTGTTTTGTATGGTCAGGCTCGGTGAACGTTCGATGCCGTTGCCCACGGGGCCCACAAGGCCGCCCATGCCCAGGGGGTTATCGCTGCGTCCGACTTCATTCCACCGCCGATGGAAGGTGTTGACGGCCTCGCAGTTTGTTATGGTCAAATCATGGTTGGCGTAGCCCACCAGCCCGCCCGCGGTGTTGCGCGGGGTGTAGAAGGTGTACCCGGCCACGGCGCAGTTGTTAATGGTCGTGCTGGAGCCGGCGACTATATTCAGATACGCGATAAGCCCGCCCACGACCTTCTCGTTGCTGGTCGCTTCGATCCGCGCCGTTCCGCTGGGCGAATACAGCACCATGTTTTCGAGCCTGTTTGTGCCGCGCGCGATCTTGAACAGCGCCACGTCGTCATCCGAGTAGAGGCTCAGCTCAAGGATGCGGTAGGATTGGCCGTCGTAGGTGAGATCCTGAATATCGGGCGCCGTATAGCCGCTGTATTCATAGCTGGCGGGAAGGTCTGCATCGTTGTCAACATCATTAGAATTGTGAGTGGCAGTCTTAAGCTCGTACCCCACAGCGCCGACGTCATGGGCCTGCTTGTAGGTGTTGGGCGTATTGGCGATGATGTTGTCCAGCTGCCGCATCGCGCGGATGGTGAAGGTTTGGCCGCTGGGGGTGTTATACTGCGTCTCCCGCAGGTCCGCGAACAGGTTGTCAAAATACAGCGTCCTTGAGGTACCGCCGCCGGGCAAACTGGTTGTGGGCAAACTGGTTGTAACCGCGACCTCGCTAAAAGCTGTCATCGCTTTATTCGCACTATAAATTTCAAAGGTTTTCGCTGCGCAGCCAAGCGCCGCCTCGATGGCGGTCTTTACCTCCTTGCCGTCGACATCAGTATCGTCCCTCTTGTCAAGCAACCCGGAAATATCACCATGGGTAACGCTGCTTCCGTTGTCACCCAAGGTCAGGAACCCGTAGCCGTAGTCGTCGATCTGGTGGATCATGCCGTCGTCGTGGTGATCCGTACACAGGGTGTTCACCTCGTGGCGCTTGTTTGGATTCTCCGACAGATCGCTGACGCCCATCAGGTGGTAATGGTACTCGGGGTCGCCCTCGGCCACCCAGCTCGACCCGCTCCAGCTGTAGGTCTGCTCCTTCTCCCAGTAGAACGCGGCGGCCATGTCCTGCGGCCAGTCGCCATAGTGGACGTGATCGGTGCTATAGGTCCCGTCCTCGTTAAGCTCCCGCACCACGGCCGGGAAGGGATAGGGGTTGGTGGCGTTCTTGTCGGTCAGGCCGGTTTTGCGCCGCACAGTATCCGCGTGGGTGTCGACCGTGTCGGGTATAAAGGTGTGCCGGGCGTCGCCGCCGGTATAGGCATTGGTAAAATCAGCGGTGCCCAGCGCGGCCAGCTCGGTCAACGCGCACGGTTTGATGTTGGTCGTGTCCGGGCTATCCGGTGTTACGCCCGCCGGTATGCCGCCGGACCAGTAGTAGCAGTTTTTGAAGGAATCGCCGGTTTTCGGTTCGTTGGGGTCGTTCCCCGCACTGGGGGCAATGCCGGAGAACCTGGTGCTCGTGTCCCCCCCGGTCATCTTCACGTAGGAGTAGACGTTTGTGCAGGTTATTTGGGTTTGGTTGCCTCTGTAACCGACGATGCCGCCGGCAGGGCGGCTGCTGCCGGTGAGCGTGATGCTGCCGCCGGCGTAGCAGTTCGTAAAGGTGAGGGTGGCGTCGGTTGCTGTGTTTCTTTTGCCCACAAGGCCGCCGGCCCACATGCGTTCACCGATTACGATATTGTTGACCGCGGCGCAGTTTTCGACGTTCAGGCTGCCTTGAGCGCTACCAACCAAGCCGCCGACACCGTAGCTGCTGCCGGAGGAGCTGCCGGGCACGGTGATGGTGTAGCCGGCCACGACGCAGTTGCTGATCCGGGTCAGGGTTGGGCTTGTGCTTTGGGTGCTATCCTGTGCAACCAGCCCGCCGGCGTTGGCCGCGCCGGCGGCAACAAATTTCGCCTTGCCGCTGGGGGAGTAGAGGATGATGTTTTTGAGCGTGGCGCTGACGGTCGATTCAAACAGCCCGGCGGTTTTTGACGCCGTATCGGGAGCGGTGCAATCGATGCTCAGCTCCAAAATGCGGTAGAGCTGACCGTCATACGTCCCGCCGAAGCTGCTGGCGCCATTGTACGCATACGTGGGCCCGTTGTCGCCCTCCGTTCTGCTGCCATAGTACTGGGCGGAACCGTCAGGGCCCTGCCCGTACAGGTCATGGGTCTGCACATAGTACGCGCTTCTGTCATAGTCCGCGCTGGAAGTATCCGGGATGCAGTCCAGCTGCTGCATGGTGCGGATGTAGTAAGGCGTGCTATCATTCTTGCCCATTTTGGTGGGCTCGGTGATTGTGCTATTTTGGGTGTCGACCACGTCGATGGCATCGGCATAGCGGAAGTTCAGCTCAAACCAGGGGCCGGAGCCGGAGGTGATTTGGAAAGATTGATAGTGACCCGTAGAAACGCCTGGTACGGCAGGCGCCACCATGGCAACCGCCGCGTCACGGTATGTCTCCTTGAATTTCTCGCCGGCATTTTTGGCGTTGGTGCTGCTGTCACCGGTCAACTGATTCAAATTGGCGTCCGCCGCGTTGCTGAACAGGCCATAGCCCCAGGCGGTGATCTTGTGCTCCAGGGTGTCGGCCTCGGCGTGGTGGTCGGTGCAAAGGCCGCTAAGGCCGCTGCCGTCCGTGCTTTTGATGTAACCCGCGGCGGTGTGGGTGACGGTGTGGACGGAGAAGTGATATACCCCGTCCTCCAGCTCCCAGTAGAAGGCGCCCTCATACACCGGCCACTCGCCATAGTGGACGCAAGCGCCGGTGGCCTTGCCATCAGCGTCAAGCTCACGCACCACGGCCGGGAAGGGATAGGGGCTGGTGTCGTTCTTGTCGGTCAGGCCCTGTGTGGCATTGTCTTTCACGGGCACAAAGGTATGCGCGGCATCGCCGCCGGTAAAGGTAGAGGTAAAATCATCGGCGCCCAGTTCGGCCAGCTCGGTCAGCGTGCACGCGGTGACGTTGCCCGGGTCCAGGTCCTTCGCCGTTTTGTCCGCCGGCAGGCCGAGGGACCAGTAATAGCACTTTTCATAGCTCGCCGAGCCGCTCGCCGAGCCGGCGGGGGCGACAGGCTTCGGGCCGATGCCGTAGTACTTGCAAGAATCATCGCTTGCATTTGAAGAGGTCGCCTGCGTAAAATCGACGTAGGAATAGTTATTCCGGTAGGTGATTTTCGGGGAACTTGGTGTTGAACCGAGGATGCCGCCGACCTCTATGCTGTAAAGATCGGAGTCATCCTTGATTTTGATGGCGCCGCCGGCGTAGCAGTTCGCAAAAGTGAAGCTGCTGTCGCCGAAGGCGTTTATCTCGCCTATCAGGCCGCCGGCTACCGGGCCACCGGGGGCGGTAAATTCGATCGTATTGACCGCGGCGCAGTTTTGGACGGTCAGGTCTTCGCCGCCGCTGGGGCCGGGGCTGGGGCTGGGGCTGGGACTTGGGCTGGGACTTGGGCTGGGACTGGGGCTGGGGACGGCGGCAGCGACCAAGCCGCCGGCGTAGCCAACTTTGGGCACGGTGATGGTGTACCCGGCCACGATGCAGTTGCGGATCGTACCGCTGGCCTCCACCGCCAGCCCGGCCGCCCCGTGTGATGAGTATTCGTCGTCGGCAGCGGTGATCGTTGCCGTGCCGCTGGGGGAGTAGAGGATGATGTTCTCGAGCGTGCCGCCATCAACGTCACCAAACAGCCCGGCGTATGTGGTGGTGGGATTCTTACAATCGATGCTCAGCTCCAAAATGCGGTAGAGCCGGCCGTCATAGGTCCCGCCGAAGCCGTTTGTGTAGCTGGCGGTCGCGTCGGAGCCGGGGCCATTGTACGCATACGTGACATTATGGTTGCCGGGGTACCAGGTGGGATCGCCGGATCCCTGTCCGTGCAGGTCATGGGTCTGCACATAGTGCGCGCTGTCACCGTTCGGGATGCAGTCCAGCTGCTGCACGGTGCGGATGTAGTAGGGCTTGCTAACGCCCATGTTGGTGGGCGTGCTGCTATTATGGGTGTAGACCACATCGATGGCATCGGCATAGCGGCGGTTCAGCTCAAAGTACCGGCTGGAATTTTTGGTGAGCTCAAAGGAGCTGTACAAACTGCTTGTCTCGGTTGGTTCGGCAGGCTTGACCATGACAACGGTCGACACAGGGTATATCGCCTTGAAAGCGGCCGTGGCCGGGGCACCCTTGGCGGCGTCGGAGCTGTCGACCCCGCCCGAACCGCTGGCCGCGTTGTTCAATGTGGTTTCGGCGTTCACCGCGTTGCTGAACAGGCCATAGCCCCAGTTGGTTATTGTATTGTCCAGGATCTTGTCCTCGGCATGGTGGTCGGTGCAGAGGTCGTTCCCCATGTCAAAGATGGCGTCGCCCAGGGCGGCGTGGACGGAATAGTGATATGCGTTGTTCTCCAGCTCCCAGTAGAAGGCGCCCTCGAAGTCCGGCCAGTCGCCGTGGTGGGTGGTCTGGGTCGTGCCGGTGGCGTAGGGGTAATCACCCGCACAGGTATAGGGCGCCGTCGTGACCGGCTGGGTCTGCTTCAAGATCACAGTGGCGGGCGCAAAATACTGCTTCTCGGTGTCGGCGTTGGTGGGCGCCGCGCGGTTGCCGTCCTTGTCAAAGGCAACGCCGATGCCGTAGACGGTGGCGGCCTTCAGCGTTGTTGCGATGGAGTCACCCGTCAGGCCATACTCGACCGTGCCGTCCTCAACGCGGGCCGCGAACAGGCCGGTCTCCTTGCCGGAGACCGAGCAGGTGGAATACAGCGTGCCGGAGAGAGCGAAGGACTTTAGTTCGTAGCTGCTGTCGGCCTTTTGCTCAGAATTTTTCAGCAGGCCGACAAAGCCGCCCGCGCGGCCATTGGCGTCTGTGGCGGTGACGTTAATGTAGGTTTTTGAAACATTTGTGCTGTTGACGTGGTTGTAGTAATTGCCGCCGGCGTAGCAATCCGACATGCCGGCGCTGCCGTTGATCTGCCCGGCAAAGCCGCCGACGTTTTTTTCACCTGAGACCTTGACCGCCGCGTAGCAGTTGTTGACCGTGGTGCTGCTGCCGACCGTGCCGATGAGGCCGCCAACCGTGGCGCCGCCGTAGATACAACGGCAGTCCGTGTAATCTCTGCTGGTGGTATCCTTACCAAGTTCGGCGCGCGTAACGCAGGCGCCGCAGTTCGTGATGGTCGTGCTGCCGGCGGCGTTGCCCACCAGCGCGCCGGTGCTTAGGCTGTTCGTGGTGTAGACCAGCGCATCGATGATGGTGCAGTTTGTGATTTGGGTATTGTTTTGGGTGTAGCCGACCAGCGCGGCGGTGTAGCCTTCACCGCCCCAGTTCTCCGTATTGATAAGGGTGCAGTTGGTGATTTTGGTGCTGCCTTGGGCGCTGCCGGCCAGCACGCCGGTGGCAGTGGGTTGCATGTTCGCATAGCCGAGCATGTTCGATATGAGGGTAACGTTCTGCACGGTCGCGTCGGTCAATACGCCGAACAGCCCGACGCCCGGCCTATCTGCATCGGCCCGGGTGCTGCCGAGGAACAGGTTTTCGATGCTGTGGCCATGGCCGTCATAGCTGCCGCCGCTGTTCAGGCATGCCGGGTACTGGGCGGTGCTATTAAAACTACTACCATGATTTTGGCCAATATTTCCATAGCCGCCGTGGTCGCCCGCGGTGAGGGCGTCGCCATTGTAAGTGTTGTAATCAATGTTCAGCAGCTGGTGGTAGGCACACTTCCGTGCGGCGGTTTTGAGAGTGCCGTCGGTGTCCTCGTCGTGAGTGTAAGCGGCCATAAAGCCCAGATGCCGCGCGGTGCGCACAACAACGCACCCGGCATAGTCGTCGTCGGTCTTGGCCGGGTCATCTGTGCCCTCGCCGCCGGCGCCCGGCTTGGCAAGCCAGGCCGCGGGCTTGGCGGGCGCGTCGGCGCCGGCCGGCACGGTGTAGGCCTCGCAGGCAAAATGCGGGTTGTAATAGAAGGTCTGCCCGTTCAGCTCCAGCTTGCAGTACAGATCTTTAACGGGCGTATCGTCGGTGTGGAAGGTATATACGTTTTTGTACTCCTCAAACCCGTCCTTCGCGGTCAGCGCGGTGGTCAGCGCGGTGGTCAGGGCCGTGTCGGTTGCCGATGTCAGGTCGTCATAAGGGACGCCGTCGATCGTATAATCGGCGCCCGTCAGGCCGTCGGCAGGGCTTACCAAAAGGTAGCCGTCAAACTGAGCGTAGTCGTCATTGCCGCTGCGCAGCGTGTTGAGCACGGATGTAACGGCGCCGTTCTCCGCCAGCTCCAGCGCATAGAAGCCGTACCCGGCCGTTGCGCCGGTCGAGGCGACATCGTTATACTGCTCAAAATAGACCAGCAAAGCGCCGGCTTCCTCGCTCTCCAGCCAGTCGCCGTAGTGGAGCATGGGCAGGGTTTTGCCGTCGGCATTGGTGATGGGCTGGCCGTCGGCATCGCGCATCAACAGCTGCGGGTAGGGGTAGGGCGTCGAAAGCTCCGCGGTCTCCGCCGTCTGGTTGTAGGGGAAGGTGGCATAGGTGGGGTTGGCGACGGCGTCGGTGCCGGTGGTGGGATCTGCCGCTTTCTCGGCGGGCAGGCGGTACCACTCGCCGCCAAGCGTGTTGGTGCCAGCGAGGGCGCCGGGGGCGCCGGTGGCCAGCATCCCGGAAAGCTCCTTGGCCGTCACCTTTGTGCCGCCGTAGGAATAACTGGCGTCGTAACGGATGCCGCTCTGGGCCACGTAGTAGCCCTTGTCATAGTCGCCGCGGTGAGACCACGTAGTGCTGTGGACAGAATAGGATCGAGGAGTGGTATAGCGCACGGCGGCATAGGAATCTTCGACAGTGGTGTTCCAGTTGCCGGTATTGGCCAACCCGGCGGCATCTATGGCGTCCGCAATGATGCCGGCGGCATAGCTGTTGGTAATGGTCAAGCTGACAGCGCCAGAGCTAGCGCTGCCGACAAGGCCGCCCGCATAGCCCGATGAGGAACCCGCGTAACTCGTGACCGTCAGGTGGCAGGCGGCGTAGGACTTGGTAATGGTGAACACGTTACGGTTGCTGCTGCTTGTCCCGGATATCGAGCCGACAAGACCGCCCACAATACCTTTGCCGCTGATCACGGTAGCGGCAAAGCTGCCGGTGATGGAGTTGTCGGTGCCTTGCACCCGGCCCACAAGGCCGCCAACGGTACCGTTGCCCTTCAGCTGCGGCTCGGGGGGATCTACCGGATCGGCCGGGTCATACGGCACGGCGTTCTTTTCCAGATAGACCTGGCAGCCCGTGATGCTTACATTCGCAACGGAAGCAGCCAGCGCGCCGACCGCATTGCCGTCGGTATCGTATTCCACCTTGGTATCGATGAGGACGATGCTGTTCCACTCGACCGGCTCTGTGCCGTCGTCGACTGCGCCGAACAGGCCGCCTCTCGATACCGAGTACAGGCTGCGGATGGGCAGGCCTTGCCCGTCATACGCCACGCGTTTTTTGATGGGCACAAAGGCGCGGTATCCGGGGCCGGCAGTCTCCTCGTAAGTGCTGGCCCAGTAATAGATGGGGTCGTCGGCAGGGCTGCCGGGTGTGGCGGGGGCCTTTTCGGCAAAATCGATCTCCTGCGTCTGCACCGCCCTGGTAACGCCGATAGCCTCGCCGGATTCAAATGGCGGGCGAGCTGTACGGTTATTTGCGTGCAAATTCTGCAAATGCCGGCCGTAGGCGATGCTGGCGGTGTACCCGGTCGCGGGGGCGGCGTTTTCCGTCACATTGGCAAACAGGCTGTTGGTGCTCACGCTGGCGCTCTGCGGCAAATAGAGTTTGCCGTCACTACCGGTATAGTAGGTCGTCACGGTCACGGTGATGTCCTCGCCGGGGAGCAGTTTGTCCGTGCCGGCAGGGCTTGCCTCGGCCCATTTTTTGAATGCCTGGCCGTATGTCCAACCCATACTGTCCATGTAATTTGCAGGGGCATACGCTTTCAAGGTGTCCAGCATAAGGTCTGCGGTATAGCCCTCGTCGAGTCCGGCGGCGGGTGCGGCTGAAGTCCCGTCCCGGTCGCCCAGAATGGTCTTTTGGGCGCCGCTGGTCTTGCCCGTCAGGGTGATCTCCAGCCCAATATTGCCAGCCGTCCCATAGCTATAACTGCCCGGCGTGCCCGGCATCTTGATGCGCAGGCGCAGCTCCTCGGCGTTGGTCAGCGTCAATTCCGGGATGGGCATCTGGCCGACCTTGGCATAGTCCACGCCGCTGCCGCCGTAGTAGCCAACGAGCGGGCTGCGCCCCAGGCGCTCCTCAAAGCCGCGCTCCTGGCCGACAATATCGTCGTATTTAAAATCCTCGTCCTCATCCGAGTACCACACCGCGTACACGGCGCCGGTCTTATAGTTGTATTCCACAACATAGTGGTGTTCGGCCAGCTTCGATTCGATCGAGCCGCCGGGCAACAGCTTTTTCAATGCCTCTATGTGGTCAGCGTTCCCGGAATCCAGCCAGCGCAGGTTTCCCGGGACATTGTAGCCGGAGGGGGTGCCAAAGTCCGAGGGCATTATTCCTCCGGGCAGTTCGGCGGCTACACCGTCGGCGAACGTTTCCAGCTCGCCGTTGCCAACCATGGCGGTCATGCGGTTCTGGGCAGCGGCAAAAATCGAGCAGGCGGAATTATCCAGGCTGGTCAGGTGCATGCGCACAAAGGCGCGTATGACCGCAGGCACCGCAAACGTGAGCAGGATGGCCAAAATGGCCACGACCACCAGCAGCTCCGCTATTGTAAATCCTTTTTGGCTTTTTTGCTTTTTCATCGGCTCCACCGTATTTGGCCCCCAATTAAAAACAGGTAAGTTGCCTAAAATGTCTGCAAATGGAATACAATATAAATGATCCCGGTTCCGCAGCGATCCGCTTTCGTATCGGTGCGGACAAACCTGTCGCAGAGTTTGCCACTATGTGTCAGGGTCGGTTTTCCTCCCCCAACTCTCCTTTTTTGCTCATACCTGCAATGTTTCAGCAAACCGGCTCCGGCCCCCTGCCCCGCCCTGACTGAAAAGTTTGACTGCGATATCTCACAGTCCCAGCGCGGCCAGCTTTTCCATGTTTTCGCGTTTGAGCTCCATGGAGGAATGGACATACCGATCCAGCGTGATGGTCGTGTTGGCATGGCCGAGTATCTCGCTCAGGCTCTTGATCTCAAACCCGGCCTCCACGCAGCGGGTGGCAAAGGTGTGCCGTATCGTGTGGAAATGGACGCCGTCCAGGCCGCACGCTCTGGTATATTTTCCAAGCCGCCTTTGCAGCTGCCGGGGCTCCATAAACTGTTCCGTGCCGGTCAAAAGAAAAGCGGCCGGGCAGTGTGGATCGTATCGTCCACAGAGCCGGGCCGCGTTCTCGGTAAGGGGGATCGTCCGTATCGAAGTATCGCTCTTGGGGCTGCCGATCATCACTTTTGTTTTCCTGCCTGCGGTACATTCCTCATCGCGCAGCCGCTGCATGGTCGCCGCCACGCGGATCGTTCTGCTTTGCAGCGAGATGCTCTCCCACCGCAGGGCGCACAGCTCGCCGATGCGCAGCCCGGTGAACAGGGCAAGGTAGATCCCCAGCTTGCATTCGTCCATGTCCGTTTGCAGGTACGTCTCAAGGCGCTGCTGCTCGTCGATGGCAAGCACGCGGGCCTCCTTCTTTTGCTCCCTGGGGTAGACGATATCCACCGCGGGGAAAACGCCGGGGAACTGTGCCGCGGTATATTTCAAAATCGCGCGCAGGACCGTCAGGTTGTCCCGCACGGTTTTGGCGGAAAGGCCCTCGTCCAGCAGCTCCTGCCTGAAGCGCTCCACAAGCTGCGTGCTGATGCCGAGCGGGAAGCAGCCGCCCAGCTTGGGCAAAATATGCCTGTTCAGCATCGTGTCATATTTTATATAGGTAGATTCCTTCACCTTTCCTTTTTCCAGCAGCAGCCACTCCGAGCAAAAATACGAAAACCGGCGCCGGCTGTTCGCTGCCGGCTGCGGTATGCCCGCCAGCAGGGCCGCCTTGCAGCGTGTGACCTTTTCTTTGGCCTCTTTGTAGGTCCTGCCGTAACAGAACCCGTATTTGATTTTGCCGGACAGCTCATACCCTTTTATGTATCGAGCCTCCCAGCGCCCGTCCTTCCGTTTGAAAATGTTTTCCCCTTTTCTTGGCATAGTCGTGTACCTCCTTTGCTCTTTCGGGTCGTTTATTTCAATCGCAATGTCCGGTACCCCCTGACTGCGCAATCGACTGCGAAGTGTTTGCCTTGACAGGGAAAATGCCGCGTTTTTCACCTGCTTGGCGCATGGCTGCAAGGGGAAAACAGCGCAAATATTGCCAAAATTTGTTTTGTCAGGCATTGAAATTTGAAGAATGCCGCGGTATAATCATGGTGGTTTGGTTTACCGGGGTAAAGCGCAGAGTGGCAAACTCTGCGACATTTTTTTGTTTATCCGGCCATTCTGTGGATGGCAATTTGCGGGGCGTTTTTGAAAATGCTTCCCCCTCTTGCAAATCCTATTGAAGCCGGAAGGGGGCGCGGCCAGTGGCCGCGCCCCCTCTCCTATGAAGGAACCAATCAAAAAATGGCAGCTGTAAAAATACAATGGATCGATACTCAGGCTGTCAAAAAGCCGTAAACAAGCATCTCCCCGCGGCGGCCTGAGGGCAGGCCGCCCTACGTTGGTAACGAAAATACGAGAAATTTGAGACCGTAGGGCGGGGTGCCCTCACCCCGCCGAAATCAAGATGAACCTTTTTTGACAAGCTGCAATACTATATCAGGCAAGAAAGCGGCCGCATGGCGCGTTCGTATCAGCCCAGGTGCCAGATGTCCCGGTTGTACTCCTCAATGGTACGGTCGGAGGAGAAGAAGCCGGCCTTGGCGACGTTGATCAGCGCCATGCGGGCCCAGCGGGCGGGGTCCGCGGCGTAATCCTGCATGGCCTGGGTCTTGCGGACGACATAGGCGTTGAAGTCGGGGAAGGTCTGGAACCAGTCTTTGCCCACCAGCTGGGCGCGGAGCCGGCTCAGGCTCTCCCCGCTGCCGGCGCCGCGCATCTCCTCGCCGGTCAGGAAATCCACGGCGCGGCGGATGTTGAAGTCACTGTCATACCAATCCTTCGCGCGGTATGTGCCTCTGGCGTAGGAGGCGATGACCTGGTCGCTGCTCTGGCCGAAAATGTAAATGTTTTCCTCGCCTACGCGCTCGGCGATCTCCACGTTGGCGCCGTCCATGGTGCCCAGGGTCACGGCCCCGTTGAGCATGAACTTCATGTTGCCGGTGCCGGACGCCTCCTTGGAGGCCAGGCTGATCTGCTCGGACAGGTCGCAGGCGGGAATGACCTTCTCGGCGGCGGTCACGTTGTAGTTCTCCACAAAGACGATCTGCATCCATTTGGAGGCCTGGGCGTCCGCGGCGACCACCTTTGACAGCGCGATCAGGGCGTGGATGATGTCCTTGGCGGTGGTGTAGGCCGGGGCCGCCTTGGCGCCGAAAATGCTCACCAGCGGGGCGGCGGGCAGATGGCCGGCCTTGATCTCAAGATACTGATGGATCAGGAACAGCAGGTTGAGCTGCTGGCGCTTGTATTCATGCAGGCGCTTGGACTGGATCGAGAACATGGCGTCGGGGTTTATCCGCACCCCCTGCTTCTCGCCGAGCCAATCGGCCAGGGCGCGCTTGTTGTCCCGCTTGATGGCGGCAAATTGGGCCAAAACTGCGTCGTTGTCCACGTAGTCCATGAGCTTTTCCAGCTCGCGGGCGTCCTTCTTGAACCCGCCGCCGATAAGCGATTCGATCCAGGCGGCCAGGGCCGGGTCACACTCCAAGAGCCAGCGGCGGAAGGTGATGCCGTTCGTCTTGTTGTTGAACTTCTCCGGGTAGAGCCGGTAGAAGTTGGCAAGCTCGCTGTCCTTGAGGATCTGGGTGTGGAGCGCGGCGACGCCGTTGGTGGAGTGCGTGAAGTGGATGTCCATATTGGCCATGTGGACAAGGCCCGCGTCGTCGATGATGTAGGTGGAGCTGTCCTGCGTGCGTGTGCGGGCCAGCCGGTCCAGCCTTTCGATGATGGGCATGAGCTGGGGAACGATGAGCGCAAGGTCGCTCCACGGCCATTTTTCCAGCGCCTCGGCGAGGATGGTGTGGTTGGTGTACGCGCATATCTCGGTGACGATCTCCACGGCCCGGTCAAAGTCCACGCCATGCTCGCCGAGCAGGCGGATCAGCTCGGGGATGACCATGCTGGGGTGGGTATCGTTGATCTGAATGGCCGCGTATTGGGCAAGGTCATCGTATTGGCAGCCCCGCGCCGCGCACTCCGCCAGTATGAGCTGCGCCCCGGCCGAGACCATCAGATACTGCTGGTAGACGCGGAGGAGCTTTCCGGCGTGGTCGGAATCGTCGGGGTAGAGGAACAGGGTCAGGTTCTTTTCAATGTCGGTCTTGTCAAAGTCGATGCCCTGGCCGATGATGCTCTCGTCGACGGTGTCAAGGTCAAAAAGGTTCAGCGTGTTGGTGCGGCCGTTGTAGCCGGTCACCGCGAGCCGGTAAAGCCGCGCGTTGTAGGTCTTGCCCGCCAGCACCACAGGATAGACGGTGTCGGTGCGCCGGGCCCAGCCGGTGTCGGTGAGCCATGTGTCCGGCTGCTCTTTCTGGAAGCCGTCCTTCAGATCCTGACGGAACAGGCCGCAGTGGTAGCGCAGGCCGATGCCGTCGCCGGGGAGGCCGAGCGTCGCCAGACTGTCCAAAAAGCAGGCGGCGAGACGGCCAAGGCCGCCGTTGCCGAGGCTGGGCTCGTTTTCCAGCTCCTCAAGCTCGGCAAGGTCCTTGCCCGCCGCGCGGAGCACGCCGCGGACCTCGTCATACAGGCCAAGGTTGATAAGGTTGTTGGAGAGCAGCTTGCCGATCAGAAACTCAGCGGAGATGTAATAGAGCTTCCTGCCCTCCACCGGGGCGGCCCTTTTTTCGCTGCATTCCTGGGTAAGCTTTAAAAGGGCCTGGTACACTTCCTCGTTTGAGGCTTCCCGCAGAGACTTGCCGCAAAGCTGGGTCAAACGTGCTTCTACCGGTGTGTTCATGGGTATCCCTCCAAATCGTTTTGTTGTTTAATCGTTTTGTTTTTTGCATCGTAAGCGTCCAACACGGCTTACGTATGTATATATTACTATCTTTTTGACGTTTTCTCCTACACAATCACGCCAAATTATGATATTATACTATCATCGCAAGGCATTGGAGGGAGCATCCATGGCAGAGGAGCGGCGCATCCCGGCGCAAGGGGGCGTCGAGGAGACAAAACAACACGGCACCGCGCTGTTTCACTTCAACATTTATCCCTGTACCATCCCAAAGGATTTCCCCACCGTTCCGCTCCACTGGCACAGGAGCATGGAGATCGTTTATATCAAAAAGGGCCGGGGCGCGGTGCAGTACGGGCTCGAAAGCCGCACGGCCGCCGCGGGGGATATCCTCATCCTGCCGCCTGGGACCCTCCACGCGTTTTTTGAGATCCCGGGCGCCAGTATGGAATACGAAAATATCATCTTTGACGTCGACCTTCTGGGCGGCGGGCCGGCGGACGTGTGCGATCAGGAGTACCTTGTCCCACTGGCGGCGGGGCGGCTCCTGGGCCCGGTCTGCCTGACGGCGGAGAGCGAGGCGTACGCGGACATATGCGCCTGCCTTCAGGACGCGGAGGCGCTGTGCAATTTCCGCCGCCGCGGGTACGAGCTGGGGGTGAAGGCGGCGATGATGCGGCTTTTGTACCTTCTTATGCTCCATTACCCCCAGCCGCCGGAGGTGGAGACGCCGGACACGGAGCGCCTGAAAAAGGTCGTCGCCCTCATCGAGGAGCGGTACGCCGAGCCGCTGACGGTGGCTTGGGCGGCGCGGGACTGCGGGTACAGCTGCAGCCATTTCATGCGCTGGTTCAAGCAGATGACAGGCTCCAGCTTCGTCGCCTACCTGATCGGCCGCCGCCTGACCTTCGCGGCCGAGGCGCTGTGTGAGACGGACGACACGATCCTTTCCATCGCCCAGAGCGTGGGCTTTGGCAACCTGTCCAACTTCAACCGGCAGTTCAAGGCCAGGTACCGTGTGACGCCCAAGGCGTACCGCGCGGCCTCCAAGCCGCAGAACGGCGGCGGGGAGAAATGAGGCGTTTCAGACCTTTTTTCAGACTCTTTCCGGCCGCTGCCGGCGGGGACAGCCTTGACCGGAAGGACACATCCGCCCCGGAAATTTATAAGAAGGTCACAAGCCGCGTGAAACCGCTGGTTTGAGGGCAATATGGAGGTTCGATGCAATCAGCTTTTTGCTTATAGGCCGGTAAAAATATATATAGGCATACCACAAAATGCTACTGCATAAAAGCGCCCTGTCTGCTGCCGTCTTTATAGACCTCAAAGTGCAGGTGATTTCCCGCTGACCGCCCGGTGCTGCCCACATAGGCAATGACCTGTCCGGCCTGTACCTGCTCCCCTCCCGTCACGCAGATAGCCGAGCAGTGGGCATATAATGTTTCAACCCCGTTGCCGTGATCTATTTTCAAATAGAATCCATAGCTGCCGCCCCAGCTGTCCAGCGCGTTGGCCACCGTCACCGGGCTGGCCGCAGCCGCAAGGATGGGTGTGCCATTTGGGGCGGCAATATCGATGCCGCTGTGGTAGGATACCTCGCCGGTCAACGGGTCCGTCCGATAGCCAAACGGCGAGGTTATACTGCCCGCCATCGGCAGCGGCCATTGCAGGCCATAATCCAGAGGCAAGCCGCCGTCTGGCACCATGATCTCCCCACCACCCTCGACAAAACCGCCAAGGAGTTCGCCCCAAAGGGTATCCGTCTCGGCATTGCACAGGAGTGACAGATACTCGCTTTGCCGAGCATTGAAAGCATACTGACCAGCCATTTCCTCTGCTGTCTTATGGGTCAACTCGATTTTCAGCACCGTCTGCGTAATGGTCGTGGCGGTGCTTTCTTCGTCCTCATCCGCATCCTCATCCTCGCCATCCTCGCCGCCCTCATCGGCAGATCCGTCAGCGGGGGCATCGTCATCGGCGGCAGGCACCTCAACCGTTTCGGTATAGGTCGTATAGTCTACGGCATTCATATCCCACATGGTTTCGCGCAGCTGATCCAGTTGGCGCTCGTCGAAATAAGCCACCGGCGCACCGTCGTCTGCGCCGGAGAGCCAGGACGAATAGCGGGCGTGATTTGGCCGCGCTCTTTGATGCTCTCTACCAACTGCTCCATATCCTCGTCCATGCGCACACTAAA